>NZ_JBHJWV010000004.1:0-64376 GCF_042266785.1 Microbacterium sp. NPDC056052
TGGACCAGCCCCACCGGCGCCACCTACACCGACCAGCCACCCACACCCGTCACCTTCACCATCGAAGACCCCGACCCACCCCCGGAACCCGACCCAGAAACACCCGGATTCTGACCAGCACGGTGTTCACCCCGACGTCGCCCGCGAGCGCGGCCAGCGCTGCGCGCCCGGATCCTCGAGGGCACGCGTCCTGAGCGGAGCTCAGATCAGCCGGAGCACGGCAAGAGCGTCCGGAGCACAGGCCAAGCCATTCCGAGCGCAGCCAGAGCGTCCGGAGCACAGGCCAAGCCATCCCGAGCGCAGCCAGAGCGTCCGGAGCACACTCAGAGCATCCGGAGCGAGGCCGCCGCCGCGTCCAGCGCACCGTCCGCGATCGCGAAGTACGCCCACTTGCCGCGCTGCTCCCGCGTGACGAGCCCGGCCTCCGCGAGCAGCTTCATGTGGTGCGAGACCGTGCCCTGGGACAGCCCGACCGGCTCGGTGAGATCGCAGATGCACGCCTCGCCGCCCTCGCCGGCGCCGATCAGGGAGAGCAGCTTCACGCGCGTCGGATCCCCCAGTGCCTTGAACACGCGCGCGATCCGCTCGGCCTCCTCGCCGCCGACCCGAGGCTCACGGCCGGTGGCGCAGCAGGCCTCGTCGGCGACGATGGTCACGGGGAGCGTCATGCATCCATCCTTTCACGTATTGACATTCGTCGATAGATGACCGACGGTAGTCACATTGAAGTCTCTCAATCTGAGACTGTTCCCGATCCGAGGAGTGCCGATGTCCGACCTGCCCGTCGTCGTCGTGGGCGCAGGCCCCCAGGGTCTCGCCGCCGCCGCCCATCTCGTCGAGCGCGGACAGGACGTGATCGTCCTGGAACGCGGCGAGACCGCGGCCGCCGCCGTGTCGGAATGGGGGCACGTGCGACTCTTCTCGGCATGGCCGGAGCTCATCGACGCCGCCGCACAGCGCCTCCTCGAACGCCGCGGCTGGGCCGCCCCCGCCGAGGGGTATCCGACCGGCCGCGAGTGGATCGACCTCTACCTCGATCCCCTCGCCGCAGCGCTGGGCGACCGCGTCCGCACCGGCACCACGGTGACCGGCATCACCCGAGCCGGACGCGATCGCGTCGTCGATTCGGGTCGCCACGACGCCGCCTTCACCGTCCGCACCGTGGACGCGGACGGACGGGAGGGGCGCATCGACGCACGGGCCGTCCTCGACGCGTCCGGCACCTGGGCGACACCGGGTCCGGCCGGTGCCGACGGCCTTCCGGCGCTCGGCGAGCGCGCGGCCGGCGACCGGATCTCCTACCGGATCCCCGACGACGTCTCGGCGCTCGCGGGGAAGCACGTGCTGGTCGTGGGCGCCGGCAACTCCGCCGCACACGCCGTGCTCCGACTCACCGAACTGGCGCGCACGGAACGGGAGACCAGGGTCACCTGGGTGCTCCGGCGCGGCGACATGGGCGCGGTGTTCGGCGGCGGTGACGGCGACGGGCTGCCCCAGCGCGCCGCGCTCGGCGTCCGCGCGCGACGGGCGATGGAGAAGGGCCTCGTCGAGGTGGTCACCGGGTTCCGTGTGGCAGAGCTCCGCCCGGACGCGGACACCCTCACCGTCGTGGCCGGCGACGGGTGCGAGATCCCCGGCATCGCCCACGTCTTCGCCCTGACCGGCTTCCGCCCCGACACGTCCTTCCTGTCCGAGCTGCGGATCCACCTCGACCCCGCCCTCGAGGCGGTGGCCGGCATCGCCGCGGAGATCGACCCGAACATCCACTCCTGCGGATCCGTCGGCGCGACCGGCGCGCGCGAGCTCGCCCAGCCGGAACCCGGGTTCTTCATCGTCGGGGCGAAGAGCTACGGCCGCGCGCCGACCTTCCTCGCCCTCACCGGCTACGAGCAGGTGCGCAGCGTCGCCGCGCACCTCGCCGGCGATCACGAGGCCGCGGCCCGCAACGAACTCGCCCTCCCGAGCACCGGCGTGTGCGGAGGATCCGGCGACTTCGACGCGTCCGGCGGAAGCTGCTGCGCCACCCCCGTCCTGCAGATCGGCGCCCGCCCGGTCGTCGTAGGCTGAACCCGAGACGAGGAGAGACGCATGACCGCCGAAGCCACCCCCGCCGTGCTGTTCGTGTGCGTGCACAACGCGGGCCGCTCGCAGATGGCCGCGGGCTTCCTGCGCGAGATCGCGGGCGACCGCATCGAGGTCCGCTCCGCCGGATCCCTGCCCGCCGAGCAGATCAACCCCGTCGCCGTCGCCGCGATGGCCGAGCTCGGCATCGACATCGCCGCGGAGCAGCCCAAGATCCTCACCACGGAGGCGGTGCAGGACTCCGACGTGGTCATCACGATGGGCTGCGGCGACGCGTGCCCGTTCTTCCCCGGCAAGCGCTACGAGGACTGGACGCTCGACGACCCCGCAGGCCAGGGCATCGAGGCCGTGCGGCCGATCCGCGACGAGATCCGCCGGCGGATCCAGCAGCTCGTCGGCGAACTCCTGCCCGCCTGAGGCGGGTCCTCGATCGCGCCGCGGGCGCCTCAGACGATCCGGTGCACCCGGTAGCGCACCTCCGACCCGTCGCGCCGGCACACGGCGACGAACAGGGTGCGCTGCAGCTCGGCGAGCCCGGGAGCGGCCGCCTCGACCTCGAAGGTCGTCCGGAAGTAGTACGCGCCCGGATCCACCGGCTCACCCCGCCCCAGCCGCGCGAGGACGTCGGCCGACCCGCTCCGCACCCCGCGCGTGCGGATGAGCAGAGGCCCCGCGGCGGCGACGGCCGAGTACTCGGCGTCGACGCCGATCGTGCCGTCGGGCGCGATGAGCTGGCGGTCGGATCCGCCGGCGAGGATCTCGGCGTCCAGGACGCCGGCGATGCGGCCGCCGAGGATCGGCACCACGCGTCGGTGCCCGGCCGAGGTGACGCCGTGATCGCGCGGAGGACCGACCTGCACCGTGACGTCGAACGCCGGCTCGAGCCGTGGCTCCGGGAGCTCTGCGAACAGGTCGCTCATCGCGTTCCCCCTCGCAGCGCGGCGGCGAGCTTCTCGAGGGCCGGGACCGCCGCGGTCACCGCCGCGCGATCGAGCGGATCCAGCGTCTCCAGCGCGTCCCGGAGGAGCTCGCCCGCGGCCTGGTCGAAACGGCCGAAGAGATCGAGCGCGCGCGGCGACAGGACGACGACCACACGGCGGCCGTCGCCGTCGGCCCTGCGCCGCTCGACCAGGCCGTCCGCCTCCATCGCGCCGAGCAGGTTGCTGACCGTGGAACGGTTCAGGTGCAGCGCCTCCGCGAGCTCGGCGGGACCGCGCTCCGCACCGCCCGGGGACGGCAGCAGCGCACGCACGACCTCGATCTGCGCATCGGGGATGTCGGGCAGCTCGCCGCGCTCGCGCGCCGCCGCCAGCAGGGTGCGCCGCAGCGGGGAGATGACCGCGGCGAGGCGGCTCTCGGCGTCGCCGGCAGCCGTGCCGGATCCGGCCTCGGAGCGGCCGCTCACGACGGAACCCCGACGCTGAGCGAGGCGCGCTCGTTGAGCGTCGACGGGGCGAACCCCGCGGCGCGCTTGTAGGCGTTCGCGATCTCCTCGCGCTCGGTCCGCGGGATCACATCGTCGATGCGCGCGAAGCCCCGCGGGGCGCGCTCGGCCGCGAGCAGCATGACCCGCTCCGGACCGGTCGCCCTGGTCCCGGCCAGCAGCGCGGTCATCGCGGGGCGGCGCGCGTCCTCATAGGCCGCGAGCGCCGCGTCGATCGCCGAGCCCCCGGCCGCACCGCCCCCACCATCGGCGGCTCCCGTCCGCACCGCCGTGCCGAGCTGGAAGGCGAGAGTGCGCGCATCCAGGATGGCCTGGGATCCGCCGTTCGACCCGTTCGGGTACATCGCGTGCGCGGCGTCGCCGACAAGGGTGGTGCGCCCGAAGGTCCACTGCGGCAGCGCATCGCGGTCGACCATCGGATACTCCAGGATCTCCTCCGCGTTCGCGATGATCGCGGGCACATCCAGGCCGTCGAACGTCCATTCCGCGAAGAGCTCGGCGATCGGCCCCGGATCCACGGCGCGATTCCAGTCCGCGCGGCCCTTAAGGCTCTCGAAGGGGCCGGCCCCGCGCTGCTCGGCGATGAAGTTCAGCCGCTGACGCCCGTTCTCAGGGGCGCCCAGCGGGTAGGCGACGAACTTCTGCTCGCCGTCTCCCGCCATGATCATCGTGCGTCCGTCGACGAGCACCGGCGCCTCGGCCACCCCGCGCCACAGCGTGAGCCCGCTCCAGGGCGGAGCCCCCTCGGCCGGATACCGCAGCGCCCTCAGCGCGGAGTGGATCCCGTCCGCCCCGACCACCAGGTCGTAGGACGCCGCGGTCTCGCCGTCTGCGGTCGCGAAGCGGACCGTCTCGGATCCGTCGTCCTCGCCCTGCACGTCCACGAGGCGATGGCCGAGCCGGATCACGTCGCCGAGGCGCTCCACGACCGCGTCGCGCAGCGCGAGCTGCAGGCGTCCACGGTGCACCGAGAGCTGCGGCCAGCGGTAGCCGGCCGCGAGTCCACGGGGTTCGCTCCAGATGCGCTGGCCGAAACGGTTCATGTAGACGAGGGTCGCCGGGGCGACGCCGAGCGCCTCGACGCGGTCACGCAGGCCGAGCTCGGTGAGCTCGCGGATCGCATGCGGAAGCAGGTTGAGCCCGACTCCCAGGCCGCGGATCCGGTCCGTCCGCTCATGCACCGTGATGTCGCGGAAGCCCGCAGCCTCCAGGCTGAGCGCGGTGGCGAGCCCGCCGATCCCCGCGCCGATGATTCCGATCCGCATCGATCTGCTCCTCTCCTCGGCGCCCTCGCCGTCGGGAACTAGTTTTGTCACAAAATTATCCTCCGCGCAAGCCGCGTTCTTCAGGACGCGGCGGTGGCGTCCCGGATGTTCCCGGCGAGACGGCGCCGGCGGACCGGATTCGGCGAGGTCGCCGGCCCGGGCCTGCGGACGACACGGTCAGCGGGTGGCGCGCTCGGCGGACTCCAGGACGAGGTCGACCCCGAGGAAGAACAGATCGCGGTCGCGCAGCGAGGCGAGTGCGACCGTGTGCGCGGCGATGCGGGGGTGACTGCGCGGATCCGCGAGCGGAGGCTCGTCGAACCAGGGGCCGTCGAGGTCCCCGTCGCCACGGTCGGCCCTGGCCCGCGCGATGCCCGCCGCGGTCGACAGCACGTGCGACGCCATCAGCGCGTAGTGGCGCACGATGTCGGCCTCACCGAGGCCCGCCGTGGTGAACGCCTCGAGCATGAGCTCGATCGCGCCGAGCTCGCCGGGACCGTGCGTGGTGAGCGTGGTCGCCTCCGCTCCCACAGCGGGATACTGGGAGTAGAGATCGAGCGTGGCACGCGCCAGACCGCGCAGCCGTCCCCGCCAGTCCTCGACGGGCAGATCCACGCTCCGGACCGCGCGCAGCGTGAGGTCGTCCAGCAGCGCCCGCATGAGATCGTCCTTGCTGCGGAAGTGCCGGTAGATCGCGGTCGGATCCGCACCGAGGCGCGTGCCGAGCTCGCGCACCGAGATCGTCGTCGCACCCGAGGCCGCCAACTCCAGCCCCGCGGACACGATCACGCCCGCGTCCAGACGCGGGCGCATCGGCACCGCCTCGTCGACGTCCCCGCCGCGGCGGGCCCTCTTCGATGGCATATCCCCTCCTGCCTCTATCGTGCCACGCCCGCAACGTCCTGTCATCGCTTTAGTCAACACTGTTGACATCGCCATTGACTCTGGCTAGCTTTGTCGCATCCCACGGCCGTTCGGCCCTGCTTCAACGACGAAAGGCGGATGATGACGACGCGCGTCTTCCACGGCGGATCGGTGTTCACCGGATCCGGATCCCCCCTGCTCGGTCAGGTCGTCATCGTGCGCGACGAGCGCATCGACCGGATCGCACCCGAGTCCGAGCTGGCCGGAATCCTGGACGCCGAGCCCGACGGATCCGTCGAGCTCATCGACCTGCGCGGCGCGCTGCTGAGCCCCGGCTTCCAGGACGCCCACATCCACGCCGTCGGCGGCGGGGTCGAGCTGCTGCAGTGCGACCTCAGCGGCACCGAGAGCGCCGAGGAGGCGGTCGCCGCCGTACGCGCCTACGCCGACGCGAACCCCGAGGAGGAGTGGATCCTCGGAGGCGGCTGGTCGATGGACAGCTTCCCCGGCGGCAACCCGACCCGCGACCTGCTCGATGCCGCGGCCCCCGGCCGTCCCGTGCTGCTGGCAAGCCGGGACCACCACAGCATCTGGGCCTCGACCGAGGCGATCGAACGCGCCGGGGTCACGAGCGAGACCCCGGATCCCGCCGACGGCGTGATCATCCGCGAGGCCGACGGCCACCCCGCCGGCACCTTCCACGAGGGCGCCGGCGAGCTGTTCCGCGACGTCCGCCCCGAGATCAGCGAGGACCTGCGCTACCGCGGGCTGCTGCGTGCCCAGGAGGAGCTCATCGCCCTCGGCATCACCGGCTGGCAGGACGCGATGGTCGGATCGAGCGCGATCGGGGTTCCCGATCCGCTCACGGCCTACGAGCAGGCCCTCGCCGAGGGAACACTTGCGGTGCATGTCACGGGCGCGCAGTGGTGGGAGCGCGACGGCGGCATCGAGCAGGTCGAGCGCATGGTCGCACAGCGCCACCGCATCGCCGCCCTCGGCTCCCCCGAGCGCCTCGAGCTCGGCACCACCAAGATCATGGTCGACGGCGTCGCGGAGAACCACACGGCCGCGATGCTCACGCCCTACCGCGACGCGCACGGCCACGACACGCACAACCACGGACTGAGCTTCATCGATCCGGAGCGCCTCCGCGCATACGTCACGGCGCTCGACGCGGCGGGCCAGCAGGTGCACATGCACGCGCTCGGCGACCGCGCGGTGCGCGAGGCTCTGGATGCGCTGCAGGACGCCCGCGACGCGAACGGCCCCACCGACGGCCGCCATCACCTCGCGCACCTGCAGATCGTGGCGGAGGAGGACGTGCCGCGCTTCGCGGAGCTCGGCGCGATCGCGAACCTCCAGGCCCTCTGGGCCACGCATGAGGACCAGCTCGACGAGCTCACCCTGCCCTTCCTGCAGGAAGGGCAGGAGGCGCGGCAGTACCCGTTCGGCGACTTCGTGCGCGCGGGCGTGCGCCTCGCGGCCGGGAGCGACTGGCCGGTCTCCAGCGCCTCCCCGATCGACGCGCTCCACATCGCCGTCAACCGCACGACCCCGGGATCCGACCGGCCGCCCCTGGCGGGCGCGCATCAGCGCCTCGACCTCAGGACCGCGATGGCCGCGTACACCTCCGGCTCCGCCTACGTGAATCACCGGGACCACGACACCGGCAGCATCGCACCCGGCTTCCGCGCCGACCTCGTGGTGCTGGATCCGTCGCCCTTCGACCTGCCGGTCGAGGAGATCTTCCGCAGCCGGGTCGTGCAGACCTGGATCGACGGACGCCGCATGTACGCCGCCGAGGGCGCCCTCGCCGCTGCAGAGGCCGCCTCCGCCACCGAGAGCACCGCCCGCACCGAGCTCGAAGGAGAGCTGTCATGACCCGAACCCGCCTCCCCCGCCCTGCCGCCCGCCGCCGTACCGCCGCTGCGCTGGGGGCCGCGGTCCTGATCGCCGTGACGTCCCTGACCGCCTGCTCCGGCAGCGCGAACGGCACCTCCACGGGATCCGCCGGGTCCGACTGGAAGCTGACCACGAAGACCGCGGCCGCCACCGGCGACATCGACTCCTACTCCTTCGCGCTGTACGCGGAACCGGCCACGCTCGACTACGCCTACGCGTTCGACTACCCCGACAACCAGGTGCTCGCCAACGTGTGCGAATCGCTGCTGCGGCTGAACCCCGACTACTCGCTGAGCCCGGGGCTCGCGAGCTCGTTCTCGAACCCCGACCCGCTCACCTGGGTGTACGAGCTCCGCGACGGCGTGACCTTCCACGACGGCACCCCGCTGACCGCCGCCGACGCGGTCGCCTCGATGCGGCGGATCATGGATCCCTCGGTCGGCTCCTCCTGGTTCTCCGTCTATCAGAACGTCGAATCGATCACGCAGACCGGACCGATGGAGGTCACAGTCAGGACGAAGGTCCCCGACTCCCAGTTCAACCTGGGGATGGGCGGATCCGCCGGTGTCATCGAATCGGCCGCCACTCTTGCCGCGAAGGGCAAGGACTACGGAAACTCGACCGGTGGGGTGAACTGCACCGGTCCCTTCCAGCTCCAGCAGTGGAAGTCGGGAGAGTCGCTCACCCTCACCCGCTACGACGGCTACTGGGACAAGGACCTGCGCGCCAAGTCGGCGACCATGACGTTCGCGATCATCCCGGACGCCACCGCACGCGTGAACGCCTTGAAGTCGGGCAGCGTCGACGGGTCCTGGATGATCCCCGTCGAGGCCGCCTCCCAGCTGCAGGCCTCCGGCAAGGGGGACGTCCTCTACGCGCCGTCCAGCGCCACGCGCGACCTCGTCGTGAGCAACATGAACGGCCCGCTCGGCGACAAGCGTGTGCGCCAGGCGCTCATGATGGCGCTCGACCGCAAGGGCATCCTGAAGGCGGCCGCCCAGGACATCGGCGACGTCAGTGATGTGCTGACGTCGAAACTGGTGTGGGGATCCGCCTCGGACACCGCGAGGAAGACCGCGTTCGACGACGTCACGCACTACCAGCAGGACATCGCGAAGGCCAAGAAGCTGGTGGAGGAGGCCGGAGCCACCGGCAAGGAGCTGGTCTACGTGACCGCCCCGATCGGCAACGACTTCTCCGTCGTGTCGCAGGCGACCCTGGCCGCCGCGCAGTCGATCGGCCTGAAGCTCACCATCAAGACCGTGACCCCCGCGCAGTACACAGCACTGTTCAGCGACCCGAGCGCCAGGGAGGGCGTGGATCTGTTCTACACGGTCTGGTACCTCTCCAGCCCGGACGCCTTGGAGATGTACTCGGTGCTCCGCACCGGCGACTTCAGCAACTACGGCGGCTGGAGCGACAAGGAGTTCGACGACACCGTCAATACGGCGATCGGCACCTTCGACCCGGCGGAGCGCGGCATGCTCACCGCGAAGGCGCAGCAGATCGCGAACGAGGAGCTGCCGTGGCTGCCGCTCGCCTCGGGCCCGCTGCCGCTGTTCCTGGGCAAGCGCATCACGGGACTCCAGCCGTCGATGGCGTTCCTCTACTACCCGTGGGCCGCTCAGATCGGCAAGCGATGACGCGGCCGGCGCGCACCGCGCACGCCGCGCACGACATCGAGAACAGGACAGCACCGATCCGATGAGCACCGTTCGTCGCGTCGCGGGGAAGCTGGGCGGGCTCCTGCTCACCCTCTTCCTCGCCTCGCTCCTCGTCTTCTTCTCCCGGTTCCTCGTACCGGGCGACCCGGTCCGGTTCCTCTTGCGCGGGCGCAAGCCCTCGCCCGAGGCGATCGCCGAGGTCACCGCCCAGTACGGCCTCGACCTGCCGCCGTGGCAGCAGTACCTGCGCTGGATCGGGGGAGTGCTGCACGGCGACTTCGGCCGTTCGCTGCAGTTCCGGCAGGACGTCACGGCCGTGCTCGGCGACCGGCTGCCGGTCACCCTCATGCTCGTCGTGATGGCCGGCGCGATCATCGCCGTCGTCGGCCTCGTCGGCGGCGCGATCGCGGCGCTGAACAAGGGACGCGCGGCGGACCGCGGCATCCTCATCGGCCTCACGGTGCTCGGCGCGATCCCGTCGTTCGTCGGATCCATCGTGCTCATCGCGATCTTCTCCGTGCAGCTGGGCTGGTTCCCCTCGTTCGGATCCGGATCCGGACTCGGGGACACGGCGTTCCACCTGGTGCTGCCGTCGATCGCCCTCGCGATCGTCTTCATCGTGCTGGTCGGCAAGGTCACCCGGTCCGCGATGGTGGAACAGCTGAACCGGGAGCACGTCGAGGTCGCCATCTCGCGCGGCGTCACTCGGATGGCCGTCGTGCGCCGGCATGTGCTGCGCAACGCGCTCGGCCCGATCCTCACGGTGTCCGGCCCGCTCGTGGCCGGACTCATCGTCGCGAGCTCGATCGTGGAGCAGGCCTTCGGGCTCTCCGGGATCGGATCCCTGCTGGTCGGCTCCGTCGACCGGCTCGACTTCCCCGTCGTGCAGGCGATCGTCCTGCTCGTGGTCACCGCGTTCGTCCTGGTGAACGCGATCATCGACATCCTCGAACCCTGGATCGACCCCCGATCCGCTGCCGGAGCAGGAGCACGATGACCTCCTCAGCCCCCACCCTCGCCGTGCGCGTGCTGCGCATGCCGAAGAAGATGCGCGGACGCGGCATCGTGATCACGAGCATCGTGGTGCTCGTGATCGTGACGCTCGCCGCGATCCTCGCCCCCTGGGTCTCGCCGTACGATCCCGATGCGGTCGACTTCACCGCGTTCTACGCCCCGCCGTCGGCCGCGCACCTGCTCGGCACCGACTCGCTGGGCCGGGACCTGCTCAGCCGGATCATCTGGGGCGGGCGCACGGCACTGCTCGGCCCGCTGCTCGTCGTCGTCTTCTCCACGGTCCTCGGCATCCTGCTGGGCCTGGTCGCCGGGTGGCGCGGCGGCTGGGTCGACGCCGTGCTGGCCCGCATCTTCGACGTGCTGTTCGCCTTCCCGTCGCTGCTCATCGCGATGATGGCCGTCGCCCTGTTCGGCAAGGGACTGATCGCGCCGGTGATCGCGATGAGCATCTCGTACGCGCCGTTCGTGGCGCGGCTGACCCGCTCGCTCGTGGCGGCGGAGCGCACCCGCCCGTACGTCGCCGCGTACCGCGTGCAGGGCTTCGGCGGCGCGTGGATCGCGCAGCGCAGAGTGCTGCCGAACGTGGCGCCGATCGTGGGCGCGCAGTCGACGCTGAACTTCGGCTACGTGCTCGCCGAGCTCGCAGGGTTGTCGTTCCTGGGCCTCGGGGTGCAGGCGCCCACGGCCGACTGGGGCGCGATGATCAACGAAGCCCAGGCCGGCGTCGCCGCCGGCCAGTTCCTCCCGGCGATCGCGCCCGCCATCGTGGTGGTGCTCGTGGTCGTCGCCGTCAACATCGTCGGCGAGGATCTCTCCGACCGCATCGGAGGGGAGATCCCCGCATGACCGGCTCCACGCTTCTCGACGCGTCCGCGCCGTCGTCCACGACCGCCCTGCTCGACATCCGCGACCTCACGCTCGACCTCGCCGACGGCACCCGGCTGCTGCATGGGATCTCGCTGTCCGTCGCGACCGGCGAGACCGTGGGCCTCGTCGGCGAATCCGGATCCGGCAAGTCGCTCACCGCACGCACCGTACTCGGCCTCACTCCCGGCCGGGCCGAGATCGGCGGATCCGTGACCGTCGACGGTCGCTCGCCGCTCGCGCCCGCGTCGCTGCGCTCGATCCGACGGTCGGACGCCGCGATGGTGTTCCAGGACCCGCGCGCCGGTATCAACCCGATGCGCACGATCGGCGACCACCTCACCGAGGCGCTGCGCCTGAACGAGGGATGGGGCCGGTCCCGCGCCAGGGCTCGCGCCGCCGCGTTGCTCGCCGACGTGCGATTGCCCTCCCCCGCCGAGCACCTGGACCAGCATCCGCACGAGCTGAGCGGCGGGATGCTGCAGCGCGTCATGATCGCGGGCGCCCTGACCACCTCGCCCCGTCTGCTCGTCTGCGACGAGCCCACCACGGCCCTCGACGTGACGACGCAGGCCGAGATCGTGCAGGTGCTGCGCGAGCTCTGCGCCGAGCGCGGCATGGGCATGCTGTTCATCACGCACGACCTCAACCTCGCCGGATCCCTGTGCGACCGCCTCGTCGTCATGAAGGACGGCGCCGTGGTCGAGGAGGGCCCTGCTCTCGAGGTGCTGCGCGCCCCGCAGGCCGAGTACACCCGCCGCCTCGTCGCCGCGACCCCCCGCCTCACCGACGACGCCGCAATGACCCCTGACCGCGAGACTGCAACTGGGCGACGAGACAGCACTCCAGAGCCGCAGTCTCGTCGCGGAGATGGAGTCTCGCGGTCAGAGGGGCGGGGCGTGGAGGTCAGCGGAGTCTCGAAGACGTACCGGGTGCGCGGGCGCGGCGAGGTGCACGCGGTGGCCGACGCCACGCTGCGGATCCCGGCCGGCGGCGCACTCGCGGTCGTGGGCGAGTCCGGATCCGGCAAGTCCACGCTCGCCCGCATGATCGTCGGACTGGAGCAGGTCGACACCGGCACGATCCGGATCGGCGGACGCGACGCCGGCGGCGTGCCGAAAGGTCGGGAGGAGCGCCTCGCCCGCGCGAAGAGCGTGCAGATGGTGTTCCAGGATCCGTATCTGTCCCTGGATCCGCGGATCCCCGCCGGGCGGGCCGTCGCCGACGTGCTGCGACTGCACGCGGGACTCGACAAGACCGCGGCGAACTCCCGCGCGCTCGAGCTGCTGACGGCCGTCGGGCTGGGCGAGGAGCACGCGGTGGCGCGCCCTAAGACGCTCTCCGGCGGGCAGCGGCAGCGCGTCGCGATCGCCCGCGCGCTCGCGATCGAACCCGACCTGCTCGTGATGGACGAGGCCACCAGCGCCCTGGACGTCTCCGTGCAGGCGCAGGTGCTGGACCTGGTCGCCGACATCCGCCGCCGTCAGGGCCTGACCCTGCTGTTCATCAGCCACGATCTGGCCGTGGTGCGGAGGGTCTGCGAGCAGACCCTCGTGATGCGCCGCGGCGAGATCGTGGAGCGCGGTGCGACGGCCGAGCTCCTCACGAACCCGCAGCACGAGTACACCCGCCTGCTGCTGGACTCCGTGCCGGTGCCGGCCTGAGTTTCCGTGCGATCGCACACCCGCACCTGCCTAGGCTGAAACCATGACGCGGATCTGGGTGGTGCGGCACGGGCAGAGCATGCTGGACGAGGCGGAGCGGATGCAGGGCTGGTCCGATGCGCCGCTCACCGCGCTCGGCCGCGAGCAGGCGACGGCGCGCGGATTCGACCTGGCCGCGGCCGGGATCCGGTTCGACGCCGCGTTCTCGGGCGACGGCATCCGGCACCGCGAGACCGCGGCCCGGCTTCTCGACGCGTCCGGATCCGACCTGCAGGCGCAATCGGATCCCCGGTGGCGGGAGCTGTGCTTCGGGCGGCTCGAGGCGGTGCGCGCCCGCAAATTCTTCCGGCTCATGCAGGCGCACGCGGCGGCGGACACCCCGTTCATCGCGACGCTGGAGGCCCTCGCCGCGAGGGATCCGCTCGCCGAAGCGCCCGCGGACGTCGCCCGGCGCGCGACCGCGGCGCTGCACGACGTCGCCGGCGCCGGATCGGAAGTGCTCGTGGTGACCAGCGGCATCACGATCCTGACCCTGCTGCACGGGCTCGGCGCCGACCTCGAGCACCTCGCCACCGGCCCCGAGAACCTGTCGGTCTCCACCGTGCACCGCCTCGACGACGGCTGGCGGGTCGACCGCGTCGCGGATCCGGATCCCGTCGCGGTCTGACAGCGGCGCTCATCCGTCGCGCTCTCCCCCGTCGCACTCTCCCCGTTCAGGTCGCAGAAAACGCCGCTGAAACCGCGTCTGAACGACAGATTCCGCGACCTGAACGCCACGGATCCCGCCCCCACGAGGGGACGGGATCCGGAGCAGTCTGCGCGCGGGTCAGTCGGTGTAGGAGTCCGCGACGTCGAGCGCCTCGTCGAGCACGGCGAGACCGCGGACCAGCTCGTCCTCGGTGATCACGAGGGGCGGCGCGACGTGCATGCGGTTGAAGTGCGTGAACGGCCAGACGCCGCCCTTCTTCGCGGCCGCGGCGAACGCGCCCATCGGCGCCGCGTCGGCCCCTGCCGCGTTGAACGGCACGAGCGGCTCGCGGGTCTCCTTCGAGCGCACGAGCTCGACGGCCCAGAACAGGCCCTGTCCGCGCACCTCGCCGATGCTCGGGTGCTTCTCGGTCCAGGCGCGGAGCGTCGGCTCCACGATCCGGGATCCGAGGTCGCGCACGCGCTCCAGGATCCCGTCGCGGCGGAACACCTCGAAGGTCGCGACGCCGGCCGCGCAGGCCAGCGGGTGGCCCGAGTACGTGAGGCCGCCCGCGAAGGAGACGTCGTCGAACGCCGCGGCGATCCGGTCGGAGATCACGACGCCGCCGAGCGGCACGTAGCCCGAGTTCACGCCTTTCGCGAAGGTGATGAGGTCGGGCTTCGCGTCGAACGCGTCGATGCCGAACCACTCGCCGAGGCGGCCGAAGCCGACCATGACCTCGTCCGCGATGTACACGATGCCGTACCGGTCGCACAGGTCGCGCACGCCCTGCAGGTAGCCCGGCGGCGGCACGAGCACGCCGTTGGTCCCCACGACCGTCTCGATGATGATCGCGGCGATGGTGTTCGGCCCCTCGAGCCGGATGGTCTGCTCGAGGTGCTCGAGCGCGCGCTGCGACTCCTCGGCGAGCGTCGTCGAGTGGAACGCGGTGCGGTACAGGTACGGGCCGAAGAATCGCACGGTGCCGTTGTCGACCGAGTCGTTCGCCCAGCGCCGCGGGTCGCCGGTCAGCGAGATCGCCGTCGCCGTGGAGCCGTGATAGCTGCGGTACATCGACAGCACCTTGCGGCGCCCGGTCGCGGTGCGCGCCATGCGCACCGCGTACTCGTTCGCGTCGGCGCCGCCGTTCGTGAAGAACACCTTCTCCATGCCCTCAGGGGCGACCTCGGCGATGAGCCGGGCCAGCTCGCCGCGCACGTCGTTCGCGATCGACGGCTGGATGGTCGCAAGGCGACCCGCCTGCTGCTGGATGGCGGCGACGAGATCGGGCTGCTGATGGCCCAGGTTGAGGTTGACCAGCTGGCTCGAGAAGTCGAGGTAGGCGTTGCCCTGGTAGTCCCAGAACGTGGATCCCTCGCCCGCGGCGACGGGGACGGGGTCGATGAGCGCCTGTGCGCTCCAGGAGTGGAACACGTGCGCGCGGTCGTCCGCGCGCACCTGCGCCTCCGCCTCGGCGTCGGGCAGCGCGTGCACGGCGCCGTGCCGGTCGGTGAAGCGAGCGGTGTCGGTGAGGGTGCTCATGGTCTCGGATCCTTTTCCGCGTCAGTGGTTGCTCGGGAAGCCCAGGTCGACCTGCGCCGGCGTGTTGTCGGGCCAGCGCGTGGTGACGACCTTGGAGCGCGTGTAGAAGTGGACCGACTCGGGGCCGTAGATGTGCGAGTCGCCGAAGAGCGACGCCTTCCAGCCGCCGAACGAGAACGCCCCCACGGGGACGGGGATCGGCACGTTGACGCCGACCATGCCGACCTCGATGTCGAACTCGAACTGGCGGGCGGTGCCCCCGTCGCGGGTGAAGATCGCGACGCCGTTGCCGAACTGGTGGGCGTTGACGAGCTCCACGGCCTCCGCGTAGCTGTCGACGCGGACGACGCCGAGCACCGGGCCGAAGATCTCGTCCTCGTAGAGCTTCATGCCGGGCTTCACGCCGTCGATCAGGCTGATGCCGGTGAAGAAGCCGTTCTCGTCGAGACGCTCGCCGGCGGCGATGCGCTTCGTGCCGTCGATGAGCACCGTGGCGCCCTCGGCCTCGGCACCCGTGACGTACGACTCGACGCGGTCGCGGTGCTCGCGCGTGATGAGCGGCCCCATCTCGCTCGCAGCGTCGGTGCCGTCACCGATGCGCAGGTTCTGCACCTTCTCGGTGATCGACGCGATCAGCGGATCCGCGATCTCGCCCACGGCGACCAGCACGGAGACTGCCATGCAGCGCTCGCCGGCCGAGCCGTAGGCCGCGGAGACTGCCGCGGCCGCGGCGCCGTCGATGTCGGCGTCCGGCATGACGACCATGTGGTTCTTGGCACCGCCGAGGGCCTGCACGCGCTTGCCGTTCGCCGAGGCCCGCTCGTAGATCGAGGTCGCGATCGGAGTGGATCCGACGAAGCTCACGGCCTTGACATCGGGCGCGTCGAGCAGGGTGTCGACCGCGACCTTGTCGCCGTTGACGACGTTGAGCACGCCGTCGGGGAGCCCGGCCTCCTGGAAGGCCTTCGCGAGCCAGATCGCCGCGGAGGGGTCCTTCTCGCTCGGCTTCAGCACGACGGTGTTGCCGCACGCGATCGCGGAGGCGACCATCCACAGCGGCACCATCACGGGGAAGTTGAAGGGGGTGATGCAGGCGACGACGCCGACCGGCTGCTTGACCGAGTGCACGTCGACGCCGCGCGCGACCTGCTCGGCGCGCTCGCCCTTGAGCAGGTGCACGAGGCCGGCGGCGAACTCCACGTTCTCGATGCCGCGGGATACCTCGCCGGCCGCGTCGGAGAGCACCTTCCCGTGCTCGCTCGTGACGATCGCGGCGAGCTCGGGCGTCCGCTCGGCGAGGATCTGACGGAGGCGGAAGAACACGTCGGCACGCTTGATGAGGCTCGTCGCACGCCAGGCCGGCAGCGCGGCCTTGGCCGCCGCGATAGCCTGCTCGACCTCGGCGGCGCTCGCGAACGCCACCGTGCGGTGGGCCTCGCCGGTCGCGGGGTTGTACACCGGGCCGGTGCGCTCGGCCTCAGCGATCTCGGCGCCGTTCACGAAATGCGGGATCAGGGTCACGATGGGCTCCTCGGGGAGTGGTCGGGCGGCGGTTGCGGGCGGCGGATCGGCGCGGCGGTTGCGGGCGGATGCGCGAGAAACCAGATCCGGCATGAAACACCACGGCAGGCGTGGTTTCTCATGCAGGAAGTGGTTTCTCGTGAAGCTCAGCGGCCGGGTCGGACACTCTGATCGGACGCGTCCGCGGGCTTGCCCTCTCATGCTGGCAAAGGGGAGGATGGATCCGTGGCCGCAGATCGTCTGGACTTCACCGCTGATCGGACAGATCGTCCGGACCGGCGTCCACGCGACGGGAGCGCCCGGCGCCCCCCTTCGCCCGCTCAGGACCCCGCGAAGGGCGACCCCGCGCTCCCGACGGTCGCCGACGCACTCGAGGTCGCCTCGCTGCAGGCGGGGATCCCCGAGGTGCTGACCGGATCCGTCGACGTGCCGGTGCGCTGGGTGCACGTGTCCGACAGCGAGCGGGTCGCCGCCCTGCTCGACGGCGGGGAGCTGCTGCTCACCACGGGCGCCGGCTGGCCGGGCGCCGCCGACGCCCTCGCCCGGCTCGTCGATGAGCTGGCCGACGCCGGCCTCGCCGGCATCGTGCTGGAGCTCGGCACGCGGTTCGCCGTGGTGCCGCCGCCCCTCGTCGCCGCGTGCCGCGCGCGAGACCTCGCGCTCGTGACCCTCGACCGCGAGGTGAAGTTCGTCGCGGTCACCGAGGAGGTGCACCGCCGCATCATCGCGGGCCAGGTCGAGGCGCTGCAGGAGCGGCAGCGGCTGCACGAGCTGTTCACCGGCCTGAGTCTGCGCGGAGCACCGGTCGAGGTGGTCGTCCGGGAGACCGCACGCGCGCTGCGCGCACCGGTCGTACTGGAGGATCTCGCGCACGAGGTCGTGGTCGCCGATCCGTTCGACCTCGCCGAGGCGGAGGTCCTCGCCGGCTGGGCGGGGCGATCGCGCCGCCTGCCGCCGGAGTGGACCCGCGTGCCGGTCGCCGCCCGCGGCACGCGCTGGGGAGAGCTGATCGCGTTGCCCGGTCCGCCGCACCCGGCGGGTCCCGCGACGGTGCTCGAGCAGGCCGCCACGGCGCTCGCGCTGTCACGGCTCGCGGACGGCGAGGGCGCCTGGGCCCGGCTGCGGGCGGAGGGGCTGATCGCCGCCCTGCTCGGCGAGCGGTACGTGACGGTCACCAACGTCGAGGCGCGCCTGGAGGCGTCGGGGTTCCCGGTGCACGGGCGCGCGCTGCACGTGGCCGTGTCGGCGGCGTCGTCCCCGCCGGCCCCGGCCCGCGACGATCTGCACACGACGCGACGATCCGCACACGGATCCGGCCAGATCGTCCGCGATTCGTCGCAGGCTGTGCAGATCGTCGCGGATCCGAGCCCGCCCTCGACGGGTGAGGCCCGCACCCTGACCGCCGAGGTCGGATCCGAGCGGATCCTGCTCCTCTCGCTCCCCGCAGGATCCCGGCTCCCGGAGCCGTTCCTGGACACGATCGGATCCGGTGCCGTCAGCGATCCCGCCGCGACGACGGCGGAGCTGCTCGCCGCGATCCCCGTCGTGCGCCGCCTCGCCCGTCAGGCCGCGCCCGGGTCCGTGCTGCGCGTCGCCGACCGCCCCCTCGCCCGCCTCGCCGCCGAGCTCAGCGGCGATCACCGGCTCCAGGAGCACAGCGCACGGCTGCTCGCACCGCTCATCCGCCACGACGACGCCACGGACGGCGACCTGCTCCGGGTGCTGCGCGCCGTGGTGGCGCACCCCGGCAATCGCACGGCGGCGGCGAGTGCCTCGCACCTGTCCCGCTCGGTGTTCTACCAGCGCCTCGCCCTCATCGCGGATCTGCTCGGCGCCGATCTCGACGACGGCGAGACGCTGTCGGCCCTGCACCTGGCGCTGCTCGCCCACGGGCGGTGACGGACCGAGGTCGCCGCCCGCGCCTCGACTCAGCCGGCCGCGCGCGCCCCGCCCATCACGCGCTCCATCATCTCGGGCGACGGTTCGCCGATCGCGATGATGTTGTCCTCGGTGTCGCTGAACCACGCACCGCGCTCGCCTCCCAGATCCGCGATCCCGTCGACGGTCTTCAACCCCGGGAAGTCGTACTCGTGGAACTCGACCCCGCGTTCGCGCAGCGCCGCCACGTCCCGGTCGATGTCGTCGGTCACGAGGTTGAGCGCGGTGTTCTTCGCCGTGCCCGCGAAGTCGGTGCGATACACCAGCACGACCGCGCCGCCGACGTCGTAGAACAGGTTCTCCGATTCGGCGTCCGTGTAGATCGGGTCGCGATCGAGCACGTCGTGCCACCATCGCTTGGCGCGATCGAGGTCCGTCACCGGAAGGACAGCCGTCGCCATGAGTTTCTCGAACATGATGAGCCCCAGCCCAGGGGGTTGTCATCCCCGCGTCGGTAGCACAACGCCGCGCCACCTGGGCGTGCGGATGAGGTCCCCGCGCTGAGTCTAATCCCGCACCCGCCGTCAGAGAAGGCCTCCCGGACGAGTCAGGCGATGTACACCTTGCGCAGGGTCTCGGTCACCGTCCAGGTGGTCCGCATGCCGTCGGCGAGACGCACGACGGAACCCGGCCCGACCTCGAGATCCGGCAGCGACGGATCCTCGAACGCGATCGTCGCACGCCCCGACAGCACCACGAACAGCTCGTCGGCCTCGGTGTCTGTCGCGACCCCCGGGGTCATCTCCCAGACGCCGATCTCGCGGTCGCCGGTGTCGTCGATCACAGCGATCGCGGTGGTGGGAGCCCCGGACACGACCTCGTCCGCGGGCAGCGGCTCGTGCACGAGGATGAGGTCGGCCACCGCGGTGCCGGCCGCGGGCAGGGCGGTCACGAGTCGAACCCCATGCCGACGGCGTCGAGCGCCTTCAGGAAGAGGTTGCGCCGGCCCCGGTTGTGGTCGGCCTGGTTCATCGCCGCGCGCACGAGGTTGACGCCGATCGAGGCCGCCGGCTCGGGCGGGAACGGGATCGGTTTCGCGCGCACCATCTCCAGTCGGGTGCGCTCCGTGGTGAGGCCCGCGAGTTCGTCGAGCATGACGTCGGCGGCGAACCGGGTCGCTCCCACGCCGAGGCCGGTGAAGCCGGTGGCGTATGCGACCCGGCCGCCCCGCGCGGTGCCGAAGAACGCGCAGAACCGGCTGCACGAGTCGATCGCGCCGGCCCAGCGGTGCGTGAAGCGCAGCCCCTCGAGCTGCGGGAACGTGGTGAAGAAGTGCGACGCGAGCCTCCGGAAGCTCTCCGGCCGCTCCTCGTACTCCTCGCGCACCTTGCCCCCGAAGTGGTAGACCGCGTCGTAGCCGCCGAACAGGATCCGGTTGTCGGCGCTCAGCCGGTAGTAGTGGAACTGGTTCGCGCTGTCGGCCAGGCCCTGGCGGTTCTTCCAGCCGATCGCGTCGTACTGCTCGGCCGTGAGCGGCTCGGTCATGAGCGCGTAGTCGTAGACGGGCACGGTCATGAGCCGGTTGCGCTTGAGCAGCGAGGGGAACACGTTCGTGGCGAGCGCGACCTGGTCCGCCACCACCGAGCCGTTCTCGGCCGTCAGGGTCTGTGCGCCCTTGCCGCTGATACCCGTGACGCGGGTGCGCTCGAAGATCCGCACGCCGAGCTCGGTGGCGACCCTGGCGAGCTCGAAGACGAGCTTGGCCGGATGCACCATCGCGCATCCGGTGCGGTCCCAGGATCCGGCGAGGTAGGTGGGCGAGGCGACCTCGGCCTGCACGGCGGCCTCGTCGAGGAAGTCGTCGCCCTCCATCCATTCAATCTGATGCGGTTCGACGGCCACGGCCATCTGGCCCGTGCGCTCCCAGTCCACGTCCATGCCGTAGCGCTCGACCGTGTCCTGGATGCCGTCGAGGTTCTCCAGCCCGAGGCGCTCCAGCTGCGCCATCTCGTCCGGCCAGCGGTTGAGGCCGTTCTCCTCACCATGCGTGAGGCTCGCCTCGCAGAACCCGCCGTTGCGGCCCGATGCCGCCCAGCCCACCCGGTTGGCCTCGAGCAGCACGACGGTGCGCTGCGGGTCGCGCTCCTTGGCGCGGATCGCGGTCCACAGTCCCGCATACCCGCCACCGACGATCGCGAGGTCGGCGCGCACCTCCCCCGACAGCGTCGGGTAGGAGGGGCGCTCGACGTCGTCGAGCCAGAAGGCGGCATGAACGGTGTTCTCGAGGGAGCGCTCGATGACCGAGGCGCTCGGCTGCCGTCGTTCGAAGACGGTCGTTCCCATGATGATTCCTTGTCCGGGAGAGGGGTGGTTCGTGGGGTTCGGGCCGCGGGCGCGACGCAGCGCCCCGGGTGCCGCGGTGCGGCCGGGTTCGGGAGAGCGACGGGCTCAGCGGATCAGCGCGTGCCCCAGTTGTAGAGGTCCTTGTGGAGCCCCGCATAGAGGAAGCACTCGGTGTGCGAGACGCCTTCGATGGTGCGGATCCGGGTCGCGATCAGCTCGAGCAGATCCTCGTCGCTCTCGCAGATGGCCTCGGCGAGGATGTCGAAGGATCCGAGGACCACATTGACATATGCGATCTCAGGAATATTCGCGATCGCCTCGGCGGCGACACGCGGATCGCCGTCGACGCGGATGCCCAGCATCGCCATGCGGGAGAATCCGAGTTGGCGAGGATCGGTCACCGCGACGATCTGCACCACGCCGCTGTCGGTGAGACGCTGCACGCGCTGGCGCACGGCGGCCTCGCTGAGCCCCACGGCGCGGCCGATCTCGGCGTAGGGTCGACGACCGTCCTCCTGCAGCAGTTCGATGATCCGCTTCGAGACGTCGTCCAGCACCGGAACCTTCGGCTTGTCGCTCATGTGACGATCTTGACATCCCCGACGGCACTCTGCAACTGATTTCGCAGAATTTGATCCCGATTTCTTCCGATTTCGTCGGTTCTCACCTATTCTTTTCACCATGCAGAGCACCCTGGCTGACACAGCACTGTTGCAGAACTTCATCGGCGGCCGCGCCGTCGCCGCCCGCGGCGAAGGCCGCATGGACCTCATCGACCCGGTCACGGAGCAGGTGTACGGCCAGGCGCCGATCTCGGATCAGGGCGACGTCGACGCCGCCTACGCCGCAGCGGCCGCCGCCTTCCCGCTCTGGCGCGACACCACTCCTGCCGCGCGTCAGCTCGCGCTGTTCCGGATCGCCGACGCGATGGCCGCACGCGCGGAGGAGTTCGCCGACCTGGAGTCGCAGGACACCGGCAAGCCCCGCGCGAACCTCGTCGCCGACGAGATCGACCAGTCGGTCGACCAGCTGCGCTTCTTCGCAGGCGCCGCGCGGAGCCTCGAGGGCCGCGCCGCCGCGGAGTACCTGGCGGGGCACACCTCGTACGTGCGGCGCGAGCCGATCGGCGTGATCGGCCAGGTCACCCCGTGGAACTACCCGCTGAACATGGCCGTGTGGAAGATCGCGCCCGCGCTGGCCGCCGGCAACACCGTGGTGCTGAAGCCCGCCGAGGCCACTCCGCTCACGACGCTGCTGCTCGCGGAGATCGTCGCCGAGCACACGCCCGCGGGAACGCTGAACGTCGTGCTCGGCGACCGCAGCACCGGCGCGGCGCTCGTCGCCCACAAGACGCCGCAGATGGTCGCGATCACCGGATCCGTCCGGGCCGGCATGGCCGTCGCCGAGTCCGCCGCGGCCGACGTGAAGCGCGTGCACCTCGAGCTCGGCGGCAAGGCCCCCGCCATCGTGTTCCCCGACGCGTCGATCGAGAAGGCCGCGGAGGGCATCGTGACCGGCGCGTTCTTCAACGCCGGGCAGGACTGCACCGCCGCGACGCGCGTGATCGTGCACGCCTCGGTGCACGACGCTCTCGTGAAGGCCCTCGTCGAGCGGGTGCGCACGCACGCCCGCACCGGGGCCCCGCACGAGGAGGGCGTGTTCTTCGGGCCGCTCTCGAGCGCCGCGCAGCTCGCCCAGGTGCAGGGCTTCGTCGACCGCCTCCCCACGCACGCGAAGGTCGAGACCGGCGGCAGGCGGCAGGGCGACGTCGGCTACTTCTTCGAGCCGACGATCGTCTCCGGCATGCGCCAGGACGACGAGGCCGTGCAGAGCGAGATCTTCGGACCGCTGCTGACCGTGCAGTCCTTCGAGGACGACGACGAGGCCCTCGGCTTCGCGAACGACGTGCCCTACGCGCTGGCCGCGTCGGTGTGGACGAAGGACCACACCCGCTCGCTGCGCTTCTCGCGGGATCTGGACTTCGGCTGCGTCTGGATCAACACGCACATCCCGTTCGTGTCGGACATGCCGCACGGCGGTTTCAAGCACTCCGGCTACGGCAAGGATCTGTCGCAGTACGGGTTCGACGACTACACGCGCATCAAGCACGTGATGAGCGCGCTCGACTGACGGCGGCGCGAGTGCTACTGTCTCCTACGCCGTGCTGGCCTGAGAAGAGGAGGTGATACCCATGAACGATTCGACGTGGGTGCTCCTCCTCGGGGTCACGGTCGGGCGATAGGTCGTCCGGGAGCGCCGTACAAGCGCACTCCCGAAAGGCACGACCATGAACATCACCCCCGAACTGATCTTCACCGCTGAGAAGCGCACCGCTTCTCAGCCACCGCTCGACGGCATCGTCGAGCGCGACTTCGCGCTGGACGGCATCGACGGCATCCTCTGGACGCCGGGATCCGCCTCCGCCGACCATCCCGTCCCCCTGATCCTGCTCGGGCATCCCAGCGGGCCGGGCCTCGCCCGGATGCGTCCGCGCCTGGAGGGGCGCGCCCGCGCCGCCGCCGAGCTCGGCTTCGCCTCCGTGGCGATCGAGATGCCCGGCAACGGCACACGACCGCCGATTCCCGGGCTGGAGAGCGCTCGCGCCGACCTGATGCGGGCGCTCGACGCCGGCGCGCGCCCGAGCGAGGACGTGATCGACCGCCTGGTGCTCCCGCTCGTCGACGAGACCGTGCCCGAATGGCAGGCCGCACTCGATGCGATGCTCGCCCTCCCGGAGATCGGCGGCCCCGTCGCCTACTCGGGCGGTGTGCTCGCGATCGGCATCCGGCTCGCCCTGGTCGATCCGCGGATCGTGGCCGCCGGCCTGTTCGCCGGCAGCTACGTGCCGCTGCGCATCCTGGACGAGGCGCGGCGGGTCACCATCCCGCTGCACCTGCTCCTGCAGTGGGACGACGAGGGCAACGACCGGCAGCGGTCGCTCGACGTGTTCGACGCGTTCGGATCCGCCGAGAAGACCCTGCAGGCCAACCTCGGCGGGCACACGGGCGTTCCGGCGCACGCCGGGGAGGATGCCGGGCGGTTCTTCGCGCGGCATCTCGGGTAGCCCCCGCGCCTCCGGGGTCGTCGAGCGAGCACGGCCGAAGGTCGAGCGAGACGAAACGCGGCGCTCTCGCCAGAACACCGCGTTTCGTCTCCGCGCGGCGCTCAGTCGCCGAGGACCTCGATCAGCGCCTTGGTCACCGCATCGCTCGACTGCGGGTTCTGACCGGAGATGAGGTTTCCGTCGCGGACGACGTGCGAGGTCCACGGTGCGGCGTTCTCGACGACGGCGCCGCGCTCTCGCAGTGTCGCCGCGACGAGCCACGGCGTGTTCTCGCCGAGACCCCCGCTCGCCTCCTCCTCGTCGCTGAAGGCCGTGAGCGTGCGTCCGGCGAAGGCGAATCCGCCGTCGGCCGTCGTCGCGCTGAGCAGTCCCGCCGGCCCGTGGCAGAACGGCGCGATCGGGAGCTCATCCGCATCCGCCTCGAGGAGGATGCGGCCCAGGTCCTCGTCGACGGCGAGGTCGGCCATCGGGCCGTGCCCGCCGGGCAGCACGACGGCCGCGAAGTCCGCCGCGGAGAGGTCGCCCAGAGTGGCCGGGTGATCGAGCTCGGCGCGGATGGCGTCGAGGTAGGCGCGGAACTCCTCGGCCCGCGCCGCATCCCCGACGACCTCGGCGCTCAGGGATCCCGGATCGACCGGCGGGACGCGACCGGCAGGCGTCGCGATCACGACGTCGTGGCCGGCGGCGGTGAGTTCGCGATGGGCGACGACGAGCTCTTCCGCCCAGAAGCCCGTGGGGTGCGCCGACCCGTCGGCGAGAGTGAGGGAATCGGCCGCGGTCACGACCATGAGGATCTTCGACATGTGGGTCCTTTCGACAGGTCCATGCTCCTCGGCGCGTCGCGGCCGCGGCATCGGGGAATCGAAGGCAGCCATCGAGAATCCGGGGTGCCCGGTCGGAGGTCAGGAGATGAGCCGCCGCAAGGCCTCTGCGACGGCGGCGATCGCCAGATGCCGCTCCGCGTCTCCGCTGCGCGTCGCGAGGTAGAGGGTGTTCAACGGGGCGACCTCGGGCTCGTCGAGAGCGATCAGACCGCCGGCGCGCAGGTCGTCCTCGACCATGTACGCGGGCAGCACCGACATCCCGACCCCTCCGAGCACGGCCTCCCGTATTCCGCGGAGGTCGGGGATCACCGCCGCGACCTTCAGCGCGGAGGGTGCGCGGCCGAAGACGCTGCGCCAGTACCGTCGCACGATGGGCAGGTTCTCGGCATAGGCGACGATGGGGACCGCCTCGGGATCGCAGCCCTCCCAGGTCGCCGCGGCGACGAGCACGAACTCCTCGTCATAGAACGGCACCGCCGTGACGCCCTCGCGCTGCGGCGGCACGGCGCTCACGACCACGTCGAGCGCACCGCTCGTGAGCGCGCCGAGCAGTTCCTGCGCGAGACCGAACGTCACCCGGATCGGCGCGTTCGCCGCCGCGATCAGCTCGGCGATCCGCGGGACGACCATGAGCGACAGGATCTCCGCGGGACCGCCCACGTGCACTGCTCGCTCCGTGTCGCCGACGAGCCCCGGGGGCGACACGGCGTCCTCGATGGCATCGAGGTGCGCCGCCACCTGGCGCGCCAGTTCGAGACCCTTCGGGGTCGTCGTCACCCCGTCGCGTCCGCGCTCGAACATCGGAGACCCCACGACCGCCTCGACCGCCTGCACGTGCGCGGAGACCGTCGCCTGCGAGAGCCCGAGCAGCTGTGCCGCCCGGGTGATCGATCCGGTCCGATGCACCGTGACGAAGGTGCGCAGGTGGTCGAGACTGGGAGCGCTCACCTCCGCCACTGTACGCGGCACCGGAGGGGCCGCGGCCCCGGCCCCTGCCCCTGAACCACGGAACGGCCCCGGGATCGGATCCCGGGGCCGTTCTGATCAGAGACCGAGCGTCAGCTCAGGCCCTGCGCGGCGAGCCAGGCCTTGGCGATCTCGGCGGCCTGCTTCTTGTCGACCGTGCTCTGCACGTTGAGCTTGACGAGCTCTTCCGTGGTCAGCTTGGCGCTGACGGCGTTGATCGCCTTGGCGATCTGGTCCGAGACGGTCGCGCTCGCGATCGGCACGACGTTCGAGGACAGGATCATGTTCTTCGGATCCTTGAGGGCGACCAGGTCGCCCTTCTCGAACGCGGGGTCGGCCGAGTAGATGTCGGCGACCTGCACCGTGCCGGCGCGCAGCGCCTCGAGCGTCGTCTGCCCGGTCGCCGAGAACGCCAGGTCGACGCCGTAGTCGGTCTTCGCCGCGGCGGGGCCGTAGGGACGCTTCTCGAACTCGGGCGCACCACCCACGGTGACCGTGCCGGTCATCTTGGAAAGGTCGGCGATGGAGTCGAGACCGAACTTGTCGGCGTTGGACTTGAGCACCGTGTAGGTGTCCTGATCCGCAGCCTTGGCGTAGTCGAGCGCGACGAGGCCCTCCGGCAGGGTCTTCTTGAGCGCCGCATAGACGTCGTCGGGGCTGTTCGTGTCGGCCTTGCCGCCCAGGTACTCGAGCAGGTTGCCGGTGTACTCGGGGAACAGGCTGATCGCACCGGACTTCACGTCGGGCATGTACGCGTCGCGCTGCCCGATGTTGAATTGGCGCTTGACGGTCATGCCGTCCTTCTCGAGCGCCTGCGCGTAGATCTCGGCGATGATCTCGTTCGAGTAGTAGGCCTGGGATCCGATCACGATCGTGTCGGAGGATCCGGATCCGCTGCTCTCGCTCGGCTTGTCGAGCGGGTTGCTGGATCCGCAGGCGCTCAGCGTGAGCGCGACGGCGACCGCGGCCGTTGCTGCGGCGGCGATCCGGGTGATGCGAGCGGTGAACATGGTGTTCCTCTCTTGGCGATCTGTGTTCTTGGCGATCTGTGTGTTCTGCGATTGCGGGACGACGGACGTGGTCAGCTGCGGGCAGCGCGGAGCGCGCGGGCGCGGCGACGGGGTTCGCCCTCGGTGCGCCCGCCGCCCGAGGCCCGCACTCCGGCGGGCACGGCGGCGCGCTGCGCGAGCGCGAAGAGGAGATCGGCGAGCAGGGCGAGGACGGCCACGAGGAGCGCGCCCGCGAGCACCTGATCGAACTGGTTCAGCTGGATGCCCTGGATGATCGGGAACCCCAGCCCGCCCAGGTTCACCCAGGCGGCGATCGTGACGGTGGCGATCACCTGCAGGGTCGCGGCGCGGAGCCCGCCGATGAGCAGGGGCAGGCCGAGCCGGAACTCGACCTTCCAGAACACCTGCCACGGCGTCATGCCCATCGCCTTGGCCGCATCGAGGACCCGGGGGTCGATCGCCTCGATGCCGGTGTAGGCGCCCGCGAGCAGCGAGGGGATCGCGAGCAGCACGAACGTCACCAGGGCCGCGGCGGGGACCTGCAGCACGCCGAACAGCAGCACGAGCAGGATCAGCAGGCCGAACGAGGGGATCGCGCGGGCCGCACCCGAGATCGCCACGGCGATCTCCCTGCCACGCCCGGTGTGGCCGATGATCCACCCGGCGGGCACGGCGATGACCGCCGCGAGGGCCACGGACAGCACCGTGTAGAGCAGGTGCTGGCCGAGCAGGTTGGGCAGCGCGTAGGTGCCCGTCCACTGAGCGGGATCGAGTAGCCAGCGGATCGCATCGACGAAGAGGTTCATGCGGCACCTCCCGTGGCGGCGCCTCCCGTGACGACGGCCGGCCTGGAGCCGACCACGGCCCGCTTCGGCGCCCGCTGCCACGGCATGAGCACGCGCCCCAGCAGCACCAGCAGCAGGTCGACGATGAGCGCGAGGACGACCACCGCGAGCACGCCCGCGAAGACCTCCTCGATGAGCCGGCGATCCAGCCCGTTGGTGAAGAGATAGCCGAGGTTCGTGACGCCGATCAGCGTTCCGACTGTCGCGAGCGCGATCGTGCTGACCGCGGCCACGCGGATGCCCGCGAGGATCACGGGCCCGGCGAGGGGCAGCTCGACGGTCCAGAACCGGCGACCGGATCCGTAGCCCATCGCGGTCGCCGCCCGGCGGACGTCGGCATCGACCGAGTCGAGCCCGTCGGCGACCGAACGCACCAGGATCGCGATGTTGTAGATCGTGAGCGCCGCGACCAGGTTCGGCTCGAGCGTCGCCCGATAGCCGAACAGGGCCGGCATCAGCATCAGCAGCGCCAGCGAGGGGATCGTGTAGAGCAGGCCGGTGAGCACGATGATCGGACCGCGCACCAGCCGGAACCGCCAGGCGATCCAGCCCAGCGGCACCGAGACGACCACCCCGAGCACGAGCGCGATCAGGCTCTGCCGCAGATGCGTTGCGGTCAGATCGAGGATGAGCCCGAGATTGTCGATGATCCAGGTCATGTCAGTCGACGGCCCCTGCGTCGACGGAGACCTCGTCCGCCGCCCTCGGCGGATGCGCGTCCAGCAGCGAGGCCGGGGACTGCACGAGGGTGCCCTGGGCGCGGCCGTCGGCGTCGACGATCAGCGTGCCGTGCGGCGTCTGCTTCAGGTGCAGCGCGCGCTTTCCGCGGTCGGCGCCGACGAACGCCGCGACGAAGTCGTCGGCCGGGGCGGAGAGGATGTCCTCGGGGGTCCCCTTCTGCACGACACGGGCCGACCGGTCCAGGATCACGATCTGATCGCCGAGCAGGAAGGCCTCCTCGATGTCGTGCGTGACGAACACCACGGTCTTGTCGAGCTCGCGCTGCAGGCGCAGCAGCTCCTGCTGCAGCTCCGTGCGCACGATGGGATCCACCGCCCCGAAGGGCTCGTCCATGAGCAGGATGTTCGGATCCGCGGCGAGCCCTCGCGCGACGCCGACGCGCTGCTGCTGCCCGCCCGAGAGCTGGCTGGGATAGCGGTCGGCGAGGGCTTGGTCCAGCCCGACGGTGTCGAGCAGCTCCCGCGCGCGGACGTGCGCGTCGCGGCGGGGGACCCCGTTGAGGCGCAGCACCGTGGCGACGTTGTCGATCACGGTGAAGTGCGGCATCAGCCCCGAGTTCTGCATCACGTAGCCGATGCTGCGGCGCAGTGCCACGGGATCCTTGTCCAGCACGCTCTCGCCGTCGATCTCGACGGCGCCGGAGGTGGGCTCGACCATGCGGTTGATCATGCGGAGCAGCGTGGTCTTGCCGGATCCGGACGAGCCGACCAGGACGGTGGTCTTCCGGGCGGGGATGACCAGGCTGAAGTCGTCGACGGCACAGGTGCCGTCGGGGAAGGTCTTGGTGACGGAGCGGAATTCGATCATCGGCGGTCCGCCCCTCAGGGGAGCGCCCCCTCCTGCGGAACGACGCCCTGGCGCACCGTCACGGCCGGGGCGAATGCGACGCACCAGGAGAAGTCGACGCCGGCGTGCTCGATGGCCTCCGGAGACGGATGGAGGGGGGCCCAGGCCAGATCCTCGTGGTCCTGCTCGCCCACCCGGATCGCGTAGGACTGGCGCTCGCCCTGCCCCGAGGGCGAGTCGGAGGTGGAGCCGGCCCGCAGCACACCCTCCGTGATCGAGGTCGGCGGGAAGTACCGGTCGCCCTCGATGACCACCACATCGGCGTCATCGGCGTTCGCGATGACGGTTCCTTCGAATACTGCTTGCATGCTCGTCCCTCCGGGGAATCGATGCGACTCGCTTCTTCTCGGCTGCGGCGTGGCGACACGGCGCCTTACCGACAGTACGCGGGGCCTCCGACATCGGGAACAGCCATGCCGTCCTTCGGATTCCCTGAGGCCGTCAGGCCGACGCGCGGCCGTAGGCCTCCAGGAGACGCAGCCAGACCTCGCTCATCGTCGGATACGACGGCACCGCGTGCCAGAGCCGGGCGAGCGGGACCTCTCCGGCGACCGCGATCGCTGCGGCGTGGATGAGCTCGGCGACGTCGGGCCCGACCATCGTCACCCCGAGCAGCACCTGCCGGTCCTCGTCGACGACCATGTGGGCGCGGCCCGTGTAGCCGTCGGCGTGCAGCGCGGCGCCGGAGACCGAGGAGAACTCGGCCTCGACCTCCCTGATGCGATGGCCGGCCTCGCGTGCTGCCGCAGCGGTGACGCCGACGGCGGCGACCTCGGGCTCGCCGAAGACGACCTGCGGCACCGCGACATGGTCGGCCGTCGCGACGTGGCGGCCCCAGCGGTCGTCGTCGACGGGCTCGCCCTTCGCCCGCGCGGCGATCACGTCGCCCGCGGCGCGGGCCTGGTACTTGCCCTGGTGCGTGAGGAGCACCCGGCCGTTCACGTCGCCGACCGCGTAGAGCCAGTCCACGCCGGGCACGCGCAGGGTGTCGTCGGTGCGGATCGAGCGGCCCGCGGGGAGCCCCACGGTCTCCAGGCCGATGTCGCCGCTGCGGGGCGTGCGTCCGGTCGCGACGAGGATCTCGGCGGCGCGCACGTCGCCGCCGTCCGTGGTCACGGTCACCCCTTCGGCATCCCGCGAGACGCTCTTCGTCGCGACGCCCGTGCGCACGTCGACGCCGAGCGCACGGAGCCCCTCGGCGACGAACTCCCCCGCGAACGGCTCGACGGATCCGAGCAGGCCGCTGCGGGCGAGGACCGTGACCTCCGCGCCGAGCGAGGCGTACGCGGTGGCCATCTCGACCGCGACCACGCCGCCGCCGATCACGACCAGCGACGCCGGGATCTCCTCGGCGCTCGTGGCCTCGCGACTCGTCCACGGGTTCGCCTCGTGAAGGCCGGGGATCGGCGGGATCGCGGCGTCGGATCCGGTGCTGACCGCGACCGCGTGCCGGGCGGTGAGGGTGCGCACGCCGCCCTCGGGCGTGGTGACGGCGACCTTCCGCTCGCCGCTCAGGCGCCCGTGGCCCCGCACGAGGTCGATTCCGGCGGAGTCGAGCCAGGCCACCTGGCCGTCGTCCTTCCAATGGCTCGTGAAGGAGTCGCGCCGGTCGAGCACCGCGCGCACGTCGAGATCGCCCGTGATCGCCTCGGCCGCGCCTCCCACATGCCGCGCCGCCCGCAGGGCCTGCGGCGAGCGCAGCAGCGCCTTCGACGGCATGCACGCCCAGTAGGAGCATTCGCCGCCGACGAGTTCGCTCTCCACGATCACCACGGTGAGCCCGGCCTGCACCGCGCGGTCGGCCACGTTCTCTCCCACCGGGCCTCCGCCCAGCACGATCAGGTCGTATTCGTCGGTCATGCGATCCGCCTCTCGATCACGGGTGGTCGCAGGGCACAGCGCCCCCCGACCTCGTCCACCCTTCCAGAACAGCCGGGATCCGGCGGGGATTCCTGAGGAATCGTCAGGCGGGATCCGCCGCGGGCGTCACCACCGACGGATCCCTGACCTCGATCACGAGCGGAGCGTCGGCATCCGCATCCCTGATGCGCCAGACCCGCGCCCGCGCGCCGACCCCGGGCACCTGCGTCTGGAGGAGCATCGGCGACCGCGCCGTCGCGCGCTCCCACGTCGCGAGGAGCGGTCCCGCGGCGGTGTCGACCGCGAGCTCGAAGCGGTCGACGCCGCCGTCCTCGATCGTCGACACCGTGCGCGCACGGACCGTGCCGTCGAGCCGCTCGATGCGGCCGGCCGCTCGACGCCAGCGCGCGTGGGCGCGGACGCGCTCGGCGCTGTGCACCAGGGAGCCGATGAAGACCGCCCAGAGCACGACGACGAGGACCGCGATGAACACGGTGAAGAGGAGCGAGAACCAGACGCCGGGGGTCGTCATCGTCCAGAGCGGGACGATCGAGCCCGCACCCACGACCGTCGCGAGCACGAGCAGCACCACGAACACCGCCCTGGCGCCGGGGCGCATCGCACCCCGCAGCGGCAGCTCCGCCGGTGGAACCGGATCCGGCCAGCGCTCGACGAGCACCACGACCTGGCCGACGGACGCCGAGGACGGAGGGGTCATAGCCGGGAGTCTAGGGCGTGGAGGAGAACGGTCTGGGCGTCCGTTCGGCAGGAGATCTGCAACTCCGCAGGAGGATCCGGGTCGAGATCACCTGCGGAGTTGCAAAGATCCTGCGGAGTTGCGTTGCGGAGCGCCGCGACCCGGCTCAGCGCACCAGCAGCAGGTGCGTCGGCGCGGGGGCGGGAGTGCGGTGCCGGACGCGACCGGGGGCGCCGGTGCGGTCGTCGAGGTCGAGCACGCTGATCTCGTCCGAGCGCTGGCCCGCGACGAGCAGCGCGCCGTCGTGCACGAGGTGGTGGCGCGGCCAGTCCACGCCGGTGTCGGCGAGAGCGAGGGGCTCGACCCGCTCGCCGGATCCGCGCACGCGGAGTGCGGCGATCGTGTTGCTGCCGCGCACCCCGGCGTAGAGCGTCTCGCCGTCGCGGGAGCGGCTGAGCTCGGCCGGATAGTCGTGGCCCGGCGTCACGATCGCGGAGACCGGAACACCGGAGACCAGGCCCCAGCGGCCCTCGCGGTCGGCGGCCAGCGTGAACAGCTCGCACGAGTACTCGGTCACCACATGCAGGTGCCCGCTGGGGTGCACGACCATGTGCCGAGGACCGGATCCGCGCGGCAGCACCACCTCGTGATCGAGCGTCAGCGCGCCCGAACCGGTTGCTGAGCTCGCCGACGCACGCCAGATCCGCACGAGGTCGTAGCCGAGGTCGGTCGTCGCGATCCGGCCGTCGGGCAGGAACGCCGCGGCGTGCGCGTGCGAGACGCGAGGATCCCCGTTCGGATCCAGGCGGTTCGGATCCCCGGCATAGGGGTCCTCGGCGGCCATCGGATCCGCACGGTCCTGGGACTCGTCGGCTCCCTCGCGCTCCTCGGCGTCGCGGTCGCCGAACAGCGCCGCCCGCAGCTCTGCCGCCTTGTCGCGCGCACCGGGGACGAGGCCGCCGTCCGCGCCCAGCCCGATCCGCACCACCCGGCCGTCGCCGTAGCAGCTCGCCACGAGGAAGCGCCCGTCGGGCGCGACCGTGAGGTGGCACACGGACTGCCCCGCTGCGATCGGCCGCCCGAACGGGCGGAGGGCGTTCTCGCCCGTGCGCGCGAACGCGGCGACCTCCCCGGATCCCTCGAGCGCCGCATAGACGACGTCGAGCGTCGGATGCTGCGCGAGCCAGGACGGCGACGGAGCAGGAGCGACGGCGCCGCGGTACGCGAGCGTGGTCGGCCCGTGTCCCTCATCCACCGCCAGCATCCCGATGCCGTCGGCATGCCCACCCATATCGACGCCGTAGCCGCCGACCCAGAATCGCGTCATCGCATCCTCACTCTCTCGTCGGGTGCACGCCCTGCTGCCGAGTGCACGGGACATACACGCCGATAGCCTGTGCGCTCGGCAGCATCCCGTGCACTCGGCACGCGGACCGCCCCGCAGGCGTCAGTCGACGAGGTCGTGGCGCACGACGACCTGGTCGCGCTCCGGGCCGACGCCGATCACCGAGATGCGGGTGCCGCTCATCTTCTCCAGCGCGAGCACGTAGTCCTGCGCGTTCTTCGGCAGTTCCTCGAACGTGCGCGCGGAGGAGATGTCCTCCTGCCAGCCCGGGAAGTACTCCAGGATCGGCTTCGTGTGGTGGAAGTCGCTCTGGTTCACCGGCACGTCGTCAAAGCGCACGCCGTCGACGTCGTAGGCGACGCACACCGGGATCTGGTCAAGCCCGTCGAGGATGTCGAGCTTGGTGAGGACGAGATCGGTGATGCCGTTCACGCGGGTCGCGTAGCGGGTGATCGGTGCGTCGTACCAGCCCACCCGGCGCGGACGCCCGGTGGTGGTGCCGAACTCGAAGCCGCGTGCGCGCAGCCAGTCGCCCTGCTCGTCGAAGAGCTCGGTGGGGAACGGACCGGATCCGACCCGCGTCGTGTACGCCTTCACGATGCCGACGATGCGGTCCAGACGGCCGGGGCCGACGCCGGATCCGGTCGCCGCGCCTCCGGCGGTCGCCGAGGAGGACGTCACGAACGGGTAGGTGCCGTGGTCGACGTCGAGCATGGTGGCCTGGCCGCCCTCGAACACGACGACCTCGCCGCGCTGCAGCGCGTCGTCGAGCAGGTGGCCGGTGTCGGCGACCATCGGACGCAGCCGCTCGGCGTACGAGAGCAGGTCTTCCACGATCTCGTCGCACGTGATGGCACGGCGGTTGAAGACCTTGACCAGCAGGTGGTTCTTCTGGTCAAGGGCGCCCTCGACCTTCTGGCGCAGGATGTTCTCGTCGAAGAGGTCCTGCACGCGGATCCCCACGCGGTTGATCTTGTCGGCATAGGCCGGGCCGATGCCGCGGCCGGTGGTGCCGATCATGCGCTTGCCGAGGAAGCGCTCGGTGACCTTGTCGAGCGTGCGGTGGTACTGGGTGATGATGTGCGCGTTGGCGCTCACCTTGAGGCGCGAGGTGTCGATGCCGCGGGATCCCAGGGCCTCGAGCTCGTGGAACAGCACCTCGAGGTCGATCACGACGCCGTTGCCGATCACGGGGGTGACGCCGGGCGAGAGGATGCCGGAGGGCAGCAGGTGCAGGGCGTACTTCTCATCGCCGACGACGACCGTGTGCCCCGCATTGTTGCCGCCGTTGAACTTGACGACCCAGTCGGTGCGCTCGCCGAGCAGATCCGTGGCCTTGCCCTTGCCCTCGTCGCCCCACTGGACGCCGACGATCACGATTCCTGGCATGGGTGCATCCCCCTTGGGTGCGGCCGGTGGCCGCCGTGCTTTCGCCGGGTTTGCACCGGCTGATGAGCTGGCCCGATCGGGCGGAGCCAGTCTATCGGAGGGGATGGACGGACCGCGGGGCAGCCGGGGCGGACGGACGTTCGGATATCGTGAGGCGCACGCCCCGCCGGGGCGCACCGCCGAACGGGATGAGGACATGACGCAGGAGACGGATCCCGGATCCGCGACCCAGGGCGCACCGCCCGCGGGGTCCTCGCGTCGCGCCGCCCGGCTCGAGCAGCAGCCCACGGCGGTCCTGCCCGCGGCGGCACCGGTCGCGCACGCCGGAGCCGGATCCCGGGGCCTCGGCCGGCAGAGGACCCTCCTGCTCGCCGGCGGAGCGGCCGTGGTCCTGCTCTGTGCGGCAGCGGGCACGCTCATACTGGGACTTCGGAATGCCCCGACCGACCGCACGGGGACCCCGACCTCGGACATCTCGGTCGACGCCGGCACCCGGAATCCGGCGAACGCCCTGCTCGGCGAGGGCGGCGGCTCCCCCGGCCCCCTTCCCCGCACCGACCCGACCGCGCAGCCGACGGCACCCATGACACCCGCACCCGCGACGCCGGCCGACGAACAGCTCGCGCCTCCCTCGACCGGCGACGGCACGACGCCGGGCACCCCGGTCGCCGAGCCCGGCACGCCGTCCGGCGCCTCCGCGCCGTCCGGCCCCGGAGCGCCTTCGGGACCGCCCCCGGCGCCCGCCGCGCCGAAGCCGCTCGCCTTCGCCGGCCTGACGCGGAACTCCACGATCGGCTTGCTCGGCATCAGGATCTTCTCGAGCGACACCCTGTCGCTCTCCGGAGAGCCGGGCGCGACGGCGTCCGTGAGCTACGGATCCTCGCCCACCGGATCCGTGACCTTCGACGAGTCCGGCCGCGCGACGCTCACGGTCGGCGGATCGCTGATCGACCTGGGCGACCCCGTGATCACGGTCGCCTACTCGGACGGCACCGCGGGCACCGCCATCCACGCCCGCCGCAGCGCTCTCTGAGCGCCGACGGGGGCCGCCGCGCCGGGCCCCGTCGTGGCGGGATCTCGGCGAGGGATGGCGGTCGTCGTTCTCGACCGATGTCCGCGGCCCCTGCGACGATCGAAGAATGACCGAGACCACGCCGGAACGGACCAGCCTGCCTGCATCGGGCAGCGGCGCGACCACGCCGACCCCGCGGCGTCACGGCGCCCTGGTCCTGATGGCGGCCGTGGTGACGGTCGTGCTCTGGGCCTCGGCGTTCATCGGCATCCGCGGCGCGGGCCCCCACTTCGACCCCGGCGCGCTGGCGCTGCTGCGCATGGCCGTCGGAACGATCGCCCTCACCGCCATCGCGCTCCGGCGCGGCATCCGCCTGCCGGCACGGCGGCACTGGCTGCTGGTCGCGGTGTGGGGCGTCGGCTGGTTCTGCATCTACAACCTCGCGCTCAACGCGGCGGAGCACACCCTCGACGCCGGCACCGCCGCGATGGTGGTCAACCTCGCGCCGCTCATGGTCGTCGTCTTCAGCGGGCTGTTCCTGCGCGAGGGCTTCCCGAAGCCGCTGCTGATCGGGGCTCCGATCGCGTTCGGGGGCGTGGTGCTCATCGGCCTGAACTCCTCGACGAAGAGCGGCGCCATCGATATCGCGGGCCTCCTGCTCGCGCTGCTCGCCGCGATCATGTACGCCGGATGCACCCTGCTGCAGAAGCACCTGCTGAGCGCCGGCACCGATGCGACCACGCTCACCTGGCTGGGCGCCGCCGTCGGGACGATCGCCCTGCTGCCCTGGACGGGCAGCCTCGTGGGGGCGCTGCAGACCGCGCCGCTCGATGCGACGCTGTGGGTGGTCTACCTCGGCGTCTTCCCGACCGCGATCGCCTTCACCACCTGGGCCTACGTGCTGCAGCGCAGCACCGCGGGGCAGACCTCGGCGACCACCTACGTGGTGCCGGCGATCGCGATCCTGCTGTCATGGCTGATCCTCGGCGAGGTGCCGACACCGCTCATGTTCCTCGGCGGCGCACTCTGCCTGCTCGGGGTGCTCGTCACGCGGCTGCGGTGGCGGCGGCGCGACCGCGCAGCCTGACGACGGACCTCAGCGCGGGCGGATCTCCCCTCGGGGAAGGCCGAGGGCGGCGAGCGTCTCGGCGGCTGCGGCGCGCTTGAGTTCGAGCGACTCGCCGATCTCGGCAGCGAGTCGCGGATGCGCCCGGATCAGCTCGTCGATGACGGCGAGCGGGATCCGCAGCACGGTCAGCACCTCCGCCGCGGAGATCGTCACCGTGGTGCGCTCACGGGTGAGCGCCGTCTGGCCGATCAGCTCGCGCGGACCGGCCTCGCCCACCGGGATACTCGCGTCCCCGGTCTCGAACTGCATCACGACGCGGCCGGACAGGATCAGGCGCACCTCGTTCGGAACGATGCCGGCGGGCAGTACGACCTCACCGACGCCGTACCGCTGCAGCTGCGCGCCGGCCCGCACCAGCCCTCTGCCCGCCTCGTCGAGATGCAGCGCGGGCGCGGCCTCCTCGATCGCGGCATCGAGCATCGCAGGCTCGGCGATCGGATCCGTCGCGTCGCCGTCGAGGGCGAAGCCGCGCCGCCGCGCGGCGTACCAGAGCCAGGAGAGATAGAGGGAGAGCGCACCGGAGGCCTCGGCCGGTGCGGCGATCGGGATCGAGACCGTGTACTTCGCGGAACCTGCGTATTCGGCGGTCGCCCGCTCCTCGTGCCACCGCATGGGCAGTCCGTCGGCGAGCTGCACGAGCAGCGCCATGACCTCCTGCGGCGGGTCGTCGGTGCTGAAGGACATCGACGCGGTCGCGTAGTACGGGCCCGCCGGCTCGCTCAGGTTCGTGAACGAGGCGCCGGAGAGCGTCGAGTTCGGGACGATCTGGATCCCGGATCCGGTGTCGATGTGCACCGCCCGCCAGTTGACCTCGACGACCCGTCCCTTCACCCCGCCGGTGTCGAGCCAGTCGCCGATCTTGAACGGCTGCTCGAACAGTAGCAGCAGCCCCGAGACGACGCCGCCCGCCGCGTTCTGCAGCGCCAGGCCGATGACGATCGAGGTCACGCCCAGGGCGGTGAAGAGCCCGCCCACGTCGGCGTCCCACACCCAGGAGAACAGCATCGCGAGACCCACGACGACCAGCACGAGCCGCGCGATCTCGACGAAGATCGACGGGACACGACGCCGCCAGGATCCCTCCTCCGCGTTCGCGAACAGGACGACGTTGAAGGCGGAGAGCACGAGCAGGATCAGCAGGAAGCCGAAGACCGTCGCGACGACCCGCACCCAGACGTAGCCGTCGTCCTTCCGACCGATCGCGAAGACCAGCAGCGCGAACAGCGCCCCCGCGGGGACGACCGCGTTGCGCAGCAGCGCGACCGGCTTGGCCAGCGGGTTGCCGCGGCGGCGGAGCGCTCCGAGCAGCTCGGTCAGCCCCACGAGGAGCACGGGCACGCCGACGGCGAGCCCGATCAGCCACCAGGTCCAGCCCTGCTGGAACAGGCCGCCCATCTCAGGCCACCTTCCACACGGTCTCGGCCTTGCCGCGCACCTCGACGGTCCCCGCCTCGATGTACTCCACGAGCTCGGCGGTGCGGTCGCGCACCTCCTGGCTGACGTAGATGCCGGGATCGCCGCTCACCGAGCGCACCCGGTAGGCGAGGTTCACGGCATCGCCCCAGAGGTCGTAGGCGAGGCTCGTGCGCGCGACCAGGCCGCTCGTCACGGCGCCGGTGTCGACGCCGGCGCGCAGCCCGATCGCCGTACCGTTCTGCGCATTGAACCGCTCCAGCACCTCGCGCAGGCTGCGGGCGAACTCGACCGCCCTGCGCACGTTGTCGACGCGGGGGACGATCAGTCCAGAGGACGCCAGGTATCCGCCGTGCAGCGTGCGCACCTTCTCCACCCCGGCGCGTTCCGCGGCCTCGTCGAAGCCGCGCATGAGCGTGTTGAGCTGCGCGATCTCCTCCTCGGCCGTGAGGCTCCTGCTGTGGTCGTCGAAGCCGATGAGTTCGGCGAAGACCACCGACACGTTGTCGTGCGCCTCGGTGATCGCCTCGTCGCCCTTCTTGTACCGCTCCGCGACGCTCTGCGGCATGAGCGTGTGCATGAGGCGCTCGTTCTCCTCGCGCTGGTCTTCGATCAACTGCTGCTTGATCCGCAGGCTCGACGCCATGTCGTTGAACGCGCTGCCGAGATCGCCGAACTCGTCGCGGGATCCGGCGGGCACCTGCACGTCGAGATCGCCCTCGGCGACCTGGTGCACCGCGGTGACGAGGCGGTTGATCGGGCGGGTGAACACCTGGGCCAGCAGGAGGGAGAGGAGGGCGACCGCGAGCATGATCCCGAGCAGCGAGATCAGCACGATCCGCGTGAAGTCGTCCACCGGCGCGAAGGCCTCGCTCGAGTCGATGCGCGCGATGACGACCCAGTCCAGGCCCTCCACGTCGAGAGGGCCGTAGCTGACGACGCTCGACCCGCTGATGTAGTCGGATCCCTCGAGCGTGCCGCTCTTCCCGCTCTGCGCCCTGGCCACCGCATCTCCCGTGATCGGCTGGATCAGGACCGTGCCGCCGACCTCCGCGGCGCGCTTCGCCGCCGCCGGGGGCGTGCCGTGATCGATGACCGTCTGCACGTACTGCTTCGGGTGCTCGACCACCTCGCGCGAGATGCTGCGCATGAGACCGTCCCGCCCGACGAGGTAGACCTCGCCCGTGGTGCCGAGTCCCTGGCCCTTCCAGCCGTTGCTCCCCGTCATCACGTTGTTGACGAACGACAGCGGGAGCTGGATCGCGAGCGCGCCGGTGATGCCCTCGTCGTTGCCGATCGGCGACACGATCCACATGCTCGGGGTGCCCAGGGACGGCGCCCAGCGCTCGAAGTCGGTCATCACGACGGTGTCGACCGAGTTCGTCGCGATCGCCTTGCGGTACGCGTTGGCCAGCTTGGAGTCACGGAGCGGTCCGGTGTCGAGGTTGCTGCCCAGCTCTGGCCCCTTGTACGCCGAGTAGACGACGTCCCCGGTGAGGTTGAGCAGCAGCACGTCCTCATAGCCGGCCTGCGTCACGAGCCGGGAGAAGTAGTCGCCGTAGCGCGCCGCGGCCGCGGAGTACGTCGTGCCGTCGCCGCCGTCGTCGGTCCTCAGCATCTTCTCGTAGCCGGCATCGTCGAGAGTCGTGTTCCGGGCCGTGTAATGGGCCTGGATCCATCGGCCCGCGGCGGACTCCGGCACGAGCGCACCGGATCCGTAGTGGTCGCCCGTCCTCTTCTCGAGCGCGGGGACGAAGCGGTCCGCGTAGAAGCCGTCGAGCGCCGCCTCCTGGGCGGCGGGCAGCGTCTGGCTCTGCAGCTCGTCGAAGCCGGCGTTGAGCGCCTGCGACATGTTCTGCGCACTGAGGTTCCGCGAGTTCAGCGACGCCGTGCGCTGAACGTCCTCGAGCGCGACCTTCATCTCATGCGCGCGCATCTCGCGGATCGTGGTGAGCTGGTCGATCGAGCTCGCGTGCAGGGAGTTGCGCCCGTTCACGAACCCGATCGCGCCGATGATCAGCGCGGAGATCAGGCTCACGCCGAGCAGCATGATCAGCAGCTTCGACTGGATGCCGAGCCCTGCGCGGCCCCTGCTCCTGCCCCGGCGGATCCCTTTCGCTTCCGGTGACATGCTCTGCATCGAAACCCCCTTGATCCGGACACGACACTGCGAACGTAGCGGTATACCGGTATCCACGGGAAGAACGGGAGCTGTCGTTTCGTCATTCGGGGCGTCGGCGTCGTGCGCCCCGCCCCGCGGATCAACCGGCCCGCAGACTCCCGCCGGCCACCCGAAGCGCGGCGAGCACCACGGCCGCACCGATGACCCAGGCGGCGGGGGCGGATCCCGCGACGAGGATCGTGACGACGCCGGCCACGCCGAGCAGCGCGGACACCGTGGCGCGGCCCGCGCCGACCGAGATCATCGCGGACTCGCGGGCGGCCTCGCGCCGTCCGACGCGGGCGACGACGAGCGCCACCGCGATGAGCACGGCCGCGAACCACAGGGGCCGGCCCGCCCACCATTCGGTGCTCAGCGGCACGGGCAGGACGAGTGGGGAGAGCAGCATCGCTCCGGCGATCGCGATCACCACGAGCATGTGCCACGAGTAGATCGTCATCGCCCTGGCGTTGATCCATCCCACCGCGACGGCCGTCCTCGGGCCGGCGGCCCAGGCGCGCAGCCGCGGGCGCAGGACGAGGAACAGGGCGGTCTGCGCGATGCCGGCGACCACGAGGATCGCCATCGGCGGGTTGAGCGCCGTGATGAGGTCGGCCGGCGCGGCGCCGGTGAGGATCAGCACGCCCGCGACGGCGACCGCGGCGCCGGCGATCGCGAGCAGCGGCGCACGGCGGAGGCGGTCGAGCGATCCGTCCGCGACCGCGAAGCCGATCTGCTGCAGCAGCAGCCAGACGAAGGCCATGTTCACCAGTCCGATCGCGGTGACGCCGGTCGCGCCGCGCACGATGTCGACCGCGACGACCCCTGCGGCGAGCGCGACGACGGTGAGTATCCGGTGCCGCTCGTGCAGGCGCACCATGAACGGCACGAGCGCCGAGCAGCCGAGGTAGACGCCCAGGAACCACAGCGGCTGGCTGATCCGGAATCCGGCCGTGGCGACGACGTCCGCCGGCACTCCGGCGATCACGAGACCGGCCAGCAGCACCGCGGTCGCCAGGATCGCGCCGGATGCGGGGATCAGCAGCCGGCGCATCCGCGCGGCCACGTAGTCGCCGGTCGTGGCGCCTCGCGCCCGCTGCCGCGTCCACTGCGTGTACGACGCGAAGCCGCCGAGCACGAAGAACAGCGGCATGATCTGCAGGACCCAGGTGAGCGGGGCGAAGCCGTCCCAGCCCTCCATCGCGTTGCGCAGGATCGGGGATCCGTCAGCGGCGACGCTCACCCCGACCATGAGGGAGTGCAGCAGCACCACGACGCCCAGCAGGATCGCCCGCACGCCGTCGACGGCGGTGTCGCGGGTCGTCTTCGCCGGAGCGGAACCGGGGGCGACGGGCCGCGCAGGATGCACCGGCGCGGGGGCGAGGACGGGGGTGAGGAGTGCCATGTCCCTACGGTCGCGGTCAGGTCGCCCCCTCCGCGTCCCGCTGCGGTGCTGAGTACACCCCCTACCGGGGTATCATCCGGCTCAGCCCGCGGGAGCGACCAGTCCGGCGTCGTAGGCGAGGATCACCGCCTGCACCCTGTCGCGCAGATCGAGCTTGGAGAAGATGCGGCTGACATGCGTCTTGACGGTCTGCTCCGCGAGGAACAGCTCGGACGCGATCTCACGGTTCGAGAGCCCCCGCCCGATCAGCACGAGGATCTCGTGCTCCCGCTCGGTCAGGCCCTTCAGGCGCAGTTCCGTGCTGTTCGAGCGCGGGCGGCTCTCCGCGAAGCGCTCGAGCAGGCGCCGGGTGATGCGCGGAGCGAGCAGGGCGTCTCCGGCCGCCACCACGCGCACCGCCTGCACGAGCTCCTCGGGCAGGGCGTCCTTGAGCAGGAATCCGCTGGCACCGGCCTGCAGGGCCTCGTGCACGTACTCGTCGGCGTCGAACGTGGTCAGCACCAGCACCGCCGGCGGGGTGCGGCCGTCGCGCTCGGCGGCCGCGATGATGCGGCGGGTCGCCTCGATCCCGTCGAGGTTCGGCATGCGCACGTCCATGAGCACCACGTCGGGGCGCAGCCGTCGCGCCTCGTCGACGCCCTCGCTCCCGTCCGAGGCCTGCCCGACGACGTCGAGCCCGTCCTGCGCCTGCAGGATCGCGGCGAAGCCGGCTCGCAGCATCGCCTGGTCGTCCACGATCAGCACCGTCGTCATGCCTGCTCCTCCCGGGGGATCCGCACCTGCAGCACATACCCGCCGTCGCCCGTGACGGCGGCCGCGACCGTACCGCCCATCGCCTCGACGCGCTCGCGCATGCCGCGCAGCCCGTGCCCTCCGCCGTCCGCCCGCGGGGCGATCGGCCGCGTCGGAGGCGCGTTGCGGATCCGTATCCCCCGCTCCGCGGGCGTCTCGGTCCAGGCGATCTCCGTCGCCGCGCCGGGAGCGTGCCGGGCGACGTTGCTCAGCCCCTCCTGCACGACGCGGTAGGCGGTGAGGCCGAGGAGCGGATTGCTCCGCTCCGCAGCGGTGAGCTGCCAGGATCCGGTCTCGGTGACGGGCGCGAGGTCGTTCGCCCTGGCGAGAAGCGCGGGAAGGTCTGCGAGCCCGGGTTGCGGGGCGTGGTCGGCCTCGCCCTCCTCGTCGCGGAGCAACCCGAGGATCACCCGCATCTCCTTCATCGCCGACCGCGCGGTGGCGGCGACCTCGTCGAACTCCGCGGCCGCATCCGCGGGCAGATCGGGCATCCGGTAGCGCGCACTCGCCGCACGGACCTGGATCGCGGACATGCCGTGCGCGACGACGTCGTGCAGCTCGCGGGCGATGCGCGCCTTGTCCTGCACGGCTTCGCGGCGGGCGAGCTCCGCCGCGGTCGCCGCGCGCTCCGCGCGCAGCTGGACGCGCAGCAGCGACCAGTTGCGGATGCCGGCCCCGATGGCCGCGGCGACGAGCGTGACGGCGGCGAACACGATCAGGTCCGCGATCACAGGGCCGCTGCCGACATCGCCCTTCGATTCGGTGGCGATCATGATGGCCACCAGCACGCTGAACGCCCAGCCGGCGACCGGGATCCACCAGCGCGCCCGCAGGGCGACGCCGATCCAGACGAGCGCGTACGCGACGATCGTGGAGGCGGCGATCGGCCAGGGCTGATCAGGGCCCGCCACGGCGAGCCCCGAGAGCGCGCTGCCCGAGATCAGCGCGAGCACGGTCGCCCAGACCGGCGCGAACAGCGCGAGCACGATGGCCGCCGCCTGCACGAGCGACAGGATGAGCGCCGCGGCGAGCGGGATGCGGTAGACCGTGACGCTCAGCGATGCCGCCACCGCGAGCTGGGTGATCGCACAGGCGACGGCGAACGCCCAGATCGCGAGGTTGCCGCGCCCCGGCACGACGCGCAGCGGCAGGATCCCGAGGCGGCGCAGCCCCGGACGTGCCGCAACGGCCTGCGGGCCTGGATCGGCCATGCGGAGTCCTCTCCACGATCGGCGGGTGGTCTGTTCCACCGTACGGGGTCGGGCCCGGGCGCCACATCTTCGCGTTCGATGGCTTATCGCCGGCACTCCGTCAGTGCGCGGTGTTGTTCCTCTGTGGCTTTTGACGTTGTCCAAGATCTGAGTGCGCGAATACGGCACCTGGCACGACTCGACGGCGCACGATCAGGGGCTTGGGGCGGCCCGAGACCGCGCCCATCAGCCACTCGACCGGGCCGGTGCCGACGAACCGCCCCCAGAGCCAGGCGACCGCGAGCGGCACCAGCACCACGCTCCCCCAGGCGACCGGCATGTTCGAAGCCGGCCAGCCGATCGATCCGGCCCAGAGCGACACGATCCAGACGTGCAGCAAATAGAGGCTCAACGCCAGCTGCCCCCAGATGCGCAAGAGGGCGAATGGCCCCGCCACCACAGCGCCGCCCCGCGGAAGGCTCGCGAGCAGCACAATCACCGCGTAGGCGACGAAGACGAGACCGACGTCGTGCAGCGTGTCCGGGTAGCTCCCCGAGACGGGGGTGGGCTGGTGCAGGCCCTTCTCGAGCACCGGACGCACCGCATAGGCGAACGGGGCGACAGCCAGCATCACCCACATCGTGCGATTGCGACGCAGTCCGTTCCGCAGCAGGAGGGCGCCGAGCAGGAAGAACGGCAGCAGATTCGTGAGCCGGTAGGAATGCCCCAGCGCCGTCCAGTCGGCCAGGTGCTGCACCAGGATGTTCGAGGAGAGGATCTGCCCGGCCTGCCCGCGGGCGAGCTCGTTGAGCGGGGCCCCGACCACGACGACGATCGCGAGCACCACCGCGAGCACGCGCGATCCGAGCAGGAGGAGCGGCACTCCGACGATCAGCAGCAGCCCGAGGTAGGAGAGGACGACCGCCACCCACGAGCCCCAGGTCGCCACCCACAGTCCGAGTGCGACGAGCACGAGCCCTCGGATCGCCTGCTGCAGCAGCGTCGCGCCCACCCGTCGAGACGTATTCCACACGAGCTGCGCCGACATCCCCATGACCAGCGCAAACAACGGAGAGGCGAGGTCGTTGACGTTGGCGATCACGAACTGCACCACTCGCGGCAGCTGCGGGAGGAGAGGATTCGCGTGCGCGATCAGCATCGCCACGATCGCGATACCCCGGAGCGCATCGGGGACGATCAGCCTTTCCGAGCGCGCCACCGCCATCCCGATCCTCTCGTCGCCAGAAAACTATCGCATCGCGGTGACTCGATGTGGCCCAGGAGAGGCCTCTGGCCTACTTCGCTTTCTGGACCTCACTCGCAGCATCCGTCTCCAAGCCCGACCGGTTCCCGGACGTCGACGTGGCCGCCCTAACACTCGACCAGCTACCGCGCCGCCGTCCTCATCCACACCGCCATCGCGTGGACCATCCAGTTGTCAGACATGCCCTAGAGCCCTCTCATCCGCAGAAGCCGGCTCACGAGTCCCGGCCTCCTTTCGCCTCTCCCCATCAGCCGGTCGGCGACCGCGGGCGTCTCCGGCGGAAACATCTCTCGCACGTTCTCGGCACCGATCCTCACCGTCCGGCCTTTCTCCGCGGCGCGTGCGGCGGGTGCCCACCCCGTGACATGGAGATACCACCCGACGCCCACGCCCGGGATGTCATCGGGCAGACGCACCTCGAACTCGACACCCTCATGTTCGAGCCCCGCGACACCCGAGGCCAGCCAGGCGACACGGACGACCCTGGCCGTGCGATCGGCATTCCAGATCACGGCCTTGTTCCACCGTCGCACCAACTCCGCCTCTCGGCGTTCGCGCACATCCTGCCGCCACCAGAAGACGCACAGGGCGAGCAGCAGCAACGCGGTGGTGCTCCACAGGACGACCTGGAACATGTCCACGCTCATCGATGGCATCCTTCCCGAGGCAGAACTTCGGTTCAGCATACGGAGGGGGCGGTTCCTGCGCCCCTCCGCGCAGAGGTCCGACTCCACGGATGGGCAGTCCTCCCCATCCGCTCCGCGTCACGCGATCGGCCTCGGCGGTTACGCTGGCAGGGTCGCGCGCGGCAGGATCGTGCGACAGCAGAGTCACAGGGGGATCCGCACGTGAGCCAGAACAACGACACCGCCGCGTTCGCCGCGCAGACCCCGCCGCCGCCCGCGGGCATCGTCACTCCCCCGCCTGCGATGCCGCCGGCGCCGCCGATGCCGCCCGCGCCGAGCCTCCGGCGGGAGCAGCCCGTCGTGCAGCCCGCTGCAGCGACGGCTCCGCGCGCAGCGCCCGTAGCTACGGCGGCCCCGAACGGACAGAGCAGCCCCGTCCCCGGCGACACCAAGCCCGCCCCGACGGAGGCGGAGATGGCGCGCGCCCGCCAGATCCTCGACACGGTGTCGACGGCGTACTCCGCCCGCATGGTCGGGCAGGAGCGCCTGCGCACGAGCCTGCTGCTGGCGCTCATGGCCGGTGGGCACATCCTGCTGGAGTCGGTGCCCGGCCTCGCGAAGACCACGGCGGCGAGCACCCTCGCCGACACGGTCAAAGCCGACTTCAAGCGCATCCAGTGCACGCCCGATCTGCTCCCGAGCGACATCACCGGCACCCAGATCTACGACGCGGCGAGCGGCACGTTCCGCACCGTGCTCGGCCCCGTGCACGCCAACTTCGTGCTGCTCGACGAGATCAACCGATCGAGCGCCAAGACCCAGTCCGCGATGCTCGAGGCGATGCAGGAGCGCCAGACGACGATCGGCGGCGAGATCCACCGGGTCCCGCGCCCGTTCCTCGTGATCGCGACGCAGAACCCGATCGAGCAGGAGGGCACGTACGAGCTGCCTGAGGCGCAGATGGACCGCTTCCTGCTCAAGGAGATCGTCGAGTATCCGAGCCCGGCCGACGAGCTCGAGGTGCTCGCGCGCATCGACTCCGGCGCGCTGGATCCGGACCGGCACACCACCACCGCGATCTCGCTCTCGGACGTCGAGCAGCTGCAGGACATCTCCTCGCGCGTCTACGTCGACCCCGCGATCCGCAACTACATCGTCTCCCTCGTGTACGTCACCCGCAATCCGGTGCCCTACATCGGCGAGACGCTCGGCGGCTACATCAAGTACGGAGCCAGCCCGCGCGGATCCATCGCCTTCCTGCAGGCGTCGCGCGCGCTCGCGCTGCTCGCCGGGCGCTCGTACGTGATCCCCGAGGACGTGCGGAACCTCCGCCACCTCGTGCTGCGCCATCGCGTGCTGCTCACATTCGAGGCCGAGGCCGAGAACGTCCGCAGCGAAGACGTCATCGACGCCGTGTTCGGCGCCGTGCCCACCCCCTGACCATGTCGACCTTCGCCCCCGCCTTCCGCCTCGGAGATGGATATCGCACCTTTGAGCCGGCTGCGCGCGGCGTTTTCCCTCTCGACGCCGTCCGCCGCTCGGCTCAGAGATGGATTTCGCTGCTCCCGGGCACCGCGAAGCGACGTTTTCCATCTCCCACCGGTTGCTGAGCCCCAGGGCCAGAAGCCGAACGAACCGAGGAACCAGTCATGGCCAGCCTGCTGACGCCGGTGAAGGGCAAGCTCTTCATCGACTCGACGCGCAAGTCGACCCACGCGCTCGACGGCGCGTACGCGTCGCTGCTGCGCGGGCACAGCCTCGACTTCGACGACCTGCGCGCCTATGAGTACGGCGACCAGATCCGCGACATCGACTGGAAGGCCACGGCCCGGCTCGGCTCCCCCGTGGTGCGCCGCTCGCTCGCGACCCGCATGCACACGGTGCTGTTCGCCGTCGACACCGGCCTCGCGATGACCGCGCTCGCGCACGACGAGAAGCCGAAGAAGGATCTGGCGATCCTGACGGTCGGTGTGCTGGGGCTGCTCGCACTCCGGCACGGCGACGACTTCTGCCTGGTCAGCGGTGATTCCTCCGGCGTCCGTCGTCGCGAGATCGGCCGCAGTGAGGCCGCCCTGGAGCACACCCTGCGTCAGATCGACCGCGCGGTCGACGCCGCCTCCGCTCCGAGCGATCGCGACGCGCTGCTGTCGTACATCGCGCGCACGATCGCCCGGCGCATGATCGTCGTCGTGGTGACCGACGACGCCCCTGTCTCCGACGAGACCGAGCGGCTGCTGCGACGCCTGCGCGTGCAGCACGACGTGCTGTGGATCACGCTGCGCGACGCCGAGCCGGTGCTCGAATCGCGTCCGGCAGGCGCCGGCGCGAAGGCCCGCCGCGACGTCGCCACGCGCTGGGCGGTCCCCGAGTTCCTGCAGGGCGACGCCGAGCTGGCCGCCGAGCTGCACGCGGCCGACGCGGCGGACATCGCGCACACCGAGGCGCTGCTGCGCCGGCTGGAGATCACGCACGTCCCCCTCGCCGAGCAGGACGAGGCGGTCGGCGCGCTCCTGCGGATGCTGGATGCGAGGTCGCATGTCCGGCGCGGATGAGCTGTACCCGCCCGCCCAGTACGGCTGGGGGTGGATCCTGCTCGCGATCGGGGTGCTGGTGCTGATCGCCGGGCTCGCCTGGCTCGTCGTCGTGCTGACCCGGCCGCGCCGCACGATCGCGGTCGCCGCCGCCCCGCCTCCGGTACCGGGTCTCACGGCCGACGTCGCGACCGTGCTGCGTCAGGAGTACCTCGGCGCGATCGCACAGATCGAGGCCGACTACCGTTCAGGGGTCACCGACGCCCGCCGCGCCAACCTCGACCTCAGCCGCGTGGTGCGCGGCTTCGTGAACGAGTACAGCGGCATCGAGGCGCCCGTGCTCGCACTCGACGACCTCGTGCGCATGGGCGTCCATCCCTCGCTCATCGACGCGGTCGGCCGCAACTACTACCCGAGCATCTTCCGGCGCACCGCCCCGGTCGACCCGCTCGTCGGCGCCGACGCCGCCAGGACGGTGGTGACGACGTGGTACTAGCCAGCATCTGGATCCTGCTCGCCGTCGTCGGCGCCCTGATCGTCGCGATCGTGCTCGGAGTGCTGCTCGGGCTGCGCCGGCGGGACTCCGGATCCGCCACGAGCGGCGCACCGATCGCGCGCGCCGAACGGATCCGCTCGCTTCCGGCGTTCCAGCGCGCGGTGCGCCGGCGCCAGGCGGCGCTCGCGGGCATCGTCGCGCTCGGCGTGCTCGCGGGCGTGCTGGGCGGCGTGGTGGCGGCCCGTCCGATCGCCCAGAAGACGATCCAGCCGGTGTCCACGAACCGCGACATCATGCTGTGCCTGGACGTCTCCGGATCCATGACCGACGTCGACAAGGAGATCGTCTCGATCTTCGACAAGCTCGCCGACGGCTTCAAGGGCGAGCGCGTCGGACTCACGATCTTCAACAGCTCGGCCGTGCAGGTCTTCCCCCTGACCGACGACTACGCCTTCATCCAGGAGCACCTGCGCAGCCTCATGAAGGGCCTCGACTACTCGACCGACATCCCCGAGCAGTGGGTCGGCACGATGAACGGGGTCGGCGCCTCGCTCATCGGCGACGGCCTCGCATCCTGCGCCCTGCGCTTCGACCACGCCGATCAGCAGCGCGCCCGCTCGATCATCCTCGCGACCGACAACGAGCTGAACGGATCCCCGATCGTCACGCTGCAGGAGGCCGCCGACTACGCGGCCTCGAAGAAGATCCGGCTCTACACGATCAACCCGGTCGACGGCATCGACCAGCCCGACAGCAAGACCCTCGCCGATGCCGCCGCGGCGACGGGCGGCAAGGCCTACGCGCTGCGGGAGACCACGACCGTCGGCGACATCGTCGGCCAGGTGCAGAAGCAGGAGGCGACCCAGCTCAAGGGGCAGGCCACCGTGATCTGGGCCGATGTGCCGCAGCTGTGGATCGCGGCGCTCATCGTCGTCGCGCTCGGCTTCGTCGTGCTGCTGTGGAGGGTGCGCCTGTGATCCTCCAGCCCGTCCTCGCACCGCTCCTGGTGATCCTGATCGTGCTGCCCGTGCTGGGCGCGGCGGTGTGGATGCTCGTGCGCGCCGTCCGCACCCCGGCCGTTGAGCAAGCCGAACGCCACCACCCCGCGGTCGTTGAGCGAGGACGCGCGCAGCGCGACCGAGACGAAACGCGACGCCCTGCCAAGGCCGGCGCCGGCGCCGTGATGTGGATCCTCCGGATCCTGCTCGTGCTCGCGTGCGGTGTGCTGCTGCTGCGACCCGGCGTGCCCGGCGGGCAGGTGCGCACGCTCGCCTCCGCCACCGACGTGGTGATCGCGATCGACACCACCGCGAGCATGGTCGCCGAGGACTGGGACGGCGCGAAGACCGCATCCGGCGGCAGCGGCGACAGGACCCGCATGGCCGGCGTCCGCGAGGACGTGCGCCGCATCGCGGAGACCTATCCCGGGGCGCGGTTCGCGCTCATCACCTTCGACGCGAACGCGGTGCTGCGGCTCCCGCTCACCACCGACACGGGTGCGCTCATCTCGGCCGTCGAGGTGCTGCAACCCGAGGTGACCCGGCAGTCCAAGGGCAGCTCGATCGGCATCGCGAATCAGCTGCTCGCGCAGACCCTGCAGAACGCGCAGAAGGCCTCACCGGACCGGGCGCGGATGGTGTTCTACCTGGGCGACGGCGAGCAGACGGTCTCCACCGAACCCGAGCCGTTCGACAGCGCGAAGAAGCTGCTCTCCGGGGGCGGGGTGCTCGGCTACGGCACCAGCCAGGGTGGGCCCATGCGCGAGACGACGGGGGCGTTCGGCGACACCGCGTCGGGCTCCGGCGAGTACATCCAGTACCAGGGATCCGATGCCCTCAGCCGCATCGACGAGAAGAACCTGCAGCGGATCGCGGCCGAACTCGGTGTGACCTACGAGCACCGCACAGCCGACGCGAAGACCGTACTCCCGCCCGCGCCGACCTCGACCACGGCGTACCGCGAGGACGACCCGCTCACCCAGCCGACCGATCTGAGCTGGATCGTGGCGCTCGTGATCGTCGCGCTGCTGTGCGCCGAGATCGCCCGCGCGACGATGATGATCGTGCGGATGCGCGCCCTCTCGGTGAGACCGACGTCGGGAGGTGACGCATGACCGTCATCGACAGCCCCCGCCTGGAGTCGTCGAACGAGGACGCCGCGCACGCGCTGCTCGCCGGGAACCGGCGCCGCCGGGTCGTGCGCCGGTGGATCGCGTGGGGCTCGCTGCCACTGCTGCTCGTCGCCGCCCTGTTCGTCGGCAAGCTCGTGAGCCTGTACGCCTTCGCCTACCAGTCGATCGTCACATACGTCGCCGGCGACTACACCGGATCCGTGAGCGCCGCCGAGGGGCTGAACCCCGCGAACTGGTTCGAGCCGTACAAGGCCCCCTTCGACCAGGGCGTGGGCCTCGCCGAGTCCGGAAAGCTCGCCGCCGGGCAGAAGAAGTTCGAGGAGTCGCTGAAGCTCGCGCACGGCCTCGAGGTGTGCGCGGTGCGGTTCAACCTCGCCCTGGTGCTCGAGCGTGAGGGAGACGCCGCCGCCGACACGCAGGATCACGTCACCGCGCTGGAGTTCTACGCGCAGGCGCTGCAAGTGAACGGCGACCGGCCGAAGGAGTGCGACAGCAAGCAGGCTCAGGAGCAGTCGCCGGATCCGCAGCGCGACATGAGCCAGTCGAACAAGGACCAGCAGGACCGGCTGCAGCAGAAGCAGCAGGATCAGCAGCAGCAGCAGAACAGCCAGCAGAAGCCCGATCCGCAGAAGCCGGACCAGCAGCAGCCGCCGCAGCCCGACCAGGGCAAACTCGACGAGCTGCAGAAGAAGCTGCAGCAGGGCGAGCAGGAGCGCCAGCAGAACCAGCAGGGCGGCCAGGACGACGGCGGCAGCAGCGGGACGGACAAGCCATGGTAGAGCGCAACGACCCGCCCCGGTACGTGTCGGATTCCGCCGGCGCCCCGCCTGTGCCGCCGCCCGGGGGATACCGCGGCGCCCGGCGTGCGCTGCTCGGACAGGTGCCACTGCCCTCCACTGGGGTCGTCAAGCGAGCACCGACGAAGGAGGCGCGAGACGAAACGTGGTTTCCCGAGGAGAACGGCGTTTCGTCTCGGTCGTCGCTCGCGCTCCGTCCTCGCTCAACGACCCCGTCGGTGCTCGGCTGGATCGCTCTGTGCGCCGCGATCGCCTTCGCGGTGCTCATGGTGATCCTGCTCGCGATCGGCGCCGCCGACGCGTTCTTCGGGGCGACCATGCTGGTGCTGCAGCTCGTGGTGCTGGGCCTCGCGATCGCCGCGCTGGCGACGAAGGCCGGGCGCGTGCTGGGCGCCGTCGCACTCACGATCGCGCTCGTCCTGAACGTCGGGACGATGGGAGCCCTGAGCGCGATCCGCGTCGCCGCGACCGGATCCTACGACGGGCACAAGACCGACAAGCAGAAGCTCTGGGAGGCCTACCCCGGCATCAAGGACCAGGATCCGAACCAGTATCTGCACCAGCAGTCCCTCGAGCAGCTGCAGCTGCTGGCCGACGAGACCATGGCGGATGTGCGCGCGCGGCTGACCGCCGAGTACGGCCTGCAGTGGGTGAAGTCCGCGGACGCGCAGGAGCGTCCGGAGCGCAACGGCTACGGCGGCGAGTCGATGCTGGTGCGGTTCACCTCCGACACCTGGGCGACGACGACGCCGGTGACCGGCTACGCGCACAAGCTCGAGGTCATGCAGACCGTCGAGTCGGTCATCGCCCAGCACGGCTGGCGAGGAATGGTCGCGTTCAACGACCCGGGCAGCGGCGTGGATCCTGCGATGATCTCGAGGATGTACGGCGGCGCCACCCCTGAATCCCAGGTGGACTGGGAGTGGTTCAGCGACGACCAGCCGGATCCGGGCTGGTTCTACGCGGACATCACCGATCTCGCGAACGACACGACGGGCGAGTACCGCACCTCGCGGGAGCAGACCGCGCAGCGCACGGGCGAACCTCTCGAGGGCCTGCGGCTCACGGTCGTCGGGCGCTACCTGCTGAGCGAGCAGAAGGCCGACGACTTCGCCAAGGCGCTGACCCGCTACCCCTGAGCCGAGGACCCTCCGGGCCGGGGGGATGCGTCGATCGTCGCCGCACCCGCTTCTGCTCGGGCGGGCGCGCCGATATCTTCGAGGAATGCACACGCCTCTGCCGGAGCAGACCCTGACCCGCCCCGCCCGCTTCGCGATCGACACGAGGACGTGGGCGGTCGTTCGCCTGGTCGGAGCGGTCGCGATCCTCGCCGCCGTCGCCAACCAGCTCGCCATCACCATGGACGTGGCCCTTCGGGCGACCACCTCGTACGGCTCGCATCTGCCGACCGTGGTGACGAACTTCCTCAGCTTCTTCACGATCGAGTCGAACGTGTCGTCCGCGGTCGCGCTGATCCTCGGTGCGATCTGGGGACTGCGTGTCGCCGCCTCCTCCGCGGGCGCGGGGAACGAGGTCGTCGAGCCGCGATGGCTGGCGATCCTGCTCGCCTGCACCTCGGCCTACATGATCGTCACCGGCATCGTCTACAACACGCTGCTGCGCGGGATCGAGCTGCCGCAGGGCTCCACGGTGCCGTGGGCGAACGAGATGATGCACGTCGTCGGACCGCTCATCCTGCTCGCCGACGTGCTGCTCGCCCCTCGTCGGCGCCGCCTCGGCTGGGGTGCGCTGGGAATCGTCGCCGCGTTCCCCCTCGTGTGGGCGGTGTACACGCTGATCCGCGCGAACCTCGTGATCAGCCCTCGCACGGGCGAGACAGGCTGGTACCCCTACCCGTTCCTGGATCCCGGTCTCGTCCCGGGCGGGTACCTCGGCGTGGCCGGCTACATCGTCGGGATCGCCGTCGCGATCCTCGCCGTGGGCGCCGGGGTGATCTGGGTCTCCCGCAAGCGCGGGAGCTGACCGGGCGGCGCGGGCCGCTCCGCCGACCTCGACCCCCCGTCGAAACCCGCGAAACGCCGCCGATAGACTGGATCCCATGTCCAAGGTCCTCCAGTCCCTGCCCGTCGGCGAGCGCGTCGGCATCGCCTTCTCGGGAGGGCTCGACACCTCCGTGGCCGTCGCGTGGATGCGCGACAAGGGTGCGGTTCCGTACACGTACACGGGCGACCTGGGCCAGCCCGACGAGGACGACATCGCCTCGATCCCCGGGCGTGCGCTGGAGTACGGCGCCGAGGACTCGCGCCTGATCGACTGCAAGACCGCGCTCGTCGAGGAGGGCTTCGTCGCCCTGTCCTGCGGCGCGTTCCACATCCGCTCCGGCGGCAAGACCTACTTCAACACGACGCCGATCGGCCGCGCGGTCACGGGCACGCTGCTGGTGCGCGCCATGAAGGAGGACGGCGTCGACATCTGGGGCGACGGCTCCACCTACAAGGGCAACGACATCGAGCGGTTCTACCGCTACGGTCTGCTGGCCAACCCGCGCCTGCGCATCTACAAGCCCTGGCTCGACGCCGACTTCGTCACCGAGCTCGGCGGACGCCAGGAGATGAGCGAGTGGCTCGTCGCACACGGCTTCCCCTATCGCGACTCCGCCGAGAAGGCCTACTCGACCGACGCCAACATCTGGGGCGCGACGCACGAGGCGAAGACCCTCGAGCACCTGGACGTGTCGCTCGAGACCGTCGACCCGATCATGGGCGTGAAGTACTGGGATCCCTCCGTCGCGATCGAGACCGAGGACGTCACGGTGACCTTCGCCGGCGGTCGTCCCGTCGCGCTCAACGGCGTCGAGTTCACGGATCCGGTGGAGCTCGTTTTCGAGGCGAACCGCATCGGCGGCCGGCACGGCCTGGGCATGAGCGACCAGATCGAGAACCGGATCATCGAGGCGAAGTCGCGCGGCATCTACGAGGCCCCCGGCATGGCGCTCCTCTTCATCGCCTACGAGCGCCTCGTCAACGGCATCCTCAACGAGGACACCCTCGCGACGTACCACGAGCAGGGCCGGCGCCTGGGCCGCCTGATGTACGAGGGCCGCTGGCTCGAACCGCAGTCGCTCATGCTGCGCGAGTCGATCCAGCGCTGGGTCGGATCCACGATCTCGGGCACCGTCACGATCCGCCTGCGCCGCGGGGACGACTGGACGATCCTCGACACCGTCTCCCCCAACCTGTCCTACGGCCCGGAGAAGCTGTCCATGGAGCGCGTCGGCGACGCCGCTTTCGGTCCGGTCGACCGGATCGGCCAGCTCACGATGCGCAACCTCGACATCGCGGACTCCCGTGCGCGCCTCGAGCAGTACGCGGGCCTCGGCCTCGTCGGCGGTGCGACGGGCGAGCTCGTCGGTCGTGTGACGGCGGGCGAGTCCGGCGAGATCGCGTCCGCGGTCGAGGGCACGACCCTCGCCGACACCGAGGAGGCCCTGGCCGACGCGGTGGACGCGGCGAGCGAGGGCGCGGCGTTCGACTCCGGCACGGACTGACGGCCGGGGGCGCATCAGCCCTCTTCGAAGGGACCCAAAGGAGAAGCAAAAAACTTATCTTCCCAAAAGATCAGTGATACGCTTTTTCAATGATCGCCGTGATCCTCGATATCGTCGGCTCCCGCAGCCTCGACGACCGTTCGGACGCCCAGCACACGCTCGATGACGCCATCGCGCGCGTCGAGACCGACAGGCCCCTCGCCGCGAGTCCGCTCCGGCCCACCGTGGGCGACGAGCAGCAGGGTCTCTACCCCACGCTCGACGCGGCTCTCGCGGCGCTGATCCTGCTGCGGCTCGCACTGCCGGAGGGTATCGACTGCCGCTTCGGCGTAGGCATCGGCCCCGTCGAGGAGATCGCCACCGCGAACGGGGGCCTGCCGGAGGGGCCCGGCTGGTGGGCGGCACGGGCCGCGATCGAGCACACGCACGCGCTCCAGCGCCGCACCGTGCCCGGTGCGCGCACCTGGGTGGTCGCGCACGACGCCGAGCCCCAGGCGACGCACCTCCTCGCCCGCCAGGCGAACATCGCGCTGCTGACCCGCGACCAGCTCATCACCGATATGAGCGCCCGCACCCGCCGGCTCGCCTACGGTCGCTCCCTGGGCGTCAAGCAGCGCGAACTCGCCGCCGCCGAGGGCATCACCCAGCCCGCGGTCTCGCAGGCTCTCGCCTCCTCCGGGGCGGGCGCCGTGCTCGAGGGGCTCCGGCTGCTCCTGGCCTGAGCACCCACCTCAGGGACCGCGTGTCTCTTCGCGTTCGCCACCCCGGAACGCTCCTGGCGTGGTTCCGGTGCGGTGGCGGAAGTACTTCGAGAAGTTCGCGGCATCGTCGAAGCCGAGCCGTGCGGCGATCGCGGCGACCGCGATCTGTTCATGGGCCAGAAGGCGTTTCGCCTCGAGGATCACACGACGGTCGATGAGACCCTTCGCGCTGGTTCCCGCGTGCGCCCGCGCGAGTCGGTTGAGCGTGCGCTCCGAATAGCCGAGGCGCCGCGCATACCAGGCCGTCGTGCGATGCTCCGCGAAGCTGCGCTCGACCTCGTCGAAGAACCAGTGGAATGCCTCCGGTGGCTCCGCCTCCGGCACGGCGCGAGTCGTGGTCGTACCGGCGAGGGCGAGCAACGCCGCTGCGAGCGTGTGCCTCGCGGCGTGGGTCAACGCCTGCGGGGCGATCGCCGGGGTGCCAGGAGGTTCCGTCGCGAGTGCGGTGAGACCTGCGAGCAGGACGGCGAACGCCCCACCCCCGGTCGTCGCGCCCGGCCAGTGGTTCTGGGAGAACCCACCGAGGGATCGGAGCAGCGCGACGGTCTCCGGGGGGAGGGCGATGGGGCTGAACATGACGACGGCCCCTTCGAGTAGGCGCAAGTCCCCCCAGAGCTGCACCTGCCCGAGGTGCACCCAGAGGACGTCGCCGGCGGAGAGCGCATATCGGGCGAAATCGACCTCGTGCGTGCTTTCGCCTCGGTCGATCGCGAGCAGCAGTTCGAAATCGGGTCGTTGCAGGGCGGCGAACTCGGCAAGCCCCGCACGGGTTCGGATCCGGTCGATCGTGGTCACCTCGATCGACGAGCGCTGCGCATCCGCAGGGCTGTATGGGATCCGCCTCACCCCCGATGTCCGAAATTCACCACGTTCTGTCCCGGTTGGACCGTGTTCTCCGCCCGCCATGAGCATAGTTTTACACCAACGAGGGTGACAGGTCCCAGACATTCACCGTCACCCGTCCTCCACTCGAAGAGAAAGTTCCGCAGAGAAACGACATGACCGAGCTCACCATCACCGTCCTGGACGCACCGGCGTCGTCCCTGCACAAGACGAGCGTGCTCGTCACCGGAGAGACCGAGGCGGTACTCGTCGACGCGGGGTTCACTCGCGCCGATGGGCACCGGATCACCGCGGCGATCCTCGACGCCGGCAAGACTCTGACCACCGTTCTCGTGACCGGCGGCGATCCCGACTTCTACTTCGGCGCCGAGGTCATCGCTGACGCGTTCCCTGAGGCCCGGTTCCTCGCTCCGAGCGACGTGATCGAGCACATCCGACACAGTTACGAGGGCAAGCTGCAGGCCTGGGCGCACCTGAGTGCGAACCTGCCCACCCGGCTCGTCGAGCTGACCGCGTTCGACGGCGGCGAGATCGCCATCGACGATCGCAGCATCGAACTGCGCAGCGCCGGTGACGACCTCGGCGATCGCCGCTGGTTCGTTTACGACGCCGCGCAGCGCGCGATCTTCGGCGGGACCCTGCTGTTCGAAGGCCTGCACGTGTGGACCGCCGACACCGGGACCTCCGAAGCCCGCAGTCTCTGGCTCCGTGCGCTCGACGCATTCGAGTCGCTGGACCCGACCTTCGTCGTCGCCGGTCACCGCGTCGCGGATGCGCCGACCGACCGCACCGCGATCGAGTACACCCGCGCGTACCTGAAGCGCTTCGAGGACGTCATCGCCGCGTCCGTCGACGCTGCAGCAGCCGAACAGACACTGCTCGCCGAGTACCCCGAAGCCGGGTTGCAGATCGCCGCGTCGCTCGGCACCAAGGTCGCAAAGGGAGAGATGTCATGGGGCTGAACGAGTCGACCGCGCCCGCGGACGTCGTCCGCAGGCAGTACCTCGCGTCGGCCGCGGGCGATCTCGCGGCCCTGCGAGCGACGCTTGCTCCCGACGTGGAGTGGACCGAGATGGCGGGCTTCCCGCTCGCCGGCACCTACCGCACTCCGGAAGGCGTCACCGCGAATGTGATGGAGGTGCTGGGACGGGACTGGACCGGCTGGACCGCGCACGACGACACCTACGTCGTCGACGGCGAGAACGTCGTCGTACTGGCCCGCTACACGGCCCGCAACGACGCGACCGGCAAGGACCTGAACGTGCGGGTGGCTCACCACTTCGTGGTGCGGGGAGGACTGATCGTGCGCTTCGAGCAGTTCGTCGACACCGCCCTCGTCCGCGACGCGATGGGCTGAGCCTCAGCCATCTCCCGCGTGGAGGGCGTCTCATCGCTCTCCACGCCCGATCCGCCACACTCAGCTAACTTGCACACTCGTGTGCAAGTTAGGCGTACACTGGTCCGGTGACAGACACCACCGCACCCCGCCGCCAGCGCAGGGACGCCGCCGAGAACCGGGCCGGCATCCTCGTCGCCGCCTCGCAGACCCTGGCCGTGGATCCGCACGCCTCCGTCGACCAGATCGCCCGCGCGGCCGGCCTCAGCCGCCGCGCTCTGTACGGCCACTTCGACGACCGCACCGCGCTCGTGCACGCGCTCGTCTCCGCCGGCGCCGCGCGCTTCAACACCGTCGCGCAGCGGGTCGACGACGCCGACAGCCGCATCGCCCTGGCGCGCCTCACGGCCGACCTGTGGCGCGAGGCGGCGCATGTGCAGGTGGCCGCGGCGATCGCGCTCGACGAGGCGCACGTCGAGGAGACCGCCGCAGCCCTCGCACCCCTGCGACGCGTGCTCGCGGCACTCGTCCGCCGCGGCCAGGACGACGGCGAGCTGCGCCAGGACATGGCCGCGCCCACACTCGCCCGCCTGATCGAGGAGAGCGCCCGCACCGTCGTCACCCGCACCGACGCGTCCTCCCCCGTCGCGGGGGACATCGCGGTGCGCGCCGTGCTCAGCATCGCGGGGCTCGGCTGGCGCGAGATCGACGCACTGCTCGCCGCGCACCCCGAGCTCTCGGCGGCCGGAGCGCCGGATACGCTTGCCACGATTCCCGCCGAGGAGGGCCGCGCATGAGGATCGCCGTGCACGACATCAGCAAGGGCAAGAAGGGCCGCGCGCTGCCCACCACATCGCTCGAAATCGAGACGGGCCACGCCCGCTTCGTGCTCGCCGAGACCGAGCTGCGGCCCACCGTGCTGGGGCTCATCGCCACCGGCCGCATGCGCCCCGACACGGGCGAGGTCACGATCGACGGCACACGCAACGATCGCGACCTGCGCCGCCGCATGGCCCTCGTCGATGCGCCGGAGGTCAGCGACCCGCACCCCGGCGTGACGCTCGCCGCGGTCGTGGGCGAGGAGCTCATGTTCGCCGGCCTCCCCGCAACCCCGCTGCACGCCCGGCGCTGGCTCGAGCAGATCGGCTTCGCCGAGCTCGCCGCGCAGCCGATCGGCACGATCAAGCCCTCCGTGCGCGTGCGCGTCATGGCGGAGCTCGCCGTGCTGCGCGACGACGTCGAGGGGTTCGTGCTGGTCTCCCCCGACCGCCACGGCGGGCGCCCGGAGGGCTGGTGGCGCATCGCCACGGAGTTCGCCGAGCGCGGTTTCGCCGTGCTCGTGATCGTCGGCGGATCCGCGGCCGCTGTCATCGAGCGGCTCCCGGAGGCACTTCAGACCGACTACCCGTCCAACGCCACGGTGCCCGTGCGCCCGCTCGCGGATGTGACGGGATCCACCCGAGTGATGGACGCGGACAGGGACGCGGACCCGGAACCGGTCGCGCCTGTGGACGTCGAGGAGGAGATCCTCATCGAGCCGGATCCGGTGATCGAGGCGGATCCAGTCATCCACGGGGACGTTGAGCGAGCGCCGGTCGTTGAGCGAGCCGAAGGCGAGACGAAACGCAGAGACGAAACGCCGCAACCCGATGAAGACGGCGTTTCGTCTCGGTCGGCTTCGCCGTCCTCGCTCAACGACCCTGTCGAGGAAGACGACACAGACACCGACACCCCCACCGACACCGAGAACGGAGCCGCGCGATGAAGATCCCCGCGATGATCGGCGCCGAACTGCGCCGCCTGACCGCGAGCCCCATGGCCGTGATCGCCCTGATCGCCCTCATGGCCGTGCCGATCCTGTACGGCGGGCTCTACCTGTGGGCCAACCAGGATCCCTACGGCAAGTTCAGCGAGGTGCCCGTCGGGCTCGTCGTCGAGGACACCGGCGCGACCTCGAACGGCACCACGACGAACTACGGCGAGAAGGTCGCCGACAACCTCGTCGAGGGCAAGGCGTTCGACTGGAACCGGATGAGCGCGGGCGCCGCGCGTTCCGCGCTCAAGAACGGCGACGTCGACTTCACGGTGACGATCCCGAAGACGTTCTCCGAGGCGCTGCTCTCCGCCTCCGGCACGAGCCCCCACCAGGCGAAGATCGAGCTCGAGACGAACGACGCCAACAACTACCTCGCGTCGTCGATCGGATCCGGCGCGGTCGAGAAGATCCGCCGATCGGTCGCCGAGATGGTCGGCCAGGAGGCGGCGGACAAGCTCCTCACCGGGCTCAGCGACGTCCGAGGCAAGCTCGGGGAGGCGGCCGATGGCGCGTCCCAGCTGTACGACGGCGCGAACACCGCTGTCTCGGGCAGCGGCCAGCTCGCCGACGGCACGTCTCAGCTGGCCGACGGTGCCTCGCAGCTCGCCGGCGGCACGGCGCAGATCGCGGACGGTTCGCAGCAGCTCGCCGCCGGTGCGGCGACCCTCGCGGACGGCGCGCAGCAGGTGAGCGCCGGCAACCAGCAGATCGCCCAGTACGCGAACGAGGCCGGATCCCTCGTGCAGCAGGCGACGGATGCGCTGCCGCAGGCGCGCAGCGACATCGCCGCCGCGCTCGCGGACCGCGGCATGTCCCAGGCCGACATCGACGCGGTCCTGGCGAAGCTGGATCCGCTCGGCGACAAGCTGCGCAGCGGCAACGACACCGTGCAGGGGGCGGTCGGCAAGATCGACCAGCTCGCCGACGGCAGCGCCCAGGTCGCATCCGGCAGCGCCACGCTCGCGGACAAGTCCCAGCAGCTCGCGGACGGCGCGCAGACCGCCGCGACGGGCGCTGCGACCCTGAGCGCGGGCGCGGCCACCGCCCGCGACGGCGCCAAGAGCCTGCACGACGGCCTCGGAACGCTCAGCACCGGCATCGGCACGCTGCGCGACGGCCTGAAGGCCGGCGTCGACGCGATCCCCTCGTCCACCCCCGAGCTGCGCACGCAGCAGGCGAAGACGATCGCGAACCCGGTCGACGTGTCCAGCGATAAGGTCGCCGCCGCCAAGGACTACGGTCAGGGCCTCGCACCGTTCTTCGCCGCGCTGGCCGGGTGGATCGGCATCTACGCACTGTTCCTCATCATCAAGCCGATCTCGCGCCGCGCGGTCACGGCGCTGCACTCGCCGATCCGGATCACCCTCGCCGGCTGGCTCACCCCCGCGGCGTTCGGCGCCGTGCAGATGCTGGGCCTGCTGGGCGTGCTCGCCTGGGCGCTCGGGTTCACCTTCCAGAACGGGTGGGGCGCGCTCGGGATCATGGTGCTCGCCTCGGCGACCTATGCCGCGATCATCCTCGCGCTGAACGTGTGGCTGGGATCCGTGGGTCAGTTCGTGGGTCTCGTGCTCATGGTGCTGCAGCTCGTGACCGCCGGAGGCACCTTCCCCTGGCAGACGCTGCCGGCGCCGCTCGCTGCGCTCCATCACGTGCTGCCGATGGGCTACGTGGTGGACGCGATGCGACAGCTCATGTACGGCGGCCAGGTGGGTCGAGCACTGACCGACCTCGGCGTGCTGGGGATCTGGATGGTCGGCTCGCTGCTGATCGCGATGATCGGCGTGACGAGGATGACGCACAAGCGCACCCTGCGCGACCTGCAGCCCAGCCTAATCGGCTGAGCAGCGGCGCGCCTCTTTCCGAGTCGTCCCCGTCAGCGGAGCCTATGGCGTGCGCTGACGGGGACGACTCGGAAAGTAGGGGAGCCGCGGCGGGGCGAGGGGGCCGCCCTGCCGCGCGCTAGGATGCGAGGACGTCTCGCGGTGCTGCGACCCGATCCTCCCGGCCGTGAGACTCCGTCTCACCCGAAGGAGTCGCGATGTCGTCAGCCGCACCCGCCGCCAAGCCCCGGCGCCGCACCGCGCGGATCATCGGCCGGATCGCCTTCGGCGTGATCGCGGGGGTCGTGGTCCTCGCCGCGGCGGCCGCGCTGTTCCTGGTGTGGACCGTGCAGCGCTCGTTCCCGCAGACCTCAGGAGACCTCGCGCTCACGGGGCTGCAGGCGCAGGTGACCGTACAGCGCGACGATCGCGGGATCCCCACGGTCACGGCCGACAACAGCCATGACCTGTTCTTCGCGCAGGGCTTCGTGCACGCGCAGGACCGGTTCTGGGAGATGGACTTCCGCCGGCACGTGACGAGCGGCAGGGTCGCCGAGCTGTTCGGATCCTCCCAGGTCGCCACCGACGAATTCCTGCGCACGCTGGACTGGCACGGCATCGCCGAGAAGGAGGTCGCGGCGATGGATCCCACCACCCGCGGCTACTACGAGGCCTATGCCGAAGGCGTGAACGCGTACCTCGCCGATCATGAGGGCGCGGAGGCGTCCTTCGAATATGCCGTAGTCGGCATGACCAACCCGGGCTACGAGATCGAACCGTGGACGCCGGCCGACTCCGTCGCGTGGCTCAAGGCGATGGCGTGGGATCTGCGCGGCAACATCGAGGACGAGACGACGCGCGCACTGCTCGCCCCCACCATCGATGCCGCCACCATGAACGAGATCTATCCGGCGTACCCGTTCGACCAGCACCCCGTGATCGTGCCGACCATCACCCCGATGGAGCAGACCGGAAGCGGGGCGGCGAGCGCACCGGACGGGACAGGCTCGAACGCGGCGCCCGCGGCGAGCGCGCCCGGCTCCGCGACGACGACGACGCCAGCGGCGAGCACGCCCGCAGCGGTGCACTGGACGACCGCCGGCAGCACGCTCGAGGCCGTGCAGACGCTGCTCGGCGATCCGGGCGAGGGGATCGGTTCCAACTCCTGGGTGGTCTCGGGCTCCCTCACCGCGAGCGGCAAGCCGCTGCTCGCGAACGACCCGCACCTGGGCGCGGCGCTCCCCTCGGTCTGGTACCAGATGCAGCTGCGCTGCCGCACGGTGAGCACCGCCTGCCCGTTCGACGTGGGCGGGTTCTCGTTCTCCGGGCTGCCGAGCATCGTGATCGGGCACAACGCCGACGTCGCCTGGGGCTTCACGAACCTCACCACCGACGTGACCGACCTCTACATCGAGAAGATCGACGGCGACGCGTACTGGCGCAACGGCGTGCGCGTCCCGCTGCAGACGCGCACCGAGACGATCAGGGTCGCCGGTGGCGACGACATCACCCTCACGATCCGCTCGACCGTGCACGGCCCGATCGTGTCCGGCCTCACCGACGACTTCACCGCGCTCGCGAAGACCCCGATCGTCGGCCTTCCCGATGCGACATCACCGGGCGGAGAGGCGGGCGTCGCGCCCGGCGCCGCCGCAGATGCGCTCCCCGGTCAGTACGCCGTGAGCCTGCGCTGGACGGCGCTGGATCCCGGCACCACCTCGACTGCCATCTTCGCGATGAACACCGCGAAGGACTTCGACGGCTTCCGGCATGCGGCGTCGTTGTTCGACGTACCGGCGCAGAACCTCATCTACGCCGATCAGCAGGGCAACATCGGCTACCAGACGCCCGGTCGCCTGCCGATCCGCGGCGCGGGCAACGGCTATCTCCCGCAGCCGGGCTGGACGAGCGCCTCCGACTGGACCGGATACATCCCCTTCGAGGAGCTCCCTGTCTCGTACAACCCGGACGAGGGCTACATCGTGACCGCGAACAACGCGATCGTCCCCGACGGCTACCCGTACTTCCTCTCCAAGGACTGGGACTACGGCTACCGCGCCGCCCGGATCGTCGAGCTCATCACGCGCACCGCGAAGCAGCATCCGCTCACGGCGCAGGACATGCGCGACATCCAGTTCGACCAGCAGAGCTGGATCGGAAAGCAGCTCGCCGCCGAGATGCAGGAGCTCCCGCCCTCGAAGGACGCGGGTGTGCGCACGGCCGTGGGGCTGCTCAAGTCGTGGGATGCGCAGGCCTCGGCCGACTCCCCGGCCGCGGCCTACGCGAACGCGCTCTGGCAGCACCTGGCGCTGAACCTGTTCGCGAATCGCGAGCATCCACTCCCGATGGACGGGCAGGGGCGCCTGTTCACGGTCGTGGGCGCGGCGCTCGAGAACCCGGATGACCCGCTGTGGACCAACGAGAAGATCGGCGTGACGGGCCGGGACGAGATGCTGGCGCTGTCGGCGCAGCAGGCCTACGACGAGCTCGTGAAGGCGCAGGGATCGGACCCGAACCGGTGGAGCTGGGGCGACCTGCACGCGATCACGCTCACCCATCAGACGCTCGGCAAGAGCGGCATCGCTCCGATCGAGTGGCTGTTCAACCGCGGGCCGTATCCGGTCGGCGGCGGATCCTCGCTCGTCGATGCCACCGGCTGGACGCTCGGCGGCTCCTACGCGACGACCACGGTGCCGTCGATGCGGATGGTCATCGACCTCTCCGACTTCGACGCCTCCACCTGGAACCACCTCAGCGGAGCGAGCGGCCACGCCTTCAGCCCCCACTACACGGATCAGACCGAGAACTGGTCGAAGGGCCTGCAGTCCCCCTGGCCGTTCTCCGGCAAGGCCGTGACCGCCGCGACAGTGGACACCCTGGTATTGAAACCCCCCAAGAGTTGACCACCCCTCCCCGAGTCGTCCCCGCCCCCGGCGCCCCCGGGGGGGCGGGCGGGGGCGGCCGGGGGGGGGGGGGGGGGCCGGGGGGGCGGGCCCGGGGCGCGTTTGTTGTAGATGTTGGGG
>NZ_JBHJWV010000004.1:64386-360400 GCF_042266785.1 Microbacterium sp. NPDC056052
ACTTCCCCCCCCGGTTATTCAACCCCCCCACGCGTGCCCCCCCCCCCCCGGGGGCGCCCCCCCCGGCGCCCCCCGGGGGGGGCGCGGCGGGGCACGACTCGGGGTATGGGAGGGGCACGGGGGCTCTGCCCGTCGCCGGATGTGATGAAGTGGTTCGGTGAACGATCCCGACCTGACCCCGGCCCTCGACGGAACCGTCTCGGCGTTCACGGTCGGCTCCGCGACCCTGATCGCGGAACGGGCCGGATCCGGGTCCGAGGTGTTCCTGCTCCTGCACGGGCTGGGCATGGGGCGCAGCGTCTTCGTCGAGCTGGCCCGGCGACTGGACGGCACCGTCCTGGCCGTGGACCTGCCGGGCTTCGGCGCCGCACCGGAGCCCGACCTCCCGCTCACCATGCCCGAGCACGCCGACCTCGTCGCAGCGCACCTGACCGCCGAGGGGCTGCCCGCGGTCACGGTCGTCGGGCACTCGATGGGGAGCCAGGTCGCAGCGGAACTCGCCGTCCGTCACCCCGACAAGGTCCGCGCCGTCGTGCTCGCCGCGCCCACCGTCGACGCCGGCGCCCGGCGCGTGGCGCGGCAGGCCCTGCGATTCCTGCACGACACCGCCTCGATCGACCCGCGCGTCGTGGTCCGCGGCGTGCGCGAGTACCTCCGCGCCGGCCCGCAGCTCGTCCGCAAGATCCGAGCCACGGTCGCGCACCGCCCCGAGGACCTCTATCCGCGGATCGCCGTGCCGACGCTCGTGCTGCGCGGCTCGCGGGATCCGGTGTGCCCGTCGGTCTGGACCCGCGCGGTCACGGAGGCGATCCCGCGCGCGGAGCTCGCGGAGATCCCCGGATGCGGCCACGAGACGATGATCCGGGACGCCGCCCCTGCCGCATCCCGCATCGCGGACTTCCTCTCGCGCACCTGACGCCCTCGCACGCCAGACGCCGGATCCCGCGCATCGGCAGCAGCCCGACGAGCAGCAATCTCCCCTGTCACACGGGATCCGAGTCCGGATTCTCCGCCCTGTATGCCGCCGCAAGGATCACCGGCAGCCGCCACGCCGCCCCGCGCACGATCCGCCGGCGCTCCTGTCGAGCATCGGACGGCACCTCGTCTTCCGCGATCTCGGAAGCGCCACTTTCAGGAACAGGATCCGGCGTCGGGCGGTCGCTGCTCATGTTCGACACCACGGTCTCCTTCCTAGGAGGACTCCCCGCTAAGGGACCGGGCGCGGGGAGCCCTCCCGGCTATCGTGCGGAGAACATCCGGCCACAGCGAACTCGCCGGGAATATCGGAATTCGGTCGCCAAATCTCTTTACTTTCCGGTTCGTACGGACTTGCCTCCGAGCCGGACTGCCACATCCCGTCGGGCTTTCGGACCTGCCCAAAGCGCCGTGACATAGTGAAATGCAGACGTGCCTCGCACCGAGAGGAAGGGGAGCGGTCCGCCGTCCAACACCATGCGCATCGACTACGCACTGGACACACAGGGCGCAGCCGCACGCGCCGTCCTGGCCAGCATCAACTGGACTGTCGACGACCCTGCCGCCCCGCTGAGGCTCGGAGGCGACATCCTCGTGACCGACAGCTTCGTCCTATCTCGCCTGTGGCATACGCCGACGCGTTCCCATCGCAATGCCCCGAACGAACAGGATGAAACCGGCCGCTTCGTCGCGACGCTCATCGTCGAGGGCACCGGCGTCTACACGATCGCCGGCGAAGGACACGCTTTCGAGCCCGGGATCCTCCTGATCTACGATCCGACGCTACCGGCCGCGTTCGAGTCCGCCGTGCCGGTCGCCGCGATCCACGTGTCGCACCGATGGACGGACATCCTGCCCGCCGGCCTGCGGCGCGAGGACGTCCCCGTCGTCAGCACTCCTCCCGAAGAGCTCGCGGGGCTCTTCACCACAATGGTGAACGCCACGTTCGAACAGCGCCTCGACGAGTGCGACCTCGGTTTCGCCGCCTGGCTCGCTTCGATCGACTCGGCCGTGTCCTCTCTGCTGCACAACACACTGCGCGCCTGCTACGGCCTCGCACACCCCACGACGCTCTACGAGCGCGCTCTCCACATCATCGACGAACAGCACACGGACCCGACGTTCACCGTCGCCGGGCTCGCGGGACACCTCGGCGTGTCCAAGGCGTGGCTGCACCGAGCGTTCGCGGAACGCGGCACGTCACCACGCCACGCGCTCCAGGACGCCCGAATCGCCCACGCCCGCACCCAGCTGCCTCGGCTGCCGACGCCTCAGGAGATCGCCGCCGCCGCCGCCGCCGAAGCATCCGGATTCGCCACCAGCCGCGCACTGCGCCGAGCCTTGCGATCTGACGAAAGCCGCCCGCCGTCGGCCGACGTCAGCTGAGTCCGCCGCGACGCTGTCTGGACAACGCCGCCTGCATCGCTGCCGCCGAGGAGAAGCCGCAGGCGCGGGCCACCGCCACGAGATCGACCTGAGGCCCGCCCAGCTCGATCCGCTCACGCGATGCTGCGACGCGCAGACGACTCAGCTCGGCCCGCGGCGTCGTCCCGGCGGCGCCGAACGCACGGAACAGACTGGATGCCGACGCGAAGGCCCCTTCACTGATCTGAGCGATCGACAGATCCGCACGATGGTAGTTCCGCCCCATGAACCGCAGAGCGTTCCGATAGAGCTCGGCATTCGCCGGCGACAATCCGGATGGAACCCAGCTCCCCCCTGATTGAGCGAGGTACGCCACGGCATGCTCGACTGTGCGCCAATACGTGTCGAAGGCCGAGTCGTCTGGGCCGAGCTCCGCCGCGATCCCCTGGCCGAGCACCGAGCTGAACATCGACATCGCCGCCGGCGACGGCCTGAGCACGCGCGCAGGCGAGCCGGCAGGGCCGAAGCCCGCGGCGACGCGCTCATGCCAGGGCCCCGAGGCGGAAAGGAGCGCGGTGGAACCGCTGCTGCGGAACTCGAGCTCATCGAGGGCATCGATCAGCACCTCCCCCTCGCGCAGGTGGGTGCGGTGGTCGCCGTAACGGAACTCGGCTTCTCCCCCGGCCACCAGAATCGCCCGCCAGCGCGGCTCTTCGCGGCGCGGATGGGACCATCGTGCCGTCAGCGAGGCCGTGCGGATCCTGGTCGCAAACGCCATCGGTCCGCCAACCGTCTCGACATGGATCCGCGGCGGCGGCGCCACCTGGAGGATGTCCCACCCGACCTCGCTCGCCGTCGCGCGGAGGCTCGCGACATCCCGCCATTCCCCGACGACGACATGCCCGCCGTCGTCGGCTGTCTCCCTACACACGGTGAACACAGCCCTTTCCCTCTCGCCCTCCCCAGGGCAGACACGGTTGCCGCGCCGAATCTCGAAACGCCGTCACGCATCGGGGTGCCGCCGGCCTTTACACTCAAGCGCATTCTCAGGAGGATCGGGTTAACGCACGGTAAATCCCGCCTCGCGCGTCATCCCGAGCGCCTGCGCCGGTCCCCGGGCGTGGCTATGGAGGTGAGTGTCGGAGATGCTGCCGGAACCAGGACAGAGCAGCTGCCGATGCGGCGTCGAACTCCGCCTCATACGGTGCGAAGTGACCACCGCGCACCAACGTGAGACCTTTGGGCGGACGGCTGGACTCATAGGCGTCGAGGCCTAGGTCGGTCAGCGTGACGGTGTCATGGGTTGCCACGATGAAGTGCAGAGGCGTGGGCGAAACGCGCGGCGCCCAGATACCGGGTTCGTAGAGTCGTGCGGCGCGATTCGACCTCACGGTCACGGCGTTGTTCCAGACGCCCGCAGCCGACGGCATCCCATAGAAATCGGCGGCTTCCCGAGTCCGGTAGGCGGCAGGGGATCCGTCCGAAGCAGCGACGGTGACCGTATCGGGCTGATGACCGTGCACGAGTCGCCGATCCTCCTCGACGAAGTCGCGCTCGAGTTCGAGCGTGGCATCGGGGGTGACCCGTCGCAGCCCCTGTTCGAAGCCGCTGATCGTCGGAACCTGCGACACCACGCACCGCACTCGAGGATCGGTGGCTCCCAGAACCAGCGCATGCCCGCCTGCGTAGCTCGTCCCCCAGATGCCGATTCGGTCTTCCTGTACGCGATCGTGCTGCTCCAGAAAGGTGATCGCGTCGCGCCAGTCGGCGATCTGCTGCCAGGGGTCGATATGGTCGCGCGGCAACCCGTCGCTGCTGCCGAATCCGCGATGGTCGTGGACGAGCACGACGAAACCCGACTCGCAGAACAACGATGCGAACCGATCCAGCCCGTGCTCCTTGACCGCCGCGAAACCATGCGCCATGGATATCGCGGGGGCTGCAGCATTTCCGACCGGCAGATACAGCCACCCCCGCACGGTGATGCCGTCGCTCGTCCCGAAACAGACGTCCTGACGCTGCATGGCTCAGTGCACCTGCCCCAGAGTGCTGAGAGCCGTCGCGATGATCTCATTGCGCCAGAATGAGGCGTTATCGGATCTGCGCGCCTCCAAGGCGAGGATTCCAAGGGCGACGAGGGCTCCGGTGACGCGGATGTGACGAGCATCCGCCGGCGCGACGTCATCGAAGGCTTCCAGAAGCAGGCCTCCGAGGAGATCGATGTGGTCGGTGTCGTCGTTTCCCGTGGGGACGATCGCGCTCAGCAGCATGCTGACGAGACCTGGCCGCGACAGTGCCAGATCGACGAGCAGCTCGACAGCCCGACGATCCCTTTCCGGGCCCACAGGAAGATCAGCGACGCGGTCCTTGACACGGACTGTCTCGGTGTGGGACTCCTCGAGGACCGCTGCATAGACAGCCAGCTTTGTGGGGAAATGATGAAGTAGACCCGCTTTTGAATATCCGGTGGCGTCGGCGATCGCCTGGATCGAGGTGCGCTCGAATCCGAAGCGTGCGAAGAGCGTCGCCGCGGCATCGACGATGACGGTCCTGCTGGTCGACATGGTCCTCTTCCCCTAGTGGGCGATTGATTCGCGGTTCGGGTCCTTCTCGACGGCCCCGCGGCGAAACAACAGTATCGAGACGAGCGCTGCCAGGCTCTGGAGCACGACAGCGGCCCAGAGCGCGGTCCGATAGCTCTCGACGGTGACGGCGGCACCCAGAGTCGCGCCGTGCGACGCAGCCGCGACGACGGAGGCCGCCGCAGCAGCAGCCAACGAGCTGACCAGCGCCGTCCCGGCCGCGCCGCCGACCTCCTGGCTGGTATTGATCATCGCCGACGCCACCCCGACATCGCGAGATTCTGCGTAGGCCGTGGCAGCCTCCTGCAGCCGACCGAACACGAGACCGAGACCGAGGCCGTAGACGATGAGCCCCGGCAGGAGATCGCGGAAGAACTCGCTGTCCGTGCCCGCGCCCGTCAGCAGCGCCAGGCCCAGACCGGCCACGACGCACCCCGCGGTGATGATCGACTTGGGACCGAACCGCGAGGCGAACCCCGATCCGGCCAGAGCCGAGGTGACGATGATCCCCAGCACGACAGGCACGAAACTCATCCCGGTCCGCATCGGCGAATAGCCCAGCGCTTCGGAGAGGAAGTACGTGCTGAAGAGGAAGACGGCGAAGAGCGCGCCGTTCACCAGGAGAGCGACGATGTTCGCCGCCCCGCGATTGCGGTCGGTGATCACTCTCAGCGGCAGAAGCGGAGCCGGCGCCTGACGCTCGATCAGGACGAACGCCGCGAGCAGCAAGATCCCCAGCGCCAACGGGCCGAACGTCACGGGGCTACCCCACCCGTTGCGCTCGGCCATCGCCAGCCCGAAGACCAATGCCACCATTCCGGCGACCGATGTGAGGGAACCCGGAATATCGAGCGTGGCGCGCTGCGGCGCCGTCTGCTTCGCAATGAGTCCCATGCCGGCCAGCGCGATGAGCGCGATCGGAAGGTTGACGAACATGCACCACCTCCAGGTGAGGTACTCCGTCAACACTCCCCCGAGAAGGAGGCCGATCGCGCCGCCCGCGGAGGACACCGCGCCGAAGACGGCGAAGGCGCGCAACCGACTCCCCCGGTCCTCGAACGTCGTCGAGACCAGCGAAAGCGCGGCCGGTGCCAGCAGGGCCCCGAAGACCCCTTGCAGAACACGAGCGGCCAGAAGGGTGCCGAAGGCGTCGGCGAAACCGCCGAGAGCTGACGCGAGCGCGAAACCCGCCAGTCCGATGGCGAGCATGCGCCGCCTGCCGAAATAGTCGCTCAGCCGTCCACCGATGAGCAAGAGGCTTCCGAAGGCAAGGGCATAGCCGGTGACAAGCCAATGCCGCCCTTCGTCGGGGAACTCCAGCTCCGACTGTGCCGAGGGGAGGGCGATGTTCACGATCGTGACGTCGAGGACCACCATCAACTGGGACAGGGTGAGAACGCCGAGCGCCCACCAGCGTCGCCGTTGGGTCGGGGTGTCAGCCGTTGTCATGTCGCGCCTCCTCCTCTGGCACCTGCCGGGAATGCAGGCGGCACGACGAGTGTACACAAGATACCGACCATTCTGGTTGGTAGCCCGACCAGCATGGTCTGGCTACCCGACTCGACATCTGACGCATGCGGCTCACAGCGCCGCCACGATCGCGCACATCGGCGCCGCACCTGCGGCGATGATCGCCCGACCGAGCGCACGCTACTGAGCTTCACCTGCGTGACAACCGCTGATCGCACCGGCGCCGACCGTCGCGGACCGCACCCGCGGTCCGGCCCCGCTCTACGCTGGGGTCGTGGAGCGGACGGCGGTCGAGGGCGTGCGGATCGCGTGGGCGCGCACCGCGCCGCACGATCGACGCGAGACCGGTCGCGCCCTCATCCGGGCGCTGGCCTCCGAGCTCGCCCCGGGTGCGAATCTGCGGATCCAGCAGCGCTGCCCGGTCTGCGGCGGGCCGCACGGACGACCACTGCTGCCGTACGCACCGCTGCTCGCGAGCGCCGCGTACGCGCACCCCTGGGTCGTCGTCGCCGTCGCCCGTGAGCAGGAGGCGGACGCGATCGGCATCGACGTCGAGCTCGAAGGATCGGCGCCCGACCTCGCTCTCCTGTTCGCACCGGCGGATCCCCCGGACCTCCGCGGCTGGACCGCGATCGAGGCGGCGCTCAAGGCCGACGGACGCGGGCTGATGGTGCCTCCGGACCAAGTGCGCCTCTCCCCCGCCGGACACGCGACGGTCCCGGACGGCGGCGCATTCCGAATCCTCCCGGTCGCCGCCGCGCCCGGGACGATCGTCACGCTCGCGCTGAGGCGTCCTGGCCCAGAGCCGACGCCCACGCGTCGACCGTGACCACGTCGGCCTGACGCGGGAACACCTTCTCGAGCAGCACCCTGTGCACTCCGGGATCCTGATCCGCGCACGCGTCCGCGAGAACCGTGAGCCCGAAGTCGTAGTCGGCGGCGTGACGGATCGTGCTCAGCACGACGCCGCTCGTGGAGACGCCGGCGAGCACGAGGTCGGTCGTACCGAGTCCGCGCAGCACCGCGTCGAGGTCGGAAGCGAACGCGCCGATCCGCCGCTTGACGACCACGGGCTCCCCCGGAAGCGGGGCGAGGTCGGCGACGATCTGGGTGCCCTCCGACTCCTCCCCCATGTGCGGCGCCAGGGGCGACTGCGCGATCGCGCCGAAGGACTTGTTGCGCGCGGCCGCCTCGGGGAAGCCCTCGCGGAACGCGACGCGGACGAAGACGACGGGGACCCCCGCGGCGCGGGCGGCGGCGAGGGCGCGCTGGGCGTTCACGATCACATCGGAGCCCCCTTCGGCGTAGCGCCCGGCGATGCCGTTCTGGAAGTCCATGAGCAGGAGTGCGGTGGTCATGCGACGCATCCTCGCACACATTAGACAGTTTTACCTGTGCAGTTTAGACTGTCGATATGATCGAGACCCCGCCTGAGACGCCCCTCGCCCCGAGCCCCGCGCAGACGGCGCTCGATCTGCGGACCGTCGTGGCCCGCCTACTGCGGCGCTTCCGCGAGGCGGGCGCCGATGATGCGCTGACCCCGTCGCAGGCCTCGGCCCTCGCCCGGCTGGGCAAAGGCGGCGTCTCCACTGTGAGTGCGCTGGCCTCCGCCGAGCGCGTGCGGCCGCAGTCGATGGCCACGACCGTCGAGGCGCTGGAGGGAGCGGGCTTCGTGACCCGCAGTCAGGATCCGAGCGACGGCCGGCGCCAGATCATCGATCTCACCGATGCCGGCCGGGCACGCATCGAAGGTCAGAAGGACGCCGCGGCGGCCTGGCTCGAGCACGCTCTCACCGACCTCGACCCCGCGGACCTCCGCACGGTCTCCGCCGCGATGGCCGTGCTGGAGAGGATGCTGCCCTGATGCGCCTCCTCTCGCCGATCGGAGGACCCGCCCCCGCCGGACGCTTCGACAGGCGGCTCCTCGCGCCGATGATGATCGGGGCGATCCTCAATCCGATCAACACCGCGATCATCGCCGTGGCGCTCACGCCGATCGGACTCGCCCTCGGCGCCCCTGCGAGCGAGACCGTGTGGCTGGTGTCGAGCCTCTACCTGGCGACCGCGATCGGACAGCCGCTCGTGGGCCGGCTCGTCGACGTGTTCGGCGTGCGGACGCTGTTCCTGCTGGGCGCGGTGCTCGTGGCCGTCGCGGGCGCGATCGGCCTGCTCGCCCCCGAGAACCGCGACAGCATCTGGTGGCTCGTCGCGGCCCGGGTGATCCTGGGCCTGGGAACCTGCGCCGGCTACCCCGCCGCGATGCATCTGATCAGGGCGGAGGGCGTGCGCACCGGCCTCGCGTCCCCCGCGGGTATCCTGACGCTGCTCTCGGTGACCACGCAGACCATCGCGGTCATCGCGCCCGCGCTCGGCGGTCTGCTCATCGGCGCCTGGGGCTGGCGTGCCACGTTCGCGGTGAACCTGCCTCTGGGGCTCGCCACGCTGCTCCTCGGCGCCCTCTTCCTCCCCCGTCGGACGGGACTCGAACCCGCCGTGCAGGATCGGCCGCGGATCGACGGGATCGGGATCCTGCTGTTCGCCGTCGCGATGCTCGCCCTGCTCGTCTTCCTGCAGAACATCGCGCCTGCGCTGATCTGGCTGCTCGTGATCGCGCTCGTCACGGGAGCCGCGTTCGTGTGGTGGGAGCGACGGTTCCCGGACCCCTTCATCGACGTGCGCGTGCTCTCCGGCAACGCTCCTCTGCTGCTCAGCTACGTCCGCTCCCTGCTGACCGCGACCATCTCGTACACCTTCGTCTACGGCTTCACGCAGTGGCTCGAGGACGGCCGCGGCCTCACCCCGACCGTCGCCGGACTCGTGCTGCTGCCGGTGTTCGCGGCCGGCATCGCCGTCGCCGTCGCCTTCGGGCGCCGCCCCGAGGTCGTCCAGAAGCTGCTGGTCGGATCCGCCGCGCAGCTGGTCGCCGGGATCCTCGTGCTCCTCATGACGGGATCCTCGCCGATCTGGTTCCTCGTGCTCGCGATGCTGGTGCTCGGCATCCCGCAGGGCCTCAACAACCTCGCGATCCAGAACGCCCTGTACTACCAGGCCGAGCCGGACCGCATCGCCTCCTCCGCGGGGCTGCTGCGCACGTTCTTCTATCTCGGTGCGATCGTGTCATCCGTGATCTACGGCAACGTCTACGGCGCACGGGCCACGACGGAGGGGCTGCACGTCCTGGGCTGGGTCGTGGTCGGGATCTCGACGGTGTTCCTGCTCCTCACGGTGTTCGACCGGTCGCTCGCACGGATCGGCCGGGAGGACCCGCCGGCCGACGACTGACGCTCGGCGCGACCCGGCCCGACGCCAAACGACCCCGGCGGCCCCCCAGGGGCGGTCAGGGCAGGCGGGCGATGCCGCTCCGGCGGAGCCGTGCGGTCGCGGCGCTGTCGATGCTCACCCTGACCTGGCCGATCCCATCGATCGCCGCCCAGAACAGGAACGGCAGGAAGACGGTGCGGATCAGCATCGCCCACCCCGCCTTCGCGAGTCCGACCGGGCTCCCGTCCTTCATCCGCACCACCTGGGTGCCGGTCAGCAGTCCGCCCAGGGCGCGGCCGTTGCGGAAGGCCCAGCCGTAGACGAAGGGCAGCACGACGATCAGCGCAAGGCCGATGATGACGGCGCCGACCGCACGGTCGGGGTCGTCGGATGTCGTGCCGTAGCCGATCGCCACGGCGACCGCGACCGCATACAGGAGGACGCTGTCGACCAGCCAGGCCAGGAGCGCCCCCGACATGGTCGAGTCGACGTAGAGCGTGCCGTCCTCGAAGGCGCGGACTCGCTTCGCCTCCGCGGTGCCGAGTTCGGAAGCGAGCCGGGCACGGACGTCGGCCAGCGCGGCTCTGCGCTCAGCGGGCGCGACCGCCCCGGGCCCCGGCGTGTCCTCGGTCATCGGATCCCCTCCACGACGCGCGGGACGACGTTCAGGGCCTGGGTCACCGGTGCCGGCTCCACCGCGGCGCCCGCCGCCGCTTCGGGCAGCGGCGGCAGTGCCTCGGCATCGAGCCAGGCGTCGAAGAACGCCTCCAGCCGGCGGCCCGCGACGGAGGCGGCGAGCGTGCGGAAATCCTCTGTCGTCGCGGTGGCGCCCGCGTGGCGTGAGGTCCACGTCCGAAGGATCCGGAAGAACGCATCGTCGCCCACCGTCAGCCGCAGCGCGTGCAGGACGAGCGCGCCGCGCTTGTAGACCCGGTCATCGAACATGACCTCGGGCCCTGGATCCGACAGCACGAGATCCTGCGGCTCGGCCGCGAGCGCCGTCCAGTGACCGAGCGCCTTCGCGTGCGCGCTGTGCCCGCCGCTGCGCTCGGACCAGATCCACTCCGCATAGCAGGCGAACCCCTCGTTCAGCCAGATGTCCCGCCACCGCGCAAGGCCCACGCTGTTTCCGAACCACTGGTGCGCGAGCTCGTGCGCGATGAGGCGCTCGAGGCTGCCCCGGCCGTCGATGTGGTTCGCACCGAAGACGCCCATGCCCTGCGCCTCGAGCGGGATCTCCAGATCGTCCGCCGTCACCACGAGCCGGTAGGAGGGCAGCGGGTACGGACCGAACGCCTCGGCGAAAACGGCCATCATCTGCGGCAGCGGGGCCAGATCCGCCTCGACGCGGGCCCGCAGTCCCACCGGATGCAGCACCTGTCCCTCGACGCCCGAGAGATCCATGCCTCGGGAGACATATTTTCCGATCTGCACGGTCGCGAGGTAGCTGGGCGTCGGCATGGTGCGCTCGAAGACCCAGGTCGTGCGCCCGCCCTTGGTCGTCGTGGACACCGGCTCGGCGGCCGCGACCGCGTATCCGGGATCCGTCGTGATCGAGAGCCGGTAGGTCGCCTTGTCGGAGGGGTGGTCGTTGCAGGGGAACCACGTCGGTGCGCCGACGGGCTGCGAGGCGACGATCGCACCGTCCTCCAGTTCCTCCCAGCCGAGCGTGCCCCAGCGGGTCCGCCGCGGACGGGGAGCCCCGCCGTAGGAGATCGTGAGCTCGAACGGATCCCCCGCCGCGAGTTCGCGGCCGAGTGCGACCTTGACCTTGCGGTCGGTCTGCGTGAAGCCGATGCGTCCGCCGAGGTCGCTGCGCACCTTGGTCGCGCGGAGCCCCGAGAGGTCCAGTGAGATCGCCTTGGTCGCCTCGACCGCACGCCCGCGCACGACGGCGACGCCGTCCAGCCGGTTGCTGCCGAGCCGGTAGTCGATCGTCAGGTCGTAGTGCTCGACGCGGTAGCGGCGATCTCCGGAATGCGGGGTGTAGTCGTCGGGGCTCACAGTTCCATGCTCACAGATCCGGGGGTTCGATGCGCAACGCCTATTCCACCGCCTGGTAGCTGCGCACCTTCACCACGCGCCAGGGGCCGATCGGGTTACCGCTCCAGCGGCTGCCGACCGGCACGCTCTCGCCCCGCATGACGAGCGAGGCCGGGCCGACCGTCGCATCGGATCCGATCGTCGCGGCGGGCAGGATCACGCTGTGCGGGCCGAGGGTCGCGCCGGCTTCGAGCGTGACGGTGTCGATGCTCATCACGCGGTCGTGGAAGAGGTGCGTCTGCACGACGCACCCGCGGTTGACCGTGGCGCCGTCGCCGAGCGTGACCAGATCCGGCTCCGGCAGCCAGTAGCTGTCGGTCCAGACGCCCTTCCCGATCGTCGCGCCAAGCGAGCGCAGCCACACGGCGAGTGCGGGTGTGCCCGCCGCCGCGTTGGCGAACCAGGGCGCGGCCATCATCTCGGTGAACGTGTCGGCGACCTCGGTGCGCCACACGAAGCTCGACCAGAGCGGGTGCTCGCCGGGACGGATCGGCCCGACGAACGCCCACTTCGCGGCGGTCGCGAACGCGGCGGCGACCGCGCCGGCGGCCAGCAGGACGAAGCCGGAGAGCACGACGGTCCATGCCAGCCCGATACCCGTGGCCAGCGCGGCGAGCGTCAGCAGGACGGCCAGCCCGAGCGCGCAGGAGAGGATGACCGGCACGATGCGGCACAGCTCCCACAAGCCGCGGGCGACCCGCAGCGCCGTGCGAGGTCGGTAGGTGCGCTCAAGATCCGACTCGTTCACGACTCGGCGCAGACGCACCGGCGGGGATCCGAGCCAGGAGGATCCGGCCTTCGCCTTGTCCGGCGCGGCCGAGAGCACGGCGACCAGGCCGTCCTTGGGAACCTTGTGCCCGGCCCCGGCCATCCCGGAGTTGCCGAGGAACGCACGCTTGCCGATGCGCGCCGCGGCCAGACGCATCCACCCGCCGCCGAGCTCGTAGGACGCGACCATGGTGTCGTCGGCGAGGAAGGCGCCGTCGTCGATCGTCGCCATCGAGGGGATCAGCAGCACGGTGGAGATCTCCACCTCCTTGCCGACCTTCGCCCCGAGAAGCCGCAGCCAGGTGGGGGTGAACAGGCTCGCGTAGAGGGGGAAGAGCAGCGTGCGCGCGGAGTCGAGCAGGCGCTCGGTGGTCCACGCCTGCCAGGCGATCCGGCCGCGGACGGGATGGATCCCCTCGCGCAGTCCGATCGACAGCAGCCGGGTCGCCGCCACGACGAGCACGGCGAACACGAATCCGGTCACCAGCACGGACGGCACGAGCCAGATCGCCAGCCCCGGGATCGCGGCGGCGAGCGAGGCGGCGCCGCGCCCCCCCTGCACGAGCACGAGCGCACCGAGGGCGAAAGCGAGCACGGGCAGGAGCCCCAGACCCATGCTCGATGCGGCATATGCCCACAACCAGCGCCGCGGAGCCGGCGGACGCTCCGGCGCGAGCGGAGCGGACTTGCCGCCGACGCGCACTGCGGGGGAACCCGCCCAGCGCTGCCCGGCACGCACACGGCCGAACACGGCGGATCCGGGGGCCACCTCGGCGGCGCGGCCGATCCTGGTGCCGGGAGCGAGCGTGCTGCGCGCGCCGACCACCGCGCCCGCGCCGATGCGTATTCCGCCGATGCGCACGGTGTCGCCGTCGATCCAGTGGCCGGAGAGGTCGACCTCGGGCTCGATCGCGGCGCCGGCCCCGATGTCGAGCATGCCGGTCACAGGCGGGAGCGTGTGCAGGTCGACGCCGGGCCCGATCCTCGCGCCGAGCGCCCTGGCGTAGTAGCTCACCCACGGGGCGCCCGCGAAGCCGACGGGGTCGATCTGGTGGCTGACCTGCTCCGCGAGCCAGAGCCGCAGGTGCACGCCGCCGCCGCGGGGGTAGTCGCCCGCGCGCACCCCGGCGAGCAGGACGCGTGCGGCGGCCGCGGCGATCGCCATCCGACCGAACGGCGTCGCGAACACCACGAGCCCGGCGATCAGCAGCCACAGCGGCGCCGTCGGCAGCCAGTCGAACCCCGGGACGAGGTGCAGGATCGCGCTGCCGGTGAGCAGCCACAGCACCCACCTGATGCCGCCGAGGACGAACAGCGGCACCCCCAGGATCGTCTGGATCCACTGCATGCGCCGCGGCGTGGGCCGGGACTCGTGGAAGTCTGCAGACTCCGACTCCTCGTCGCCCGCCTCCGCTTCGACGGCGTCGGCCATCCGCCGCAGGCGCGGCAGGTCGTACACGTCGGCCATCGTGAACTCGGGGGCGCGGGACCGGATCCTGCTCACCAGCTGCGCGGCGGCGAGGGATCCGCCGCCGAGCTGGAAGAAGTCGGCGTCCTCGTCGAGCGGCCGCGTGCCGAGCACGGCGAACCACTGCTCTGCGAGCCAGGCCGCGGTGCCGGTGAGGGTGGAGTCGTCGGCGTCCGGATCCGTCAGCGGCCATGGCAGCGCCGCCTTGTCGACCTTGCCCGAGGTGCGCACGGGCAGGTCGTCCATGATCGCGAGCAGCGGGATGAGCGGGGCGGGGAGCGTCTCGGCGAGCTCCGCGCGCGCCGTCTGCCGGTCGAAGCCCTCGGTCGGCACCACGTAGCCGACGAGCAGCGGGATCCCGCCCTCGCTGCGCTGCACCACGACGGTCGCCGCCGTGACCGCGGTGAGGTTCTGCAGCGCGGTCTCGACCTCGCCGAGCTCGATGCGCCGGCCGCCGATCTTGACCTGGTCGTCGGCGCGGCCCTGGAATACGAGGCCCGCCTCCTCGTAGCGCACGAGATCGCCGGAGCGGTAAGCGCGATCCCAACCCAGGGACGGCATCGGCGCGTACTTCTCCGCATCCTTGGCCGCATCGAGGTACCGCGCGAGGCCGACGCCGCCGATCACGAGCTCGCCGACCTCGCGCTCGGCGACGCGATGACCCTCGGCATCGACGACCGCGAGCTCCCAGCCGTCCAGCGGCAGGCCGATCCGTACCGGCTCCCCTGCGCGCAGCGCCTCGCCGTCCATCAGGGCCGCGCACGCGACGACCGTGGCCTCGGTGGGGCCGTACGTGTTCCAGACCTCGCGGTCCTCCCCCACCAGCCGCGCCGCGAGCTCGGGCGGCAGCGCCTCGCCGCCGAAGATGAGCAGGCGCAGGTTCTCGATCGCGTCCTGAGGCCAGAGCGCGGCGAGCGTCGGCACGGTCGACACCGCGGTGATCCCGTGCCCGAGCAGCCAGGGGCCGAGGTCCTCGCCGGAGCGGACGAGCGCGCGCGGCGCCGGCACGAGGCAGGCGCCGTAACGCCAGGCCAGCCACATCTCCTCGCACGAGGCATCGAACGCGACGGAGAGCCCCGCCAGCACGCGGTCACCCGGCCCGAGCGGCGCATCCTGGAGGAAGAGATGCGCCTCGGCGTCGACGAATGCCGCCGCCGAGCGATGCGTCACGGCGACGCCCTTGGGCACCCCGGTCGAGCCGGAGGTGAAGATGATCCAGGCGTCGTCCAGAGGCATCGGATGCGGCACGGTCGTGATCGAGACCGAGCTCGGGTGCGGATCCTCGCCGTCGAACAGTCCGGATCCGGTCTGTTCCCCCTGGGCCGTCCCGGCGGTCCCGGGCCCCGACGGGGAAGCTGTCCCCCGGAACACCCCTCCGGCGCCGATCACGCCGCGCACCTTCGCCTCGCCGAAGACCAGGTCGGCCCGTTCCTGCGGGTCGTCCGCGTCGACCGGGACGTATGCCGCCCCCGCCGCCAGCGTGCCGAGGATCGCGATGTAGAGCTCGCGCCCGCCCGAGGGCATCCTGATGCCGACCCTGTCGCCGCGCATGACCCCGTGCTCGCGGAGCCGGGCGGCCGTGCGCCAGACCTGGGCCAGCAGCTCGCCGTAGCTGAGCGCGCCCGCCGCGTCCTCGATCGCGGAGGCATCGGGGTGCCGGCGCGCGGTGTCGACGAGGATGTCGATCAGCGTGCGCGGTGTCGCGGCGAGCGCGGCGCGGTCGAGGATGTCTTGCATCGGGTTCCGTTCGAGCTGCTGTCACGCCGGGGCGCGTGCGCGCTCAGGGTACCGCGGCCGGGGAAACAGCAGGTGAAGCGGATCCGGGCGACCCGCCGAGATGGAAAACGTCGCTCGCAGGTCCTTCCCCACGACGAAATCCATCTCGCGGCCGCGCATCCGCCCTCGGCGAGATGGAAAACGCCGCTGGCAACGTCCCGCGAGCCACAAAAAGCATCTCGCAGCGGCGCCGGCGGGCGACGCCCGGCCCGGGCGACGCAGGCTACGGCGGCGCGGGGCGCGCTGAACGCTGCAGCCTCCGTGCATGCCGCTGGCCGGCTCGCCGGGCGCCGTCGAGGCTCAGCCCGCGCCGGGCGGAGTGCGCTTCGAGTCGGCGAGCTCGTCGACCACGAGGGAGCGCTCGTCGATCGTGCCGTTGCGGTAGGCCTGACGGCCGACCATATGCGCGGACAGCGGGGCGGTCGCGAACTGCATGAGCACGACGGGGGTGACCAGCAGCAGTCCCAGCACCACGCCGATCACGGAGCGCTGCGAGAGCGCGATCGCCAGGCAGATCAGCAGCAGTCCGAGGACCTGCGGCTTGGTGGCGGCGTGCAGCCGGTTCGGCACATCGCGCAGGCGCAGCAGGCCGATCGCGGCGATGAGGCACAGCAGCGCGCCGATCAGCACGAGCACCCAGACGGCCGTGTCCACGACGACATCGGGGATGCGCAGCTCGAAGACGTTCATCGCCCTCCCCCGTCCCTGCAAGTCGGGTGGGCGAAGGCCTGGTGCATGGTGGCGGCGTTCATGACGGCGTGTTGTCCCTCCGCGCGACGTAGCGGGCGACCGAGATGGATCCGAACACGCCCACCGCGGCGACGACGATCAGCACCGGCAGCGTGCGGGTGTGGTGATTGATCGCCATATCGGCGCCGAGCACGCACATGACCTCGGTGAGGAGCACATCGGCGGCCACCGCCCGGTCCAGGATCGAGGGTCCGATGACGATGCGGATCACCGCGAGCACGGCGGCGACCGCGAACACGATCATGATGACGAGCAGCAGCGGATTCATCGACGACCCTCCTCGGATCCCTGCGCCGGGCCGGATCCGGTCGCCGGGCCGGATCCCTTCGGCCGGTGCGGCTTCGGCGAACTCCCGGCCACCGTACCCCCGAGACGGTCCTCCTCGGCGCGCTCGTCGGCACGCAGCCGCGCCGCCTGCGCGGGCGAGCCGAGTGCGCGGACGATGCGGCGCTCCCAGCGCAGCACGCCGGCGCGCTGGCGCTCGACGTCCTCCAGCGAGCGCACGCCGATCACGTGCAGGTACAGGGTGCGGGTGTCGCGCTCGGCCTCGACCACGAGGGATCCGGGGATGAGCGAGGACGTCACCGCGACGTGCGTCATGACGAGGTCGTCGGCGTAGCGCAGCGGCACCGCGATGATCGCGGCGCCTGGCGCGCGCCGGGGGTTCAGCACCTGCGCGGCGACGCTGAGCGAGCCGTGCACGACGGCCGCCAGGAACTGCACCACGAGCAGCGCGGCCCACCACAGGTTGATCCGCCCGGAGAGCTCGATCGTGGGCAGCCGGAACACGCGCGTCACGAACAGCGCGACCGCGACGCCGGTCACGGCCGACAGCACCGTGAACTGGCCCCAGAGCAGCACCCACAGCACGACGAGCCAGAGCAGGAACGGCAGCTGCAGGCCGATCTCGCGCCAGAGTCCGCGCTTCACGTCGGGGCTCATGAGGAAGCCTCGTCCCCGTCGAGCGTGTCGAGGTGCACGGGCTGCAGCAGGTTCGCGCCGATCCGCTCGCAGAGCCCGTAGATCGGCCCGGCGAACACGGTCAGAGCGAGGGTGATCGCCACCATGCCACCGGTCGCGAACGTCATGATCGTCGGGATCCGGCGGCGCTCCTGCTGCTCGTCCGCCGCCGGAGCGCTGCCGAGATGGGCGATGCGCTCGTTGTCCTGCTCCTCCGGCGTCTCATCCTTGCTCCGCCAGAACGCGAGGTTCCACGCGCGCATGAGCGCGTAGAGCGTGAGCAGAGAGGTGAGCACACCGCCCACGATCAGCACCCAGATCAGCGGCGTGGCGACCTGGGCCGCCGCCTGGAACAGCGCGAACTTGCCGATGAATCCCGAGAACGGCGGCAGGCCGCCGAGGTTGATCGCCGGCACGAAGTAGAGCACGGCGATGAGCGGCGCCGCCTTCATGAGCCCGCGCACCTTGAGGATCGACGTGCTGCCCGCCCGGCGTTCGACGAGCCCCACCGCGAGGAACAGGGTGGTCTGCACGATGATGTGGTGCACGATGTAGTACACGGTGGCACCGATCGCGGTGGGCGTGGCGATCGCGAGTCCGAACACCATGTAGCCGACGTGGCTCACCAGTGTGAAGGACAGGATCCTCTTCAGCTCCGCCTGCGCGACCGCGCCGAGTATTCCGATCACCATCGTCGCGAGCGCCACGATCATGAGCAGCGTGTTGATGCTCGACACGTTGAACAGCTGCGTCTCGGTGCGGATCAGCGCGTACACGCCGACCTTCGTCAGCAGGCCGGCGAACACCGCCGTGACCGGTGCAGGTGCCGTCGGGTACGAGTCCGGCAGCCAGAACGACATCGGGAACACGGCCGCCTTGATGCCGAACGCGACCACGAGCATGAGGTGCAGCATGAGCTGCGTACTGGGCGGGATCTCGCCGATCCGTTCTGCGATCTGCGCCATGTTCACGGTGCCGAGCGCCGCGTAGATGAGCGCGATCGCGACGAGGAACAGCACCGAGGACACGAGCGACACGACGATGTAGACCGCGCCGGTGCGGATGCGCGACTCGGTGCTCCCCAGCGTGATGAGCACGTAGGACGCGACCAGCAGGATCTCGAAGCCGACGTAGAGGTTGAACAGGTCGCCCGCGATGAACGCGTTGAAGATTCCGGCGGCCAGGATCAGGTACGACGGGTTGAAGATCGAGATCGGGGTCTCCTCGGCCCCGTCCGCCGCCCCCTGGCCCACCGAGAACAGCAGGACCGCGACCAGCACGATGCTCGACACGAGCACGAGCAGGGCGGCGAGCCGGTCGACGTACAGCACGATCCCGAACGGGGCGGGCCAGCCGCCCACCATGACGGCGATGGGCTTGGTCTGATCCACCACCACGAGCAGGGTCGCCGCGATCACCGAGACCGCGGCGAGGGTGGCGACCGTGACGATGACCTGCACGCGGGTGTTGCGGCCGAAGACGAGCGTGATCGCGGCGCCCAGCAGCGGCAGGGCGACGAGCAGCGGGACGAGGGCGTTCATCGCGGCTCCTCCCCCGGGGTGCGGTCGTCATCGTTCTCGGCCGGGTGCGCTCCCCCGGGGTCGTTGAGCGAGGACGCCGAAGGCGACCGAGACGAAACGCCGTCCACCGAGGCGGGCCGTGGATCCGGCCGGTCGACCGGCGCGTCGTCCACAAGGCCGTCCAGGTCCTTGGCGTGCAGCACGCGGATCGGGGAGGTCGCGACGCCCACGAAGTCCGTCGTGGCGTCCTCGTCCTCGAGATCGACCTCGTCGTCCATGAGGTCTTCCTCGATCTCCGTGCGCTCGCGCAGGGCGATGTCGGTCTCGTCGTCCTCGACCGTGTCCGCCTTGCCCAGCTGCCAGGAGCGGTAGATGAGCGCGAGCAGGAAGGCGGAGACGGCGAACGTGATCACGATCGCGGTCAGCGTGAGCGCCTGCGGCAGCGGATCGCTCACGTCGCCGTCGACGCCGTAGAACGGCGCGCGTCCCGGCCTGCCCATCACGATGAGTAGCAGCAGGTTCACAGCGTTGCCGAGCAGCAGGAAGCCGATCAGCACGCGGGTCAGGCTGCGCTCGAGCATCGCGTACACGCCGCAGCCGAAGAGCACCGCCATGACGATGATCAGCACGAGAGAGACGTCCATCAGATGTCCACCCCCCGCGCGCGCATCTCGAGCGTCTGCCGGTCGACCTCGGCGCCGAGGCTGCGCAGCACGTCGAGCACGAGCCCGATCACGACGAGGTAGACGCCGATGTCGAAGAAGGTCGAGCTGACGAACTCGATGTGTCCGACCACGGGGATCTCGGCCTCCCACACGGCGCTGGAGAGCGGCGCGAGGCCGAAGAACAACGGCACCACGGCCGATCCGACCGCGAGGATGAGCCCCGCCCCGAGCAGTCGGCCGGCATCGGTGGGCGCGGCGGCGCCGAGTTCCCAGCGTCCGCCCGCGATGTAGCGCATGACCAGGGCCATGCCTGCGACGAGCCCGCCCGCGAAGCCGCCGCCCGGGGCGTTGTGGCCCGCGAAGAGCAGGTAGATCGACACCACGATGATCGTGTGGAACAGGATCCGCACGATCACCTCGAGCAGGATCGAGCGGTTCTCCGGCTTGACGTTGCCGCCGGCGACGAGCCACGCCCGCGGCGCCGTGTCGCCGGCCGTCTGCACCCGCACTCCCTCGGTCGTCTCCACGAGCGGTCGGCGGCGCGACTGCCTCGGGCCTTCCGGAAGAGCCCTCGTGGCGGAGAGCCGATCGGCGCGATGCGTGACGAACACGAGGGACGCGACGCCGGTGGCCGCGAGCACGAGCACCGAGAGCTCCCCCATCGTGTCCCAGCCGCGCAGGTCGACCAGGGCCACGTTCACGACGTTCTTGCCGTGGCCCAGCTCGTACGCGAGCTTCGGGAACGCCTCGGAGATGGGATCGGCGACCCGGGATCCGGTCGCGACGATCGCCAGGAGCGCCATCATCACGCCCGCGGCGATGCCGAGGATCGCGCGCGGCACCCGCCCGACCGACGCGTTGTGCTCCCCCATCCGCGCCGGCAGGCGCCGCAGCACCAGGGCGAACGTGACGAGCGTCACGGTCTCGACGAGGATCTGCGTGAGCGCGAGGTCAGGAGCGCCGCTCGTGCCGAACAGCACGACCATGCCGAGTCCCGTGACGGAGACCAGCACGACGCCGGTGTAGCGCTTCCGCGCCCGGATCGCGAGCAGGCCCGCGAAGATCATGATCGGCGCGACCACGAGCTGCACCGGCGTGTGCCAAGCGCTCAGCTGCGCGTTCGCAGGGCCGCCCGCGATGAGCGCGGTGGCCTCCGCTGCGATCACCACGACGAAGATCGTGCCGACGTAGACCGGCAGCGAACCGCGCTGCGTGAGAGACGTCGTGAACACCGAGAGCCGGTCGACGCTGCGCATCGCGAGGTAGTACGCGTCCTGCGCGGTGAACGGCAGCAGGCGCGGGCGGCGGTCCCAGCCCAGACGGCGCGTGAGCGGGAACAGGACGAGGCCGAGCAGCACCGCCCCGAGCGACAGGAACAGCGCCGGCGCCAGACCGTGCCAGAGCGCGAGGTACCCGGGTTCCAGGGGCGAGCCGTCGTACCCGGGCGCCGTCGCGTCGTCCGCGTAGCCGTAGAGCACCACGGTGACGGCCGAGGCGAGCGGGCCGAGCACGAGCGTGCCGAAGGCGAGGATCACCGGCGAAACCAGGAAGCCGAAGGGAGGCGAGGGCCATTCCGTGTCAGGCATGAAGGCGCCCGCGGCATCCTTCTTCCGCCAGAAAGCCCCCCAGAGGAACCGCGCACCGTATGCCGCAGTGAGAATGGATCCGAGGATCACGCCCACGAGCGCGACGATCCCCCAGGGGGATCCGCGCTGGGACTCGTCGAAGAGCGCCGCGAGCGTGGACTCCTTGGCGGCGAAGCCGATCGTCGGGGGGATCCCCATCATGGATCCGACCGCGATGAATCCTGAGATCGCGAGCAGCGGAGCCCGACGACCGACGCCGCTGATCTCGGTGACGTCGCGGGTGGAGAGCTGGCGGTCGATGACCCCGACGATGAGGAACAGCGACGACTTGAACAGGGCGTGGCTGATCACGAGCGCGAGCCCTGCGAGCATCGCATCCGGCGTTCCGTAGCCCAGCACGACGGTGAAGAAGCCCAGCTGGCTCACGGTGCCGAACGCGAGGATGCGCTTGAGGTCGGTCTCGCGCAGCGCCTGCACGCCGCCGAGCAGCATCGTGAACACACCCAGCGCGATCGTGATCGGACGCCACGGTCCGGAGAGGGCGAACACCGGGGCGAACCGTGCGATGAGGTAGATGCCCGCCTTCACCATCGCCGCGGCGTGCAGGTAGGCGCTCACCGGGGTGGGCGCGGCCATGGCGCCCGGCAGCCAGAAGTGGAACGGGAAGATCGCGGACTTGCTGAGCGCCCCGACCAGAAGCAGCACGATCGCGGCGTCGACGAGCGGACCGGTCGGCGCGCTCGCCAGGATCCGCGACATGCTCGAGGTGCCGGCGTCCACGGCCAGGAACACCACGCCGATGAACATCGCGAGGCCCCCGAGCGTGGTCACCAGCAGCGCCTGCAGGGCGGCACGACGGCTCGCACCGCGGCGGTGGTAATGCCCGATCAGCAGGTAGGAGAGGATGCTGGTCAGCTCCCAGAACATGACCAGCAGCACGAGGTCGTCGGTGGTCACCAAGCCGTACATGGCGCCGGCGAAGGCCAGCAGCACCGCGGCGAACTGCCCGATGCCCTCTTTCGACCCGCGGAAGTACCACCGGCAGTAGAGCAGCACGAGTGCGCCGACGCCGGTGACGATGAGGGCGAGCAGCCAGCTCAGCTCGTCGAGCCGGAAGGAGAGCGACAGTCCGAGCTGCGGGATCCAGTCGATCGACTCGCGCGGGACGAAGGCGGGATCCGCGGATCCGGCCAGCACCTGCGGCGTGAGCACCACCAGGTGCACGAAGGCAGCAGCGGGGACGAGCGCCGCGACGGCGAACGCGCGCGCTCCGATCCAGGAGACCAGCAGCGGGAGAAGCAGAGACGCCACGGCGAACACGGCGAGGAGTGTCAGCACGGCGGTCTCCTCTGGCTCGTCGGTCTCTGCGGGCTCAACGCGTGAGCGTGCAGGTCGACACAGGCGGGCGGGTTCGGATCCAGTTTACGTGCCGGACCCGGCATCCACCGCCGCGATCGTCACGGAAGGGGCTGCGCGACGGGGGCCGGCCCCGTCGTCGTGCCCTCGCGGAACGTGCAGGTGAACCGGATCGATGCGGCCTGCTCCCCCGCCAGCATCCGCGCGACAGCATCTCCCGCGGCGCGCCCCTTCTCGACCGCGGGCTGCACGGCGGTGGTGAGCACATGCTCACCCAGGCCGTCCACCGCGATGCCGTCGAAGCCCGCCACGCTGACGTCCTCCGGCACGCGCAGGCCCGCCTCCTCCGCCGCGCGGATCACCCCCGCGGCGAGGAGGTCGCTCTGCGCGATGACGGCGGTGGGCCGGGTCACGGGGTCCGCGAACAGCGTGCGCCCCGCGATGAGCCCCTCGTCGATGAGGCTGCCTGCGGCGGACACCACGCGCGCGTCGGGGAACACCGACAGCGTGCCGTCCAGGCGGGCGCTCGTGACGGGCGTCGTGATGGACGCGATGCGCTCGGGCGTCGCATCGCCGCGCACCTTCGCGCCGTCGAAGGGCAGCGTCACCACGGCGATGTTCCTGTGGCCGAGCGCGCGCACGTGGTGCGCGATCTGCGCCGCGGCCTCGCCGTTGTCGAGCTCCATCCGGGGCACGTCGTCGCCGGCGTCCCCCTCGATCACGACGACGGGCAGGCCCCGATTGCGCACGGCCTGCAGCGTCTCGCGCATGCGTCCGCTGCAGCCGATCAGCACCGCCGCGTCGATGGGCGCCGTGGCGAGGGTGGGCGCGTCGGACCCGGCCTCGGGATCGTCCCGCAGCAGGAGCACCCCGGCGCCGAGCTGGGCGAGCCCGTCGGTGAGACCGTCCATGGTCGCGGTCTTGATCGGATCCAGGAACGCCGTGCGCAGATGCTCCTCGAGCGCGACCGCGACGATGCCGCTGCGCCCCCGCCGCAGCGACGCCGCGCGCGGATCAGGACCGGTGTAGCCGAGCTCCGCCGCGACCGCGAGCACCCGCTCCCTGGTCGCGTCGGCGACGGGCGCCTTCCCGCTGAACACGACCGACGCCGTGGACGGGCTCACCCCCGCCGCGCGCGCCACATCCGCGATCGTCGCACGGCGGCGTACCGCCGAAGGATCCGGGTCCGAGCTCATGTCTCGACAATAACATCGCGGGGATCACTGAGATCGAATCGATTCGATACACTGTCCCGATGGACACCGCCCTCACTCGCTCCCAGTTCGTCCGCTGGCGCGCCGCGATCTTCGCGATCTTCCTCGCCAGCGGTCTGTCCATCGCCACCTGGGCCTCGCGCGTGCCCGATATCAAGGCCGCGCTGCACATCGAGAACGGCCAGATGGGCCTCCTGCTGCTGGGCATGGGGATCTCGTCGATCATCGGCATCTCGACCAGCCCGGCGGTCATGGCGCGCACCGGCGCGCGCCTCGGCATGCTCGTCACGATGCTGAGCTTCGCGGTCGGCGTCGGCCTCGTCGGGCTCGGCACGGACGTGCTCGGATCCCTCCCCGTGGTGGTCGCAGGGCTCGTGCTGTTCGGCTTCGGCAACGGATCGCTCGACGTGATGATGAACGTCGAGGCGACCGCGATCGAGCAGCAGATGGGCAAGACGATCCTGCCCGTGTTCCACGCCTTCTTCAGCTTCGGCACCGTGATCGGCGCGGGGATCGGCGCCCTTCTGGTGCACCTCGGCCTGAACGTCGCCGCGCACACCCTGCTCATCGCCGCGGTGATCGCCGTGCTCGCGGTCGTCTGCTGGGCAGGCGTGCCGAACCGCGAGGCGACACTCGATCCGCAGCCCGAGGAGAAGCCGCACTGGCGCGAGCGCATGCATGTCGCGCTCGAGGCCTGGCGGGAGCCCCGCACGTACTTCCTCGGCATCGTGATGCTGGGCATGTCGTTCGCCGAGGGCGGTGCGAACGACTGGCTCGCCCTCGGGGTCTCGGAGGACCACCAGGCGGGTCCCGCCCTGGGTGCCGCGGCTCTGGCGACGTTCTCCGTCGCGATGACCGTCGTGCGGCTGTTCGGCGGGCCGCTCGTCGACCGCTTCGGCCGGGTCATCGTGCTGCGCGTCCTCGCGATCACCGCCGCCGCCGGCATCCTGCTGTTCATCCTCGCGCCGAGCACGCCGCTGGTGTTCGCCGGTGCCGCGCTGTGGGGGATCGGGGCCTCGCTCGGCTTCCCCCTGGGGATGTCCGCCGCCGCCGACGACCCGGCCAAGGCCGCCGCCCGGGTGAGCGCGGCCGCCACGATCGGCTACATCGCCTTCCTCGGCGGCCCGCCCGTCCTCGGCTTCATCAGCGACCACATCGGCCTGCTCAACACGCTCTACGTCCTGGTCGTGCTGGCGGCGCTCTCCGGCCTCTTCTCGGGGGCGGCCCGGCCGCTCCGCGAGGAGGAGAAGGTCAGCGCCGGCTGAGCGCCGCACGGCGCAGCGGGCTAGGCTCTTCGGGTGCGTCTCGTCATCGCCCGCTGCGCCGTGGACTACTCCGGCCGGCTCAACGCCCACCTGCCCCTCGCCACGCGTCTGCTCGTGCACAAGGGGGACGGCAGCCTGCTCGTGCACTCCGACGGCGGCAGCTACAAGCCGCTGAACTGGATGAGCCCGCCGTGCCGCCTCGAGCCTGAGGAGCCGGGGGAGGAGGAGGCGTCCGCGGGCGTCACCGAGGTGTGGCGGGTCACCCATCAGAAGACGGGCGATGCGCTGCGCGTGCAGATCTACGAGATCCTGCACGACTCGGCCCACGAACTGGGCGTCGATCCCGGTCTGCAGAAGGACGGCGTCGAGGCGGATCTGCAGCGCCTGCTCGCCGAGCAGGTGGATCGGATCGCCGAGGGCGCGACCCTGGTGCGCCGCGAGTATCCGACCGCGATCGGACCGGTGGATCTCATGGTGCGCGACGCGGACGGCGCCGCGATCGCCGTCGAGATCAAGCGCCGCGGCGACATCGATGGCGTGGAGCAGCTCACCCGCTACCTCGAACTGCTCGGGCGGGATCCGCACCTCGCCCCGGTGCAGGGCGTCTTCGCCGCCCAGGAGATCAAGCCCCAGGCGCGCGTGCTCGCCGAGGACAGGGGGATCCGCTGCCTCGTCCTCGACTACGAGGACATGAAGGGCATCGAGTCCGGCATCCCGCGGTTGTTCTGATCCGTATACCTCGAGAGGCATGAACATGGCCGGATCCCCCTACACCTGCGTCCTCTGGGACGTCGACGGCACGATCGCCGACGCGTCGGCGGGAATCCTGCCGCGCCTCGTCGAGGTGTACGCCGCGTTCGGCCTGCCGGAGCCCGCGCAGAGCGAGCTGTCCCGCTGGATCGGGCCGCCGATGTTCGAGTCGTTCCGGGACCTGGCCGGTCTGTCCGAGGAGGACGCGCACCTCGCGGTGCGGAAGTACCGGGAACTGGCCATGCGCGACGGCTACGCCGCGAGCGTGCGGATCTATCCCGGCGTGCCCGAGGCGCTGCAGGCGGTCAAGGCGGCAGGCATCCCGCAGGCCACCGCGAGCTCGAAGCCGGAGAACCAGGTGCTCGCGATCCTCGAGCACTACGGTCTGATCGACGACTTCGTCATCGTCGCCGGAGCGCTGCCCGATGCCTCCGGTCTGCACGACGGCAAGGAGGCGGTCCTGCGCCGCGCCCTGCACCGGCTCACCGCAGCAGGTGTCGACGTCAGCCGCCCCGTCCTGATCGGCGACCGCCTGCACGACATCGAGGGCGCGGCGCCTCTGGGCGTGCCCGTGATCTTCGTCACCTGGGGCTTCGGCGAGCCGGGGGAGTCCGCCGGCGCCATCGCCGAGGTCGCGACCCCCGACGAGCTGCTGCAGCTCCTGCTCCCGCAGGCCTGACCTCTGCGGACACGCGGCCTCGCGCCCGTGAGAAACCACTTCTGACACGAGACACCACGTCTGACGTGGTGTCTCGTGCTGGATCTGGTTTCTCGCGCCGAGCTCACGAGCCACCCGGCCAAAAGGAGACTCCCCCGGTGCCGAGGCACCGGGGGAGTCAGAAGTCCGTGTCGCTCAGAGCGGACGGATGTTCTCGGCCTGCAGGCCCTTGGGGCCCTGCGCCACATCGAACTCGACGCGCTGGTTCTCGTCGAGCGAGCGGTAGCCGGAGGATGCAATGGCGGAGTAGTGCGCGAACACGTCAGCTCCACCGTCGTCGGGGGAGATGAAGCCGAAGCCCTTCTCCGAGTTGAACCACTTAACCGTGCCCTGAGTCATGTACTGCCTTCTTGCTTGGGCTTACGCCGGCGCAGACGCGTCGACGATGCTAACGCTATCCGAGTCGACCCGCATAGCAACACCCCGGATCACAAGGTGACGAAAATGTTGCAACAGGCGTCACGAGCGGGATCCGCTTCGGGAGCGGCCGGAGCACCTGAGGCTGCGGCATGTACGTCCGGGAAATGGAGCGGGTCCCCACCGCGGGGGGAGCGATGGGGACCCAGGACGACCGGAGGGTGCGTCTGAAAACAGCATAACCCATGTTCGCGACTTCTGTCCCCCAAAAGGGGGACAAAACTCGACGGCAGAGCTATCATCTCAATACATCGGAATACTGGGGACGAAGCGGCCCCCTCGGGGGATCCATTGGGGACTGGATGCGCCGAGGGGGCCATTGCACGCACTGGCCGCCGGTCTCTGGGGAAGACCTTCCGCCCTCGCTGGGGACGTCGGGCGGGAGCTGCCGTCTTCACGTGCGCGCGGTCCACACTAAGCGAGGGCGCGCACCCCTGTCCATACGCACGGGCGTGCCGATCGGAAAACGCTCTCAATCGGTCAGAGAGCGCCATTCCTCGGCAAGAAGCCCGTAGTTCATGCCGTCCATCCACTCTCCGCTGCGATGCAGCGCCGTGCGGCGGCTGTGCTCCTCGCGCCGCATGCCCAGGCGCTCCATCATCCGCCACGACGGCTCGTTCGCGGCGAAGCAGCCGGCGCTGACGCGACGAAGCCCGAGCTCGGCGAAGCAGGCGGCCATCACCGCGCGCACCGCCTCGGTCGCATACCCGCGGCCCTGCTGCGCGGGATCCATGGCCCAGCCCAGCTCCGCCTGCACGCCCTCGGCCTGCGGGCGCACCTCGGTCTGCGCCCACGCGTCCTCGACGCGCAGCATGATGTCTCCGATCACGCCGACACCGGGAAGCTCCACGAGCAGGGTGACGGCGAGCCGCTCCGGATCCGTGAAGTGCGCGCGGAAGGCCTCGGCGTCGGCGGGCGCCGTGCTCAACCAGCGGCCCACCTCATCGAGGCGCCGGTAGTTCCACACCGCGTCGGAGTCGGCCGCCGTGCTCGCACGCACGATGAGCCGCTCTGTACGCAGGGGGAGGGCGATCCGGTCGAACGCGGGGGAGGTCATGCCTCCAGGCTAGAGTCCGGATCCGACATCCGGGCACCGCGCACCTGGACGAGTCCGTCCAGGGCCTGCAGCAGGCGTGCAGCGCCTGGGCGGTCCGGCGTGGTGCGGGTGTGCACCAGCACGTTCATCGCGGCGAGCACGAGGGACACCGCACGCACGGCCTCGTCGTGATCGGCGGCACGGCGCTCGGCGAGTTCGATGAGCTGCTCCCGCACGGACCCCATCCACTGCGAGAACGCGGGCAGCAGCTCGGGCCGGCGCATGAGCAGCTGCTTGATGCGATGGCGATCCATGCCCTCGTCCATCGAGGAGCCGACCACGTCGCAGAGCGCGGGCACGAGCTCGCCCCTGGCGCGCAGGAAGCGCGCCACCACCTCGCCACCGGCGCCCGACTCCGGCAGCTTCAGAGCCGCGGCGGCCTTGGAGGGGAAGTAGTTGAAGAACGTGCGCGGAGAGACGTCGACGGCCTCGCAGATCTGCTCGATCGTGGTGCCGTCCAGCCCCTGCTCCTCGACCAGGCGCAACGCGGCCTCGTGCAGGGCCTGCCGGGTCTGCTGCTTCTTGCGCTCTCGCCGGCCCTCGCCGGCGGTGTTCGCGATGCTCATCTTCTTCTCCTCGTACGCGAAGCCGGGACGGGGCGTGCCCGCCCCGGCTGCATCGCTCAGGCGCTCTGGACCCTGATCGTACCGGTCTCGCTGACGCCGGCCTCATCGGCCTGCTCCTGCAGGGCCGAGCGGGTGCGCAGCGGCGGTGCCTTGAAGAACCAGCTCAGCACGAACGCGAGCATGAGCACCCCGAAGCCGACCCAGTAGATGATGTCGATCGCCTGGGTGAAGCCGACCATGAAGGGCTTGGTGAGCACGGGGTCGGCGCCGTTCAGGAAGGACGTGTCGCTGACCGAGCTGCTGGATCCGTTCGACGCCTTCGAGGTGCCCTTGTCGATCTCCTTGACGATGCTCGGCACCAGCTGGCCGACCCAGTACGTGCGCTGATCCTTGTTCGACCAGTCCACGACGACCTTGCCGTCCTGCACCGTCGCATGCGCCTTGTCGGCGACCGCCTGCAGTGCCGCGGCCTCGGCGGCCGGAGTCGCCTCCGCCACCTTCTGGTCGATCACGGTCTGCGCGGCGGCGGCCGGGACCTGACCGGCGGCGACGGCCTGGTTCACGCCGTCGGTGACCTTCTGCGTCACGGCCTGGCCCGCCGCGGCCTTCGCCGCGGTCGACCCCTCGTCGAGCTGCGTCTGGATGTTCTGCTCGAGCGGACCCGTGATCGGCGTCCACAGCTGCTTCATGACGCCCTTGTTCTGCTCCTTGCCCGCCACGGCGGGGTCCAGAGCCGCGTTCAGCGCGGCGGTCAGAGTGGGCTTGTCGGCCATGCTGTGCGTGATGTTCAGGGGAAGCAGCGTGAACAGGATCGAGAGCATGATCGCCGTACCCAGCGTTCCGCCGATCTGGCGGAAGAAGGTCGCGGCGCTCGTGGCGACACCCATGTCGGGCGCGGCCACCGCGTTCTGGCTCGCCATCGTGAGCGACTGCATGAGCTGGCCGAGCCCGAGACCCACCACGAACATGCCGATCATCATGAACCACACCGGGGTGCTGGAGGAGACGAACGTGAGCAGCAGGAAGCCGAGCGCGGTGCACAGCGTGCCCGTGCGCGGGAAGATGCCGTACTTCCCGGTCCGCGCCGTGATCTGGCCGGCGGCCATCGACGACGCCATGAGGCCGACGACCATCGGCAGCATCGCGAAGCCCGACTCGGTGGGGGTGAGGCCCGCGACGATCTGCATGTAGAGCGGGATGGTCATCATCGCGCCGAACATGCCGAAGCCCACGAGCACGCCGATGACGGTCGCCATCGAGAAGGTGTTGGAGTGGAACAGGCGGATCGGGATGATCGCGTCATCCTTCATCGCGATCTCGATCAGCACGAAGGCGATCGCGCCGAGGCCGCCGATCACGTAGCAGGCGATCGCGGCGAACGAGGACCAGCCCCACTCTCGGCCCTGCTCGGCGACGAGCAGCAGCGGCACGAGCGCCACGATCACGGCCGTCGCGCCCCACCAGTCGATGCGCGGGTTGGTGTGCTTCCCGACCTTCGGAAGGTGCAGGAACGCGATCACCATCGCGAGCGCGATGAGGCCGATCGGCAGGTTGATGAGGAACACCCAGCGCCATCCGGAGATCCAGAGGATCTCGTTCGCGCCGGCGAACAGCCCGCCGACCAGCGGGCCGATCAGCGAGGAGATGCCGAACACGGCGAAGAAGTAGCCCTGGTACTTGGCGCGTTCCCGCGGAGCGAGGATGTCGGCCATGATCGCGAGCGGGAGCGACATCAGCGCGCCGGCCCCGATGCCCTGGAACGCGCGGAAGCCGGCCAGCATCAGCATCGACGTCGAGAAGGTCGACAGCACGGATCCGAGGATGAAGACCGTGATGCCGAAGATGAACAGCGGCCGGCGACCGAAGATGTCGCTGAGCTTGCCGTAGATCGGCACCGAGATCGTCGAGGTGATCAGGTAGGCGGTGGTGACCCACGCCTGCTGATCGAGGCCGTGCAGGTCGTCGCCGATCGTGCGGATCGCGGTTCCCACGATCGTCTGGTCGAGCGACGAGAGGAACATGCCTGCCATGAGGCCGTAGATGACGAGCAGGATCTGCCTGTGCGTCATGATCGGGGCGTTCTGCTTGCGCTCCGTGCGCGTCGCCCCCGTGGTTGCTGTCGCGGTGGACATGGAGTCCCTTTCGAATGGATCAAGGACGCCGTCGCCCGTCGTCGACACCCGTCGCTTCGAGCGCCGACGTTGGCGGCAAGAATGTTGCAGCCATGCAAGATTACACGAAAGGAAAGGTTGCGCAAACGCAGATTCACTATGAGGTTGCTGGATCCCAGGATGGCTCCGAGCATTCATCAGGGGAGACAGGCGAGTCAGCGCGGGAGATGAGAGTGGAGATCCTTTGCTGGAGCCGACGCCCTTGCGCGCGCCGCGAAGCGTGAGGTCGGCGACTCGCGAGCGAGCCTAGGAGGTGACGATGCAGAGGATCCCAACGCCGACCATCACCGCGGTGAAGATCAGCATGGCCCACACCGGAGCTCCGGCTACCTCTCTCAGAATCCACGGAACGTCGTAGCCGGAATATCGGCGATGTCGGCGCACCACCCTGCTCATATGGTCCTCCCACTTTCCGCGATCCGGCATCGCTGCGCTAGCAGGTCCATGAGAGCGTGATCTGCCCAGGGACTCTGGTGCCGTAAGTGGTTCCGGGACGGTTCGAGACGACTGACGAAACCAGGGTGACGGCCGGGTCGACGTAGCTGGCACCGCCACCACCGCCTCCCGCCGCGAGCACCCGGGCCTGCACGGTGTTGCCAGCGGCGATGACGCCCCCGCTGCCGCCCCCCGCGTATCCGCCGCCCCCGCCGCCCGAGGTGCCGCCGGCCGAGTTCACACCGACGTCCGTGGAAGTGGGAGCCAAGTATGGATAGTTCTCCGCAACGCCATTCGCTCCTCCGCCCCCCGCGAGATGAGCGGCTCCCGCGAGGCCAGGCTTGCTGTCGAGCACCGTCGCACCGGTGATCGTTCCCGCCGCACCGCCGGCCCCAGGGCCACTGGTGGTACCCGCGCCACCGGCAGTGACCCGAACAGTGACGGAGGGGTTGGTGCGAGACCTCGTCGATACGAGGCCGCCGGCATCGCCGGCGGAGCCCGGCACCGAAGGCGTCGACCAGTTAGCGGCTTCCGAAGCGGAGATGGCTGTCCTGCCGCCGCCGCCTCCACCTCCGGCGACGATGAGCGGGACGGTGCCGCGCAAGATCGCGGATCCGCCTCCGCCGGAACCACCGGACTGCGCGAATCGCGTGGAAGTGTCGGTGCCGTAGTTCGTATTGACGGCCTGGGTGCTCCCGCCGGGTCCGTAGCCGCCGCCTCCCTGGCGCAGCGTGAATCGATCCGGGCTGTCGATCGCTTGGGTGTTGGCGTTGATCCCGCCCTGGCCGGTGATCAGGGTGAGCTTCTCGCCAGGGGTGACGGGCACGATCGCCGTCACCTCTCGGCCGGCCCCGCCTTGCGCGCTCGCTGCACCGCCGACAGCTCCCGTTCCCCCCGTCACGACGACGGTCAGCGACGTGACGCCAGCCGGAACGGTGAAGAACTCACTCGCACGATCGCTCAGCGACGGATTCGGAGCGGCCGCCATATAGTTCCCGGACACGCAACCTGATGCCGCCCGCGCCGGAACCGCAATGGCCGCCGCGATCACCGGTATGCTCCACGCCGCGCCTTTCACGATCGTGCGGCGTCGAACTCCGGGCCCCTTCCCGCGCGGGAGCGTCTCTCTTTCGGGACCACCGATTGTGTATTTCACGCGAATCTCCCCAAGTCAGTGCGCCTTTCCCGGCGCGGAACTGTGATCGATTTTCGCCCGTGCCAGGCCTCCGCGCCGCCTTCCGCTCATTACTTGGCCGGAGTTGGTGCGAGAGTGGCCTGGAATGGTCGCTCATTCCCATCAACGGACACCGGCTTCCCACGCTTCAAAGGGCGCAGACGAGACATGGTGACGTTGTGAGCGGGAAAGCGGCGGAGGGAAGAGGCAGTATGCACCGGGAGCCGAGCCCGCAAAAGGCGCAATACGACATTGGGAGCAACGAATAGGGCCTCGGTCCCGACGCGCATTGCCGCGACATTGATCGCGGCCTGGATGATGCCGCACATGCGTCATGGGCGAACAAGACGTCGCGGGCTGATGATTCGCTGACGCACAACGCGTCCCGATCGAAGAATTGGTCAGCATGCACGAAGCTCCCGCCGATCGTTCCTTCTCCGATCGGCGGGAGCTTTCGAGCGTGAGCTCAGCAGGTCCAGGTCAGGGTGACGTAGCCGGGTGAGCGCACGCTCGACTTGGGAGCGGCGCCGCCCGAGTTGTTCACTGTGCCCGCGACCCCGGGCGCGAGGTAGCTGGATCCGCCGGCGCCGGCGCCCGCGACGTTCTCATGAGCAAGTGGGGAGGCGATGTTCCGGTAGGCGATCGCTCCTGAGCCTCCCCCTGTGTAGCCACCGCCGCCCGCTCCGCTTCCGACGTACTCCATCGAGACTCCGTCCGCACCGAGGCGCCCCGCCACGACGCCGTTGGCGCCATTCCGGCCGGAGGCGGCCAGTCCCGGTGTCGTCTGCTGATAGGAGCCGGATGCCACGCCGCCGGCGCCGCTGGCCTGACCGCCACCCGCGACGACGGGGCCCGCGGTGAGAGCGCCGCCGTTCGCGCCGGCGTTGCCGCCCACCCCGCCCGACCTCGTGCTGTAGGCCCACCCCATGGAGCCGCCGCCGCCACCACCGCCTGCCACGACGAGAGGCGTGCCGTTCAACACGATGGCGGAGCCGCCGCCGCCACCTCCGCCGAGGTCCCAGTACACAGGCGACGACGAGAGCGTCGTTGACCCTCCGGAGCCGTAGCCGCCGCCTCCCGTGTCCTGAAGCGCGCCGCCTCGCCCGCCCTGGCCGACGTAGATGGTGAGGACGTCACCAGGGGTCACAGCAAGGGTGCCCGTGGTGAGAGCGCCCTTTCCGCCCGGCGTAGCGTCGAATCCCCCACCTGCGCCGCCTGCGACAGCGAAACTGACACTCGCGACGCCCGTCGGCACTGTCCAGTTCTGCACGCCGCCGGACGCCTGCGTGGGACTCGGCACGGAGAACGACGCCGACCCCGGGGCGCATCCCGACGCCGCGAACGCGGGCGCTGCGACCGTGGACGCGATCACCGGGACGGACCACGCTGCGGCCTTGACCACAGTGCGCCGCGGCACGCCAGAGGTTGACCGCTCTGGACTGTTGGATTTCAAATCGTGATTCATGATGTTTAGCAATCCCCTTTTGCTGACATGGATCGGTCAAGTACCCGTCGTGCGCACGTCTCACAACTTTCGGGTTCAGAGCGCGCGTTTCCAGCCTCGGGCTGACCTGTCGATTCAGTTTCCTTTGCGAACGACGCATACTCGCGCTCTCGTGCACAAACAGGCGCAAGATGCAGGGTGTGTGGCGCAACTTGGCCAGACGATGTTGGCGCCTAGGCACAGCGAACGCTCGGTGCGCGACTCAGAGGTCATGGCGCACGGTTCGCGAGTGTGCGGGGACGAGGTCGCGCCGCCGATAAAGGCACCATCGCCGACCTTCTGGTTCGCCATCTGCGTCCATCAACGAACGCGGATGCCTTTCCGGGCAGCGAAGATTGGCGATAAGCAGTGGGCTGACGGGCCCGCCGGCGTCACGAGGCGCTGAATTCCTCGGTTCCCTGATCTTCCTGATCTGGATCTGACCTGGATCCCTCTGGTGCGCCGAATCGCCGCTGCTTCGCTCGGAGGTCGCTAGGTGATGTTCCGTAGGCCTTCTTGAATGCGCGTGCCATCGTGGAAAGAGAGTTGAAACCGCTTGCTGCTGCCACCGTCTCGACCCCGATGGCGTGGTTCTCTGAGATCAACGCCATCGCGTTCTGCGTTCGCGTTCGCAAGATCTCCGCTGCCGCGTGGAGGTCATGCTTGGCGTAGATGCGATTGAGCGTGCGTCGGGAAACCCCGCATTGCGTGGCGAGCTGGTCGACGTCAAAGTCCGGATCGACTGCCTGTTCGTGGATGACACGCTGGGCATGCTGGAACACACCGTCGGAGCCCCAGTCACCCATCGCCGCGATCGCAACCGTCCGGGCGACGTCTTGAGTCAGCGCCCTGAGGATGCGGCTGTCCTTCTCATCCTCTTTGATCCGAGGCTGTTCGGTGACCGCTTGCAGATAGGCGTAGATCGCGCGGAAGGCCGTCGAGCGAGTCTTGGCTTCATCCATGTTGGTCGGACTAAGCACATAGGGGTCGATCTCGGCCTGGTCGAACGAGAAGACGACGAACTCGCTGGCCTCATCGATGTGCACGTCTACAGGGGTCCGTCCTGGGAAGATAAGACAGAGTCCGCCGCTCAGATTCGTCCAGACTCTTGAGTCGCCGTCAAAGCTGATCGCTCCTCGATTGACGAACATGAAGAGGTAGCGACGATGTGAATGAGGTCGGGTTCTCGTCCACTCGATCGCCATCGCCCCGGACTGCACCTGCGCAATCATGAACGCATTGAAGCGCAGGGCCCGGACCCGCATGAGCTGCGGGTCACCATTCAGCACGCGGAGCCCCGCACCGCGGAGAAACAGTGCCATCTGCCGGGGGTCTGCCCCGCTCTTCGGCGCATTCTCGAAGCGGGTGTGCCCCACCAAGTCCTTCCAACCGCGTCCCTCATCCGAGGGGAGCAGGGTCTCCCACCGTCCAGACATCAGGTCCTTTCACCATCGCGCCTGCGGCGGTGCCCCACCCGCGCAGTTCTCCCCACCCCGACCCGCGCCCCCGCCAGAAGATCACGTGGCAGGAGCTCGGCCGCACTCCCCATATGGACCGTCGGCGGGAATTATGTGCCATAGCTTCCCCGCAGTCGGTTGCGTGGTCGATGTTCGGGCATCGGCCCACACCTCGACATTATGTGTGGACGTGAGCCTGACCCCCGATCGAGTGTCGCGAAATGCCTCCTCTCTGACCGTCCATGATCACGGATGCCAATGTGCACTCGGGCTCGACCGGCATCGCCGTCGCCACGAGAAGCGCAGATGTAGTTTCTCGACCGAGTTCGATAAAAGATCCGAAGTCCGAGATCCAGTCAGGAATAGAGGAATGCAAAGGTGGCGCGCAGCCAAACCCGCGTGAGGCGTACCCAATCTACGGAACTACTGATTTCGGCGGATATCCGCACGCTGGCCCTCGTCGCGGCATGGCTCATCGGCACCCTGCTCGGATCCACCGGCGTCGTGTGACGGGCCAGGACAATTGCCGGCGCCGAGGTGGACCTGGGGCGCCTCAGGCGGCGTCGCGCAGCAGTGTGCCGCGAGCCGCCACCAGCTGTTCGACGGCCTCCAGCAGCCGCGCGGCGCCCGGTCGCTCGCCGCCGGCGGTGCCGTCGTGCACGAGCATGCTGAGCGCCGCCATGGTGAGGGCGACCGCGGCCATGGCCTCCGCGTCCTCCGCGCGTTCGCGCACCAGCGCGAAGTACTGCTCGCGGATGCCGCCCATCCACTGCGCGAAGGCGGGCATGAGTTCGGGACGGCGCACGACCAGCGCCTTCATGCGCTTGCGCTGCTGCGCGTCGTCCATCGAGGCGCCGATGAGCTCGCAGAGCGCCGGCACCAGTTCGCCCTCGGCGGCCCGGAACGCGTCCGCGCCCTCGGCGGAGATGCCGGAGTCCGGCAGGTCCAGGGCGGCCGCGGCCTTGGACGGGAAGTAGTTGAAGAAGGTGCGCGGCGAGACGTCCACGGCCTCGCAGATCTGCTCGACCGTCGTGCCGTCGAGGCCCTGCTCATCGACCAGGCTCAGCGCGGCCTCGTGCAGGGCCTGCCGGGTCTGCTGCTTCTTGCGCTCGCGCCGACCGCAGTTCTCCGCGTGCGGATCCGTCGCGGTCAGCGCCTCTGTGTTCGTCATCTCGCTCTCCTCGAGAGCCGGGGCGGGTCTCCCGCCCCGGCTCCGCTCAGGCCTTGTGGGTCCTGATGCTTCCGGTCTCGGTCATTCCTGCCTTGTCCGCCTGCTCCTGCAGCGCGGATCGGGCGCGCAGCGGCGGCACCTTGAAGAACCAGGTCAGCACGAAGGCGAGCAGGATCACGCCGAAGCCGACCCAGTACAGCGTCACGATCGAGTCGATGAAACCGACCATGAAGGGCTTCGACAGCTTGGGATCCGACCCCGTGAGGAAGGAGGTGTCGCTGATCGCGCTGCTGGAGGATCCGGACGCCGCCGAGTCCTTCTTCTTCATCTCGTCCTGCAGGGTCGGGACGAGCTGGTCGACCCAGTAGGTGCGCTGGTCGTGATCGGCCCAGTTCACCGCGACCCCATCGCCCTGAACGCCGGCGTGCGCCTTCTCGGCGACCGCCTTCAGCACCTGCTCGTGCGCGGCGGACTCGGCGGCGGGCATCGCCTCCGCGACCTTCTGCGCGATCACGGCGGGCGCGGCGTCGGCGGGCAGCTGGCCTGCGGCGACGGCCTGGTTCACGCCCTCGGTGACCTTCTGCGTCACGGCCTGGTCGGCCGCCGCCTTCGCCTGGGCGTCGCCCTCGGCCACGCCCTTGTCGAGCTGCTCCTGGATGTTCTTGCCGATCGGATCCACGATCGGCGTCCAGAGCTGCTTCATGATCGCCGCGTTCTCGGCCTTGCCGGCCTGCGCCGGGTCGAGCGCCGTGTCCAGGGCCGAGGTGAGAGTGGCCTTGTCCTCTGTGGCGTGCACGATGTTGGCCGGCAGCATGCCGAACAGCACCGAGATCATGATCGCCGTGCCCAGGGTTCCGCCGATCTGACGGAAGAAGGTGGCCGCACTCGAGGCGACGCCCATCTCATGGGGGTCGACCGCGTTCTGGCTCGCGAGCGTGAGCGGCTGCATGAGCTGGCCGAGCCCGAGGCCCAGCACGAACATGCCGAGGAAGATCTGCCACAGCGGCGTCTCGTAGCGGATGAGCGTGAGGGAGAAGAACCCGATGGCGGTGAACAGCGAGCCCAGCACGGGGAAGATGCGGTACCTGCCGGTGCGCGCGGTGATCTGACCCGAGGCCAGCGACGCGATCATGAGGCCGACGATGAGCGGCAGCATGGACAGGCCGGACTCGGTCGGGTTCATGCCGACGACGATCTGCATGTAGAGCGGGATGGTCATCATCGCGCCGAACATCGCGAAGCCGACGAGCACGCCGATGATCATGGCCATCGTGAAGGTGCCGGAGCGGAACAGCTTGAGCGGGATGATGGCGTCTTCCTTCATGACCGCCTCGATCACGATGAACGCGATCAGACCCACCGCACCGGTCACGTAGCAGGCGATCGACGCCGCAGAGGTCCAGCCCCAGGTGCGGCCCTGCTCGGCGACGAGCAGCAGCGGCACGAGCGTGACGACGACGGCCGCCGCGCCCCACCAGTCGATGCGCGGACCCTTGTGCCTGCCGACCTTGGGCAGGTGCAGGAATGTGATCACCATGAACAGGGCGAACAGGCCGAGCGGGATGTTGATGAGGAACACCCAGCGCCAGCCGTCGATCCACAGGATCTCGTTCGCGCCGGCGAACAGTCCGCCGACCAGCGGGCCGATGACGGTCGCGATGCCGAACACCGCGAAGAAGTAGCCCTGGTACTTGGCGCGCTCGCGCGGGGCGAGGATGTCGCCCATGATCGCGAGGGGCAGCGCCATGAGAGCGCCGGCGCCGATGCCCTGGAACGCGCGGAACGCGGCGAGCATCATCATCGAGGTCGAGAACGCGGAGAGCGTGGACCCCAGGATGAAGATCACGATGCCGAGGATGAACAGCGGCCGGCGACCGAAGATGTCGCTGAGCTTGCCGTAGATCGGCACGGCGATGGTCGACGTGATGAGGAACGCGGTGGTGACCCAGGCCTGCTGATCGAGGCCGTGCAGGTCGTCGCCGATCGTGCGGATCGCGGTGCCGAAGACGGTCTGTGCGAGCGACGACAGGAACATGCCGCTCATCAGGCCGTAGATCACCAGCATGATCTGCTTGTGCGTCATGATCGGCTTCGCAGCGAGCGGGGCGGACGCCTCGACCGTTGCGACGGTGTCGGTGGCGGTTGCCATAGAGGTCCTTCCAGGAGAACGGGGGATGGAGCGGTGGCGGACCCGCCCGCGGACTTCATCGATCGACGCGAGCGCCGACGCCGGCGCAAAACTTGCAACCCTGCAATGTTACACCCTTGCAAGCTTTCTCACACGCACGGATTTTCGATCCGCCTCGTGACAGCGTCGGAAGCATCCGTGACGATGGAGGCATGACGGACGGCTACGACCCCGGATTCCTCTCCCTCCCTGTCCCGCTGCCGCGCCCGGAGCGCGACATGCGCGAGCTCGCGTATCCGCGCTTCACCGTGCTGCTCGATCCCCGCCGCAGACTGGCCGCGGCGACGGGCGTGAACATCGACGGCACGACGCTGCGCGACCTGCCCCGCACCGGGGAATGGCGGCTCGACCCCCGGGTCGGAGAGGACGAGCAGAGCGGCCCCGCCGTGTACGCGCGCAACGACCTCGACCGCGGACACCTGGTGCGGCGGCGCGATCCGGGGTGGGGAGACGTCTCCGCGGCGCGCGCCGCGATGGAGGCCACCTTCGTCTACCCGAACGCCGCCCCTCAGGCGGCGCGCTTCAATCACGGCCCCGAGCTCTGGCTCGGGCTCGAGGACCATGTGCTGACCTATGCCGAGGCGACGGCGCAGCGCATCTCCGTGTTCACGGCGCCGGTGCTCGCCGACGACGACCCGCCCTACCGCGGCATCCTGATTCCTCTGCGTTTCTGGAAGGTCGCTGCTTGGGAGGCGGCCGGCTCACTCGCGGCCGCCGGATTCATCCTCGATCAGAGCGATCTCGTCGACACCGGGGATGGGCTGCTCGCCGCCGCGCCACTCGGCGGTTTCCGCACGTTCCAGGTGCCGATCGGCGAGATCGCGGCACTCTCCGGCGTCGACGTCGGGCCTCTCGCGGCGGCGGATGCGCTGACGACACGGGGGATCCGCCCGGTCGAATGGCGACCGCTCCGCAGCGCCGACGACATCGTGCTCTGAGCTGCGGCGGGATCCTCGGCCCGATCCTCCGCGGCTCAGCCGGCGGGGAGGCGGTCGCAGTCCGGGGTCGGGGCCTTGCCGTCCCAGCGGTCCAGGGTCCACTGCTCGAGCTGCGGGGGAGCGGGGAGTCCGGCCCGACGAGCTCGACGTGCCCGAGCCCGGGGTAGGTGCGGTAGTCGACGGGGATCCCGGCATCACAGCGGGCCTTCACCCACTCGTCCTGGATCGCGGGTTTCACGAGCGGATCCGCCAGTCCCTGCGCGACCAGCACGGGCGCGGGGAACGGCCCGGTGGGCTCCTGCTCCTTGAGCTTGTCGCCGAACGGGCCGTCGAGCAGCGCGTTCGGGAAGATCTGGTTCGGCACCTGACTGCCGCGCAGGATCGCGGCGAGGCCGTCGTGCCCGTTGAAGCAGAGTCCGCCGATGCGCTCGACCGGCCCGGCGGGGAGGCGCCGCTCGATCGCCTCCAGGCTAGACTCGCGCTGTGAAGATCGGGATGGTGCCGGACGCGATGCGCGGCACGAAGTGGAAGGGCTGCCCGACCGCCCCGTGATCCGCCTGTTCTCCTTCGCCCGATTTGGGAAAGGAGGTGGATGCATGGACGATCAGCTTCCCCGAGTCGGTGACACGATCACCGCGACGGTCACGAAGGCGCTGCCGTTCGGCGTGCTCGTGGAGTGCGCCGACGTTCCGGGCCTGGTGCGTGGCACGCACGAGGCGCCGGACGCACGGCTGACCCTGCGCGTGGTCGAGGTCGACGACGCCCAGGGTCGCTTCGCGGCCGAGCTCGCCTGAGCCGCCACGCCAGGCGGCTTCCACACAGAAACGAAGAAGGCCCGGATCTCTCGATCCGGGCCTTCTTCTCACTGTGCGCGAGGGGGGACTTGAACCCCCACGCCCTTGCAGGCACTGGCACCTGAAGCCAGCGCGTCTACCTATTCCGCCACTCGCGCATGTCGGTCCTCACGAACCAACCTCCCGAGAATATCACGCCTCGGCGCGCACTCCGAACCCGCGCTGCACCCGGCCGTGTCGAGTGCACGGTTCCCCGCCGAGTGCACGGCTTGTCCGCGCGAGCGCCCCGTGCACTCGACAGGATCCCGTCCACTCGGCGGCGAAGCCGTGAGCGCGCGCGGGCAGGCGCCGGATCACGCCGTCCGGGGGATCATTCAGGCCGTGTCGCTAACATGGCCCTACCGATCGGTGAGCCATGGGAGCCCAGTGGGACTACTAGACAGCTTTGAGAAGGGTCTCGAGCGCGCTGTGAACAGCGCGTTCGCGAAGACCTTCCGCAGCGGCATCCAGCCCGTGGAGATCGCTTCGGCACTGCGTCGCGAGATGGACACGAAGGCTGCTGTCGTCAGCCGCGACCGCATCATCGTGCCCAGCACCTTCCTCGTGCACCTGAGCGGCGAGGACGCGACGGCCATGCACGGACTCGGGTCCGCCCTCATCGACGAGCTGCACGTCCTGGTCAAGGAGCACGCCCGCGCGCAGGGATACAGCTTCTCCGGCCCCGTGGACATCGCCCTCGAAGCCGACGACAAGCTCGCCACGGGCACCGTGCGCGTCGAATCCGCCTCCACGCGCAGCAGCGGTCGCGTCACCTGGCAGGCCGTCGTCACCACGGGCGGCGCCCGCTACCCCGTCACCAAGGCGCGCACGGTCATCGGCCGCGGCAGCGACGCCGACATCACCATCAGCGATGCCGGATCCAGCCGCAAGCACGCCGAGGTGCTGTGGGACGGCGATCACGCCATGCTCCGCGACCTCGGCTCCACCAACGGCACCAAGCTCAACGGTCAGCGCGTGCGCGAGGCCCAGCTGGAGAGCGGCATGGTCATCACGATCGGCCGCACGGACCTGACGTTCGAGGTCGTGCCCGTCTCAGAGCCGGTCCGCGGCGGCCGCGGCGGCGACGCCACGCGCGCGTTCGGGGTCAATCCGTGAGCGCGGCCCGCGAAAGCGCGACGAGCGCCCCATCCGCGAGGAGCAGCCGCCATGAGTGAACTGACGCTCCTCCTCCTGCGCATCGGCTTCCTCGTGCTGATGTGGTTCTTCGTCTTCGCGGTCGTCTATTCGCTCCGCGCGGATCTGTTCGGCGTGCGCGTGCGCAAGCTGCCCCAGGCCGAGGCCGCAGCGAGCGCCCCCGCGGCGAAGCCGGCCCCTGCACCCGCGAAAGCCCCGGCCGCGCCGAGGAGCAGACCCGGCGGACCCGCCACCACGTCCACCGTCGCCAAGCTCGTCATCACGTCGGGCCCCAAGGCCGGCCTCGAGGTGCCGCTGGGATCCGAGCCGATGTCGATCGGCCGCTCGAGCGAATCCGGGCTGGTCATCCGCGACGACTACACGTCCAGCCATCACGCACGTCTGCTGCTGTGGGGCGACCAGTGGATGCTGCAGGATCTCGACTCCACGAACGGCACGTTCCTGAGCGGCGAGCGCGTCGGCGCCCCCGTCGCCGTGTCGATCGGCGCCCCCATCAAGGTGGGCGCCACGACCTTCGAGCTGCGGGCGTAACCGGCGGCCATGGTCTTCGAAGGCTCGAGCGCCGCGATCTCCCACACCGGGAAGGTCCGCTCCAACAATCAGGACTCCGGCTACGCCGGGGCGAACCTGTTCGTCGTCGCCGACGGCATGGGCGGCCACGCGGGCGGCGACGTCGCCAGCAGTCTCGCGATCCACCGGCTGCAGAACCTCGACCACGCCTACCCCTCGACCATGGACGCGGAGGCCTCGCTGCAGGCCGCCGCCACGACCGCCGCGGGCGACATGATCCGCGCCGTCAAGGACCGTCCGGAGCTCGCCGGCCTCGGCACCACGCTCGACGCGATCATCATGGTCGACGACTACGCCGTCATCGGCCACATCGGCGACTCCCGCATCTATCTCTACCGCGACGAGACGCTCACCCAGATCACCACCGACCACACGTTCGTGCAGCGCCTGGTCGACTCGGGCCGGATCACGCCGGAGGAGGCGCGGTACCACCCGCGCCGCTCCGTGCTCATGCGGGTGCTCAGCGACATGGACGCGGATCCCGAGCTCGACATGTTCGTCATGCCGACCCTGCCCGGCGATCGCTGGCTGCTGTGCTCCGACGGCCTCTCCGGCGTCGTCGACGAAGTGCACATGGAGAAGACGCTGCGGCTGGGCATGGCCCCCGGGCGCACCGCGGACGGCCTGCTGAAGTATGCGCTCGACGGCGGCGCCCCCGACAACGTCACGATCGTGATCGTCGACGTCGGCGGCCAGCACCCGGTGCTCTCCGGATCCGCGACCGTCGTCGGCGCCGCGGCGAACCCGCAGGGCATCATCGTGCCCGCCGCGCGCCCGGCACGCCCGAGCTGGCTGCACCCCGTGCGCCAGGCGGCGAACGAGCCGACGCACTTCGAGCCCGCCGCCGACTACCTCGAGGAGCTCATCGAGGAGGACCACCGCCGCTCGGTGCGCCGCAGGGTCGGATGGATCACCGGCCTCCTCGTGGTGATCGCGCTCATGGCTGCCGCGCTCTTCGGCGCCTACGCGTGGACGCAGACCCGCTACTTCGTGGGGGTCGACTCCGAGTCCGACACGGTCGCGGTGTTCCAGGGGATCCAGCAGGACCTCGGACCGATCTCGCTCTCCCACGTGTACGAGGACACCGGCATCAAGATGTCCGACCTGCCCAGCTTCAACCAGTCGCTCGTGCAGCAGACCATCACCGCACGCTCCCTCGACGACGCGACGGCCATCGTCGGGCGCCTCCGCGCCTCGGCCGGGACGGGGAAGACGCCATGACCGCCACCGCACCCGCCCCCCACGCCGGCGACGTCGCGGCCGACACGGCCGTGCTGCGCGCGCTGCGGAGGATCCGCGGCCCGCAGACGCAGCGCAACCGCGAGTTCTGGCTCCTGCTGTTCGCCGTGGTCGTCGCGGGCACGGCTCTCACCCTCGTGCAGCTCGGCGCCCTCGGCCGCATCGATCCGATGATCCTTCTCATCGGCGGCGGGCTCGCCGTGCTCGTATTCGCCCTGCACGTCGTGCTGCGCTTCGTCGCGAGCGATGCGGATCCGTTCGTGCTCCCGATCGCCACGCTCCTCACCGGCGTCGGAATCGCGGAGATCTACCGCATCGACATCGCCAACCACGCCACGGGCTGGAACGCGTCGTCCAACAAGCAGCTCATGTGGATGGCGATCTCCGTGGCCGGCGCGATCGCCCTCGTGATCTTCCTGCGCAACTACCGCGTGCTGTACAAGTACACGTACCTCTCCGGGCTGGCGGGCCTCGTGCTGCTGATCCTGCCCTTCATCCCCGGCCTCAAGGCCGACGCGAACGCCGACGTCTGGATCTCGATCGGCGGGCTCGGCTTCCAGCCGGGCGAGCTCTCGAAGATCTTCCTGGCGATCTTCTTCGCGGGCTACCTCGTGCGCACGAGGGAGAGCCTGTCGTCCGTGGGCAAGCGCTTCGCCGGCATCACCTGGCCGCGTATGCGCGAACTGGGGCCCGTGATCGTGGTCTGGCTGATCTCGCTCGCCATCATCGTCGCGCAGCACGACCTCGGCACCGGAGTGCTCATCTTCGGCATGTTCATCGTCATGCTCTACGTCGCGACCGGGAAGACGAGCTGGGTGCTCATCGGCGTCGTGGGCGTGGTGATCGGCGTCGCCGTGGTGTCGCAGTTCCTGACCTACGTGCAGAACCGCTTCAACACCTGGATCAACGCCTTCGACCCCGACCTCATGGAGGACCAGAGCTACCAGCTCACGCAGGGCATCTTCGGCCTCGCGCACGGCGGACTGATCGGCACGGGCCTCGGCCAGGGGCGCCCGCAGATCACGCCGGTCGCGGAGAGCGACTTCATCATCACCAGCCTGGGCGAGGAGATCGGCCTGATCGGCCTGTTCGCCGTCCTGTGCCTGTACATGGTGTTCGTCAGCCGGGGCCTGCGGATCGGCGTCGCAGGTCAGGACGACTTCGGCAAGCTGCTCGCGGTGGGCGTCTCGTTCACGATCGGCCTGCAGGTCTTCATCATGGTCGGCGGCGTCACCCGGGTGATCCCGCTGACCGGCCTCACCACGCCGTTCCTCGCGGCGGGAGGCTCGTCCCTCATCGCCAACTGGCTCATCGTCGGTCTGCTGCTGCGGATCTCCGACGGCGTGCGCCGCCAACCCAGGGTGGTGATCGGATGACGACCCTTCGTCTCGCTCCGCTCGCTCAGGGACCGATGAGCACGACACCCCAGGGGGTGCCGCATGACTAAAGAACTCCGGAGGATCAGCATCCTCGTGCTGGTCATGTTCCTCGCGCTGTTCGGCTCGGTGAGCTGGATCCAGGTCGTGCAGGCGGATGCGCTCGCGCAGAACGACGCCAACCGGCGCACCCGGCTGGACAGCTACGAGATCCAGCGCGGATCCATCCTCGCCGGCGACACGCCGATCGCGACCTCGACGCCGTCGGGTGACATGTACTCCTTCCAGCGGGTGTACACGGATCCGCAGATGTGGTCCGCCGTCACCGGCTACTACAACCCGGCGCTGGGCAGCGCGACCGGCATCGAGAAGGCCATGAACAGCGAGCTCAGCGGCACCGGGGGCTCGAACTTCCTCTCGTCGATCGAACGCATCGTCTCGGGCCAGCCGCAGAAGGGCGCCAACGTGCGCCTCAGCCTCGACCCAGTGGCCCAGAAGGCCGCCTACGACGCGCTGCAGGGCTACCAGGGCGCCGTCGTCGCGATCGAGCCGAAGACGGGCCGGATCCTCGCGATGGTCTCCACCCCCGGCTACGACACGAACAGCCTCGCCGTGCACGACTCGCAGGCCGCCAACGCCACCTACGACGGCCTCGTCGCCGACCCGAACAAGCCGCTGTCGAACCGCGCCATCGGCGGGAACATGAACCCGCCCGGCTCCACGTTCAAGCTCGTCGTGGCCGCCGCAGCGCTCGACTCCGGCAAGTTCACGATGCAGTCGACCTTCCCGAACCCCGCCTCTTTCACGCTGCCGGGCACCAGCACCGCGGTGCACAACTCATGGGGCGGGCCCTGCCCCGCCGGCGACGGGCAGACCGTGAGTCTCGCCGATGCCATCCGGTTCAGCTGCAACGTCCCGATGGCCGAGCTCGCCGTGCAGCTCGGAGACAAGGCGATCCGCACTTCCGCGGAGAAGTTCGGCTTCGACAAGGCGTTCTCGCTCCCGCTGGAGTCGACCGCGTCCACGTACCCGAAGAGCCTCTCGGCCGACAAGACCGGCCTCACGGGCTTCGGGCAGGGCGACGTGCGGGCGACCCCGCTGCAGATGGCAATGGTCTCGGCCGGCATCGCGAACAACGGCCTCGTGATGAACCCGCGCATGGTGGATCAGGTCCTCGGCGACGACCTGTCGGTGCTGAAGCAGATCGGGAACACCGAGTTCGGGCAGGCGATGAGCTCGGACCAGGCCGCGGCGATCACCGCCGCCATGCAGGCGTCGGTCTCAAGCGGCGCGGCGCAGGGTGCAAGAATAGACGGAGTCGACGTGGCCGGTAAGACGGGCACAGCGGAGAACGGTGACACGGACCCCTACACGCTGTGGTTCACCGGCTTCGCGCCCGCTTCGAACCCGGAGATCGCCGTTGCGGTCGTCGTCGAAGACGGCGGTGGGCAGGGACAATCCGGATCCGGTGATGCGATCGCATCACCGATTGCCAAGAAGGTCATGGAGGCGGTGCTGAAGAAATGAGGCCGACGCAGGGTGTGCATTTCGGCGGTCGCTACGAGCTGCAGTCTCGGATCGCCATCGGTGGCATGGGCGAGGTGTGGGAGGCGACCGACCACGTCATCGGCCGGACCGTCGCCATCAAGATCCTCAAGGACGAGTACATGGGGGATCCTGGCTTCCTCGAGCGCTTCCGCGCCGAGGCCCGCCACGCCGCCCTCGTGAACCACGAGGGCATCGCGAGCGTGTTCGACTACGGCGAGGAGAACGGCTCGGCCTACCTCGTCATGGAGCTCGTCCCCGGCGAGGCCCTCTCCACGATCATCGAGCGCGAGGGATCCCTCAGCGCCGACAAGACGCTCGACATCGTCGCGCAGACCGCCTCCGCGCTGCAGGCCGCGCACGCCGCGGGCCTCGTGCACCGCGACATCAAGCCGGGCAACCTGCTGATCACCCCGGACGGCCGGGTCAAGATCACCGACTTCGGCATCGCGCGCATCGCCGACCAGGTGCCGCTCACGGCCACCGGTCAGGTCATGGGCACCGTGCAGTACCTCTCGCCCGAGCAGGCCTCCGGTCACGCCGCATCGCCGGCCACCGACATCTACTCGCTCGGCATCGTCGCGTACGAGTGCCTGGCCGGGAAGCGCCCGTTCACGGGCGAGTCGCAGGTCGCGATCGCGATGGCGCAGATCAACGACACCCCGCCGCCGCTGCCGGCGACCGTGCCGCAGCCCGTGCAGAACCTCGTCATGGCCATGATCGCGAAGAAGCCGGCCGACCGGCCGAGCTCCGCGGCCACGGTCGCCCGCGCCGCCCAGGCGCTGCGCCGCGGCGACCTGAACTCGGCCGCGATCGCGGTGCCGGCGGTCATCGCCGGCGTCGTGGGCGCCGGTGCTGTCGCGGGAGCCGCCGGCGACGACGCCATGACGCAGCTCCTCGGCGCGACGCAGGGCGCGACGACGATCATGCCGACGACCGCGCAGATCCCGACCGAGGCCGACGAGGCCCCGGAGAAGAAGAAGAAGCGCAGCCCCTGGACCTGGCCGCTCATCGCACTCATCGCGCTGCTGATCATCGTGCTCGGCGGCACGGTGTGGGCGCTGCTGTCGAATCAGAAGGCGCCGGAGCCCGCTCCGTCGACGACGAGCTCGCAGACCACGCCCTCCAAGACGCCGAGCAAGACGCCGACGCCCACGCCCACTGCCGACACCGTCTCGCTCGGCACACTCGGCCTGATCGGGCAGACGTGCGACGCCGCCGTGCAGACCCTCAAGGGCGCGGGCCTCGACGGCACCTGTTCCACGGGCGACCACGCCCCGGCGCAGGACAAGGTGGGCACGGTCTACAGCACGGATCCCAGCGGCGGCAACGTCAAGAAGGGCACCGTCGTTCAGCTGGCGGTGTACGGGGACCTCGTGCCGATCGGCGCACCCGACTCGGCTCCGAAGCTCGCCGGCCCCGCCACCGCGGGTGGAACCGTGGGGCTGAGCTGGGCCGGCTTCGTATGCCCGAGCGGCACCGGCAACGTGTCCGGCTACGTGGTGACCCTCACCAACGCGACGTTCGTCGGCGACGGATCTTCCCAGAAGACCTTCGACGCCGGCACGCTCAACGCCGAGATCTCGATCGCCAATCAGCCGGGAGCACAGGTCACCGCGACCTACCTGGCTCTGTGCGGCGACAGCAAGCGCGAGAGCGGTCCGTCGCCGCAGATGGCGGATCCGATCGTGCCGGGCACCGGCCCTGTCTCACCATCGCCAACGCCCTGAGCGGCCCGAAAGCAAGAAGAAACAAGAGAACCAGGGGGGTCCTCTGTGGCGACGATCACGCGCGTCATGGCCGGTCGCTACCGCGTCGATGACCTCATCGGCCGCGGTGGCATGGCACATGTGCACCGGGGCTACGACCTGACCCTCGGCCGCGAGGTCGCGATCAAGATCCTCGACCGCGAGCTGGCTCGCGACGCGGCGTTCCGTACGCGCTTCCGGATGGAGGCGCAGGCGGCGTCGCGCATGTCGCACCCCTCGATCGTGCGCGTCTTCGACGCGGGCGAGGACAGCACTCCGGAGGCCGGCGGCACTCCCGCCGAGCCGGTGCCCTTCATCGTCATGGAGCTCGTGCCCGGCGATCTGCTGAAGGACATCATCGCGCGCGGCCCCGTGCCGACCGTCGACGCCGTGCGCTATGCGGACGGGATCCTCGAGGCGCTGGAGTACTCCCACCGCGCCGGCGTCGTGCACCGCGACATCAAGCCGGGCAACGTCAAGGTGACCCCGGACGGCACGGTCAAGGTGATGGACTTCGGGATCGCCCGGGCCGTCTCCGACTCCTCCTCCACGGTCGCCGAGACCACGCAGATCATCGGCACGGCCGCGTACTTCTCGCCGGAGCAGGCCAAGGGCGAGCAGGTCGACGCCCGCACCGACCTGTACTCCGCGGGCATCGTGCTGTACGAGATGCTCACCGGACGCCAGCCCTTCCGCGGGGAATCCCCGGTGGCCGTCGCCTATCAGCACGTCAGCGAGACGCCGCTGCCGCCGAGCGAGGTGCATGACGAGGAGCACCCCGCCGCCGAGCTCGAGCGCATCCGCGCCCTGGATCCCGTCGTGCTGCGCGCGATGGCGAAGGATCCGTTCCAGCGCTTCCCCGATGCCGTCTCGTTCCGCACGGCGCTCGACGACGCCGTGACCGGCGCCGTGCCCACGAAGAAGCAGCTGTCCTCGCTCACCAGCGAGCTGTACGGCCCGAACCCGCGGCACGCGCAGGAGACCGCGCGCACACTGCGCCAGCTCTCCACCGACACGACCATGACGCGGACGCAGTCGGGACCGCCGGTGGCGTGGATCTGGGCCGGCGTCGCGCTGCTCGTCGTGCTGATGGCCTCCGTGCTGATCTGGGTGCTCGCGATCAAGCCCACCGCCGATGTGCCGACCGCCACGCGCTCGGTGCCGAGTCTTTCGGGCCAGACCTACGAGTCCGCGGTCGCGCTGCTGGCGAAGAACGACCTGCGCGCGATCCGCATCGATCAGGCGGATGCGACCGTCGACAAGGGCAAGGTCGTCAGCACGGAGCCGGAGGCCGGCGCGCACATGGACAAGGGCCAGTCGGTCACGGTCTACGTCTCCTCCGGCGCCGCCGAGGTCGCAGTCCCGCAGCTCGTGGGCCTCGGCGCCACTGCCGCCAAGGACGCCCTCTCCAAGGCGGGCCTGCAGCTCGGATCCATCCGCCAGGAGAACGACCCCCGCACGCAGCACGACATCGTGCTGTCCTCGAGCGTGCAGGCCGATACCAAGGTCGCGCCGGGAACCGTGGTCGACCTCGTCGTGGCCAGTGGCGTGGTGACCCTGAACAACCTCACCGGCTGGACGCTGGACTCGGCGACTCAGACGCTGCAGCAGTTGGGGCTGACCGCGAACCCGGTCGAGAACCCGAGCTGCAAGGCCACGGATCCGAAGACGGTCGCCTCGATGTCGGCGTCTCCCGGGGATGTGCCCGTGCTGTCGACGATCGACCTGACCTACTGCACCGGCAAGTGAGCAGAGCCTGACTCGGCTTCGACCAAGAGTTCGACGGCCGGCCTACGCCGCGCGCTATTCCGGGGCGCAGGGCGTAGGTCGGCCTCACGTTCTTCGCCGGCCTCGATGCCTCCTCAGCCTGCGCTGGCCTCCTGGGCCTTCAACCACGTCACGATCGCGCGATTGGTCTCCTCGGGCCGCTCCTGGTGAATCCAGTGCCCGCTGTCGAGGCTGGTCTCTTCGACGTTGGGCACGAACGTCGCGAGGTGTTCGGCCCGTGCGACGGCGTCGCGTTCACCGTAGATCATGAGCGCAGGCTGCTGGACGATCGGGTCGGCATCGGCCAGCTGATGCCAGGCTCGGTTGAGATTCCGATACCAGTTGATGCCTCCGGTGAATCCCGAGCTCTCGAACGCGGCGGTGTAGACCGATAGTTCGCTCTCACTGAGCAGCGGGTCACCGGAAGGCGTCTCGGTGCGAGCGGTCTCGATCAGCACCATGCCGGGCTGGGGCGGCATGACCGGCTCGTTCCTCCGATACAGGTTGTTGAGGAAGCGTGCCGGGTCCGCATCGAACACGGCGTCGGCGACTCCCGGCTTTCGGTTGAAGTGGACGAAGTAGTAGTCGCTACCGAGCACCGCCTCCATGAAGTCCAACCAGGGCACGTCGCCCCGCACCAGGTACGGCAGGCTCAGCGCGATCACCCCGCTGACGCGCTCCGGATGCAACAGCGTCAGGCTCCACACCACGAACGCCCCCCAGTCGTGACCGATGAAGGTCGCGTCGGCGTAGCCGAAGTGGTCGAGGAGGGCGACAAGATCGCCGGTCAGGTGCGCGATGTCGTAGGCGACCACCTCCGCGGGGCGCGAGGAGTTGCCATAGCCGCGCTGGTTGGGGGCGATCACGTGGTAGCCGGCCGCGACCAGCGCGGGCACCTGGTTGCGCCAGGTGTAGGCGAGATCGGGGAAGCCGTGGCAGAGCACGATCGGTCGTCCGGCATTGTGCTGGCCGGCCTCGAACACCTCCAGCTCGACGCCGTTGACGGCGATGATCGTCGGTTCGGGAAAGGAGGTCGGATTCGTTGCTGAGTTCATGATTCCACGCTAGGCAGGTAAACAGGTCACCCCACGACCGGTTTACCTGTCAGTGTTGTGGCATGCGATCCGATCGACTGGTGGCCATCCTCCTGATGCTGCAACGGCGCGATCAGGTCACCGCAGCGGAAGTCGCCGAAGAGCTCGAGGTGTCCGAGCGCACCGCACGTCGCGACCTCGATGCCCTGGGCATGGCGGGAATCCCGATCTACTCCGTGCAAGGCCGAGGCGGCGGATGGCGCCTCCTGGGTGGCGCCCGCACCGATCTCTCGGGTCTCACGGTGGGTGAGGCCCGAGCTCTGTTCCTGGTCGCGGGGCCGGCGGCGGCGGCGACGCCCGAGGTGAAGGCCGCACTCCGCAAGCTCGTCCGCGCACTGCCGGAGACCTTTCGCGCGCAGGCCGAAGCGGCGGCGGCGTCGCTGGTCGTGGACTCACGGCGATGGAACTCGCCCGGCACCGCCGACGCTCACCCGCCTCATTTCCTCGATGTGCTGCAGGACGCCGTGATCCGGGGAGTTCAGGTGCGGTTCGGCTACATCGATGCAGCAGGCAACGAGACCGAGAGGATCGTTCATCCCCTGGGGATCGTGGCGAAAGGACCCTCCTGGTACCTGGTCGCCCACACCGATACCGGCCAGCGGACATTCCGGATCGACAGGGTCACGGCCATTGCGGCCACCGATCACCCGGTCGCGCGCCCGGATGGATTCGACCTCGCCAAAAGCTGGCGTCAGTTCACGGACGATGCCGACCGTCTGCACACGCCGGTGGAGGTCCGCGCGACCTGCGCACCCGAGGGGCTCGAGTACCTTCGCACCGCACTGGGCGACAACCTCGACATCGGCGCAGCCGGTACAGACGGCCGCATCGCAGTGGTGTTCCGCGGGCCCAGCGAGTACGGGCTCGCCGGCCACCTCGCCGGGCTCGTCGAATGGCTCGAGATCTCCAGCCCACAGGGAGTCATCGATCACCTCGCGACCATCGGTGCTGCGCTCACCGACCGTTACGGCCCACCAGAACATCCCGCAGCACGGCACTGAAAGGTCGTCCGGGAGGATGACAGGCGGAGACCGGCCTCCGAGTTCTCACCCGACCCCGGATCAGGTCGCAGTCGGCGCGGGCTCGATGCTGACGTCACCGGGCGAGATCAACGGGCTCACCCACGGGAACACCCAGAACATCAGGCCGTAGAGCACGGCCGCGAGCAGCATGAGCACGATGATCAGCCGCACCCACCACGGGCCGGGGAGGATGCGCCAGAGAGCGCCGTACATCAGCTCACCGCCTTCAACGATTCCGGGGAGCCCAGTGCGCGGGGCTGGAAGCTCTCGAACACCCCGTACGCCACGATGCGCTCGGCGAGCGAGTAGAGCGGCGAGCACGCGGTGAGGGTGATGTACCGGCCGCCGGCCGCGCCGACCGTCTCCTGCGGCACGGGGTTCAGCACGTCGACGCTATCGGGCGTGACGTACTCGAGAGTGCGGAACCGATACGTGTACCACCCCTGCTCCGTCTCGATCACGATCGCGTCGTTCAGGTGCAACCGGTCGAGCTGGTTGAAGGGCTTGCCCCAGGTGGTGCGGTGGGCAGCCATCGTGACGTTGCCGGGCTGGCCGGGCATCCCGGACGTGGGGTAGACGCCGATCCAGCCATGGTCGAGGGTTTCGGGCCTGGTCACCCCGCCCGCGATCTGCACGTTGTAGTCGGATCCCCACCGCGGCACGTGCATCTGCGCGCCCCACGGGACGCCGTTCTCGGGCGGGGTCATCACGGGCGGTTCGTACCGGGGATGGGCGCTGTCCGCGCCGTTCCCGTCGTCGATCACGGGCGGCAGAGCAGGCACGGGCTCCTTCGCCCATGCCTGGGAGATCTGCTGCCCCTTGTCGTTCGCGGCGGCGCTCATGATGATGTCGCCCACCCACATCTGCCACGCGGCGTACAGCAGCACCACGACGCCCGCCGTCAGCAGCAGCTCGCCGAGCACGCTCACGACCGTGGCGCGCCGGCGCGGTCGTCCGCCTCGGCGGGCACGGCGCGTGGCGGCTCGCGGGGCGTCGGTCATCCCGCGATCCTATCGAGCGCACCGTGCCGCGGGATGACAGCCTGATGTCTGAGCGACCCGTTGGGTAGACTGTGCGCATGGCACGATCCCGCAAGCCCGAAGAAGCCGTCGCAGAGAAGGTCGACGGCGACGCCGCGCCCAACGCCGTGTGGTTCAAGCCGGTCATGGTCGGCTTCATGCTGCTGGGCCTCGCCTGGATCCTGGTCTTCTACATCACCGGTATGCAGTACCCGATCCCGCACCTGCAGTCCTGGAACCTGCTGATCGGTCTCGGCATCGCCCTGATCGGCTTCCTGATGACCACGCGCTGGCGCTGACACCGCGCCGCCCCGTTCTCAGAAACGCCCCCGCCTGCGCGGGGGCGTTTCTGCATTCCGGATCCGGTATCCCGCAGGGTTGTCCACGGATCCGAGGGGTTATCCACATTCTGGGGATGGATATACACATCCCCTCCCCGAAGTTATCCACAGATCTATCCCCATGTGGGGAGAATTACACGCCTGTCATTCCCTCGCCCGGGAGAACGACAAACGGCCCCCGCCCGAAGGCGAGGGCCGTTCCGGTCTTTCGGTCAGTGACCGGCGGTGATGAGCAGGGGAGGAACGATCGCGACCACGGCCAGCAACACGAGCACGAGCGCGGAGACGAGGCCGATCCACCAGAACTTCGTCGTGCCGCGGCCGCTCGTGCGAACGTAGATGAGCGCGACCAACGCGCCGACGACCGCGCCGCCGACATGCGCCTGCCAGGCCACCCCTGGGACGAGGAAGCCGTACACGAAGTTGATCACGAGCACGACAAGAATGCCGATCACGTTCGCTCCGAGATGACGACCCACCACGAGCAGCGCGGCGAGGAGTCCGAAGATCGCGCCGGAGGCGCCCACGGTCGGCGTTCCGGGCGACATCAGCGCGACGGCGACGGAACCGGCGAGTCCGCTCACGAGATAGAGGGTGAGGAACTTCGCACGGCCGATGAGCGGCTCCAGGCTCTGCCCGACCATCCACAGCGCGAGCATGTTCAGCCCCAGGTGGATGAATCCTCCGTGCACGAGCAGCGCCGTGAGCAGGCGCCAGGGCTCGAACGGCGCCCCGGACAAGGCCGGATACAGATTGCCGGCCCAGAATTGCAGGCTGTTCGTGATCACCCCGCCGATGCCCGGCACGAGCTGCAGCAGGCTCACCGCCGAGGTGATCGCGAGGATCCAGTACGTCACGATCGGACGCCCGCCCACGGCGGTCATCGACCGCGCTCCCCAGCGCCGGTTCGCACGGCGCTGGGCGGGCGTCTGGTTGCGCCGCTGCTCCTGCATGCACTCCGGGCAGATCACCCCGACCGGGGCCTGCGTCTGGCATTCCGGGCAGATCGTGCGCATGCATCGCTGGCACAGCACGAAGCTCTGCCGCCCGAGATGCCGGTAGCAGAAGTTGTCGGGATTCGCGTGGAACTCCGAAGTCGTCATCCGTGCGCTCCGGAATCCGGGTGCGGGATCAGTTCGCGACGATGTCGACGGACTGCAGCACCACGTCCTCGACCGGACGGTCGCCCGCTCCGGTGCGCACGGCGGCGATCTCGTCCACGACGGCCTTGGAGGCGTCGTCCGCGACCTCGCCGAAGATCGTGTGCTTGCCCTGCAGCCACGGGGTCGGGTCGGTCGTGATGAAGAACTGCGAGCCGTTGGTGCCCTCGGCCTGGCCGGTGATGGCGTTGCGGCGCAGGCCGGCGTTGGCCATCGCGAGGATGTAGGGCTCGCTGAAGTTCAGCTCGCCGTGGATCTCGTCGTTGAACGTGTACCCGGGGCCGCCGACGCCCTGCCCGAGCGGGTCGCCGCCCTGGATCATGAAGTTCGGGATGATCCGGTGGAAGATGACGTCCTTGTACAGCGCGCCCTCGCCGGGCTTGCCGGTGGCGGGGTGCGTCCAGGATCCGGTGCCGTCGGAGAGTTCGACGAAGTTCTTCACGGTGCGGGGGGCGTGGTCACCGTAGAGGTTGATGACGATGTCTCCGTGGTTGGTGTGCAGCGTGGCGACGTGAGTGGCGTGAGGCATGGGTCCATTCTCGCATCGGATCCCCTGCAGTCTCTGATTCCTCCAGGAACTTCTCCGACGCACACCCGCTACTCAGGAGCTTGTCTGGCAAGATGGTGAGTCCGAACCCCGTTTCGATTGGGAGGGCATCGTGAGCCTGAGCCGCAAGCGTCAGAAGGAACTCCGTCAGCTGCAGAGCGAGGCCGCCAAGCTGTGGGCCGCCCAGCAGGTCGTCGTCGGCGAGGCCGCCGGCATCGCCCGTGAGGCGGGTCGCCAGCTCGACAACTTCCGCCGCGAGCAGGTCGTGCCCACGGTGCAGGACGTGTACGAGCACCGTGTGGTCCCGGTCGTGGACAAGGGCGTCAAGTTCTCCCGCGACGTCGTCGACCACAAGGTCGTCCCGGCGATCGGCGGCGTCGTCGGATCCGCCCTCACCGCATGGGACATCGCGAACGCGAAGCGCACCGGAACCGCGCACACCCCGCGCGCCGTGCTCGCCGTGCCGGCCGAGCGCAAGAGCGGCCTCGGCATCGGCGCCGTGATCGCGATCGTCCTCGGCGCCGCGGCCGCCGTGGGCGTCCTGGTCGCGGCCTGGCAGGCGCTGCGCGCCGACGACGAGCTCTGGGTCGCGGACGACCCGCTGAACGCTCCCGAGGCGTGAGCGCCTCCGCTTCACCGGTCCCTGAGCCCGCCGAAGGGCGCGCGGACCGGTCGGATCCGCACGCCCGCGTGCGCGATGCCGCGGCCGAACGCGGCCTCGACATCGAGATCCGGCAGCGCCCGGCCGCCAACAGCCTCCCTGAGGCCGCGGCCCTGCTCGGCCTGGATCCGTCCGGCATCGTGAAGACGCTCGTGGTCAAGCGAAGCGACGACACGTTCCTGTTCGCGCTGATCCCCGGCGGGCGCAAGATCTCCTGGCCGAAGCTGCGCGCCCTGGTGGGCGTCAACCGGCTGAAGCTTCCGGATCCCGCCGTCGCGCTGGCCGCGACCGGCTACGAGCGCGGAACGATCGTCCCGATCGGCAGCACCACCGCGTGGCCGGTGTTCGCGGATGAGACGATCCGCGGTCGGCGGATCGCGATGGGCGCCGGCGCGCACGGGTACAGCCTGTTCGTCGACGGCGACGCCCTCCTCTCCGCGTACGACGCGACCGTCGCCGACATCTCCGAGCCGGAGTGATCCGCACACCCGTTCGCTGAACGCCCACCGCTGCCGCGACGGCGTTCCCGGTGCACACGGTCCTCTCGCCGCGGCACGACCCGGGCACGGCGGCTCGCTGCCCCGGGCGGCTCTGGGTTCCTTCCGCTTGTGGCGTACGCCGGCGGCGGCGTGTTCCTGCTCGCGGGTCAGCCGGCGGTCTGCTGCTCGCCGCCACGGGTTCGCCGCTCGCCCTCGTCGTGGCGATCGTGAACTCGTGGATCGCCCTGGTCGAGGTATTGCGCTGAGGTCAGCCGATCCGGCCGGCCATGCCGAGGGCGATGTCGACGAGTCGCACGCGCTGCAGGCCGGCGACCTCGTCGAGCGCGTACCAGGCGGCCATGTCGGTGGATCCGTTCTTCTCGAAACGGAGCCGCCCGCTCATGATCCGCGCGCGGTACACGATCCGCAGCGTGTGCAGCGGCTCGGTCGCGCCGGGCGTGACCCTGCGGCGGGCGGGGATGACTCGGGAGTGGATCCCGAGCAGCTCGTCGACGACCACCTTGTAGCCGGTCTCCTCGCGCACCTCGCGGCGGACGGCGGCCTCGGGATCCTCGCCCGGCTCCAGACCGCCTCCCGGCATGGTCCACGACACGCGTCGTCCCTCGGTCCACCGCGCCAGCAGCACCCGTCGATCTTCGTCGACGATGACCGCGTATGCCGCGACGCGCATGTCCATGGTTCACACCCTAGGACGTCACAGCCGGTATGGCGCGGTGAGCGCAGGCGCCGCCCTCTGCCGTGCGCGTTGCCGGATGCGCGGCGAGCCCCCGGGAACCGGCGCGAGGTGTGCCGCCGATCGATCAGTTCTGAAGAAGCGCCCGTCCGCGCGCGTTCATAGGCTGACGATGTCCCCGGATCCGCGGGGCGCCGATAGGAGGATGTCATGACCGAGAACACCGCCCCCGTGCTGACCGAGTTCGAGCGCGCCGCCGTGAAGGAGGCCGCGAAGGAGAGCCGCACCCGCGTCGCGCGGAAGAAGATCTCCGCCGAGGAGGCCCGCGCCGCCGGCGAGGCCGACGTGATGGCCAAGATCGCCGAGATGGATGGCGAGGACGGCGCACTGGCCGAGGCCCTGCACCGGCTGGTCGCCGAGAACGCCCCGCATCTCGTGCCCCGTACGTACTACGGCATGCCGGCCTGGGCCAACGGCGCCGGCAAGGTCGTCTGCTTCTTCAAGCCCAAGGCCAAGTTCAAGGTGCGCTACGCCACGTTCGAGTTCGAGTGGCCCGCCCGGCTCGACGAGGGCGCCGTGTGGCCGGTCTCCTATGCCGTGACCGCGCTCTCCGCCACCGACCTCGCCTTCCTCGGCGAGCGCATCCGCAAGGCCGCGCCCGCGGAGTGAGCCGCGCGTTCGTTCAGGTCGCGATCTCTGCGCGATCGGGGGCCGATTCGCCGCAGATACTGCGACCTGAGCCGTGGGGGATGAGATCCGGATCCGTCATTCGCCGCGCAGGTGCGCGGCGGTGAGTTCGGCCATCTCCTCGTCGCTGAGCTCGTCCATGCTGCGCGATTCCCGCCGGTCGGAACGGATCCATCGCATCATCAGGATCACCAGGATCGGCACATCGACGATCTCGGCGATGAACCACAGGAAGTCACCGGAGAGCTGCTGATCGCGGAGCGGGTTCGGGAACCAGAGCGGCAGCGCCCCCGACCAGGCGCTCGCGTGGTCGAAGACGACCGTGCCCAGGCGCAGCAGCACGCCGGGGATCGCGTCGAGCACGAGCTCCACGAACGCGAACATGAACTCGGCGACGATGAACAGGCTCGTGCGCGCGACCGTGTGCGCCGCCATCGGCAGGATCATCAGCAGTCCCAGCAACGGCACGATCGCCGACGCCACGCCCTCGGTGACCGGGTTGACGCGCAGCACCGCCGACAGCGGCGTGAAGAACACCGAGAACACCAGGCAGGTGAACACCGGCGCCATGATCGCGTTGCCGAAGAACCTCGCCAGCCAGGAGCGCAGGAAGCCGTTCACCCGCGCGCGGGGCCGCGTCGAGAGCACCGCGCGGGCCAGCGACACCGGGCGTCCCAGCGTGACCAGCACGGGCACGACGAACATGAGCAGGGCGATCCGCGTCGAGAAGGCCCAGCGCAGCGCCGGGCTCCAGGTGCCCAGGAACCCGAACGACACGACGGCGTAGGAGCCGAGGCCCAGCAGCAGAAACATCAGGGTCAGCCGCAGCGGCCAGCGGTGCCCCCTCCGTCGCAGCACCACCACACCGCCGAGGTAGAGGCCGGCGGCGGCGATCAGCACCGTGAGCGCGGTGGGATCCAGGCTCCAGGTGCTGAGGAAGACGGGGATGGGAGGCGTGGCGGATTCCGATCTGCAGGACGGCCGCCACGAGGCTACGCCCGGCTGCTATGCGGACGGTGAAGGCTCCCCTCGATCGTTCTCGGCCGGAGCGCTTAACGCCCGATGAACTCTCGCCGTCGAGTGCACGACGGCGGCCGTTCCCTCGGTCGGGACGCGGGATGCTGACAGTCATGAGCGCCGAAGCGATGATCCTCATCCTGGTGGTCGTGACCGCACTCGGTTTCGACTTCACCAACGGATTCCACGACACCGGGAACGCGATGGCGACCTCGATCGCGACCGGGGCGCTGAAGCCGAAGGTCGCGGTGGCGCTCTCGGCGATCCTGAACCTCGTCGGCGCCTTCCTCTCGGTCGAGGTCGCCGCGACCATCACGAAGGACGTCCTCACGATCCAGGGCCCGAGCGGCGACCTCGTGCCGGGCCTGAGCCCCGAATCGGCCATGATCATCATCTTCGCCGGACTCGTCGGCGGCATCCTGTGGAACCTGCTCACCTGGCTCCTGGGCCTGCCGTCCAGCTCCTCGCACGCCCTGTTCGGCGGACTCATCGGCGCCGGCATCGCGGGTGCAGCGACCGTCAACTGGGCCGGCATCGTCGGGAAGATCATCGTCCCCGCCGTGCTCTCCCCGCTCATCGCCGGTGTCGTCGCCGCGGTCGGCACCTGGCTCGTCTACCGCCTCACCCGGACCGTGCACGCGAAGCACCGCGAGGCCGGCTTCCGCTGGGGCCAGATCGGGACCGCGTCGCTCGTCTCGCTCGCGCACGGCACCGGCGACGCGCAGAAGACCATGGGCGTGATCGCGCTGGCCCTCATCGCGCACGGCACTCTCACCGGCGACCAGATCCTGAACGAGGGTCTGCCGATCTGGATCATCGTGACCTGCGGCGCGGCCATCGCGCTCGGCACGTACCTCGGCGGATGGCGGATCATCCGCACCCTCGGCAAGGGCCTGGTCGAGATCGAGTCGCCGCAGGGCCTCGCGGCGGAGGCATCCTCTGCCGCGATCATCCTCACGTCCAGCTCGATGGGCATGGCGCTGTCCACCACGCACGTCGCCACCGGCTCGATCCTCGGATCCGGTGTGGGACGCCCGGGGGCGCAGGTGCGCTGGGGCATCGCGGGCCGCATGGTCACCGCCTGGCTCATCACGATGCCGGCCGCCGGAATCGTGGGCGCCCTCTGCTTCTTCCTCGCCCACGGCATCGGCGGACTCGCCGGAGCGATCACGGTCTTCGTACTGCTGCTCGCGGCCACGGCCCTCCTCTACCTGCGCAGCCGCCGGCAGAAGGTCGACCACCACAACGTCAACGCCGAGTGGGACGGCCCCGTCGTGCCCCAGGGCGCGGCGGCCTGAACCGAAGGACGGATGAGATGAACTTCGACATCGCGCAGATGGCCCTCTCCGCGGGCCGCGTGCTGCTGGTCGGCCTGTTGTTCGGCGCGGGACTGCCCGCACTGTTCGCGATCGGGATGCGGCTGCAATCGGCCGGCACCGGGGAGATCGACGGCGAGGCACCTGGAACGCGCCGTCCGCTGCTGACCGCGGCGGGCTGGATCCTGTTCGCGCTCGTGATCGCCGCGGTGCTCACCGGGGTGCTCTTCATCACGCGGCTGAGCATCTATCACTACTTCGGGATCTCGCTGTTCGGGGTGGGCAAGTGAACGGCAACGTCCTCACCCGCGTGCTCGCCTGGCTGCGCGCCGGCTACCCGGAGGGCGTGCCGCCCAAGGACTACTCGCCGCTGCTGGCGCTCCTGCAGCGGACGCTCACCGCCGAGGAGCTCGCCGAGGTGGTCGCGGCCCTGGCCCGGCAGGAGACGGATCCGGTGCGGGTGTCGCAGATCCGCGCGGCGATCGCCGACGTGACCTCGGCGCACCCCGGCGGCGACGAAGTGCGCCGCGTGGCCGTCCTGCTCGCCGACCGCGGGGTGCCGCTGAGCACCAAGGCCCAGCGGATCGCCGGCGATCGGACGATCCTCGCCGAGGCGGCGGTGCACGGCTCCGGTACGGAGTCGGCGGAGCATTCGGGCGCGGAGACCGCCGGCGCGGTTCCTGCCGCCGAGTCGTCAAACGCGAACCCGATCGCCCAGGCGCTGCGCTGGCTGGGCGCGGGCTACCCCGACGGGATCCCCGCCCAGGACCGCGTGCCGATCCTCGCCCTGCTGCGTCGTCGCCTCACCGACGACGAGGTGCAGGAAGTGTGCGAAGCGGTGGCCGCGCAGAGCGGAGCGGATCCGGAGATCTCGCTCGTCGACACGCAGGTGCTCATGATGAAGGTGCTCGGCGAGCTCCCCGGAGACGACGACGTGGAGCGCGTGCGCACCCGCCTCGAGCAATCCGGCATCGCCCTCAACTGACCCCAACCCCCCTCCTCTGACCGCGAGACTCCATCTGGGCGACGAGACTGCGCCGCAGAGCCGCAGTCTCGTCGCCGAGTTGGAGTCTCGCGGTCAGGCGAATCGTCTGGGTGGGAGGGGTGACGGACCGGTTGCGGCGGACGATTGCGCGCGAGATCCCGGGGGACGCGACGGTTCATCTCGATCTTGGAATATGTCCCGGCGCAGGCCTGGCGCACCGTGCCCGGCGAGACGTAGCGTGGAGGGGTGAGCACGCCATTCCCCGCCTCCGTGTACGCCGCCCGCCTCGCCCGCGCCCGCACCCTGACCGCGGAAGCGGGTCTCGACGCGATCGTCGTGGGACCCGGTCCCGATCTGACGTACCTCGCAGGCGTCGAAGGGGACACGATCGAGCGGCTGACCGCCCTCGTGATCCCGGCAGCCGGGGATCCGACCGTCGTCGTGCCGCGGATGGAGCTCGCGAAGGTGCGCGACACGGCCGTCGGCGCGCTCGGCCTCGCCGTCGCGGACTGGGTGGACGGTCAGGATCCGTATGCCCTCGTCACCGCCGCGATGCCCGAGGCCCCCTCGCGTCTCGGCGTCTCCGACGCCCTGCCCGCCCTGCACGTGATCCCGCTCGCCGACCGCCTCGGCCTGCGGCCCGAGCTCGCCACGCCCGTGCTGCGCGAGGGACGGATGATCAAGGACGCCGCCGAGATCGCCGAACTGCGCCGCGCCGGCGAAGCCATCGACGCAGTGCACCGCCGCGTCCCCGGCCTGCTGCGCGCCGGTCGTACCGAGCGCGAGGTCGGCGCGGACATCGCCGCGGCGATCGTGGAGGAGGGGCACCGCACGGTCGAGTTCGTGATCGTCGCCTCCGGGCCCCACGGCGCGGATCCGCACCACGAGGTCTCCGACCGGGTCATCCAGGACGGCGACGTCGTAGTCGTGGACATCGGCGGCGCGGTGCCGGCCGGATACAACTCCGACAGCACACGCACCTACGCGGTCGGCGAGCCGGACCCGGAGGTCGCACGACGGATCGCCGTGCTCGTGCGCGCGCAGCAGGCGGCCGTGGACGCCGTGCGCCCCGGCGTGACCGCGGAGCAGGTCGACGCGGCCGCCCGCGACGTGCTCGCCGCGGAGGGTCTCGCCGAGGCGTTCGTGCACCGCACCGGCCACGGGATCGGCGTCACCACGCACGAGGAGCCGTACATCGCGCCCGGCAACGCGCTGCCGCTGCGGGAGGGCATGGCGTTCAGCATCGAACCAGGGATCTACTTCCCCGGTGAGTGGGGATCCCGCATCGAGGACATCGTCGTGGTCACGGCCGACGGCTGCGTGAACCTCAACACCGCCCCGCACGAGCTGACGCCTGCGGGAGTCTGATCTCGGCGCCCTTCGTCTCGTCGCTGCGCTCCTCGCTCAGGGACCGGATATGGGGGCACCATGGGTTTCCCGGTGCGGGCGCGGGGGGCAGGCCCGCACCGGGAAGTCTGTGCGGCGCGGTCAGTGCACGCGGTCGAGCGCCTCGGGGATCTCGACGCGCCAGGACGACGGCGCCTCCGAGGCGGGGGCGGCGGGCAGCACGCCCTCGCCGTCCGGGTGCGGGATCGCGTCGAGCAGCGCCTCCGTGTACGGGTGCACCGGGTTGGCCCACACCACAGGGGTGGCGCCCGACTCCACGATCCGGCCGCGGTACATCACGGCGACGCGGTCGGCCATGAGACGGACCACGGAGAGATCGTGCGAGATGAACAGCATCGCCGCGCCCGACGCCACACACAGCTCGCGCATCATGCCCGCGACCGACGCCTGGGCGGACGCGTCGAGCGCCGAGATCGGCTCATCCGCGACGATGAGATCCGGCTTGGCCGCGAGCGCGCGGGCGATCGCGACGCGCTGCCGCTGGCCGCCGGAGAGCTGATACGGGTACCGGTTCTCGAGGGCGGGGGACAGGCCCACCGCTTTGAGCCAGTGCGACGGGGCCTCCGTGTCGACGCCGCGGGCGCGCGCCGCGCGGGATCCTTCCGCGATCTGCTGGGCGACGCGGATCCGCGGGTTCAGCGAGGAGTTCGGATCCTGGAACACCATCTGGATCGCGGTGAGCTCCGCCGGACGCGTGCGCATGCCGAGAGGCTGCACCGGGCGGTCGCGGTAGAGCACCTCGCCGGCGCGCGGCTTCTCCATCCCGATCACGGCGCGCGCCGTCGACGACTTGCCGCAGCCGCTCTCGCCGACGAGCGCGAGCACCTCACCGGCGGCGATGTCGAAGGAGACGCCGTCCACCGCGCGGAACGCGGCGCGGCCGCCGTACTCGACGACCAGGGAGTCGACGTGCAGGACCGGCTTCTGAGCGCTCATCGGGTCTCCTCGGGATCGTCGGCGTGCGCCGTCCCGCCCGCGGACGGGCCGGTCGCGGACGGCGCGGTGGACGCATCGGCACCGGTTCCGGCCCCGACAGGCGCATCCACGAGGGATTCCTGCGCGTCGGGCATCGCGTCCAGCAGCTCGCGCGTATAGGGGTGCTGCGGGCTCTGGAAGATCTGCTGCCGGGATCCGGATTCGACGATCAGACCGCCCCGCATCACGGCGACCTCGTCCGCGACCGCGCTCATCACACCGAGGTCGTGCGTGACCAGCAGCACAGCGAGGTCGCGCTCGGTCGCCAGGTCGCGCAGCAGGTGCAGGATTCCCGCCTGCACCGTCACGTCGAGCGCCGTGGTGGGCTCGTCAGCGAGCAGGACCTCGGGCTCGCAGGCCAGGGCGATCGCGATCGCGATGCGCTGCCGCTGGCCGCCGGAGAACTGGTGCGGATACTTCTGCAGCGCTTCCTCGGGGTTGGGCACGCGCACCAGCGCGAGCAGCTCCGACGCCCGCTTCCTGGCCTCGCCGCGGGACAGCTTGAGATGCGTGCGGATGCCGTCGGTGAGCTGGGATCCCACCGTGATCTGCGGATGCAGGCTGGCGGACGGATCCTGGAAGACCATGCCGATCCGCTTGCCGCGCACCGCGCGGTAGGCGCTGCCGGTCATGCCGACGAGCTGGACGTCCGTCTTGCCCGGGCCGCCGAGGACGATGGATCCCGACGCCGTGCCTCCCGCCGGCAGCAGGCCGAGGATCGCCATGGCGGTCATGCTCTTGCCGGATCCGGATTCGCCGGCGAGGCCCTGGATGCGCCCTGGCACGAGGTCGAGCGAGATGCCCTTCACGACCTCGGTGCGGTTGCGGCGGCTCTGGCCGAGCTCGACGTGCAGATCGCGGATCGCGAGCGCGGCGGTCACGCTGCCACCTCCCCGGTCGATGCGGCGGCGGAGACCGCGGTGGGCGACTCCGCCTCGCGCTCGCGGGCGGCGAGCGGGTCGAGGGCGTCGCGCAGCGAGTCGCCGATGAAGTTGAAGGCCATCACGATGCTGAGGATCGCGACACCCGGGAACAGACCCAGCCACCAGGCCGAGGGATTCTGCATGGCTGCGGCGATCATCGTGCCCCACTCCGGTGTGGGCGGCTGCGCGCCGAGACCGAGGAACGACAGTCCGGAGAGCAGCAGGATCGCGGTGCCGATGTCGAGCGAGGCGAGCACCAGCACCGGGCCGGCGATGTTCGGCAGCACGTCCCGCAGGAGCGAGCGCAACGGGGACGAGCCCAGCAGCCGGCCGGCGATCACGTAGTTCTGCGTGCGCAGGCCGAGCACGAGCGACCTCGTGATGCGGGCGTAGGGAGGCCACGCCACGATGATGCCGGCGATCACGGCGTTCATGATCGACGGGCCGAGGGATGCCGCGATGACCATGGCGAGGATCACGGTCGGGAACGCCATCACCATGTCCGTGATGCGCATGAGCACCTCGTCGAACCAGCCGCCGAGGTAGCCCGCGACGGCTCCGACGACGGTGCCGACGATCATCGCGCAGACGACCAGCATGAGGGCGAGCGGGATCGTGGCCTGGGCTCCGAGGAGCAGGCGCGAGAACATGTCGCGTCCGTTGACGTCGGTGCCCATGATGGCCTCGCTGCTGGGTGCCGCGAGGCGCGGCAGGTCCTGCGCGAGCGGGTCGTGCGGCGCGATCCACGGCGCGAGGATCGCGACCACGATCCAGATCAGGGCGATCACGGTGCCGACGATGGCCAGCGGGGTGCGCCAGGCGCGCGGCAGCCAGGGGCGACGGCGCTTCGGGGCGACCTTCTCGGGGATGACGAGGTTCACGACAGCCTCACTCGCGGATCCAGGACGCCGTAGAGCACGTCGACGACGAGATTGATGACGAGGTAGATCACGCCGACGACCAGACCGACGCCGGTCACGGCGAGCAGATCGAGGTTCTTCGACGCGTTGTAGGCGTAGGTGCCCAGGCCCGGCCAGGCGAACACGGCCTCGACGAGCACGGTCCCGGAGAGCAGGCTGCCGAAAGCGATGCCGACGAGGGTGAGGATCGGCAGCGCCGCTCCGCGCAGCACGTAGCCGACGACGACCCGGCGGCCGCTCAGGCCCTTCGCCCGCGCGGCCCTGGCGTAGTCCATGTCGAGCACCTCCAGCACCGAGGTGCGCACGAACCGGGTGAGGGTGGCGATCGTGAACAGGCTCAGCACCAGAACCGGCAGGGCCAGATGGCCGATCGCGTCGAGGAACCCGACCGAGTCGCCGTTCAGGAGGTAGTCGATCGTGTAGAAGCCGGTGATGCGCGGCGGCGGGGTGATCGTGGGGGAGATCCGGCCGGATCCGCTGACCCAGTGCAGCTGCATGAAGAACAGCTGGTAGGTGAGGATCGCCATCCAGAACGTGGGGATGCTGAGGCCGATCAGGGTGACCACGCGCACGACCTGATCGGTGACCTTGCCACGACGGTACGCGGCGAGCGTGCCGAGCACGATCGCGACGGCGAGGCTGATGATGATCGCGTAGAAGGCGATCTCGGCGGTCGCGGGCACGGCCTTGGCGAGGTCGGCGGAGACCGGCTGTCCGGACTTCAGCGAGGTGCCGAGGTCGCCGCGCAGCAGGTTGCCGACGTAGATGAAGAACCGGATCCACACCGGCTGATCGAGTCCGTACTTCTGCCGGAACGCCTCGACCGTTGCGGGGTTCGACGCGGCGCCCTCGCCGAGGGCGGCGCGCACCGGGTCGCCGGGCACGATCACGGTGAGGGAGAAGGTGACCAGCACGATCCCGAACAGCAGGATCACGCTCGTCACGGCCCGCCGGGCGAGGAAGCGCAGCAGCGTGTGCTGCGCCTTCCGCGACGTGCGGGTGGCGATGGCTTTCGTCTCGGACACAGGGGGCTTCCGGGTCTACGGGGCGGAGAGGGCGTGGTGCTGCGGGGACCGGAACTGCATGGATCCGGTCCCCGCAGGGCTCACTTCGCGGGGTGCAGCGTCCGCAGGTCGAGCGTCCACGTCACGTTGTACTCGAGACCGGCGACCTTGGTGGAGCTGGCGAGGTTGATGCCGGGGACGATCAGCGGCACGAACGGGCCGGACTCCTGCATGGCCTTCGCGTAGTCGCCGAACGCGGAGTTGCGGGCGTCAACGCTCGTCGCATTCTGCGCCTTGGTCACCAGGTCGGCGATCGAGGCGTCGGCTTCGGCGGCCCAGCCGGCGCGCAGGCCGACCTTCTGACCCGGGCCGAACGGCAGGAACGAGGAGGTGTCGGCGTAGTCCGGGCCCCAGTACCAGAGCGAGAACGCCTCCTGGGCCTTGACGTACGGCTGCACCTCGGTCGCGAACGGGGCCGGAGCCAGGGTCGCGTTGATGCCCGCTGCCTTGAGCTGCTCCTGGACGCGCTCGGCGACCGGTGTGAACTCCACACCGCCGACGGGGTTGTCGTTCGGGAACTGGAGCTTGATCTCCTGGCCCGTGTAGCCGGAGGCGGCGAGGGCGGCCTTGGCCTTCTCGAGGTCCTGCTTCACACCGGACTTGTTCGCGCCGGGGAACATCGGCGGGATGACACCGGTGGCCTGCACGGATCCGGATCCGGCCAGCTCCAGCAGCTTGTCGTAGTCGAGCGCGTAGCGCACCGCCTCGGCGAACTTCGGGCTCGCGGTGGCGCCGCCGACGTTCTTGTCCTGGTTGATCAGGAGGAACAGGGTCTCGGCGGAGGGCGCCGAGTTCACCGTGAAGCCGTCGCCGAGGTTCTTCACCTGGTCGCCGGAGAGGTCGACCGCCACGTTCGAGTCGCCGCCCTTGAGGTTGGTCAGCTGCGTGGAGGACTGCGAGATGTTGCGCACGACGATCTTGTCGTAGGCGGGCTTGTCGTCGCCGTCGTACTTGTCGTTCTTCACGAGCACGACCTGCGAGGTGAGGTCGAGCGACTGCAGCGTGTACGGACCGGATCCCGCCGAGTTGGCGTCGAGCCAGGTCTTCGCCGCGTCCTTGTCGTCGGTCGTGCCGCCGTTCTTCTGGACGACCTTCGAGTTGACGATCGCGAGCGACGGGTTGGTGACGATCGCGGGCAGCTGCAGCGACGGGGTCTTCGTCGACAGCTTCACCGTCTTGTCGTCGACCTTGGCGACCGTGATCCCCGCCATCAGGAAGTTGGCCTTGGAGTCGGTGATCCCGGCGACGCGGTCGAGCGAGAATACGACATCGTCCGCGGTGACGGGGGTGCCGTCGGAGAACTTCCGGCCGTCCTGGATCGTGAAGGTGAACTCGGTCGCATCCGCGTTCTGCTTCATGGTCGCAAGATCGGGCTTCGGCGTGGTGGAGTCGGCGCCCTGGAAGGTCAGCAGGGTGTCGTAGACCGCGTGCAGCACCATGTTGCCGGTCGGCACGTAGTTGCGGCCGGGGTCACCGGTCTCGAGCGAGAACGCGGTGTCGACCACGAGCGTGCCGCCCGAGGAGGAGTTGTTGCTGGAATTGTTCGCGGAATTGCCGCCGGAACAGCCGGCGAGCACGATGGCGGCGGCGGCGACGAGTGCTGCGGCGACGTGACGGTAGGGACGGGCCACGGCTTCCTCCTCTTCGAAGATGGACAGGTCAGACGACCAGATCGGGTTTTCCGGCACTATATCCGACTGAACGGCTCGAATTCGATCATTCGATTGTCACGCTTCCGTCACTACGGCAATATGTCCAGTATGAGCGACGATCAGCCTTCCGTCTCTGGACGATCCGCGCCCGTGATCGACGAAATCGCGTACGACATCCTCCGGGCGATGCGCCGCAACGGCCGGATCTCCATCGCCGCCCTCGCACAGGAGGTCGGGATCTCCCGCGCCAGCGCGTACTCCCGGGTGGAGTCCCTCACCCGCGCAGGGATCATCACCGGCTACACCGCGGAGGTGGACACGACGCGCCTCGGCCTCGGCGTGAGCGCGCTCGTGTTCTGCACGATCCAGCCGCAGTCGTGGAGCTCGTTCCTGCAGGCGATCGGCGACATGCCCGACGTGGAATCTGCGATGGTGATGACCGGCGAGCACGACGTCATGCTCCTCGTCCGCAGCATCGACATGGAGCGCATGCAGTCGCTCGTGATCGGCACGATCGCCGACCGCCCGGAGGTGACCAAGGTCGAGACCGCGATCGTGATGGGCGAGGTGTTCCGCAGGCCGTTCGTCCTCCCGGACGAGATCCCGGAGCGCGCGGCCATCGGCGTCGACAGCGGCCTGATGCGGTTCACCCGCACCGACGGGAGCCGCGGGACCCGGATCTGACGTCGCTCGCGCCGAAGGTCAGACCTGGAGGCAGACGCTCACGTGGTCGATGCCGTCGACCGCGAAGTCCTCGACGAGACGGATCCGCCCGTCGTCCTCCTGCTCGGCGCGGCTCACCGCGTCCCCGCGCACGACCGAGCCGTCGCTGACCAGCGCGTGCGCGAAGGAGACCCGCACCTCGGCGCCGGCGATCTCGCCGACGAAGCGGCCCTCGGTCACCGTGTCGCCGGTGTACTCGCCCCAGATCAGTCGGCCGTCCTGGTGGTAGTCGAAGGTCGTCGGAGCATCGGAATCGACCTCGCTCGCGGTCGAGGAGACCATGGCGAAGCGCATTCCGTCGAGGAAGAGCGTGGAAGGCATGACGACGAGTATGGACCCGCGACCGGCCTTCGGCGCAATCCCCGCGCCTCCCGCTGCGGCACTGGAACCCAGCCTGCGGAGGGGTTCCGGACACGATTCTGCCCTTCCGGAATGACAATCTCCGCGATACCGGAATCTATTAACAGGTTCATCCACATGTGGATTACTCGGCGAATGCGGAAATCGTCTCGCGGCGGGGGGGTCCGACCGGCTCCACCTGCGCGATACCGGCTGTTCACCGGCTGTTTTCCCGTGTTCGGCGATCCCCCGGCTCCCGCGTCCCGCGGAATGCGTCCTGCGCCGTTCCGGAGCGTCCTTCCAGGACCTGCGGAGAACACGCGACGCGCCTCCCGGATCCGCGTCAGGAAATCCGCCGGAAGAGCGCATTCCCCGCAGCGGCCAAGGAGCTCCCGACCGCGAGGATCGCCGCGCCCCCACCGGTGTAGGCGATCTGCAGATGGCTCCCGTGGTTCTCCACGGTGATGAAGATGATGACGAACGCGATGCCGGAGGCGAGCGCACTCGCTCCCGCGATCCACCACAGCGCCGGCAGCGTCCGAGCGGGCGGGTCGGCCTCCGGCACCCGCCAGAGCAGCAGCGCGATCCCGCCGAGACAGCCGCATGCCGCAACGAGCATGAACGCCGCGACCACGTCGCTCGGCCGGTGCCACTGCTGGATCACGAGCAGTATCCCGGTGAGCACGGCGAACGCGCCGCCCAGCACCGCCACAAGAGGGCGCCATCGCGGGGGGCACACGAGGAAGATCGCGAAAGCCGCAGCGGCGGCGACCGTCGCATGCCCTGATGGGAATGAATTGCCCAGCAGATCGGTCGCGCCGGTCGCCGCGCGCTCCAGGAACACGTGCTTGGCGAGTTCCGCGGAGATCACCGCGATCCCGCCCACGGCGAGGGCGACCAGCAGGTGCCGGAAGCGCCGCGTCACGAGGCCGATGACGAGCGTGAGCAGAATGCCCCCACCGATCGCGACCGTCGGCACGTTGCCGAGCACCATCCCGGTCAGGCGATAGACCAGGTCGTGCTGGGAGGACGCTCCCACAAAAGCCCGCTCATCGACGATCTGCCCGACGTAGGTGCGCACGAAGAAGACGTACGTCGCCACGAACGCGGCCGCCAGGACCACCGCGGCTATCGCGAAGGACCACACTCCCCGTCTCGCCGCCATGCACCCATCATGCAGGTTCGAACTGTGCGATCGCTCACCAGTCGCTGCGATCCCGCGCGGCCCTCAGGTCACCGATGGCGCGTGCGTCGTCGTGCGTCGCAACGCCGCCGCGCTGCAGGATCGGGCGCGGGAGAGAGGCGTCCTCCGGGATGCGCGGGCGGATCGCCGGCGCCTCCGGCGTCTCGCGGTCTCCCCGGCCGGTGCGCGCCGTGTCGAGCAGGGGCAGCGCGATGTGCACGAGCGGGCCGATTCCGAGCGCGAACACGACCGTGCCGACACCGACCGTGCCGCCGAGCAGCCACCCGATCGCGAGCACGGTGAGCTCGACAGAGAGCCGGGACGCCCAGATCGGCCAGCCGAAGCGCGTGTTCATCCCGGTCATCAGGCCATCGCGCGGCCCTGGTCCGAATCGCGCACCGATGTAGAGGCCGCTCGCGAGGGCGACCACGAGCACGCCGGCGACGAGCACGAGCGCCTGCAGGACGAGGCCGTGCACCGGCGGGATGACCGTCACGGTCGCCTGGATCGCGGTGCCGACGAGCAGCACGTTCAGGAGAGTGCCGACTCCCGGCTTCTGCCGCAGCGGGATCCACAGCAGCAGCACGAGCAGTCCGACGATGTTCGTGATCCAGCCCACGCCGATGCCGGTGCGGAGTGCGAGGCCCTCCGCGAACACGGTCCACGGGTCCACGCCCAGGCCGGCCACGATCGTGAGTCCGCACCCGAATCCGTAGAGCACGAGCCCGATGAGCAGTTGCAGCACGCGTCTTGTCATGGATCCATGATGATCCTCAACTGGCCTGTTGCGACCAGTCCAATCGGTCTAGGCTGGCCTCATGGACTCCCGCCTCTCCGCGCGCGCCCTCGTCGAACTGCTCGGCCTGTGGCGCACCAGCGAGCCCGCCTTCGACGCCCTCGCCGATGGCATCCGCCTGCTCTGCCTCGACAACCGGATCGCCCCGGAGACGGCGCTGCCCGCCGAGCGCGAGCTCGCGGCGGCCCTCGGCGTGAGCCGCACCACGGTCGCCGCCGCCTACCGGGCCCTCCGCACCACCGGACACATCGTGAGCCGGCAGGGGTCGGGCAGCGTGACGCGGCCGCTCGGGCGCACCACGTCCGCGCGCTGGTTCGACCGGGAGGGCATCGACCTGCAGCAGGCGAGCCCGCCCGCCTGGCCCGGCCTGCCCGGCGTCCTCGCCGAGACCGCGGCGTCGGCGACCGCGCTCGTCTCGCGCGCGGGGTACGACATCCTCGGGCACGCCGAGCTGCGCGCCGCGATCGCGGACCGGTACGCGCTGCTCGGGATCCCGACCTCGCCCGCGCAGATCATGGTCACCACCGGGGCGCAGCAGGCGCTCAACCTCATCGCCTCGACGCTGCTGCGCCGGGCCGACCGCGTGCTCCTGGAGACCCCCAGCTACCCGCACGCGATGGGGACGTTCCGGCGGGTGGGTGCCCGCCTCGTCGGTGTTCCCGTCGAGACCGCGCACGGATGGGATCTGGATCGCGCGGCGCAGGCCTTCGCCCGAACCCGCCCTGTGCTCGCGTACCTGATGCCGGAGTTCCAGAACCCCACGGGACGATCGATGACGATCGAGGAGCGCGAGCTCTTCGATCGCGCCGCGCACGACGCCGGGTCCTTCCTCCTCATCGACGAGACGACAGCCGACCTCGACATCGACGGCCTTCCCCGCGTACGGCCGCTGGGCGCGGCGGACACCGGGACGATCCGGGTCGGATCCCTCGGCAAGTCGGTCTGGGGAGGACTGCGGATCGGCTGGATCCGCGCGGCGGACGACATCATCCGCCGTCTGCGCGCCGCCCGCCCGACGCACGACCTGGGCACACCCGACCTCGAGCAGGCCGTGGCGACGCGCATCGTGCACCGCCTCGACGAGATCCTGCCGCAGCGCGCCGCTCTGCTCGGCGCGGGCAGGGACGCCCTCACCGGAGCGCTCCGACGTGAACTGCCCGAGTGGTCCGTGCCGCGGGTGCACGGCGGCGTCGCGATCTGGGCGGGGCTGGGCGCGCCGCTCAGCTCGGCGCTCGTGATCGATGCCGCAGAGCACGGGCTGCACCTCAGCGCGGGCCCGCGGTTCGCCGTGGAGGGCGGGCAGGAGCGTCACCTGCGCATCCCGTTCACCACCGAGCCGCGCGAGCTCGAACGGGCCGTGGAGATCCTCGCCGGCTCGTGGCAGCGCGTCACCGCCGGCACGCCGCGCACCACCACGTCCGCCACGCTCGCCGAAGCGGTCGTGTGAACGAGGAACGGACCCGGTCCTGAGACCGGGTCCGTTCTGATTCCGTGGAGCCTAGGAGATTCGAACTCCTGACATCCTGCTTGCAAAGCAGGGCTACCGCTAGGCGGCGAGGCCCGGATTCCTGCAGAATCATGCGGAGCCGGGCCTCGTTCCATGTCATCTCATCTCACTGAGTTATGGCACGTAGCGGCCCCTAGTGGCACGACTCTGGCACGAACGAGAGGCCCCACGAGCGAACTGCCGCCAGCCGGTGCGCGACGAGCACGCGACCGCTCACGGCCCGCCTACGTCAGGCTGGAACGCCCCGCTTGGCGTAGACCGTCTGACCCGTCCCGAGGGTCACGTAGGCGCGAAGAGCGGAGGGCTTCACGTCGGGGGCGTTCGTGCGGAGAGCGTCCCGGACTCCCTCCTGAGCCATGAACAGGTCGATGCTCGATCCGGGCTCCAGCACGTGCGGGAGCGGCGTGCTGATGTTGTCTCGGCGGACCTGATAGAGCGAGCCGCGCTTCCCAGGCAGTTCGAAGCCCCATCCCGTGATCGTCACGGGCGATGCGCCGACGTTCGCGGGTCGGACGTTGACCTGCCAGTCGGTCACGGAGTCGTCGGAGAGCGCCACGAGCGCGGCCTTGGCGGTGACCTTCACGTTGTGCGCTCCACGTCGGCGCGTCACGATCTGCCACCACAGGCTGGCGATGCCCGTGACCGCGGCGACGACCGCGATGATGAGGCCCACCAGCGCGATGATGAACGCGGGGAGCGCAAAGGGGTCATCCGGCATAGGTCGGATCGTATCGGTGCCAGAGTGACACCCCGACCACCCTCGGAGAGAACGTCCGTTCCCACGGCTAGCCTGATCGCATGCCCGTCACCCCGATCCGCCCCCCGTTCACCCTGCATCGAGGCAACGTGCTCCGGGCCTACGACCAGTGGGAGACGCCCGACACGATCATCAGCGACGGGGCCTACGGGGTGCGCGGCTTCCACGGGGACACCACCGGAGCCGAGGGGCTCGTGGACTGGTACCGCCCGCACGTCACCGCCTGGGACCGCGCCGCCAAGCCCGGCACGACGCTGTGGTTCTGGAACACCGAACTCGGCTGGGCTACCGTCCACCCCCTCCTCATCGAGCACGGCTGGGAGTACGTCCAGACCGTAACGTGGGACAAGGGCATCTCGCACGTGGCCGGGAACGTGAACGGGCGCACCATCCGCCGCCTCCCCGTGGTGAGCGAAGTCTCCGTGCTCTACCAGCGCCGGTTCACCATCAACACCGTGGACGGCCCGCTCGACGTGAAGCCGTGGCTCCGCTACGAGTGGCAGAGGAGCGGCCTGCCGTTCTACCGGGCAAACGAGGCGTGCGGCGTCAAGAACGCCGCGACGCGGAAGTACCTCACCGCCGACTGGCTCTGGTACTGGCCTCCGGGTGAGATGGTCGAGCGCCTCGCGGCCTACGCGAACGAGCACGGCGTCGCCCACGAGCGGCCGTTCTTCTCCCTCGACGGTGAGCGCTCCGTGAGCGCCGAGGAGTGGGACGCCCTCCGGTACAAGTGGAACCACGTGCACGGCCTCACGAACGTGTGGCAGAGGCCCCCCCTCCACGACTCGGAGCGCTTCAAGGGCACGCTGGAGAGGTCCGCTCCGCGCGTGCACAACCCGTCGTTGCAGTCCGCCTCGCACCTGAACCAGAAGCCGCTGGAGTTCATGCGCCGACAGGTCACCGCTGTGACCGATCCGGGCGACGTGGTGTGGGAGCCCTTCGGCGGGCTCGCGTCCGCCTCCGTCGCGGCGGTCGAGTTGGGCCGTCGCGCCTACGTGGCTGAACTGAACAAGACGTTCCAGGACATCGCGGAGGGGCGTCTCCAGGACGCCGCCGCGCAGGCTCTCGGGGCGGCGTCCGCATGAGCGGCTTCGAGGAGCCGACCATCGACGCGGCGGAGGCCCAGCGCACGGTGGGCGCTGTGGACCTCACCCTGACCGACGACCCCGCCGTCATCGTGTCTCCTGACGCGCCCGGCGCTCCGACCGAGCCCGTGCTCGACCCCGACGACCCCCGCACGTCACTCCAGACCCGTGTCCGCGCGGCCCTCCTCGCGCTCCCTGGAGAGTTCGAGTTCGGCAACCCCATCAGCGGCGTCGCCGCCACGGACCTGTTCAACCTCAACACCCTCCTCGGAGCCGGGATCGAGGTCGAGGTCGTGCGCACCCTCAACAAACTGCGATCCATGTGGGACCCCGATGAGGAGTGGCTCGGCTACCGCTTCGAGCGGTCCTCGCAGGCGTTCCCCGACGTGCGGCTCGTGCGGCGTGACCAGGGCACCGATGAGATAGCGCTCGGCATCGAACTGAAGGGCTGGTGGCTCCTCTCCAAGGAGGGCGAACCGTCGCTCCGCTTCCAGGTGACCCCGGAGGCTTGCGCGCCTCACGACCTCGTGTGCGTGGTGCCGTGGCATCTCTCCGATGCGGTCGCTGGCATCCCCCAGGTCATCGAGCCGTGGGTGAAGTCCGCGCGCTACGCCGCCGAGTTCCGGGACTACCACTGGCAACACGTGCGGAACGTGCGCGACGCCTCCACCGACACGACGATCGATCATCCGGAGGGGGCCGCACCGTACCCGTCCAAGGCTGACCTCGTGGTCGCGAAGCCTCGGCAGGATGGCGGCAACAACTTCGGTCGGCTTCCGCGGTCCCACCCGCTCATGGATGACTTCCTCGCACGGTCGAAGGAGCACGAGGTCCTCGGGATCGCGGTGGGCTCCTGGATCACGTTCCTGCGTCGCCACAGCGACAACGCGACCCCCGCGGAAGTGAGCGAGTACCTCCAGAGGCAGTTGAAGTCTCACGTCAAGAAGATCGCGCCTGGGACGGCGGAGGAACTCCTCGCGCTCATGGCGCGGATGGGTGAACTACTCACGCCGTAGCGACTGAGTCCGGGGCGGTCGTCTCGTGGTCCCTGGCTCTTGCAACATCGGCCCGTTTCCCCGTTGGGGTGACATCACGGGGCGATAACGCCTCTTGCATCATGGCCAGGCCACGGCGTGGCGTCGTGATCGGGTCGGTAGCGTGCCGCGCCACGGCTGGCGCGGACGCGCGCCGCCGACCTGACTACGAAGGGCGGCACCCCCGCATGGCTATGGACATCGGCACACTCGTCGGATACCTCGACCTCGACACGAGCAAGTTCGAGGAGGGCGCGAAGGGCGCTGGGGCGAAGTTGCCCGGCTGGATGGCGGCGGCGGGAGCGCTCGCGGCGACAGCGGCGGCGGCGGCGTTCGGCGCGGCGTTCGTGAACGCGGTGAACGTGGAGGCGGGCAACCAGAAGGTCGCGGCGCAACTCGGCCTCACGGAGGAGGAGTCCCGGCGTGCCGGTGACGCGGCGGCGGGCGCGTACAAGGCCGGGTTCGGTGAGTCGATGGCCGGGGTGCAGGAGACGACCGCGGGCGTCATCTCCTCGATCCGTGGGATGCGCGAGGCGTCCGTGGACGAACTCGAAGGGATCGTGTCCGGGGTGCAGATGCTCTCCGACTCGTTCGGCATCGAGGCTGACCGCATCTCGCAGGTGGTGGGGCAGATGCTCTCCACCGGCCTCGCGTCGTCGGCGGAGGAGGGCCTGGACCTCCTCACCGCATCTCTCCAGCGGGTGCCCGCGGCGGTGCGTGAGGACGTGATGGATGCCGTAGACGAGTACGGCCCGTTCTTCGCGCAGATCGGGCTCTCTGGCGAGGAGGCGATGAGCGCTCTCGTCACCGCCAGCGAGAAGGGCATGTACGGGATCGACAAGACCGGCGATGCCGTGAAGGAGTTCGGGCTCCAGATGCAGGACATGGCGAAGAACGGGCCCGTGCTGGAGGGGCTCGGGCTGAACGCCGAGGAGATGGCGGCGAAGTTCCTCGCGGGCGGTGACTCCTCCCGTGAGGCGTTCCAGCAGATCGTGGATGGGCTCCTGGGGATGCAGGACCCGGTGGCGCAGTCGGCCGCGGCGGTGTCGCTGTTCGGGACCCCGCTGGAGGACCTGAACACGGGTGAGATTCCGGCGTTCCTTCAGGGCCTCTCCGACATGGAGGGCGGGCTCGGTGACGTGTCGGGCTCGATGCAGGCCATGTCGGACACGGCGGGCGACTCGGTGGCGGCGAAGTGGGATCAGGTCACGCGCTCGTTCGAGGGCGTCGTGACGACCGTGGCCGGGCAACTCCTCCCGGCGCTCGTGCCCCTCCTCGACTGGGCGGCGGAGAATCCGGCCCTGCTCGGCGCGGTGGCGGCGGCGGTCGGTGCGATGGCGGTCGCGTGGGGCGTCTACACGGTGGCGCAGTGGGCGGCGAACGCGGCCATCCTCGCCAACCCCATCACGTGGATTGTGCTCGCCATCGGCGCGGTGATCGCGGCCCTGGTGCTCCTCGTCGCGAACTGGGATGCCGTGGTCGCGTGGATCAGCGAAGTGTGGGGCGGCTTCGTGTCGTGGCTCACGGAGGTCACGGAGGGCATCGCGGCCTGGTGGAACTCGCTGTGGGCCGGGTTCGGTGCGTGGGTGACGAGCGTGTGGGAGGGCTTCGTCGGCTTCATCTCCGACACGTGGTCGAACTTCGTGCTGGGGCTCCAGATCATCGGTGATGCTCTCGCCGCCTGGTGGAACGGGCTCTGGTCCGGGGTGGGCCAGTTCATCTCGGACGTGTGGGACGGCTTCATCGGGTTCGTGCAGGGCATCTTCCAGGGCTACGTGGCCTGGGTGATGTCGGTCGCGTCGGGCTTCGTGAACGGCTGGAACGCGGTCTGGAGCCGGGTGGGGCAGATCATCTCGGACGTGTGGACGAACGTCGTCTCGTTCTTCCAGGGCATCCCCGGTGCCATCGGTGGGCTTCTCTCCGGCGCGGGCACGTGGCTCTACAACATCGGGCGGGACATCATCCAGGGCCTGTGGAACGGTCTGAAGTCGATCTGGTCGAGCGTCTCGGCGTGGTTCGAGGACACGTTCGGCGGGATCATCGACACGGTGGCGGGCATATTCGGGATCGCCTCCCCCTCGAAGGTCATGCGGCAGATGGGTGTCTGGGTCGGTGAAGGGTTCGTGCAGGGCCTCGACTCGATGACGCCGCAGGTGGAGACGGCGATGACGGACATGGCGCACGTGCCCGACACGGCGGCGGAGTTCATCGCGCGCTACCCGGTGAGCGAGGGGGCCGGGGACACGTTCCACTACCACGCGGCGGAGAACCAGTCGCTGTCCTCCGAGGAGGCGCTGTTCGAGGCGCTGGGCTCCCCGCGGTCACCATTCGGAGGTAAGTAGGACACTCAGGACCTCCAGGACGCCGTGAGGCTCGCACAGAGCGACGAATGGGTCCGGGGTGGGGTGAGAGGGCCTGGAGGCCATGTGAGGCGCTCAGACGGGCGGAGAGCGCCTCACACAGAGTTCGAGGGGCGGGATGGAAAGTCAGGCCATCCCGCCCCTCGGCGTTCGCGATCACGCTCGGAGCCACGGCCTGCGCGCCGCTCGCCTGCTTCGTAAGCAGACAGTCCGATGCCGCCCACGGTTATCAGCGGCGCGGGCGCGTCCCCAGCCCAGGGCGGCAGGACGCCGTGCCTCGGGTCGCGCCAACGAACTGCGAACGCGGGCATTCGTGCCAGCCTCGTGCCAGTAGCACAAGCGACGGGGCGCTCGCGGGAGTCTGTCGAGGGACCGGTGAGGGGCGAGGCCGGTGGTGATCCGGTCCCGCCCCTCTGGCGTGGTGGTGGCGCGTCAGGCGTCCACGGTGGCTCGGTCCAGGCCCTCCACGAGCGACGTGACGAGGTTCCCCGGCGCACCGGCCGGAACTGCATCCCAGTCACCCTCGTCCAGGAGGTTGAGCGCGTCCGCATCGACCTCGCTGAGGAGCGCGCGCCCCTCGAACGGAATCTCCCCGGTCATGACGACGCCCTCGATGATGGAGCGCCACGCGCGGGCGGGGAGCGTGGCGTCCTCGGCGGCGGCGATGGCCTGCGCCGCGTCATCCACCTGCACGAGTCGATCCCAGATCATCCCGTGGAGCGCGTCCAGCACGGATGCCGGGTCGCGCGCCTCCAGGACCTCCGGGCTCGTCTCCGCACTGTCGAGAATCGCGGCGAGCCGGTCACGACTGGCGGACGCGATGACCTCGGGGAGGAGACGGCCCGCGGCGAGGAGCGCGCTCACCTTCGCCTGCTCGTGCTGGACACGGGCGATGTCGTCGGCGGTGGACGGTGCGAGCGCATCGAGCACCGGCTGACGATCGGGGGTGGCGGCGGGCTCGGCGGGCATAGCCGCGGTGAGGCGTGCCCGGATCGCTTCGACCTCGGCGCGCTGGCGTGCCCGCAGGCCCTCCGGCGTCAGGTGCGGATCGTGCGCCTGCGCCACCTTCAGGAGGTCGCGGCGGGCGGCGATGACGAGAGAGATGTTGCTGGCCGTGTCGATCACGACTGGCCTCCGTTCTGTTCGGTGATGGTGCCCGGTGTGGGCGTGGACCCCGCCAGGCGGCGGGACTTCTGAAGGGCGCGGTACTCGCGGTTGCGCTCGCGCTTGCATCCGACGCAGTGGCCGTAGGCGTCGGTGCCCCACGTGGCTCGGACGTGACCGCGGGGGCATCGAGCCCAGTTGCCGCCGCCGTCCTTCTGGCCGTTGTGCCGCTTGCACAGCGGGGCGTAGTCGCCCAGGTCGTGGGACCACGCCACGGCCTTGCCGCCATCCGTGCCGAACACGGTGGGGTGCCCGATGAGGCCCCAGCCGTCAGCAGGGGCGGTGCAGTCGGGGGCGGCGCAGGGCTGTCCGATGGCGGAGCCTCGGACGCGCGTCAGTCGCTTGTGCGTCGCGCTGTAGCCGCTCATCTCCGTCCCCTCTCGGCGCGGAGTGCCTCCAGCGCGGCCTCGGCGCGGACGGCGCGCGTGCGCTGAGCCGCGGCTTCGGCGGAGAGCGCACCGACGCGGGCGCTGATGACCTCCTGGACCTCCGGGGGGAGCGTGTCCATCACGCGCCGGTAGGGCGCGGAGGTCGCCTTGGACCGGGTGAGAGCGGCGGCAGTCGCCGCATCGACGCGAGGGGGTGCGTAGACCATCGGTCAGCCCTCCGATCCGAACACGAGCCGGTCGAGGAGCGTCCCCACCTGATCCAGGCCAGCCGTGTGCGCGGCGTCGAGGTTGAGGAGGCGTGCGCGGCGCTCCATGATCTTCAGGCACGTCTCCGCGGAGCGAACGTCACCATTCACGGCGGCGGCGAAGTGGCCGCGGAAGATCGCATCGAGCCGGTCCAGTTCGAGCAGGCGCAGTTCGTCGGCCTCCTCGCGTGGGATCGCGGCGATGGCATCCCTCAGCCAGGCGTAGACGGTGGAGGGGTGCACCTTCAGGTGTGCGGCGATGGCCTCCACAGCGATCCCGGCTCGGCGCATCGTGAGCGCCTTCTGCTTCCGGGTGGCCGTGGCGATCCGTCGCGGTGCGCCCTTCGGTGCGGCACGCTCACCGAGCAGGTACTCGGCGGCGAGGTCGGCGGTGTCGGTGGTGTTGGCGCTCATCGCGCCTCCTCTCGGTTGGTGCGGGTGCCGCAGATGCAGTAGCCGCGAGGGTTGAACAGGTGGGTGTGCTGGGACCATGCGCGGAGCATCCACGCGGCCCACTCGGCAGGCCAGTCGGCGGATGCCTCGGGGCCGTCGAAGTAGTAGGCGACGAACCGGGCCGTCTGGTCCTCCAGCCAGCGGGAACGGGGGTGCATCCCACGGGCGCGAGCCCAGAGGCGCATCGGGATCGTGACCTCGAAGTCGGCGGGGAACGTGATCGGGGTGCTCATGCGCTCTCCTCCTGCGTGACCTTCCAGGCTTCGGGGGCGCCGGGGACGCGCGTCGGCCACGTCGGCATTCCGGCATCTCGTGCCGCATCCCACATGTAGCCGTGTGCGAACAGCAGATCGTGGAGCCGGTCATCCTCCACGAGGTCATCCCCGGCGTCGGTGAGGGCGCGCGAACGAAGGCCGCTCCATGCGCGGATGCGTTCTCGTCGCTCCTCGGCGGGGAGGGCATCGAGGTACGCGAGTTCGACCTCCCCGAAGCCGTTCACGTCGATGGAGTCGCATCGAGCATCGACGGCCTGGAGGGCATCGAGGACGTTCCGTCGCTGAGCATCCGTGAGTCCCCAGCGCGTCGAAGCGCTGTTACACACGTCAGTGGATTCAGGTAGTGGAGTAGGTAGTGGGGTAACGGTCTGGGCGTTACCCATTCCCGTCGAAACCGTTACCCTTTCGGCCTCCAGACCGTTACCCATTCCAGGGTCGGAGAGGACCGAAAGCACGTACTCGGCATGGCGTCCACGGTGCGCCTCGGCGGTCTTGCGGATCAGCCCGCGCTCCATCAGTCGAGGGAGGATGCGACCGCTCAGGGCTTGCTTCGCCGCGGGCGTGCCGGGCTCCTTGCCGATGGCGAGCGCCAGCCGGTCGTGACCCCACGAGTAGACGAGCGATCCGTCCTCCACGGCGAGCGCCATGTCGAGGAGCACCACGCGCTCCATCGTCGGCACCTTCACGGTGAGAAGGGCTTCGCCCATGCGCTTGTGTGTCTTGTAGCCCATCACGGCTTCCCTCCTGTGATGCTCGGGACGCTCTGGCGCGCGGTCTCCTGGAACTCGGCCAGGTGAGCGTCGAAGCGATCCATGAGCGCGAGGAGAGGGGCGAAGGGCCCCGGCGTCTCTGTGGTCGCGTGTGCTTGCTGTGTGGCGGTCATCGGCTCTGCCTCTTCCCGTCACCGGCTCGCTACGGCGAGCACGTCATCCGTGGTGGAGCCGAGCGCCGAAGCGTAGGCCCCGAGGATGGACGACTCGCTCGCGTGAGCCTCGGAGAGAGGGCCGGGAGGGGTGGGCGGGTAGCCGAGCGCCTCCAGAAGCGGGGCGACGACGACGGCGACGGAACGCCCATCGCGCCACACCTGCACCTTGCCGTCGCGGACGTTGGCGTATGCCTTCGCGAGGCCGATGTCGAGGAGGAGCGCGTAGTCCGGGACCGAGATGGTGGGGACCGGGTAGGTGCGGAGCGCGTTGAGGAGTGCCGCGCGCTGGACGGTTCGAGTGAGTTCGGGCATGAGTGCCTCCGGGGTCGCAAACGGGAATCGCTTGTCCACCGGGGCCTGCCCTGCATGGTGAAGGGTGCCTGACCCTCCGTGCCATGAACAGTACCACAATGAGGCAGAATGAGATGAACTAAACCGCAGGTCAGGCAATAAAAAAGGTGATACATTGTCACCCTTAACTCACACGGTGTGACAGTCAGTCACCCCCACAGCAGAACCAAGGAGGACCCGGTGAGCGGCACAAAACAGAAGACGAATAGACAGGCGTTCGGGAGCGTCAGGAAGTTGCCGAGCGGCAGATGGCAGGCGCGGTATCCCGACCCCGCTGGGCGCGCCATGACCGCCCCAACCACCTTCGCGACGAAGCGCGAGGCACAGGACCACATCGCCGGAGTCCGCGCAGACCGGATGCGCGGCACGTATCGGGATCACCGAGCCGGGCTCACGCCCTTCGGTGACTACGCGCGCGAGTGGATCGCGAACGGTGGCACGCGGGGACAGTTCGCCCCCAAGACCAAGGCGAACAACGAGGACCTCCTGGCCGGACTCCTCCTCCCATTCCACGACCGCGCGCTCTCCGCCATCTCCCCCTCCGACGTGCGCACCTGGTACACCCGGAGCCGGAAGGAGTTGGCCGACGCCGGGCGCAAGCGTGCCGCGGCATCCCACGCCCGTGCCATCGCCGCCGCGACGAAGCGGGGCCTACCGGCTCCCCCCGCACCCGTGGCGCAGACCGGCGAATCCCGTCTCCGTCAGGGCTACACCCTCCTCCGCTCCATCCTCGCCACGGCCGTGAAGGATGGCCTGATCGGCTCGAACCCGTGCCAGATCGGCGGAGCGGGATCGGTGAAGCACCCGGAGCGGCCTCTCCTCACGCCCGACATGCTCGGCGTGATCGTGGACGAGATGCCGGAGCAGTGGGCGCTCCCTATCCGCGTGATGTTCGGCGCGCACCTGCGCCTCGGTGAACTCGTGGCGCTCCAGCGTGGCGACTACGCGGACGGTGTGCTGAAGGTGGAGCGGCAGACGACGCTCGTGAACGGCAAGCCGGTGACCACCAAGACCAAGACGGGGAACGTGCGCCGGGTGAAGTTGCCGCCGCGCATCGCCGCGGAGGTCGAGGCGCACCTGGCGGCGTCGAAGGGCTTCGCGCGTGCGCCCATGTTCCTGCGCGCCGATGGGGAGCCGATCACGAACCACGCGCTCGGGCAGGCCTGGAGGAGGGCGGCGCGGAGAGTCGGGCTGGGGCAGTTCCACCCTCACGACGTGCGTCACGCGGGCCTCACGATGGCGGCGCAGAACGGCGCGACGACGCGCGAACTCATGGCGCGCGCCGGGCACTCCACAGCGCGGGCGGCGCTCATCTATCAGCACGCGGCGGAGGAGCGCGATGCGGCACTGGCGGAGGGCCTCGACGTGCTCGGAGGGAGCCCGACTCGGAGCGTTACTGGCACGGGGATGGCACGCGCGGCCATCCTGGCAACGGAAAAGTCCCCCGATCTGATGGCTGGAAATGCCGTCTGACCAGGGGACTAATGAAGTGTGGAGCCTAGGAGATTCGAACTCCTGACATCCTGCTTGCAAAGCAGGCGCTCTACCAACTGAGCTAAGGCCCCTCATTCGACCGAATGAGCGGATCCGATTTCTCGGATCCGCTCACATGTCGGTGGGGCTACCAGGACTTGAACCTGGGACCTCTTCATTATCAGTGAAGCGCTCTAACCGCCTGAGCTATAGCCCCGTATCAACCTCCAAGACTTTACCGGACGTTGACACGATCACGAAATCGAGCAGAGCTCGAGGCCGCTCAGCTGCCTTCGCGCAGGGTGATGCTGCCCGCGGACAGCCGCGCACCGATGCGGTGGGTCGAGGACGGATCCGTCTGGATCCGGGCGTCGATGGTGCCCGCCGACGAGTCCCGCATGAGCGCATAGCGCCCCGTCGGCACCGTGACATCCATGGACCCGGCGCTCACGTCCAGGTTCATCTCGTCGGGCTGACGGCCCGAGATCGTCGCGTTCAGCTCGCCCGCCGACATCGACAGCTCCGCGGTGGTCACGTCCTCCAGGTGGAGTGTCGCCGAGCCCGCGTTCACCCGGGTGGTCACGGTCTTCGCGCCCCCGTCCAGCGAGAGCGACCCGGCGTTCACCCTCGTGGTCAGCGTGTCGAAACGGCCCTCGGCCGAGAGCGCACCGGCATCGAGCTGCAGATCGGCGGTCAGCTCGCCCTCCAGCTCCCGGGGGAGGGTGAGCGTCATCTCCGGGTCGACACCGAACCAGCCCCCGATCCACCACCCGAACGGCCCGTTGGGGCGGTCGACCCGCAGGACATCGCCGTCGCGGCGCATCGTCCAGTCGCTGCTGCCGGTGCCGCTGACGCGCATGGTCGCCTCACGCACGTCGTCGAAGCGGATGGTGGCGGCGCCGCGGCCGACCTCGACCCTCAGGCCCGTGACGCCCGTCGTGTCGACGCTGGTGCTGCGCGCCGTCGAGTCGTCGCTCGAGGCGACCTGGGCGACCGCCGCGAGTGCGGAGCCGCCGCCGACCGTGACCAGCGCCCCGCCGCCGATGATCGCCGCGGCGATCGTGATCGCAGTCAGCGTCCCCCGGCTCGGGGAGGAGGCGGGCGCGGAGGAGGAGGCAGGAGTGGGACCGACCGGATCCGAGGTGTTCGGGGCGTGTCCGCCGGCCGGGTCGTGCTCTGGTGCACTCGGAGGGATGAGGTTCGTCATCGGTTCGTTCCTGTCTGCGGGCCGTTCAGACCGGCACTGGAGATGTGGGCGATCGTGGCGAGCACCCGGCGATTGCCGGACTCGTCGGGCTCGAGCCCGAGCTTCTGGAAGATGGCGGTGATGTGCTTCTCCACGCTGGCCTCGGAGAGGAACAGCGTGGCCGCGATGGCCTGGTTCGACTTGCCCTCCGCGATCAGCGCGAGCACCGTGCGCTCCCTCTCGGTGAGGCTCTGCATGCGGTCGTCCTGGTTGCGGCGGGTGAGGAGCTGCGCGACCACCTCCGGATCCAGGACCGTAGATCCGGACGCGATGCGCGCGACCGACTCGATGAACTCGGAGACGTCGGCCACCCGATCCTTCAGCAGGTAGCCGAGCGGACCCGCCGACCCCTGCGCGATGATCAGGTCGCTCGCGTAGCGCTCCTCGACGTACTGGGAGAGCACGAGCAGCGGGAGCTGCGGGAGTCGCTTCCGCAGCGACAGCGCCGCGCGGATCCCCTCGTCCACGAACGTCGGCGGGAGCCGGACGTCGAGGATGCAGAGCTCGGGGTCGGTGGCGTCGACGGTCTCATCGAGATCGATCGCATCGGGGAGAGCGGCGACGACCGTGTGGCCGGCGTCCTCGAGAAGCCGCACGAGTCCTTCACGGAGCAGGACGGAGTCCTCGCAGATCAGGATCCTCATGAGATGCGCTCCTTCGTGGCGGCGTCGTGGTGCGGGAGAGGCGAGCGGGTCAGGATGCGCACGGGACGCTCACCTCCAGGCTGGTCGGACCGCCCGCGGGGCTGTCCAGACGGAACGTGCCGCCGGCCGCGAGCACGCGGTTGCCGATCCCGTCGAGGCCGCCGCCCGGCAGCACGGTCGCACCGCCGATGCCGTTGTCCTCGACCCGGGCCCAGAGCGTGCCTCCGTCGCGCACGCGCACGACGACCCGGCATTCGCTGGCCCTGGAGTGCTTGGCCGCGTTGGTGAGCGATTCCGCGATCGTGAAGTACACGGCCGCCTCGGCATCGCGCGAGCACCGCCCGTCGAGCCGCACGTCGAGCACCACCGGCACGGGGGAGCGCCCGGCCAGGGCGGAGAGCGCCGCGTCCAGCCCGCGGTCGTCGAGGACCGAGGCGTGAATTCCGCGGGCGAGCTGACGCAGTTCGGTGATCGCGGCCTTCGTCGAGGTGTGCGCCTCGGCGATGAGCGCCTTGGCGGCCTCCGGATCCGAATCGATCTTCTGCTGCGCCATCCCCAGCGTCATGCCGACGGAGACGAGCCGCGGCTGGACGCCGTCGTGCAGGTCCCGCTCGATGCGGGTGCGCTCGACGTCCGCCGCGCGCACGGCGCCCGCCCGCTGGGCGGTGGTCGTGCGCACCTGCTCGCTGAGGTCGAGGTTGCGATCGGGGGTGGCCACGATGCCCCGCGAGATCACCCGGTGCAGCAGCGCCACGCTGATGATGCCGACGATGCCGGCCGCGGCTCCCGCACCGCCGATGAGCGGAGCCCAGGCGCTCGGGTACCTCGTGCCCCAGCCGGTGTCGACCTCGCCCGACGTGAACAGCGGGGCGAAGGCCGTGACCGCCGACCAGCCGAACCACGCCATGAGCCGCAGCACCAGGGATCCGAGCGCGCACGCGATGGCGAAGTTGGCCAGCGCCCGCCACATCCGGCCATTGTAGGCCTGCCGCCACAGGGAGAGCAGCCAGCCGCCGAAGCCCGGGCGATCGACCGCACGCCAGCGGAGCGCGGGGAGGTCGAATCCATACAGCCCGTTCAGCCGGGCGATCTCGAACCAGGCGACGCCGAACACGGCGTAGACGAGACCCACGAGCACGAGCAGGCCGACGCCGATGAAGCTGAGACCGAAGCCGAGGCCCAGGCCTCCACCGAGGATGCCCATCACTCCGGATCCGACCACGCCGAGGGCGGCGAGCTCGAGGATCGTGAGGAACAGGCGCACCGGGGTGCGCGCCGCCGCGGCGGCAGGACCTGTCGCAGGGGGCGGTGAGTAGGACGGTGCTGTGCTCATGCCTCCACGCTAGAGGCGCGCTCGTGAGCGCGGAACGGAGGAATCCGGGTGATCCCGTTCGGGGTTTCCGTAAGGATCGCGGTTATGCATGCCTTGCCTTGATGGACTCCGGTGCGCACAGGTGCTTACGTGGACCCATGGGTGTCCTGACCCATGTGTCCTCAGCGAACGGAGTGAGACGACGTGACCGCACTGCATCCGCACGAACCGCACGGCACCGGCCTCGGACAGCGCCTGAACTGGCTGCGCGCCGGAGTGCTCGGCGCGAACGACGGCATCGTCTCGGTCGCCTCGCTCGTGGTGGGCGTGGCCGGCGCGACGACCGACAGCGCCGCGCTGCTCGTCGCGGGGCTCGCCGGCCTGATCGGCGGCGCGATCTCGATGGCGCTCGGCGAGTACGTGTCGGTGAGCAGCCAGCGCGACAGCGAGCACGCCCTCATCGCGAAGGAGCGCGAGGAACTGCGCACCATGCCCGAGGCGGAACTCGCCGAACTCGCCGAACTGTACCGTCAGCGCGGTCTCAGCGACGACACCGCCCATCGGGTCGCCGTCGAGCTCACCGCGCACGACGCCCTGGCCGCGCACCTCGAGGTCGAACTCGGCATCGACCAGGACGACCTCGTCAACCCGTGGCACGCGGCGATCTCCTCGGCGATCGCATTCACGGCGGGCGCCATCCTGCCGCTGCTCGCGATCCTGCTGCCGCCGGCGGGCTGGCGCGTCCCGGTCACGTTCGCCGCCGTGCTGGTCGCTCTCGCGGCGACGGGGTTCCTGTCGGCACGGATCGGCGGTTCGAACCCCGCGCGCGCCTCGATCCGACTGGTCATCGGCGGGGCGCTGGCCCTGGTCGCGACATGGCTCATCGGCACGCTGCTGGGGGCCACCGGAGTCGTCTGACGGTAGCCCGCGGCGGGGACGCAGAAGGCCCGGATCCGAGGATCCGGGCCTTCGCTCTGAATGCGTCAGTTCGAGGTGAAGCCGACCAGCAATCCGCCGGTGACCTTGACCGCGAGGTTGTAGATGCCCGCGACGATCGCACCGAGCACCGTGAACACGATGAGGTTGAGGATCGCCACGACGGAGCCGAACGCGAGCACCTGCGGCAGCCCGATGATGGAGCTGAGCTTGGCGCCGTCGGCGATGCCGGCGACGAACTCATCCGCCTTGGCGATCAGCTGCGTGGCGTCCAGCACCAGGTAGATGAGCAGGAAGGAGACCAGCGTCACGATCGCGATGGCGACCGCACCGAGGAACGACAGCTTCACGGCCGACCAGAAGTCGATGTACACCAGGCGCAGGCGCACCTGCTTGCTGGAGGTCTTGCGGGAAGACTTCTTCGCGAGCTTGTCGGCTACTGTGCTCATGCGTCAGTTCCTTCGGGGGCTTCGGGGGATTCTGTCTCGGGGGCCGCGCCGGAGTCCTCGGACTCGTCGTTGTCGGCCAGGCCGCGCTCGGTGTTCCGTGCGATCGCGAGGATCCGATCGTCCTCGGCGGCCCTCGCGAAGACGACGCCCATGGTGTTGCGGCCCTTCGCCGGGACCTCGGCCACGGCAGAGCGTACCACCTTGCCGCTGGCAAGAACCACAAGGACCTCATCGTCCTCCTGGACGATCAGACCCCCCGCCAGAATGCCCCGGTCATCGTTCAGTTTCGCGACCTTGATGCCCTGGCCGCCTCGACCCTGCACCCGGTATTCGTCGACCGAGGTGCGCTTCGCGTAGCCGCCGTCGGTGACCACGAAGACGAAGCCGTCCCCGGTCACGAGCGAGGCGGAGAGCAGGCTGTCGTCCCCGTTGAACCGCATGCCCTTGACGCCCTCGGTCGCGCGCCCCATCGGACGCAGCGCCTCGTCGGTCGCCTGGAAGCGCACCGACATGCCGTGCCGGCTGATCAGCAGGACATCGTCGGTGGCATCGGCGAGGAAGGCGCTCACGAGCTCGTCGTCCTCGCGCAGGCGGATCGCGATGACCCCGCCCTGGCGGTTGGTGTCGTAGTCGCCGAGGCGGCTCTTCTTCACCAGGCCGCCGCGCGTGGCGAGCACCAGGTACTGCGCCGCGTCGTAGTCGCGGATGTCGAGGATCTGCGCGATCTTCTCGTCCGGCTGCAGTGCGAGCAGGTTGGCGACGTGCTGACCCTTCGCGTCGCGACCGGCCTCCGGCACCTCGTAGGTCTTGGTGCGGTAGACCCGGCCCTTGTCCGTGAAGAACAGCAGCCAATGGTGCGTCGTGGTCACGAAGAAGTGCTCGACGAGGTCGTCGGCCCGCAGCTGCGCGCCCTTGACGCCCTTGCCGCCCCGGTGCTGCGAGCGGTAGTTGTCGCTGCGGGTGCGCTTGATGTAGCCCTCACGGGTGACCGTGACGACCATCTCCTCCTCCGCGATGAGGTCTTCCATCGAGACGTCGCCGTCGAATCCGTGCAGGATGTGCGTGCGGCGGTCGTCGCCGAAGCGCTCGACGATCGCGGTGAGCTCCTCGCGGATGATCTCGCGCTGGCGGCCCTCGTCGGCGATGATCTCCTTGTAATCGGCGATCCGCACCTCGAGCTCGTTCGCCTCGTCGATGATCTTCTGACGCTCCATCGCCGCGAGGCGACGCAGCTGCATGTCGAGGATCGCCTGCGCCTGCTCCTCGTCGATGTCGAGGAGGCGCTGCAGGCCCTCGTTCGCCTCCGCCGCGGTGGGCGAGCGGCGGATCAGGGCGATGACCTCATCCAGCGCGTCGAGCGCCTTGAGGTAGCCCTGCAGGATGTGCATGCGCGCCTCGGCCTTGGCCAGGCGGAACTTCGTGCGGCGCACGATGACGTCGATCTGGTGGTCGAGCCAGTGCGTGATGAAGCCGTCGAGCGCGAGCGTGCGCGGCACGCCGTCGACGATCGCGAGCATGTTGGCGCCGAAGTTGTCCTGCAGCTGCGTGTGCTTGTACAGGTTGTTCAGCACGACCTTCGCGACCGCGTCGCGCTTGAGCACGATCACGAGACGCTGGCCGGTGCGGTCGCTGGACTCGTCGCGGATGTCGGCGATGCCCGTGATCTTGCCGTCCCGGGCCAGGTCGCCGATCTTCACCGCGAGGTTGTCGGGGTTCACCTGATACGGCAGCTCGGTGATCACGAGGCACGTGCGGCCCTGGATCTCCTCGACGCCGACGACCGCGCGCATCGTGATGGATCCGCGTCCGGTGCGGTACGCCTCCTGGATTCCCTTGGTGCCCAGGATCTGCGCGCCGGTCGGGAAGTCGGGTCCCGGGATGCGCTGGATCAGGCCCTCGAGCAGCTCCTCGCGCGGAAGCCCGGGGTTCTGCAGCGCCCAGAGCGCGGCGTCCGAGACCTCGCGCAGGTTGTGCGGCGGGATGTTCGTGGCCATGCCGACCGCGATGCCGATCGAGCCGTTCACAAGCAGATTCGGGAACCGCGCCGGCAGGACGTCGGGCTCCTCGGTCTGGCCGTCGTAGTTCGGCGAGAAGTCGACCGTGGCCTCTTCGATGTCGCGCACCATCTCGAGCGCGAGCGGAGCCATCTTGGTCTCGGTGTATCGCGGGGCGGCGGCGCCCATGTTGCCGGGGGAGCCGAAGTTGCCCTGTCCGAGCGCGAGCGGGTAGCGCAGCGACCAGGGCTGCACCAGGCGCACGAGGGTGTCGTAGATCGCCGAGTCGCCGTGCGGGTGGTACTGACCCATGACCTCGCCGACCACGCGGGCACACTTGGAGAACGACTTGTCGGGACGGAATCCACCGTCGTACATGCCATAGATCACGCGGCGGTGCACGGGCTTGAGGCCGTCGCGCACATCGGGCAGCGCGCGGCCGACGATGACCGCCATCGCGTAGTCGAGGTAGGACCGCTGCATCTCCGACTGCAGGTCGACCTGGTCGATCTTGCCGTGGTTGTGCCCTGCGTTCTCTTCGGGGCGCTGTTCGTCAGTCATGAATCAATCTCTCGTGTGGATCGTCGTCGCTCGTGGAGAGGACGGATCAGATGTCGAGGAAGCGGACGTCCTTGGCGTTGCGCTGGATGAAGCTGCGGCGGGACTCGACGTCCTCGCCCATCAGCACGCTGAAGATCTCGTCGGCGGCCGCGGCGTCGTCGATCGTGATCTGACGGAGCGTGCGCGTGGTGTGATCCATCGTGGTCTCCCACAGCTCCTTGGCGTTCATCTCGCCGAGGCCCTTGTAGCGCTGGATGCCCGCTTCCTTCGGGATCCGCTTGCCGTTCGCGAGCCCGTCGTTGAGCAGGGCGTCGCGCTCGGCGTCCGAGTACACGTACTCGTGCGGCGAGTTCGTCCACTTGAGGCGGTACAGCGGCGGCATCGCGAGGAACACGAAACCGGCCTCGATCAGCCCGCGCATGTAGCGGAACAGCAGCGTCAGCAGCAGCGTGGTGATGTGCTGGCCGTCGACATCGGCATCCGCCATGAGCACGATCTTGTGATAGCGCGCCTTCCCGAGGTCGAAGTCCTCGCCGATGCCCGTGCCGAAGGCCTGGATCATCGCCTGGACCTCTTTGTTGGCGAGGGCCTTGTCCAGGCGTGCGCGCTCGACGTTGAGGATCTTGCCGCGCAGCGCCAGGATCGCCTGAGTGTGCGGGTCGCGGCCCTGCACGGCGGAACCGCCGGCCGAGTCGCCCTCCACCAGGAAGATCTCGCTGATGGAGGGATCCTTGCTCGTGCAGTCCTTGAGCTTGTCGGGCATCGCAGCGGACTCGAAGACGCTCTTGCGTCGTGCGGTCTCGCGGGCCTTGCGGGCGGCCATGCGCGCGGTCGCGGCCTCGACGGCCTTCGTCACGACGTTCTTGGCCTGCTTCGGATTGCGCTCGAACCAGTCGCCGAGCTGGTCGCCGACCACCTTCTGGGTGAAGGCCTTCGCCTCGGTGTTGCCGAGCTTGGTCTTGGTCTGGCCCTCGAACTGCGGCTCGCCGAGCTTGATCGAGATGACCGCGGTGAGTCCCTCGCGCACGTCGTCGCCGGTCAGGTTGTCGTCCTTCTCCTTGAGGATGTTGTTGGCGCGCGCGTAGCGGTTGACGAGCGTCGTCAGCGCCGCGCGGAAGCCCTCCTCGTGGGTGCCGCCCTCATGCGTGTTGATCGTGTTCGCGTAGGTGAACACGTTCTCGGTGTATCCGGTCGTCCACTGCATCGCGACCTCGAGCGAGATCTTGCGCGCCGTGTCCTCCGACTCGAAGGCGATGATCTCGTCGTTGACGACCTCGGCCTTGCGCACGTGGTTGAGGTACTCGACGTAGTCCACGAGACCTCGCTCGTAGAAGAAGACGTCGGCGCGCTGGCGGGTGACGACGGTGCCATCGATCTCCTCGTCGACCGTCGCGCCCTCGCGCTCGTCGAGCAGCTCGATGCGCAGGCCCTTGTTCAGGAACGCCATCTGCTGGAAGCGGGTGCGCAGGATGTCGTACTCGAACTCGATGGTCTCGGTGAAGATCTCCGCGTCCGGCCAGAAGGTGATGGCGGTTCCGGTCTCGTCGGTCGGCTCGCCCTTCTCGAGCTGCTGCTGCGGGGCGCCGCCGTTCGCGAAGCGGTGCCGCCAGACGAAGCCCTTCTGCTTGACCTCGACATCGAAACGGGTCGACAGGGCGTTGACCACGGAGGATCCGACGCCGTGCAGACCGCCCGAGACGGCGTAGGCGCCGCCGCCGAACTTGCCTCCGGCGTGCAGGATCGTCAGCACGACCTCGACCGTCGACTTGGTCGGATCGGAGGAGTGCGGATCGACCGGGATGCCGCGCCCGTTGTCGACGACGCGGACGCCGCCGTCGGCGAGCAGCGTGACGAGGATCTTGTCCGCGTAGCCGGCGAGAGCCTCATCGACGGAGTTGTCGACGATCTCGTACACCAGGTGGTGCAGACCCCGGGGCCCGGTCGAGCCGATGTACATGCCGGGGCGCTTGCGCACCGCCTCGAGGCCCTCGAGGATCTGGATCGAGTCGGCGCCGTACTCCACTTCCGGGGCGGGCGCGCTCGACTTCGTCACGGATCCGGGTGCTTCTGCCCCCGTCTGGGTCGATTCGTTCGCGGTCGATTCGTTCGCGTCAGAGGGGGTTTCAGGCGTCATCTGAGAGGAGGCTCCACATCGAAGATCTAGACGCCCAGTCTATCGGAAAGACCCCTTCCTGTCTCGTTGTACGCGCTTCTGCGCGCCTGAAGTCCCCCAGGACGGGATGGATCATGTCCTAACCGTAGGTATCGCGCGGACCGCGCCCTGGAGCGACTCTGGGGCCCCATTTCCACGACGGGACGTCCGGCCCCACGAAGCGGATGTTCTGCACGCCGGCCTCCGGATACCGACGACCGATCTCGGTGATGATGACCGCGCGCATGTACTGCAGGTTCTTCGCCCACGCCGTCGAATCGCACTTGACCGTGAGCATGCCGCCGTCGAGGGACACCGGCTCGGAGTGCTTCGCGGTGTCGGGGCCGGCGAGCTCCGCCCACTGCAGCACCAGATCCTCACGGCTCAGCGCCGCCTCCCAGCCCGCGTCCTTGGTCAGCTTGGCGAGCACATCGCCGAGCGTTCCCGGATCCCGGCCCGCCGTGAACGGAGCGTTCTCGTCGTCGACGAGACGCTTCTTGCGCTTCCAGTTCTTCGAGCTCGGCTTCAGTCCGCGCAGGCGCAGGTAGGTCGCAATGGTCTCCGGCACGTCGATCTCGGCACGCTCAGGGTCGGTCATCGGTCACCTCCTGTCCGGATTCCGGGGAGTCCTGCGTCCCCGACACTGATTCTGCGCCCTCCACCTCGCGTTCGTCCGTGATCGTGCCGGCCGAGACCCGGACCACGTGGCGGTGCAGCACCTCGGGGATGTCCTCCTCGACCGCAGCGGTCACGAGCACCTGCTCGTATCCGGCCGTGATCCCGGCGAGACGGCGGCGGCGCTCGGCGTCGAGCTCGGCGAACACGTCGTCCAGGATGAGAACCGGATCCCCCGCGGGGGACTCGGCGCGCAGGAGCTCGGCCGAGGCCAGACGCAGCGCGAGCGCGATCGACCACGACTCCCCGTGCGAGGCGTAGCCCTTCACCGGGAGGTCACGCACCCGCAGGACGAGGTCGTCGCGGTGCGGCCCGACCAGCGTCAGGCCGCGCTCGAGCTCGGCGGGGCGCTTGGCGACGAGGGCGGTGCGGAACAGCTCGGCCGTGGATCCGGCTCCGGCGTCCTGATCCGGTCCCTGAGCCGGTCGATCCGATCCCTGAGCGGGACGAAGGGCGTCACCCTCCTCCGGGTCTCCGCCGCGGATCGATTGCGCCCAGTGCAGTCGGGGATCGTGGTCCTCACCCGCGATCGCCGAGTAGGCATCGGCGAGACCGGGCTGCAGGTCGGCGGCGAGGCGGGACCGCGCGTCGATGATCTCGGATCCGAGCGCGATGAGCTTGTCGTCCCAGACGTCGAGCGTCGTCAATGCCTCGGCCTTCATGCCGCGGGCACGCGCGGACTTCAACAGCGCGGTGCGCTGGCGTAGCACCCGGTCGTAGTCGCCGAGCACGGCCGACATGCGCGGAGTGCGCTGGATCAGCAGCTGATCGGCGAAGCGGCGCCGGGCCGACGGATCCCCGCGCACGATCTGCAGATCCTCCGGCGCGAACAGCACGACGTGCGCGTACCGGGGCAGGTCCGCGGTACGTCCTGGTGCGCCGTTGACGCGCGCCTTGTTCGATCCCTGACGGTTGATCTGAACCTCGATCAGGACTTTTCTCTGCCCGTGTGCGAGCCGAGCCCGGACGATGGCGGCATCGTGGCCGTCGCGCACCATGGGCGCATCCGACGACACCCGGTGCGAGCCGAGCGTGGCGAGGAAGACGATCGCCTCGGCGAGATTCGTCTTGCCCTGGCCATTGCGGCCGACGAGCACGTTCGGCCCGCGGTGCAGCGTGAGTTCGGCGGTCGCGTAATTGCGGAAATCCACGAGGCTGAGATGCTCCACAATCACCCGAGCAACCTTACCCGCGGGCCCCGACACCCGGATCTGCCGGAGGTTCCGGGCCGGAGATGCCTCGCCCGCATCAGGACGGCGGGCGAGGCGAGGCTCAGCGGAGCAGGAGGTTCGGCTGCAGCAGGTACTTGAACGAGTCGAGACCCGCCTGGTCGACCGAGGTCTGGCTCGTGATCAGCACGGGGCTGAGCTTGTTCGCGTTGTCGGACGAGGTGAACGTGACGCGCACGAACTCGCTCTTGAGCGCACCGAGCGCCTCGAGCAGGTACTGCGGGTTCAGGCCGAGGGTGACCTCTTCGCCGTTGAGGTGCGCGTCGACCGACTCGGAGGCGCGGGCCTGCTCTCCGCCGGAGGCGTCCATCGTCACATCCGAGGTCTCGAAGGTGAACCGCAGCGGGGCGGACCGGTCCAGCACGAGCGCGACACGGCGCACGGCCTCGGTGAGGTCAGCGGTGCTGACGACCGCGTGGTGATCCGTCTGCTCCGGGAAAAGCCTTCTGACCGGGGGGAAGTTGCCCTTGATGAGCAGTGACGTCACGGTTTTGTTGCCCGCGGTGAACGCGATGATCTCGCGGTCGCCGGCGCCGGAGAACGAGATCTGGATCGTGCCGGCGTGACCGAAGGTCTTGCCGACCTCCTGCAGGGTGCGGGCCGGGACGAGCGCCGTCTGCTCCGCGGCTTCGCCGTCCCAGGGCACGTCGCGCAGCGACACCCGGTAGCGGTCGGTGGCCACGAGGCTCAGCGTGTTCTCGCTGACCTCGAGTTGCACGCCGGTGAGCACGGGGGTGACGTCATCGCGCGAAGCGGCGAAGGCGACCTGCGCGATCGCGGTGCCGAAGTCCTCGGCGGGAACGACACCGCTCGTACCGGTGACCTCGGGGATCGAGGGATATTCCTCGACCGGCATGGCCGCGAGGGTGAAGCGCGCCGATCCGCAGCGCACGGCGATGCCGCCGTCCTCTTCGACGGAGATCTCGATCGGGGCGTTCGGCAGACGGCTGGCGATGTCGGAGAGAAGACGGCCGTGCACGAGGATCGTGCCCGGCTCGTCGACGGTGGCCTCGATCGTGGTCCGTGCAGACGCCTCGTAGTCGAAGGCCGAGAGGGTGAGCCCCTCGTCACCGGCTTCGATCAGCACTCCGGCCAGGATCGGCTGCGGGTTGCGCTGAGGCAGCAGCTTGACGACGAAGGACACAGCTTCGCTGAAGACATCGCGATTGACCTGGAACCTCACCGGCGCCCCTCCGTCTACTGAATGCGGAGGATGACACGTTTCTCCGCCCCCTGGAACACACCAGGGGATCCCATGCTAATGCCCCGCGGCGTCAGGTCCAGGTCGAAGTGCTCCGGATCCGGATCCATCCCCAGCCGGGCACCGGGTGGTGATCGATGGACGGAGATTCGAAAGGAGTTCTTAACGGTGTTAACGCCTGTGGATACTGTGGATAACTCTGGGGATGCTTTGCGGCTCTAGGGAACTACAAACATGTGAGTTGTGGAGACCCTGCGGAAACAGTGGGGTCTCGAGGGGTCGTGCCCGGATCGGATTCCCCGAGTTATCCACAGATCGTGGTTCCGGATGGGGATCCCACGCCGTCCTGATCCCGAGATATCCCCAAGTTATCCACATGTGGACTTCCGGGCGAGGCGGATGCCGGAATTCGCGGCGGGGACGCCGAACGGACCTCTCCGGCCGTCCTGGGGCCGGAGGGAGAGGGCTGGGCGAAGAGGGAGTCTCAGCGACGGCTGAGCTGGGCGGTGATCTCGGTCACCTGGTTGAAGATGGCGCGACGCTCCTTCATGAGCTCGCTGATCTTCTTGTACGCGTACATCACGGTGGTGTGGTCGCGATTGCCGAAGAGCTGGCCGATCTTCGGGAGGGAGAGGTTGGTCCTCTCGCGGCAGAGGTACATGGCGATCTGCCGCGCGGTCGCGATCTGCTGCGACCGGCTGGATCCGTACAGGTCGTCCTCGGAGAGCTTGAAGTAGTTCGCCGTCGTCGTAATGATGTCGGTCGGCGAGACGATGCTGTCCTCGTCCTGGTCGACGATGTCGCGCAGCGCGGTCTGCGCGGTGGCGATGTCGAGGGCGGAGCGGTTGAGGTTCGCGAACGCCGTGGCGCGGATCAGCGCGCCCTCGAGCTCGCGGATGTTGGACGAGACCTTCGTCGCGATGTACTCGAGCACGTCGTCCGGCACATGCAGCTGCTCGCTCTGCGCCTTCTTGCGGAGGATCGCGATCCGCGTCTCGAGGTCGGGCGCCTGCACATCGGTGATGAGGCCCCACTCGAACCGGCTGCGCATCCGCTCCTCGAAGCCGGTGAGGTGCTTCGGCGGCAGGTCGCTCGTGATCACGACCTGCTTGTTGTGGTCGTGCAGCTGGTTGAAGGTGTGGAAGAACGCCTCCTGGGTCTCCGCACGGCCCTGCAGGAACTGGATGTCGTCGATCATCAGGATGTCGACCTCGCGGTAGCGCGCCTGGAAGGCGGATCCGCGGTTGTTCGCGATCGAGTTGATGAAGTCGTTCGTGAACTCCTCGCTGGACACGTACCGCACCTTGACCCCGGCGTACAGGGACTGCGCGTAGTCGCCGATCGCGTGCAGCAGGTGGGTCTTGCCGAGCCCCGGTCCTCCGTAGATGAACAGCGGGTTGTAGGCCTTGGCGGGTGCTTCGGCCACGGCGACCGCCGCGGCATGTGCGAAGCGGTTGGACTGTCCGATGACGAAGTTGTCGAAGACGTACTTCGGGTTCAACCGCGACTCATGGCGGGTCGGTGTCGGCTGCTGCTCGATGGGGGAGTCGACGCGGGCCGGCTCTTGCCTGCCGGACACGAAGTCGGCGACCGGGATCGGGAGGGTCTGCTGCTCGACCATGTCGTGGTTGACGGTGACGCGGAAGGAGGTGACCTCGTCGCCGATCCGGGCGAGTGCTTCCATGATCGGCAGGCGAAGGCGCTTGTTGATCTGCCCCGCGGTGAGATCGTTCGGCACCTCGAGGTAGAGAGTGGCCGTCATCACGCCCGCGGGTACGGCCAGATTGAGGAACCCCTGCAGAGGTGCGGTGACGCGTTCGTCACGGGCGAGCTCCACGAGAATTTCGTCCCAGATGGGGACCTCGGACTCTGCGGCTGCGGACATGGTTCCCCCGGCGACTCGGCACAGCGGGCGGACCTGGACACGCTGCCTGTGGATAACTGCTCGTGCAACGGTAGTCAGCCGGGGCCGCGAGGGCAACCTGCGACTGGGGACGACGGACGGCGTGTCCCTGTTGAAGGATCCCTCCACAGGTGTGGATAATGATCCTTTCTCCCCCTCGGTTTGCGATGTCGGGGTCTACGTCGTAGCCTTAATCGGTTGACTTATGCCATTTCGGCAGTCTTTGTCCACCGTCTCCGGCCGCATCGATCCCGGTGACAGCTTCCCTTCTCCGGAGAAATCATGAGCAAGCGCACTTTCCAGCCCAACAACCGTCGTCGCGCCAAGAAGCACGGTTTCCGTGCCCGCATGCGCACCCGCGCCGGCCGCGCCATCCTCTCGGCCCGTCGCACGAAGGGCCGTGTCGAGCTCTCGGCGTAACCCGTGCTCGCCCGCCCGCATCGCCTCGTCCGCGGGTCCGACTACCGCACGGTGGTTCGGCGCGGGCGGCGATACGGCGGGCCGCGGTTGGTCGTCTCGGTGCTCGACACCGGTGAGCAGCGCCCCGTGCGCTTCGGCTTCATTGTGAGCAAGCAGGTGGGAAACGCAGTGACCCGGAACACCGTCCGGCGACGCCTGAAGGACGCGTGCGCCCGTCAGCTCCCACTGCCCGACGGCGTCGACATCGTCATCCGCGCCCTGCCCTCTGCGGCAGAGGCGCCTTTCGTCGATTTACTCTCGGATCTCGGACGGGCCGTCGAACGAGGTGTGCGATGAGTGCTCTTCCTGCGTACTCACGGGGAACGGCGCATCTGCACGCCGCCGACGCGCTGCGGGCGGTTCCGCTGGTGCCCCGCAACCTCGCGCTGGGGTTCCTCACCGCCTATCGCGCGGTGGTGTCGCCGCTCTATGGCGATGTCTGTGCGTACTACCCATCGTGTTCCGCCTACGCTGTAGGTGCGGTGCAGCAGCACGGCGCGGTGAAGGGCGCAGGTCTCTCGGCGTGGCGGATCCTGCGCTGCAATCCCTGGAGCCACGGCGGCGTGGACGACGTGCCACCGCATTCCGACTTCCGACACGCCCTCACGCCACGAGGATTCGTCGTACCCTCCCGAAAGGACTGATCAGTGGGTTCCGACCTCCTGTTTGCCGCGTCAACGACGCCCGCTGCCTCGAGCGGCGGCTTCGATCTGCTCGGCATCGTCATGTGGCCGTTCAAGGCGCTGGTCGAGGCGATCCTCGTCGCCTGGCACTGGCTGTTCACCACGATCGGCATGCCGGGCGCCGCCGGCCTCACCTGGGTGCTGTCCATCGTCGGTCTCGTGCTGGTGATCCGCGCCGCGGTCTTCCCGCTCTTCGTGCGGCAGATCAAGAGCCAGCGCAAGATGATGGAAATCGCTCCTGAACTGAAGAAAGTTCAGGAGAAGTACAAGGGCAAGCGCGATCAGCTGAGCCGTGAGGCGATGAGTCGCGAGACCATGGCGCTGTACAAGAAGCACGGCACGACGCCGATGTCGAGCTGTCTTCCGCTTCTGGTGCAGATGCCCTTCCTGCTCGGCATGTTCTACACGCTGAGCGATGTGAAGAAGCACGCCCTGGCGGGTGAAGGCGGCGTCTGGCTGCTGACGAAGCAGCTGACCAAGCAGTTCTACGACGCGACTCTCTTCGGTGTCGCTCCGCTGCACACGAGCCTCACCGACGCCGTGCAGCAGCGGCCGGCGGGCTGGGAGACCACCGTCGCGATCCTCGTCGTGCTGGTCATCCTCATGATCGGATCCCAGTTCTTCACGCAGCTGCAGATCATCTCGAAGAACCTGTCGCCCGAGGCCAAGACCGGCCAGGCGTATCAGATGCAGAAGATCATGCTCTACATCCTTCCCCTGGGCTTCATCTTCTCCGGTCTGTTCTTCCCCCTCGGCGTGGTCATCTACTGGTTCATCAGCAACCTGTGGACCATGGGACAGCAGTTCCTCGTGCTGCGGGAGATGCCGACACCCGGATCCGATGCCGCCAAGGCGCGGGAGGAGCGGCTCGCCCGCAAGGGCAAGGCGATCAACTCCGAGGGCAAGGTCGTGCCCATGGCGACCTATGAGGCCGAGCAGCAGAAGATGCTCGAGGACGCAGAGCGTCTGCGGGCGCAGCAGCCCAAGCGACAGCAGCCGAAGAGCGCCAAGCGCGCGAAGCGTGACCAGGACAAGACCCCGAACGGAGACAAGGCATGACCGAGCAGGATGTCGCCGAGCCGACCGTGTCCGATCTCGAGAATGAGGGCGATGTCGCCGCGGACTTCATCGAGGGTCTGCTGGACATCGCTGACATCGACGGTGATCTGACCCTGGACGTCAAGCAGGGGCGGGCATACGTCTCAGTCGAGGCAGAGGGCGACGGTCTCCGCCTGCTGTCCGCTCCCGAGACGGTGCAGGCACTGCAGGAGCTCACCCGCCTCGCGGTGCAGAGCAGCACGGGATCCTTCTCCCGCGTGATCCTGGATGTGGCCGGATCCCGTGACGCCCGTCGCTCGCAGCTCGAGCGCCTGGTCGATTCGGCTGTCGCGAAGCTCGACGAGGGTGCGTCGCAGGCGTCCCTGCCCTCGATGTCCAGCTACGAGCGGAAGCTCGTCCATGACATCGTGGCGGAGCGCGGTCTCATCTCCGAGTCCTACGGTGACGGCCTGACTCGGCACACGGTCATCCGCCGGCACTGACGTTCCACGTGAAACATGTCTGAATCGATGTCGTCCGAGCTCGAGCAGGAGCCGGCTGTCGCGTCGACGCTGTTCGGCGATCGGATCGAGCTCGCGCGTGCCTTCACTGCCGCGCTGGCCGAGCAGGGGGAGGAGCGGGGCCTGATCGGCCCGCTCGAGGTGCCACGACTGTGGACACGACATGTCCTCAACAGTGCGATCGCGGCACCGCTGTTCCATGGCACTGTTGCGGATGTCGGATCCGGTGCGGGGCTGCCCGGTATCGTGCTCGCGATCGCACGACCCGATGTGCAGTTCACGCTCATCGAGCCGATGGAGCGCCGTGTCACCTGGCTCGACGAGCAGGTCACGGCACTGGGTCTCTCGAACGTGTCCGTCGTGCGCGGACGCGCGGAAGAAGTGGGCCTCACCGGGACTTTTGATATGGTCACCGCCCGAGCTGTGAGCGCGCTGCGCACACTTCTCCCGTGGACCGCACCCCTCGCCCGCAACGGGGGAGAGCTCGCGCTGCTCAAGGGCATCAACGCTGTGAATGAGATCACCGCGGCGCAGAAGCAGATCCGCAAGTTCCTGTTGAGCGACGTGCGGGTCGAAGTCCTCGGTGAGGGCGTGCTCGCGGAGACGACGCGGGTGCTGCGCGCTACCGTCCGCGGCTGAGTCCCGGCCGCCAACTGTCCCCTTCATCGTTCGGGCTTCGTGGCGGCAGGATCGACAGGTCACGCCCGGGCTGCGGGATGTGACGTCGACGAATGGGCGGGTTCCCTCCCGCTGCGCGGGCCCCTCCCGATATTCGTCGACGTCACATCCCTCCGCCCTTCCTCACAGACGGATGGCTGTCCGCGTTGCGCGCGGGGGTACCCAACGCCACCGCGTTTCACGTGAAACGTCCGTGTGAGCCAGAAGCGCACGCATTCGGGCCGTGTTCGCTTCGGTAGGGGTGCGCCTTCAGAGGTACACATGACTTACGTGCCCCATCGGTGGCGGCCGTTTCACGTGAAACATGTCTTCTCTCTGCCGACTCCCCATCCATGTACTGTGGCCCCCTCCTACAAGGCAACTGTCCCCGGCAGGGGAGGGCGCAGGGGTGTGCGGGTGGCGAATATCGGGAGGGGCCCGCGCAGCGGGAAGGAACCCGATCATTCGTCACCCGCACACCCCTGCGCCCGGGTACTCAACGAGCCGCGAAACAAGGACGACGGACTCATGGGGTCGAAGCCCTTCCCTCACCCATGTTTCACGTGAAACATCACCCCGATTCGTGGACACGGGAGGGGATTGTCGGCCGCACAAGTTAGAGTGGAGACTCCGTCGTTTCCGCGTCGGAGATCGTCGAAAGGAGTGGATGTTTCACGTGAAACAGTCCTCAAGCACCTCGACTGCTGGATACGGCGTGGACACCCCCCTGGCGCGAGAACTCGCGGATCTGACCGCTCGCCGCAGGGCACTGGATTCCGTCACGGTTCGTTTCGATGGACCGACGCGCGTCTTCACGATCTCGAATCAGAAGGGCGGCGTCGGCAAGACGACGACCGCGGTGAACATCGCTGCGGCGATGGCCGATCTCGGCGCGAAGGTCCTCGTGATCGACCTGGATCCGCAGGGGAACGCCTCGACAGCACTAGGGGTGCCGCACACGGCGGACCTGCAGAGCATCTACGACGTCCTGATCAGCGATGTCCCCCTTGCGGATGTCGTGCAGGAGAGCCCGGAATCGCCGAATCTGCTGTGCGCCCCGAGCACGATCCATCTTGCTGGCGCGGAGATCGAGCTTGTGTCCCAGGTCGCGAGAGAGCATCGTCTGCGTACTGCACTCAACGACTACCTGGCTGCGCACCCCGCCGACGTCGTGATCATCGACTGCCCGCCTTCGCTGGGCTTGCTCACGATCAACGCGTTCACGGCGGCGACCGAGGTCATGATCCCGATTCAGTGCGAGTACTACGCATTGGAGGGCCTGAGCCAGCTGCTCGGCAACATCCGGATGATCCAGAAGCATCTGAATCCGGAGCTCACCATGTCGACGATTCTTCTGACGATGTTCGATGGACGCACGCGTCTCGCCCAGCAGGTCGCGGAGGAGGTGCGCGGTCATTTCCCTGACGAGGTCCTGGACACCGTGATCCCGCGCTCGGTGCGCGTCTCCGAGGCCCCGAGTTTCGGTCAGACGGTGATCGCCTACGACGGACAGTCGGTGGGTGCGGTCGCCTACCGGGAAGCAGCAGTGGAGATCGCCCGTCGGGCGACCGAAAACGAGAAGGGGCACTGATGGCCAAACGCACAGGACTCGGCCGGGGGATCGGCGCACTCATCCCCACCTCGGATGCCACGGAGCGTCCTGTCGACGTGTTCTTCCCGGGCGCACGCATCGAGGCGGCGCCGGATTCCGCCGCGGCAGTCACGGTGTCGGAGCCGGAAGAGGACCTCATCGCGGTGCCCGGTGCTCGTTTGATCCGCGTGGATCCGCACGATATCGTGCCGAACCCGCGCCAGCCGCGTACGCACTTCCATGAGGGAGACCTCGCGGAGCTCGTGCACAGCGTGCGGGAGTTCGGTGTGCTGCAGCCCGTCGTGGTGCGTCAGAACGAAGACGGCAAGTACGAGCTCATCATGGGGGAGCGGCGCACCCGTGCGGCGCGCGAGGCCGGGCTGGAGTCCATTCCCGCGATCCTGCGCGAGACGGCGGACGAGGATCTACTGCGCGACGCGCTGCTCGAGAACCTGCACCGTTCGCAGCTGAACCCCTTGGAGGAGGCATCCGCCTACCAGCAGCTGCTCGAGGACTTCGGCATCACGCAGGAGGCCCTTGCGCAGCGCATCGGCCGTTCGCGACCGCAGGTGAGCAACACGATCCGCCTGCTGCGCCTGCCGGTTCCCGTGCAGCAGCGCGTCGCCGCCGGCGTGCTGTCGGCCGGGCACGCGAGGGCGATCCTGTCCCTGGATGATGCCGACCTCATGCAGCGGCTGGCGGACAAGGTCGTGAATGAGGATCTCTCGGTGCGCGCCACCGAGGAGGCCGCGAAGACGATCGCTGCCGCGGGCACTGTCGCGAGGTCGGTCAAGCCGCAGGCCGGCGCACGCCGTGCCTATCTGGATGACGTCGCAGGGAAGCTCGGCGATCGCCTGAACACTCGTGTCCAGATCGCTCTGGGAGCAAGGAAAGGCCAGGTCAAGATCGAGTTCGCATCGATCCAGGACCTGAATCGCATCCTTTCCGAGATCGGCGAAGAAGGATTCGGTTCCTAAGGGACCGCCCTGCATCCCTCGCCCGCTTCGGAGGCCCGGTGATGATCTGCGCGAGCGGATCCTCCGGGCCTTCGTTCATCCCGATCCGCGTAGGCTTGGGGGGTGACTGAATCTCCGACCCGTCGTGCCAGCCTCGAAGTGCTGCGCGCCGAAGCGGCGGATGAGTTGGCTGTCCTCGTCCAGGAGCGGCTGCTCGGGGGAGAGGACCCGTGGGCCTTCATGGAGGAGCTGCCCAGCGTCGATGAGCTGGTCGTCTTCCTGTTGCGCGCCGATGAGATCGTCGAGAGCGGTGGTGTCCGCCCGGACGAGGCCGGCAACTTCGACGTGCTCCGTCGGATCGCCCTCGACTACCCGGAACTCACCCCGATCGTCTGGGGCCTGCTCGGCGACGGGCCGAAGTACCGTCGGTGGGATCTGCTCGCAGACGACGCCCGTCCCTGACGGACTCGGTTCAGCGACGTTTCACGTGAAACATCGCAGAATCCCCGGTGGCGCCCTGACGTGAACGCCGGGGAAGTCCGGTCCGACGCCGAGCGATTCCGTACCCAGATCCGGCCTGAGCCGCTCGATCAGCTCGGCGAGCCTTCTCTTCGAACCGAACATCCTGCCCCTCCCTCGCGCCTGAGGCGGAGTCTCAGCGTGGCGCGAGGGGGTGACCGCGATCATAGGGAGATGTCCGCCGTCGGATGGGCTGGTCCCCGTCGCTCGCGCGAGGCAGGCTGCCATGGTGTTCGCCACACCGGCCGTTTCACGTGAAACCATCAGGCCCTGGTCTGGAGACATGTCAGGGCTAACGGCAGGGGAGTGGCGTGTTTCACGTGAAACATCACGCGAACGACGAAGCCCGCCCTCCGGAGGAGAGCGGGCTTCGAAGCGATCGGGCGGGATCAGCCGAGGAACGCGGCCAGATCCTGCTCGAGGGCGAACTTCGGCTTGGCGCCGATGATCGTGGTCTTGACCTCGCCGCCCTGGAAGACCTTCATCGCCGGGATCGACGTGATCTGGTACTTCATGGCGAGATCGGGGTTCTCGTCCACGTTGAGCTTGAGGATGGTGATCTTGTCGCCGTTCTCGGACTGGATCTGGTCCAGGACGGGCGCGACCATGCGACAGGGACCGCACCACTCGGCCCAGAAGTCGACCAGAATGGGGCCATCGGCCTGAAGCACGTCCTGCTCCCAGGTCGCCTGGCTGGTTGCCTTGGCAGTCATGATTCTCCTTTGTGAAAGCGTGAGACGCTCAGAGGCGTCAACAGCGAGAGGGGCTGAAGTGTTCCCGTGGCCTAGACGAGAACCGTCTCGGCGGACCTTCCGTCCGAGAGAGCGGCGAGGAAGTGCTCCACGTCGAGGGCTGCGACGGTGCCGGATCCGGCTGCGGTGATCGCCTGGCGGTAGGTCGGGTCGATCACGTCACCGGCCGCGAATACGCCGGGGACGGAAGTGCGCGAGGTGCGCCCATCGACCCAGATCGTTCCCTCGGCGGTCAGGTCGAGCTTGCCGTGCACGAGGTGGGTGCGCGGGTCGTTGCCGATCGCGATGAACAGTCCGTCGACCGGGAGGTCGGTGATGGTGCCGTCGACCGTGTTGCGCAGACGCACGCCGGTGGTCGCGTCGTCGCCGAGGACCTCCTCGACCGCACTGTTCCAGATGAACTCGATCTTGTCGTTCGCGAAGGCACGCTCCTGCATGATCTTCGAGGCGCGGAGCGAGTCCTTGCGGTGGATGATGTAGACCTTCGAGGCGAACTTGGTGAGGAAGGTCGCCTCCTCCATGGCCGAGTCCCCGCCGCCGACGACGGCGATCGTGCGCTCGCGGAAGAAGAAGCCGTCGCAGGTCGCGCACCACGAGACGCCGTGGCCGGAGAGGCGCTCCTCGCCCGGGATGCCCAGCGTGCGGTAGGCGGATCCGGTCGCGTAGATCACGGATGCCGCCTCGAGGACGGTGCCGCTGCCGAGCGTGACCTTCTTGATCTCGCCGTCGAGCTCGAGCTCGGTGACGTCGTCGTAGAGGACCTCGGTGCCGAACTTCTCGGCCTGCTCCTGCATCTTGGCCATCAGGTCGGGGCCCTGAATACCCTCGGGGAAGCCGGGGAAGTTCTCGACCTCGGTGGTCTTCATCAGCTCGCCTCCGACCTCGACCGAGCTCGCCACGAGAACCGGATTCAGGTTCGCGCGAGCCGCGTAGATCGCCGCGGTGAATCCCGCAGGTCCCGAACCGATGATGATGACCTGTCGCATTGCCTCTCCTTGCTGTCGCACGCTTCAACACATGGTACCGGCGCGGCATTCCGCGGAGCTGGGCACGGTGCTTGCAGGAATCAGGCGGTGACGTCGACGACGCGGGTTTCGCCGAAGACGGGGGAGAGGGATCCCGCCGACCAGGCGGCGAGGTCGTCGACGAGCAGGGTGCGGTCGGAAGGCGGGACCCAGAGTGTGAACGACGCCGAGGATCCGTACACGACCTCGCCGAACGAGGCTCCATGTGCATGGGCCCAGTCCCGGAGACCGTTGTCGATCCGCCCGGCGTCCGCGTGCGGCACGTCGACGCGCGCCTCGAGGAGCTCACGACGATGCAGCAGCGCAGCATCGTCCAGAGCGTCGGAGACTGCTGTCGAGTAGGCCCGGATCAACCCGCCTGCACCGAGCTTCACGCCGCCGAAGTACCGGGTGACGACGGCGACCACGTCGGTGAGGCCGCGGCGTCGCAGCACCTCGAGCATCGGGATCCCTGCCGTGCCGGAGGGTTCGCCGTCATCGGAGGAGCGCGCCTGGTCGCCTGTCACGCCGGTCACCATCGCGGTGCAGTTGTGGCGCGCGTCCCAGTACTGCCGGCGGACGGAGGCGATGACCTCGTCCGCCTCGGCCACAGAACGGACAGGGACCAGGTGGGCGATGAAGCGAGACTTCTTCACGACCAGCTCGCGCGTGACGGGCGCGGCGATCGTGTCGGGGTAGGAGCGCGTCATGACGGCGTGCGGACAGTGGCGCTCATCGGGACGGCGCGAAGCGCCGCCCGAGGCCCTTCAGGGCGTCGAGCTCCGGAGCGCGCAGCAGGGCGAGCAGGGCGATGTAGACGACGAGGACGACTGCGGCGATGATCAGGCAGCCCACGGCACCAGCGAACAAGTTGGCCGTGGTCCAGCCATCGGTTCCGCCGAGCAGCAGGAACACGCCCCAGCCCGCCGCCGCGGCGGGCGCGGCGGCGAGGATGAAGCGTCCGAGCGCAAGGAGCCAGCTCGCGGTTCCGAGACCGCCCAGGCGCCGGTGCAGCAGGGTCGTGGCGACGATCGTCTGCGCGATGCTGGACAGCGACTGGCCCAGCGCGATGGTCGCAGCCAGCCCGGACAGCGGCACCACGCCACCGTCGTGCAGCAACTTCGCTCCGAACGCGGTCGCGACGATGAGGACGCATTGGAAGATCGTGAAGAAGAAGGGCGTGCGGGTGTCGCCGTAGGCGTAGAACGTGCGCTGGATGATGAACAGCACTGCGAGAGGGAGGAGCGCCACCAGGTAGGCGACGAGCACGAGTGCCGCCGCACGTGCCTCCGTGGCGTTGTCGGTGAAGATCCGGGAGGCGGGGATCGCCGCCGCGAGCACCGCCGCCAGGGCGCCCGTCAGGAAGAATCCCACGGTGCGGATGCTGCGGCCGATGTCCGTGCGGACTTCCGCGTCCTGACCTGCATGCGCATGCTCGCTGAGCTGGGTGAAGTAGGGGGTGCCGATCGACATGACGATCACCGAGTACGGGAGCATGAAGATCAGCCAGGCGTTGTTCATGACCGTGATCGACGGATCGTGACCCGAAGCGTCGATCGCGATGCGGTGCTGGTAGAAGCCGGCAGCCAGGCTGGACAGCGCCATGAGCATGGTCCACCCGGCGAGCTTGACGACATTGCCCAGCCCCACGCCGCGCCAACGGAAATCCGGCCGCAGTGAGAGTCCGGTCTTCGGCCAGAACACGAGCAGGATGATCGCCTGCACCGCGATACCGAGCGTGGCGATTCCGCCAAGCCACGCGATCCGATCCGGCGTCCAGTCATCGACGTTGCGCAGCGGGGCGCCGAACATCAGTCCGATCACCACGAAGCCGGCGATCGAAACGATGTTGTTCAGCACAGGGGCCCAGGTGAACGGGCCGAAGATCCTTCGCGCGTTCAAGGTCTCGCCGATGAGCGCATACAGCCCGTAGAAGAAGATCTGCGGCAGACACCAATACGCGAACGCGATCGCGAGCTCTACCTGCGCCGCGGGCCTCCCGCTCGCGATGAGGCCGACCAGCCACGGCGCAGCCAGCATCGCCAGCGCGGTGGTCACGAGGAGAACCACGGTTCCCGCCGTGAAGATCTTGGAGATGAAGGCGCTGCCGCCGTCGCGATGAGTGGTCGCCTGGACGATCTGCGGAACGAGGACGGCCGTGAGCACGCCGACGGAGATCAGAGAGAAGACGTCGTTGGGCAGCTGGTTCGCGAGGCTGAAAGCATCCGACGCCGTGCCGACGGCACCGATCACCTGGACCAGCACGATCGTGCGCAGCAGCCCCGTGATGCGGGACACCATCGTGCCCGCTGCGAGCAGTGCGCTCGCCCGGCCGAGGCTACTCATCGGTCTCCCTGTCCGCCGGACTGGATCCGGCATTTCCCTCTGCGAGGGTCTGGGTCTGCGTCTCATCCACGGGATCCGAGGCCTCGTCCCGGGAGCTCCCCGGCTCCTCCTCAGCCTCGGCGGATCCCTCCATGCCTTCTGCGGCATGCTTGGCGGCAGCGGCCTTGCGGCGGCGGATCGTGCGGACGATCCCGGCGCCGATGAGGAGGACGCCGAGGCTGCCGAAGACGATCAGGCCGATGGTCTCCCACTCCGCACGGATCGTGAGCCGTGCCGACTGCGCCGGCCCGATCGCGACGCCGGTCGGGCTCGTCAGGGTCATGGTGAGCGTGAGCTCGGTGTTCGCCACATGCGATTCGAGGGGGAGTCGTACCCGCGAGGTGCTGGAGGGCTGAGCCTCGACCTTGGTGGTGGCGGGCACATCGATGCGGCTGTCGCTGGAGGACACGTTGAGCGTGACGCGGACCGGATACGGCAGGTCGTTGCGCACCCATACCGGCACGTCCACTTTCGGGCTGATCAGGATCGGGTTCGATGGCTGGATCCCGACCGCGGCCATGGTGGTCCGCGTCGCCTTGCGATGGGTGTCGAGAGCAGCGGCGAAGTCGTCGGGCGTCGTGTGCACGCCGACGCCGAGCAGGCGCATGATCGAGATGCGCTCGCGCACGGTGAGGTCGGCGGGGCGATCCAGGATCGTGGCGAACTGGGCCAGGTGGTCGGCGTCCTCGTTCAGTGCGGACACGGCGGCGGCCCGGTCTTCGGCCGATTCCGTTGATACGGTCAGGTCCGCGGGGGCGGTGGAAAGCACGCGGTCGAGCCGGCCGTCCTGTCCGCCGCTGAACGCGGTGGCGGCGCTGGACAGCCCCTCCTCCGACCGTGCGTCGGCACGGGAGAGCCCCGCGAGCACCGTCGAACCCGGGGCGTCGAACCACAGCATCGCGTTCGCCTCGGTCAGCGCCCCGCCGCGCGCCGTCGCGTCCGACTGCTCTGCGGCGGAACTCAGTGCCTCCGAAACGGCCTCGTCGCTGACGAGTACCGGTGTCCCGCCCACGGTGCCGCGGGAGGCCACGGGCGCATCCTTCGCTCCCGCGGTGAAGGATGTCGACGGGAGGATCGGCACGGTGCCGGCCCCCAATGCACCGTAGTGCGACATCGTCGCGACCTGAGCCGCAGTCACCTGACCGCGTGGCCACAGGATGTCGGTGCGGGCGCCGGCGATCGCACCGGACGACACCGGGCCCTGCCCCGGCGCCGCGGTCGACGTCGGTGTCGGGGTCGGGGTCGGGGCGGGCGTCGTCGGAGTCTTGCCCGTCGGGTTGAGGAAGGGGTCGAAGTCGTCGACCGTGAGCGGGACCGTCATTCCGGCCGCCGCCTGGGCCGTGGTATCCGCATCGCCGAACTGCAGCGCGAAACGCTCGTTGGGCAGGGCCTCGAGCCGCGCCAGCCATGCTGTCGCCGTTGCCGGTGCGCCCGCGCCGAGCACCCGGATCGCTGCCGGGATGGAAGGGTCGACGGCGAGCACAGCCGGAGTGCCGGCCACGCCGTTCAGCTGCGCGGTGAGTGCGCCGGCGGGCGCGGTGAGGGCGGTGAGCTCGGCGGCGCTCAGCAGGCTCCCGGACGGGGCCGCGGTGATGGGGACGACCGTGATGACCGTCGCCGTCGCCCCCTGAGCGACCACGAGGGCGCTGCGCGCGGGAGCCGGCGCGGGAACATCCGCCGACGCCGGAGTGGCCTCGAACCGTGCCTGCAACGGGTAGACGCCGGGGGCGAGCGCACCGACGTCCGTCGCCGGGACCACGACCTGGGTGCGGGAGTTTCCTTCCGCGTCCAGCACGGTGGTGTTCACGTCGCCGATCGGGCTCAAAGCGGGGGCGGCGCCGGATCCGTCCAGCCAGGCGCCCACGGCCCCCCGATCGCCGAGCGGAGAACGTCCGAGCTCGAGGTGCACGATGCCTGCTCCGAGGCCGGTCGTGGCGTCGTTGCGGAGGGTGAGCGTCGCTGTCAGTGGCGCCCCGGATGCATAGCTTCCGTTCCCGTCCGGCTGTAGGGAGAGCTGCACGCCCGCGTGCTGCGGTGTCTGCGTCGGACTCGGCGTGGGCGTCTCCTCACCCGCCGCGGGCGATGCCGCGGCCAGGGGGAGCCCCAGACTCAGCGCGACGAGGAGGGCCCCGGCGGCACGGCGCAGGCGCTGTCGCAGGGGGGCAGGTTCGTTCTGAGTGGAAGTCATCGGGGATCCGTCGGGCGCGCGGGGCGCGGGGAGTGCTGACCCTGAGATTCTAGGCGGCGCGCCGCGCCGATCCCTGGAGGCGGGCAGGGTATCCGGCACCCCCGTCCCGTCAGCGGGTACGCGCGCGGCGTCGCGCGTAGGCTGACGCCGTGGTCCGACATCTGCTGCCCCGTCCCGATTCCGTGCTGTGCGCGGCGCTCGCCGCCGACCTCGACGCCGCCGACCTGCGCTCGGAGCCGTTGCGGGCCGCGTGGGGCGCGGAGGCCGACGACGCCCTCGCCCGCGGCATCCGCTCGCCGCTGCTGCGCGCGATCGAGGGCCGCACCGATGCGCTGGCCGCGCTCGGGCGCCTGTTCGTGCTGGGCATGCCGCAGCCCGAGGCCGACGTCGCGGCGGCGCTCGCACGTACGGGCCTCGATGGGCTCGAGACCCTGGGACTCGGCTATCGCGAGGACGGGCGCGTGGTGCCGGCCGCCCTGATCCGGCCGCAGTCGTTCGTCGACGCCGACGGCGTTGGGGAGTGGTGGATCGCGAGCGACCTCGACGAGCTCGCCCTGCACCACATGGACGGGGGCGGCGCTCTGCCGCCCGACCACGTGCTCGGCGTCGGCGGCGCCTCCCGCACCCTCGCGTCGCTCGTGATGCCGGTCGAGGTCGAACGGGCGCTGGATCTCGGCACGGGCTGCGGAATACAGGCGCTGCTCGTCTCGCGGCATGCCGGAACCGTCATCGCCACGGACATCTCCGCGCGCGCCCTCGCTTACGCCGAGCTCAACGCGATGCTCGCAGGCGTCCACAACATCGAGTTCCGTCAGGGCAGCATGTTCGAGCCGGTCGCCGGGGAGAGCTTCGGGCTCATCGTGTCGAACCCGCCGTTCGTGATCACGCCGCGCGGCGCCGGCGTGCCCGAATACGAGTACCGCGATGGCGGGCTCGTGGGTGATGCGCTCGTCGAGGCGTTCGTCACGCAGGCTCCGGCGCATCTCATGCCGGGGGGATCCGCGCAGCTCCTCGGCAACTGGGAGTCCATCGGCCCTTCGACAGGCTCAGGGACCGGGACGCTGGGGATCCGGCGCCTGGAATCGTGGATCGCGCCAGAACTGGACGCCTGGGTCGTGCAGCGCGAGACGATGTCGCCGCTCGGATACGCGGAGCTGTGGATCCGCGACGGCGGGACGACGCCCCGGGACGCCGCCTTCGAGTCGCTCCTGGACGCGTGGCTGGCCGACTTCGCCGACCGCGGCGTGACCGAGATCGGGTTCGGGTACGTACTGATCCGCAGGCCTGCGGCCGAGGCCGCCGGCAGCCCGCTCCGTCGCTTCGAGTCGCTTCCGCAGCCCGTGACGAGCGTGGGCCGGGCATTCCGTGACGGACTCGCCGGGTACGACGCGCTCGCCGACGGGATCCCGAATGTGCTGCTCGTCGCCTCCGATGTGACCGAGGCCCGCCACCACATGCCCGGTCAGGAGGCGCCGAGCGTGATCGAGCTGCGCCAGGGCGGGGGCTTCGGGCGCACGATCTCCGTCGACCCCGCGCTCGCCGGTTTCGTGGGAGCGTGCGACGGCGACCTCAGCGTCACGCAGATCGCCGCCGCGCTCGCGGACCTCTTCGAGGTGCCGCTCGTCGACCTCTGGACCGATCTCGAGCCGCGCCTGCGCGTGCTCGTGACGGATGGCTTCCTGATCCCGACCGACCGATGAAGGACACTGCGAGACTCCAACTGGGCGACGAAACTGCACCACAGAACCGCAGTCTCGTCGCCCAGATGGAGTCTCGCGGATCGGTGAATAGGGAATGCAGGGGTGGATTTATGCGTTTGAATGAATTATGAAGGCTTTCGGATTCCTCTCCTTCGGGCACTATGCGAACGTGCCCGGATCCGTCACCCGCACGGCCGGGGAGATGCTGCACCAGACCATCGAGATCGCGCAAGGCGCCGACGAGCTCGGCGTGAACGGCGCCTACGTGCGCGTGCACCACTTCGCGCGACAGGCCGCCTCGCCCATGCCGCTGCTGTCGGCGATGGCCGCGACCACGAAGCGCATCGAGGTCGGCACGGGCGTGATCGATATGCGCTACGAGAACCCCCTGTACTTCGCCGAGGAGGCCGCCGCGCTCGACTTCATCGCCGACGGACGGATCGCCCTCGGCGTGAGCCGTGGCTCACCCGAGACCGCGCTGCGCGGCTATGAGGCGTTCGGCTACGTCGACGAGGAGGATCGCGAGCGCGGCAGCGTGCTGGCCCGCGACAAGTTCGACCTGTTCCTGGAGGCGATCGACGGCGCCGGCATCGCACCCGGCGATCCGCGCATGGTCGGGGAGGGTCACTACCTCTCGGTGGAGCCGCGCTCCACGAGCCTGCGCGATCACATCTGGTGGGGATCCGGTTCCCGTGCGACCGCGGAGGAGACCGGCCGGAAGGGCCTCAACATGATGAGCTCGACGCTCGTCACGGAGGCGACCGGCCAGCCGTTCCACGAGCTGCAGCGCGAGCAGATCGACCTGTTCCGCGCGGCCTACAAGGAAGCCGGCCACACCGGCAGGCCCCGGGTGTCGGTGAGCCGCAGCGTGTTCCCGCTCATCAGCGATCAGGATCGGGCGTACTTCGGGCTGCGCAGCGAGGAGAACGGAGACCAGATCGGCGTGATCGACGGGTTCCGCTCCACGTTCGGCAAGACCTACGCGGCCGAGCCGGACGTGCTCATCTCGCAGCTGAAGCAGGATGAGGCTGTGATGGCGGCCGACACCCTCATGCTGACGATCCCGAACCAGCTCGGCCCCGAATACAACCTGCACGTGCTGCAGGCGTTCGCCGAGCACGTGGCGCCGGCACTGGGCTGGAAGCCGAACACCGAGGGACCGGTGCAGGGCGACCCGGTCTGAGCCCGGACTCATGCGTCGAGGGGGCGGGCATCATGACGATGCCCGCCCCCTCGACGTCTCCGCTCAGCCCTCCTGATCCGGCGGGCCGAAGATGTTCTTCCCGTGCTTGTGCAGCAGGTTGTACGCATCCATGAAGGTCTGCGGCTGCTCGTCGCCGGGCAGGCCGTAGCGCGCCAGCAGCAGACCGAGCAAGCCTTCCGCCGGCGGAGTCAGCGGCTTCTTCGCGTGCGTGTGCGCGGGATGAGCCGGCTTCGATTCGGGATTGGGCGGCAGGAACCGGGACTGGGTGACCGGCCAATCCGAGGGGTGACGGGGCTTGTCCAGGTTGATCACCTGGAACAGATCGTTCGCGGTCGCGTCTCGACGAGTCAGCGGCTTCAGGCCGTGCAGGCGAGTGAGGGTCGCGATCACGGATCCGTGATGCATCTGGTCGTTGATGACCGTGCCCCTGCGCGTGTAGGCGGACACGGCGATCGCGGGCACGCGGCATCCGAGGCGATCGAACGCGAAGCCCATCTCCCCCTTGCCGGAGTTGTCGGGCGGGGTTGCCTTGGGCGGCGCCACGTGGTCGTACGTGCCGCCGTGCTCGTCGAAGGTGATCAGCAGCAGCGTGTTGATCGCGTTGGATCCCTTCGGCGACTTGCTCGTGCGGATCGCGTCGTAGATGTCGTGCACCAGGTCATCGCCGGCACGCACATCGGAATAGGCACTGTTGATCAGCGCCGTGTCCTCATCCTCCAGATCCGTCTCGCGGCGGCTGCCGAACGGCGGATGGAAGTCGTTGTGGTCGTAGATCATCCGCGGCTCGACGAAGGCGTACGCCGGCAGCTCGCCGTGCTCGACATCGGCGTAGAAGTCGTCCATCGTGCCGAAATGCTCGGTGCGCCAGAACTCTTCGAGCACCGGCGCGTGCAGGACGCCGGTGAAGGACACCATCTGCACCTCGTCGAAGTAGATCTTCCAGCTGAGACCCGACTCCTCGAGGCGGTTGAAGATCGTCGGCGACTTCGGCGCGTTCAGCCACTTGGCGTAGTCGCCGCCCTCGTGGTTGGTGACCTGACCGTGCGAGGTCGAGGCGTTGAAGAAGGAACGGTTGCAGAAGGTCTGCGAGGGCACCGCGCAGAACCAGTGATCGAACACGGCGAATTCGCGAGCCAGAGTCGACACGGTCGGCAGCATCTCCGGCGAGAACGAACCCATGATGCGCGACAGCTCGTCCTGGGTCGGGGACTTGCCGTGCTTGAGGCGCATGACGTTCACCATGTAGTCGGTGACGAAGCCGGTCATCGTCGGCTCCGTGCCGTCGGCGGGCTCGTTGTAGGGAGCCGAGAGCCCGCCGTTGTAGAGCTCGGCATTGCTGGCCGGGTCGATCGTGTTGTACAGCTGCGTGTTGACGTGCGGATACATCTCGCCCGGATCCGGATCCGGCCAGGTCATGATCGTGTCGGTCGGACCCTCATAGACGTGCGCGTCGTAACGCTGCCCGTCGAGCTCGTTGTAGTACTCCCCGAACGCCAGGCCGTCGAACTCCTGTCCCTCGGGCAGATCGTCCTTCGTGTAGAGATAGCCGAGCAGGTTGTCGAAGGAACGGTTCTCGCCCATGAGCACGACGATGTGGTCGAAGCCCGGAGCGTGGCGGGGCGCAAGGGCTCCGTAGTCGTCCATCGCCTCCTGGAACCCCTCGCGCTGGCCGAGGCCGTATCCGATCGCGGCACCGGCCCCGCCGCCGACCACCGCGCCGGCGGCGGTGAGGCCACCGATCCGGAGGAAGTCGCGACGGGAGCGTGTACCGCCCTGAGGGGCACCGTCCGTGCTGCTCTCTGCCGCGGCGGGTGTGCTTTCCGGCGCATCGGCGGCGTTGCCCTGCGATCCTGACCTGCCGTCGCCCGAGGCGGGGGAGTTCTTGCGTCTGACCATGCCGCGATCCTACTGAGCGGGCGAACGGTTCCTACAGGCTGCGAACGGCTCCCTGCGGATCCTTCGCGACACCCGCGGCCCCATCCACGGGATACCCCGTAGACGCCGCGGCGGCCTGGCAGAGGAGGCGGCCGCACGGCGTCGCCTACGCTGTCCGACATGACCGACTACTCGACCCAGGCGCAGGTGCGCCGCATCACCGAGGAGTTCGCCCGCAAGCGCTCCCGCATGTTCGTGGCGTTCGCCTGCATCGAGGGCGCGATGCTGGCCGGTGCGGTCATCGTGGTCTATGTGCTCAAGCTCGTCGATCCCGACGTCGGCGTGTGGATCCTCGTGGCGCTCGCCCTCATCGGATCGCTGGTGCTCAGCACGATGATCATCCGGCAGATCAAGGCCCAGCAGCAGGCGATCCGCGACGTGGGCGGCACCCCGTTTCCCGGCTCGACCGGCCCGACCTTCTGACGGCACGGGCCGAGCGCGCCCGGGTACCCTGGAAACCATGCTCAACATGGCCGATTCCCTCGCGCGCCTGGGCGCCCTCGCCGAGAATCCGGTCGTGCGGACCCTGGCGACGGCGTTCGCCGAGGCCGGGTTCGACCTCGCCGTGGTAGGCGGTCCGGTGCGCGACGCGCTGCTCGGCCGCCCCACGCACGATCTCGACTTCACCACGAACGCTCGTCCCGACGACATCCTCCGCATCGTCACGCCGATCTCGACCACGCAGTGGGACATCGGCCGGGAGTTCGGCACGATCGGCGCCAAGGTCCCCTCGCCCGACGGTCCCTCCGAGCAGGTCGAGATCACGACCTACCGGGCGGACGCGTATGACGGCGTCACGCGCAAGCCCGTCGTCTCGTTCGGGGATGACATCGAGGGCGACCTCGTGCGCCGCGACTTCACGGTCAACGCCATGGCGTTCCTCGTCCCGCAGCAGAAGCTCGTGGATCCCACCGGGGGAGTGGAGGATCTGCTGGTCGGCGTCCTGCGCACCCCGACCACCCCGGAGGTGAGCTTCGGCGATGACCCGCTGCGCATGCTCCGTGCGGCACGGTTCAGCGCGCAGCTCGGATTCGGCATCGAGGAGCGCACGCTCGCCGCGATGTCGGACCTGCGGTCGACGCTGAGCATCGTGAGCCCGGAGCGCATCCAATCCGAGCTGTTCCGGCTGCTGCAGTCCGACGATCCGGTGCGCGGGATCCGCGTGCTCGTCGAGACCGGGCTCATCGACGAGTTCCTGCCCGAGGTGAGCGCGCTTCGGCTCGAGATCGACGAGCATCACCACCACAAGGACGTCTACGAGCACTCCCTGACCGCGCTCGAGCAGGCGATCGCGCTCGAGCACGCGCGTCACCCGGACGAGCCGGCCGATGCGGTGCTGCGTCTCGCGGTGCTGCTGCACGACATCGGCAAGCCGCGCACCCGCAAGCTAGAACCGGGTGGCGTCGTGAGCTTCCACCACCACGACGTGGTGGGATCCCGGCTCGCCCGCAAGAGGCTGCAGGCGCTGCGGTTCGACAAGGACTCGACCGACGCCGTGGCGAAGCTCATCGAGCTGCACCTGCGCTTCTTCGGCTACGCCGAGGGCGCGTGGACCGACTCCGCCGTCCGCCGCTACGTCCGCGACGCCGGCGACCAGCTCGAGCGGCTGCACATCCTCACCCGCGCCGACGTCACCACGCGCAACAAGCGCAAGGCCGGTCGCCTCGCCGCGGCCTACGACGACATCGAGGCGAGGATCGCGACCCTGCGCGAGCAGGAGGAGATCGACGCGATCCGTCCCGAGCTCGACGGCAACGACGTGCAGCGCATCCTCGGCATCGCCCCGGGCCGCGAGGTCGGCGAGGCGTACCGCTTCCTGCTCGAGCTGCGCCTCGACGAGGGCCTCATCGGCCCCGAGGCCGCCGAGCAGCGCCTGCGCGACTGGTGGGCCGCGCGCGGCTGAGGTTCAGCGCGCCCTGACGGAGCGGATCCGGGGCTTCTGGGATGCCGTCGAGTCGATCGCCCGGGTTGTTGCTGGTACGAAACTCAGTCGTTTCGGGGGATGGCGGCCGAAGTCGCAGCCTTTGCCCCCGAATCGACTGAGTTCGACACGCGGTCGGTCGTGTACTGGACTTCGGTGGCCTCCTCGTGATGGGGGACACCGCCGTCCTGGCCCTCGTGTTCGCCGCGCAGTGCGGCTTCCACGAGGTGCGTGAGATCGATCGAGACGATCCGTGGCGCGGCCATCGCTCAGCCCGCCGGGGTGGGGGTCGGCGACGGGCTCGGCACGGCGTCGGATGGCCGTGGCGACGGTGTCGGCGTGGGCGGCGTCGTCGAGCCCGGCGTGGGCGCGGGCGCGACGGTGAGCGCGCGATCCGGCGCGCGCAGGAACGGCGGCTGGGGCGTGATGACAGAGCCGTGACTGCCGCCCTGGATGTCCTTGAAACTGCGAAGGGGCAGCGGGTAGACGTTCCAGACGGGTCGTCCTTGGGCATCGCGCATCGGCACGACGGTGTTCTGGCTTTCGTTGTCGGTGATCCACCCCATCGCGTCGTCCATGTTCTCGCTCTCTTCGCCGAGCAGGTTCACGGGTGTGCCCCGGTTCGTATACAGCTGAGCCCCCTCGACGAGGTTGCCGTCCTTGTCGTAGACGAACAGATTGCCGATCCGATTGCCGTCGAGCAGCAGGCCGGGCGGCGGCGTGTAGCCCGCGTTCGACGGGTCGACGTTCTGGTTCCACACTCCGAACATCACGGGGGAGGAGAGCAGGGGCAGGAACATCACGGCGACGATGCTGGCGACCGTGCGCACGTGTCGCAGTGCGTTCCTCGGCAGCCAGCGGCCGCGGCCCCACTGCACGCTCACGAGGACGATCATCGCCACGAGAACCCAGGTGAACACCTGCGCAAGGAAACCGCCGAAGCCGGCGATCGTTCGCGGGCCGAGGCCGGCCGGAATGGCGATGAGCGCTGCCAGTACCAGGCCGCGCAGCACCCACCACACGGGGCGCAATGCGATCAGCAGATCCAGCAGCCAGGCGCCGAACGCCGAGGACCGGATCCGCCCCGCTGCCCGTCCTGCCACCGCGGCGAGGCGTTCGTGCCACGGCGCCTTCGTCCCCGGGGTCGGACCTCGCTCGGGCAGGCCGGCCGCGGAGCGCAGTTCCTCGGCGTACGCGGCCGGATCGCCCAGATCGATCGCACCGTCGTGGTCGGCGGCCTGATCCGTGAGGTCCCCGACGAGGCCGTCGACGAGGTCGTCGACTTCTTCGGCGGGCAGGTCTGCGAGCTGTGCGCGGACGGCGTCGGCGAACGCGCGGATCCGTTCCGCGGCGCTCAGGGTGGTTTCGTTCATCGCTGCGCTCCTTCGGAGAGGATCCCGGTGGGTTCGGCGGGGGGATGGAACAGGGCGGGTGCTGCGGCGCCGGCGGCCGCGGCGGGTCCGGGCGGAGCGGCGGCCGCGGGTGGGACGTGGGGGGCGAGCAGCCCCGACATGGCCACGGCGAAGTGCGACCAGGTCGCGATCTGCTCGTCGAGCATGTGCTTGCCCTGCGCCGTGATCGCGTAGTACTTGCGGTGCGGTCCGCCGTCGGAGGGCACCACATAGCTCGAGAGCGCGCCGCCGGAATAGAGGCGGCGCAGGGTTCCGTAGACCGAGGCATCGCCGACATCGCCGATTCCGGCGTCGCGGAGGCGGCGCACGATGTCGTAGCCGTACCCGTCCTCGTCGCGCACGACGGCGAGCACCGCGAGATCCAGCACGCCCTTGAGCAGCTGCGTCGTATCCATTCCGCCTCCTCCGCCACGTCCCCGTGGCTGCGTCGCTCCGCACACTACCACGCGACACACAGTAGTACCGAGCGCGCCACAGTCCCAGGGTCGCTCCGCGGTCGTACACTGGACCCACTCCGTCGCCGATGATCGGAGACCCTGTGTCCTCTGGCTGGCAGCCCGCCCGCGAGCCTGCGCCCGCGGCGTCGCGCCTGCTCATCGAGCGCGCGCACGAGGAACTGGTCGCAGGCAACATCGCCGACGGCCGGCTGCAGAACGTGCGCTCGCTCGTGCGAGAGTCGTGGGAGAGGGCCTGGCGCCAGAGGGTCGGCGCCGAAGGGCTCCCTCCGCTCGACTTCACGGCGGACGCCCTCGATGCCTACCGGCGCGCGCATCCGCTCGCGGGCGCGATGGACACCATTCGCGCGCTGCTGCTCCCCGGATCCGCCGACGACGCGGGCGTCATCGTCGCGGTCGGCGACCACGCAGGCCGCCTGCTGTGGGTCGAGGGCGACCTGAACCAGCGGATCCTGTCCGGCGAGATGGGCTTCGTCGCGGGCGCGAACTGGTCGGAGCGAGCGGTCGGCACGTCCGCTCCCGGTACGGCGCTCGAGCTCGGCGCCTCGGTGCAGATCCACGGGGCCGAGCACTACAACCGCCTGGTGCAGCCCTGGTCGTGCACCGCCGCACCCGTGTTCGATCCGGAGGATCGGCGCATCCTCGGCGTGATCGATGTGACCGGCGGATCCGAGGCGGCGAGTCCGCAGGCCCGCATGCTCGTCGACGCCACCGCCCGCGCGGTCGAGGCCGAGCTGCTCGTGGCGCGGCTGCGGGCCAGGGCCGAGCCCGCGGTTCCCGCCGCTCCGGCGTCACGTCGACGCCCCGTGCCGGACCGAGCCGCCCTGCGGGTCCTGGGCAGGGATCGAGCCAGGCTCGAGGTCTCGGGAGGCGACGGCGAGCGCGTGGTCGAGCTCAGCGCACGGCACGCGGAGATCCTGCTGCTGCTCGCTGTGCACCGGCAGGGCCTGTCCGCCGAACGCCTCGCCGAGCTGGTCTACGGGGAGGGCTCCTCGGCCGACACGCTGCGGCCCGAGATGGTGCGCCTGCGGAAGGCTCTGGAGCGGATCTGGCCTGCGCTGGTGCCCGAGTCGCGTCCGTATCGGCTGCCCGTGCCGTTGGAGACCGACGCGCAGGACGTGCTGTCGCTCCTCGACCGAGGGGCGCACCGGGTGGCTCTCTCGGCCTACCGCGGCCCTGTGCTGCCGGACTCGACCTCCCCCGGCGTGGAGGAGTACCGCGAGACCGTGCGCTCGACACTGCGGGAGACGATGCGCACCGAGGCCAGCATCGACGTGCTGCTGTCATACGCCGAGATCCCCGAGGGATCCGAAGACGCCGAGGTCCTGCGGCTCTGCCTGGAGCTCCTGCCCGCGCGCTCGCCGAAGCGGGCGGGCCTGGTCGGCCGGATCGAGCGCCTCGAGCAGGCCTGACCCGGATCCAGGCCGCCCTTCGTCTCGCTTCGCTCGCTCAGGGACCGGGCGCTTCGTTCGCTCAGGGACCGGTGGGAGCGCGCCAGGCAACGGTCCCTGAGCGAGGAGCGCAGCGACGAGACGAAGGGCGCCGGCCTCATCGGGCAGCGTCTGCAACCCGTTGCAACGTGACGCACCGGCGTGCAACCTCCGCGCGCCTACCGTCGAGGCACACATCAACCCGCGCGGCGATGCAGCCGCGGAACGTCGAAGGAGACGCGATGACCATCATCGAGGAGACCGTGTCGACCGCCTATGCGGCACCAGGGCAGCCGGGCGCGCTCGCGAACTACCGCCCGCGCTACGGGCACTACATCGGCGGCGAGTTCGTCGAACCCGTCAAGGGCCAGTACTTCGAGAACATCAGCCCCGTCAACGGCAAGCCGTTCACCGAGGTCGGCCGCGGCACGAGCGAGGACATCGACCGCGCCGTCGACGTCGCCTGGAAGGCGTTCGCGAGCTGGGGCAAGACCAGTCCCGCCGAGCGCGCCAACGTCCTGAACAGGATCGCCGACCGGATCGAGCAGAACCTCGAGGCGATCGCGATCGCCGAGACGTGGGAGAACGGCAAGCCCGTGCGCGAGACGCTCGCAGCCGACATCCCGCTCGCGGTCGATCACTTCCGCTACTTCGCCGGGGTTCTGCGCGCGCAGGAGGGCGGGATCAGCCAGCTCGACGAGAACACCGTCGCCTACCACTTCCACGAGCCGCTCGGCGTGGTCGGTCAGATCATCCCGTGGAACTTCCCGCTGCTCATGGCCACGTGGAAGCTCGCTCCGGCGCTCGCCGCGGGCAACTGCGTCGTCATCAAGCCGGCCGAGCAGACCCCGGCATCGATCCTGTTCCTGTTCGAGATCATCGGCGACCTGCTCCCCGCGGGCGTCGTGAACATCGTCAACGGCTTCGGCATCGAGGCCGGGGCTCCCCTCGCGCAGCACAAGAGGATCCGCAAGGTCGCGTTCACCGGCGAGACCACGACCGGCCGCCTGATCATGCAGTACGCCTCGCAGAACCTGATCCCGGTCACACTCGAGCTCGGAGGCAAGAGCCCCAACGTCTTCTTCGAGGACGTCGCGAGCTCGACCTCCGACCCGTACTACGACAAGGCGCTCGAGGGCTTCACGATGTTCGCGCTGAACCAGGGCGAGGTGTGCACCTGCCCCTCGCGCGCGCTCATCCAGCGCTCGATCTACGACGGCTTCCTCGCCGACGGCCTCGAGCGCGTGAAGAAGGTCGTGCAGGGCAACCCGCTGGATCTCACCACGATGATCGGCGCGCAGGCGTCGAACGACCAGCTCGAGAAGATCCTCAGCTACATCGACATCGGGAAGCAGGGCGGCGCGAAGCTCCTCACCGGAGGGGAGCGGGTGGACCTGGGCGGCGATCTCAGCGAGGGCTACTACGTCGCGCCGACCGTGTTCGAGGGCACCAACGACATGCGGATCTTCCAGGAGGAGATCTTCGGACCGGTGCTGTCGGTCACGAGCTTCTCCGACTTCGCCGATGCGATCTCGATCGCGAACGACACGCTCTACGGCCTCGGCGCCGGCGTCTGGAGCCGCAGTGGAGACACGGCGTACCGCGCCGGGCGTGCGATCGAAGCGGGCCGCGTCTGGACGAACACCTACCACCAGTACCCGGCGCACGCCGCGTTCGGCGGGTACAAGCAGTCGGGCGTGGGCCGCGAGAACCACAAGATGATGCTCGACCACTACCAGCAGACGAAGAACCTCCTCGTCTCGTACGCCGAGGGGCCGATGGGCTTCTTCTGATCCGGATCCGTCTCCGCCCCGGTCGTTGAGCGAGCCGAAGGCGAGCCGAAACGCGGCGAGCTCGACAGGGCGCCGCGTTTCGACGCGCTCAACGACCGGTGGAGCACACACGAGAGGAGTGGGCGATGCCCGAGTTCCACCGCGTCGACGTCTCGGAGGAGGCGGCGGCGCTGCTGCGCACGCTCACCGTGCAGCACGGTCCGCTGATGTTCCACCAGTCAGGGGGCTGCTGCGACGGATCGGCGCCCATGTGCTACCCGGTGGGGATGTTCCTGACCGGATCCGGTGACGTGCTGCTGGGCGATCTCGAGGTGGGTCTCGACGAGACGGTGCCGGTCTACATGTCGGAGTCGCAGTTCGAGTACTGGAAGTACACGCACCTCACGATCGATGTCGTCGCCGGTCGCGGATCCGGCTTCAGCGTCGAGTCGCCGACCGGCAAGCGGTTCCTGACCCGCTCGCGGATGCTCGATCAGGCCGAGCTGGAGCACTTCGCTTTGGCGTGAATGAGCGAGCATCGCGCCGCAGGAAGATCTGCGGTCGAGGTCACGTCTCGGCGTCGGAACTCCCGAGAATCGCCGACCCGTGCCTACAATCGGGTGTCCCGTGCGCCGTGAACCCTGACGGCCATGGATGTTGCGGCCGCGTTGAAGCGCGGTCACGGAACCGATACAGAGGTGTATATGTCATTCCACAGCACTCGAGGCCGTCTCGGCCTCGCCATCGGCGCGCTCGGCGCCACGGCCCTCGTTCTCGCGGGCTGCGCGACGAGCAGCACGGGCGGCGGGGGTTCGACCGGGGGATCCTCCGGCAGCACGATCACCGTCGGCACGACCGACAAGGTCACGTTCCTCGACCCGGCCGGATCGTACGACAACGGTTCGTTCGCGGTGATGAACCAGATCTACCCGTTCCTCATGAACAGCAAGTACGGCACGGCGGAGGTCACCCCCGACATCGCCGAGTCGGCGGAGTTCACCTCGCCGACCGAGTACACGGTGAAGCTCAAGAAGGACCTGAAGTTCGCGAACGGCGACCCGCTCACCTCGGCGTCCGTCAAGTTCTCCTTCGACCGCATGGTGAAGATCAACGACCCCAACGGCCCGGCTTCGCTCCTCGGGAACCTCGACCGCACCGAGGCGCCGGACGCGACCACGGTCGTCTTCACGCTGAAGAACGGCAACGACCAGATCTGGCCGCTCATCCTGTCGAGCCCCGCGGCTCCCATCGTGGACGAGAAGGTCTTCTCGGCCGACAAGGTCACCGATGACGACACCATCGTCAAGGGCAAGGCCTTCGCTGGTCAGTACGAGATCACCGACTACAAGAAGAACCAGCTCATCTCCTACAAGCCCTACGCGGGCTACCAGGGCGAGCTCGGCAAGGCCGCCAACAGCCAGGTCAACGTCAAGTACTACGCGGACGCCTCGAACCTGAAGCTCGCGGTCGGCAACGGCGACATCGACGTGGCCTTCCGCAGCCTGTCGGCCACCGACACCGAAGACCTGAGCAAGAACAAGAAGGTCAAGCTCGTCGAGGGCCCCGGTGGCGAGATCCGCTACATCGTGTTCAACTTCAACACCATGCCCTACGGCGCCACCACTCCCGAGGCCGACCCGGCCAAGTCCCAGGCCGTGCGCCAGGCGGCAGCCGACCTGGTCGACCGCGCGGCGATCGCGAAGGACGTCTACAAGGACACCTACAGCCCGCTGTACTCCTTCGTCGCCGACGGCATGGCCGGCGCGACCCAGCCGCTGAAGTCGATGTACGGCGACGGCAACGGCGGTCCCTCGCTCGACAAGGCGAAGAAGGTCCTCGCCGACGCGGGCGTCACCACTCCGGTCACCCTGAACCTGCAGTACAACGGCGACCACTACGGCCCGTCCTCGGGTGACGAGTACGCCGCGATCAAGGCTCAGCTCGAGGAGGGCGGCCTGTTCGCCGTGAACCTGCAGAGCACCGAGTGGACGCAGTACTCGAAGGACCGCACGGCCGACGTGTACCCGGCGTACCAGCTCGGCTGGTTCCCGGACTACTCCGACGCCGACAACTACCTGTCGCCGTTCTTCCTCACGAAGAACTTCCTCGGCAACCACTACGACAACACCGCGGTCAACGACCTCATCGTGAAGTCGCAGACCGAGACCGACAAGGACAAGCGCATGGCCGACCTCGCGCAGGTGCAGGACATGGTCGCGAAGGACCTGTCCACCCTGCCGCTGCTGCAGGGCAAGCAGGTCGCGGTCGTGGGCGCGGGTGTCAACGGCACCACGCTCGACGCCTCGTTCAAGTTCCGCTACGCGCCGCTGACGAAGTAGCGCACCCTCAGACGGGGCACCGCCGCACTCGCGACGGTGCCCCGTCCTCGTTCCGGGGCCCTTCGACGGGCTCGGGGACCGTCATTCCCTCTCCTCCTCACGAAGGTTCTCCATGGCCGTTGATGTCCTCGCCGCAGATCCCGTGGCGACGCGCCCCAAGTCCTCCGGAGGAGGACTGTGGCGCTACATCCTGATCCGCCTCGTGCTGATCATCCCCACCGTCCTCATCCTGATCACCCTGGTCTTCTTCCTGATGCGGGTCACCGGCGACCCCATCACCGCGGCCCTCGGCGGCCGCCTTCCCGCCGACCAGCTCGCGCAGCGCGTGCACGAGGCCGGCTACGACCGCCCGGTCCTGATCCAGTACTTCGAATACCTCGGCAACATCCTGCACGGCGACTTCGGCACCACCATCACGGACGGCCAGAAGGTCACCACGGTGCTGCTGACCTACGGATCCGCCACGCTCGAGCTCGCGATCTACGCGCTCATCGTCGCGTTCGCGGTCTCGATCCCGCTCGGCCTCGTCGCCGCGCACCGCCGCGACAAGTGGCAGGACGCGTCGCTGCGCATCATGGCGATCCTCGCCTACGCCACGCCGATCTTCTTCGTCGGCCTGCTGCTGAAGCTCGTCTTCTCGGTGTGGCTCGGCTGGATGCCGGTCTCCGGGCGCGCGAGCACCCAGACGGAGCTGCTGATGAGCGGTGTCAGCACCCCCACCGGCATCTACCTGCTCGACGCGATCCGCCTCGGAAACGGCTCGGCGATCCTCGACGTGCTGTGGCACGCGATCCTGCCCGCCGTCGCGCTCGGCCTGCTGACCGCCGGCATCTTCCTGCGGCTCATCCGCACGAACGTGATCGGCACGCTCGGCCAGCAGTACGTCACCTCCGGACGCTCCCGCGGTGTGAGCGAGTACCGCCTCGTCACCAAGCACGCGTTCCGCCCGGCTCTCATCCCGATCATCACGGTCATGGGCCTGCAGATCGCGCTGCTGCTCGCGGGCGCCATCCTCACCGAGACGACCTTCGAGTGGAAGGGCATCGGGTTCATGCTGAGCGAATACCTGAAGGCCCGCGACTTCGTGGCCGTGCAGGGCATCGTCGTCATGATCGCCCTGATCGTCGCCGTCACGAACTTCATCGTCGACATCGTCGCCGCCATGATCGACCCGCGGGTGAGGTACTGAGATGACCGTCGACAACACGCCCGAACCCGTGATCGACCGGGACCTGCCGACCCCGAAGACCGAGGCGCTCGCCGCGCAGACGCCCCACAAGCGCCGCTGGAGCGAGCGACTCCCCGTGGTCTCGCAGCTGCGCCAGAGCGTCGGTCTGCAGCGCGGCATGCTCATCACCGGCCTCGTCATCACCGGTGTCTTCGTGCTGGTCGCGATCCTGGCTCCGCTCATCGCCCCGTACTCATGGGCGCAGCAGTCCGTCAACGGGGTGAAGTTCGGCACGCAGCAGCCGCCGAGCGCCACCAACATCCTCGGCACCACCGTGAGCGGGTTCGACGTCTTCTCGCGCGTGATCTGGGGATCCCAGACCGCCCTGCTCGTGATCCTCGCGGCGATCGCCTGCTCGATCTTCATCGGCATCGCGCTCGGCCTGGTGTCCGGGTACTTCGGCGGCTGGCTGGACCGCACGCTCGTCGTGATCGCCGACGCGATCTACGCGTTCCCCTCGCTGCTGCTCGCGATCGTCATGTCGATCGTGATCAGCCACGGCCAGTCGAACCTGTGGTCGGGCATCATGGCCACGGCCCTGTCGATCACCGTGGTGTTCGTGCCGCAGTACTTCCGCGTGATCCGCGCCGAGGTGGTGCGCGTGAGGGCCGAGCCGTTCGTCGAGTCGGCGAAGGTCATCGGGGTTCCGACCGGACGGATCCTGACCCGTCACGTGCTGCGCAACTCGACGCGCTCGCTGCCGGTCGTGATCACGCTGAACGCCTCAGAGGCGCTGCTGACCCTCGCCGGGCTCGGCTTCCTCGGCTTCGGCATCGAGGCGACCTCGGCCGCGGAGTGGGGTTACGACCTGAACCGCGCCATCGCGGACGTCACCAGCGGCATCTGGTGGACGTCCATCTTCCCCGGCCTCGCGATCGTGCTGGTGGTGCTCGGCATCACCCTCGTCGGCGAGAGCCTGAACGACCTGAGCGATCCGCGACTGCGCACCCGCCGTCGCGCGGGAGGTGCGGCATGACCGGCACGACCATGAACACCGGGCTGCCCGATGTGGCCGACATCCGCGGCCTCAAGGTGCGCTTCGCTACCGACGGCGACCCGGTCGACGCGGTCAAGGGCATCGACATCCAGGCGCACGCGGGCGAGGTGCTCGCGATCGTCGGCGAGTCCGGATCCGGCAAGACCGTCACCGCCAACGCCCTGCTCGGCCTGCTGCCGGAGACCGCGACCATGTCGGGTGCGGTCATCGTGCGCGGCCGCGGCGGTGAGACCGACGTCGTGCACGCGTCTGCCGCGAAGCTGCGCGCGATGCGCGGGCGCGACGCGGCGATGGTGTTCCAGGAGCCGTCCACGGCGCTGAACCCCGTCTACACCGTGGGCTGGCAGATCGCCGAGGGACTGCGCGCGCATCACGACGGCCGGCTCTCCAAGAAGGAGGCGAGGGCCAAGGCGATCGAGATCCTCCGCAAGGTGGGGATCCCGGATCCGGACAAGCGCGTCGACGAGTTCCCGCACCAGTTCTCCGGCGGGCAGAAGCAGCGCATCGTGATCGCGATGGCCCTCGTGCTGAACGCCGGGCTCATCATCGCCGACGAGCCGACGACCGCCCTCGACGTCACGGTCCAGGCGGAGATCCTCGAGCTGCTGCGCGCCTGCCGCGACGAGTTCGGCGCGACGATCGTGCTCATCACGCACAACATGGGCGTGGTCGCCGACCTCGCCGACCGTGTCGTCGTGATGCTGCGCGGAGACATCGTGGAGCAGGCCCCGGTGCGGGACCTCTTCGCGAACCCGCAGCAGGAGTACACCAGGGAGCTGCTCGCGGCCGTGCCGCACGTCGGCCAGGGCAAGTCGGCTCTGCAGCCGGTCTCGACCCCGGCGGGCACCGCCGGCTCGGCGCCGGAAGGCAGCCTCATCGTGGCGCGTGCGTGCGAGATCGGCTACCCGGGTCGGTTCGGACGCGGCGTCGTCGCGGTCAAGGGCGTCGACTTCTATGTCGGTCCGGGCGAGGTCGTAGGTCTGGTCGGCGAATCCGGATCCGGGAAGACCACGATCGGCCGCGCCGTCGTCGGCCTCACCACGGTCGTCGGCGGATCGCTGCGCGTGCTCGGCCAGGAGATGAACGGCGTCAAGCAGCGCCAGCTCACCCCGCTCCGCCCCGAGATCGGGTTCGTGTTCCAGGATCCGGCGACGAGCTTCAACCCGCTGCTCTCGATCGCCGAGTGCATCGCCGAGCCGCTCGTGGTGCACGGGAAGGCGTCGAGCGTCGCCGCCGCCCGCGCCCGCGTGGACGAGCTGCTCGACGCGGTGCGGCTGCCGACGAATTTCGGCGACCGCTTCCCGCACGAGCTCTCCGGCGGACAGCGTCAGCGCGCCTCGCTCGCACGCGCCCTGGCCCTGGATCCGAAGCTGCTCATCGCGGACGAGCCCACGAGCGCGCTCGACGTCTCGGTGCAGGCGAAGGTGCTCGACCTGTTCGTGCAGCTGCAGGCCGAGCTCGGCTTCGCGTCGTTGTTCATCAGCCACGACCTCGCCGTGATCGACGCCGTCTCCGACCGCATCATCGTGCTGCAGCACGGCCGGATCCAGGAGCAGGGCACGACCGCACAGGTGCTGAACGATCCGTCGAACTCCTACACCAGGGAGCTGCTCGCGGCCCTTCCGGTGCCGGATCCGGTGGAGCAGGCCGAGCGTCGCGCCCTCTGGCAGGCGGTGCGGCGCACGGCCTGACCGGCCGCACGTCGGGGTCGTTGAGCGAAGACGCGCGCCAGCGCGACTGAGACGAAACGCGGTGCTTTCGTGAAGATGCCGTGTTTCGTCTCGCCTTCGGCTCGCTCAACACCCCAGAGGGGGCGACGGGTCAGTGCCCGAGCATCATGCGGAACACCAGCCACGAGATCCCGACGCCGGCGAACACCAGTACCGACACCCAGGGGAAGGCGCGCTTGAGCCGGCGCCCGCCGGGAGCGACGCCGGGCGGGGGAGACCACGGCTGGCCGGGATCGCCGGGCGTCGGCGCGACCGGCCCGGCGAAGAGGGCGGGGGCCGATGCCGGCGACGCTGCGACCGTGACCTGAGGGGTGCCGGACTCGGCCGGGGTCGCCGAGCGCAGGCGCTCGTCCCGCCAGCGGGCCCACTGCGCGAGCTTGTCGATCACGGCCCCCACGGTGGCGAAGGCACGCGCCCAGGCATCCGGTTCGAGCGTCGACACGTCCTGGCGCTGGGCGTACAGGAAGAGCCAGTCATCGACGACCTCGACGTCGAAGGTCGCCGCGTTGTCCATGAACCGCGCCATGATGTCGGGCGTGAACAGGTAGAGCGCGTCGCGCTCGTAGCCTTCGGGGCAGTACAGCGCGAAGTACTGATCGAAGTCGCCCTCGAGCGACAGGCGCTGGTGGCCGCTGTAGGAGGCGGGCAGGTTCGAACCCAGGAAGCCGTTGTTCGCGAGCGAGTCGAGCACGATGTTCGGCAGTGGCACGTCGAGCTTGATCGCGATGTAGCCCCATGCGTGCGTCTCGGCGTTCTTCCCGGATCCGGTCGTGTACCGGTAGTTCGCGAACTCCACGAAGCGCGGAGACGTGCCGCGCACCAGGTCGGACGAGCGCCGGCCATGGCCGAGGCCGAAGATCATGCCGGGCAGCTGCGGGTCGGAGAGCTCGGACAGGTAGCTCATCCCGTTGGCGGCGGCGAACATGGCGAGGCGATAGGCCCGGATCCTCCGGCTCCGCAGCCAGAACACCACTCCCAGAGCGACGCCGGCCACCACGACGAGGATCAGCAGGGGCGTCACGATCGCGCCGACTCCGACGCCCAGTGAGGTACTGATCATCGCGCCGAAGACGGTCCCCGCAACGCCGAGGATGAAGACGACGACGATGCCGCCGAAGACCAGGGCGATGATCTGGGAGGCGCTCATCCCCGAACCTCCGGCGGGTGCCGAGCGGGCGAACGCCGCCAGCGCGGCGCGGTCGATCGGCGCGGTGAGCGGTCCGGCATCGAAAGGATTCGAGCCCGCAGGCCGGTTGGTCGGGACAGTCACGCGTCCACGCTAAACCCGACGGCGCCCGTCCGCCCCCGGCCGCCCCGGAGGTTCAGCGGTTGACCTCGTCGGCGTCCCATTGCAGGTTCGCGCCCTCGGGGATCGGCCGGGCCTCGAGCCGCTCGTCCGCGCACAGGGCCGAGACGAGCGCGGCGGATCCGGCCACGATCGTGGAGTCGAAGTCGATCTCGCTGACCAGGATCCAGGCGCGGTCGGCCGGCCAGATCAGGTTCGGATGCAGCGCGCCGGGAGGGAAGCCCTCGGCGGTCTTGTCGCTCCACGGGACGAAGGCCACCCAGTCCGGATCCGCGAACGTGCGCGGCGGTGCGGCGAAGAGCACGTGGTTGCGCTGGGGGAGCTGGAGGCGGGCGCCCTCGGAGATCTCGCGGGAGAGGACCCCGTCCTGCCACACCGCCTTCTGATACGGATTGTTGAACGGGTCGTGGATGCTCTCTGCGAGCATGGCCGCGTGCGCCTCCTCCGGATCGCCGGTGAAGGTGAGGAAAGCGCGGCCGGTCGAGCCGAAGCCGCCCAGCAGACCGCCCCACCCCTCCCAGACGCCTGCGACGCCGTCGTCGGGTGTGGTCGTGTGCGCCACCAGGTGCTCGGCGACGGACGCCAGAATGCCGGGCGGCAGGTCGCCCTCGATCGGCGCGTGGAACTCCCGGCCGTCCGGAGCGCGGCGGTGACGCCAGTCCTCGCCCTCGGGCGTCCGCACGATCCGGTTCCACTGCGCGAGCGGATGCAGCACGGTGCCGAACGCCGCGGCCGCATCCGCCCAGGTGGCCTGCTCGTCGCGGAGCCCCGACAGGATCCGCGCCTCCTCGTCCTCCGGCATCGCCCGCAGCTCGTCGTTCGTCGGCACGCCGCCGCCGGACACGCTCCGCACCCAGGCGGGATGGAAGATCCGCGCATACGCCTCGAACCCCCGTGGGACGACACCGTGCATGGTCTCGAAGCCGGGATCCAGGCGTTCGCGGATCCAGCGGCCGACCTCGACGTCGTTCTCCCAGCGCATGCGGCCAGGTTACCCGGCCCGATCGCCGGGCGGAGAGGGCTCCGATTCGGCGCACCCAGCCGGATCCGCTAAGCTGTTCAGGTTGCCTGGGTGAATCATGCCCCGGCACGTGCTACACACCCTCCTGCTTCCGGGAAAGTCCCGGAAGCCGTTCTAGTCCGAAGGAGGTGGGTAAGTGACGCACCAGTACGAGCTCATGGTCATTCTGACCCCCGAGCTGGACGAGCGCCAGGTTGCCCCCAACCTCGACAAGTTCCTGAAGGTCATCACCAACGATGGTGGCTCGATTGACAAGGTCGACATCTGGGGCAAGCGCCGTTTCGCCTACGAGATCAACAAGAAGACCGAGGGCATCTACGTCGTCGTGAACTTCACCGCGACCAGCGATGCCACCAACGAACTCGACCGTCAGCTGAACCTCAGCGAGCTCGTGTTCCGCACCAAGGTGCTGCGCGCTGAAGAGGCGCAGGCGATGGTCGCCGCCGAGGCCAAGCGGGCCGAGGAGAAGGCCGCTCGCAAGCCCAAGGCCGCGAAGGTCTAAGGATCATGGCCGGCGAGACCGTCATCACCGTGGTGGGAAACCTCACCGCCGACCCCGAGCTGCGTTACACGCAGAACGGGCTGCCGGTGGCGAACTTCACCATCGCTTCGACGCCGCGCACCTTCGACCGCCAGGCGAACGAGTGGAAGGACGGCGATGCGCTGTTCCTCCGTGCGTCCGTGTGGCGCGAGTTCGCCGAGCACGTGGCCGGTTCGCTGACGAAGGGCATGCGGGTCATCGCATCCGGACGCCTGCGTCAGCGCTCCTACCAGGACCGCGAAGGCCAGAACCGCACGGCGATCGAGCTGGAGGTCGACGAGATCGGCCCCTCGCTCCGCTACGCGACCGCCCAGGTCACCCGTGCCGCCTCGAACGGCGGCGGCGGGAACTTCCAGGGCGGCCAGGGCGGCGGACGTCCGCAGCAGCAGGTCTCGGAAGAGCCGTGGTCGACCCCCGGGTCGTCCGGTTCCTCGAGCGCCGATGCGTGGAGCACTCCCGGCTCGTTCGGCGACGACACGCCTTTCTGAGCGTCGTCTCCGGACACAACAAGATTCCGGATCCTGACGGATCCGAAAACCATTTCTCGTAAGGAAGACTCATGGCTGGAAAGTCGAGCGGCGACCGCCGCAAGCCGCGGAAGGGCGCGAAGAACGCCGCTCCCGCGAAGTCCATCCGCGTGGGTGTCATCGACTACAAGGACGTCGCGACCCTCCGCAAGTTCATCTCGGAGCGCGGCAAGATCCGCGCCCGTCGCATCACCGGTGTTTCCGTGCAGGAGCAGCGTCTGATCGCCAAGGCGATCAAGAACGCGCGCGAGATGGCTCTCCTGCCCTACGCCGGCGCTGGCCGCTAAGGGGTACCGACATGGCAAAGCTGATTCTCACGAATGAGGTCGCCGGGCTCGGTAGCGCCGGTGACGTGGTCGAGGTCAAGAACGGGTACGCCCGCAACTACCTCGTGCCGCAGGGTTTCGCCGTCGCGTGGTCGCGCGGTGGCGAGAAGCAGGTCGAGCAGATCCGTGCCGCCCGTCAGGCGCGCGCGATCCACGACCGTGACGACGCCGTGGCGCTGAAGAACGCGCTCGAGGCCGCCAAGGTCCGCCTGGCCGTCAAGGCCGGCGCCGAGGGCCGTCTGTTCGGCTCGGTCAAGACCGCCGATGTCGCCGCTGCCGTCGAGGCTGCGGGCATCGGTGCGATCGACAAGCGCAAGGTGCACATCACCACGCCGATCAAGTCGGTCGGCGAGCACGAGGCCACGGTTCGTCTGCACGACGACGTGACCGCCGTGATCACGCTGCAGGTCGTCGCCGCCAAGTAGTTCATGGCGACGCTGTAAGCGCCGACACTCTGTCAGGGGCCGTCTCCTTCGGGAGGCGGCCCCTTTCGCGTACCCGGGATCCGCCTCTCCTGGGGAGCCGCGGCGAGGTCGTGGCTTTTCTTAATGACCACAACCGGTTTCACGGGAGACGCCTCAGTACATTCATCGGGTCCGGCAGCGTCGCCGGCTCCGCACACCGGCGATGGTGCCGGTGACATGAAAGGCATCGTCCGTGAAGATCTCGACATTCGCCAGGGCCGCGGCGGTGGGGACGGTTCTGCTCCTCGCCCTGACGGCGTGCAGCTCCCCTCAGGCCGACAAGACCGCCTCCGCCGACTCCGGCACCACGGCGTTCGTACCGCTCACCCGCCTCGAGCTCATTGCACCGGCCGCGCCGGGCAGCGGATGGGACCAGACTGCTCGCGCGACCCAGGGCGCGCTGCAGACGGATGAGCTGGCGAAGACCGTGACCGTCAACAACGTGCCGGGCGCCTCGGGCACCGTCGCCCTCGCCCAGGTCGCGCCCAAGAAGGGCCAGAAGGACCTCCTGATCATGTCGGGGCTGGCGATGATGAGCGGCGTCGTGACGAACGGCACCGCGGTGTCCCTCGACGACCTCACCCCGATCGCGCGCCTCGTCGGAGAGCACGAGGCGATCGTCGTCCCCAAGGGGTCGCCGTACGCGAACGCCGACGATCTCTTCGCGGCGATCAAGAAGGATCCCAAGTCCGTCGCGATCGCGGGCGGATCCGCCGGATCCGCCGACCACCTCTTCATCGGCCTGCTCGCGCAGCACTACGGAGTGAAGCCCTCCGACGTCAACTACGTGCCCTACTCCGGCGGCGGCGAGGCCACCACCGCGCTGCTCGGCGGCAAGGTGCAGGCGGGCATCGCCGGCACGGGCGAGTTCGCGGCGCAGATCGAGAGCGGCGAGCTGACCGGCCTGCTCGTGTCGTCGCTGAAGAACGACGGCTCCCTCACGTTCGCCCAGGCGGCCGGGGAGATCGATCCGAAGCTCGAGTTCGCCAACTGGCGCTCGATCATGGCGCCGGGAGGGATCGACGCCACGCTGCGGACCCAGTACCTGGCCGCGATCGAGAAGATGCACGCCGGCGATGCGTGGAAGGCGGAGCTGCAGAAGAACGAGTGGCTCGACAACTACATCGCCGGCGACGAGTTCGCCGACTGGCTGAAGACCGAGAACACCCGGGTGCAGAGCGTCCTCAAGGACCTCGGTCTCGCGAAGTAGCACCGTCGCTCGCGGAGGAGGGGATCGTCCTCCTCCGCGAGCCGTCGTGCCTGCGCCGTATCAAGCCGCATGAAGGAGCATCCGATGAGCGACCTCTCTTCGCATCAGGGAACCGCCACGCACGAGGATCCGCAGCCCGAGGGCCACGGGGAAGGACCCGGTCCGGCATCGACGAGGGGGCTCGGCGAATGGGCCGTGGCCGGGGCGGTGTTCGTCCTGGGCGGGATCGTCCTCCTCGACGGCCTCGGCCAGCGCCAGTCGACCTCCGCCTCCGGAATCGGCGCCGGCTTCATGCCGATCGTGGTGGGGAGCCTGCTGCTCCTGCTCGCGGTGGTGCTGGCCGTCCAGCTCGCTCGCGGCCGGCGCGGTGAGCCGGAACAGGCCGAGGGCGACGTCGACGTCACCCGCACGCACGGGGTCGCGCTCGGCATCGCGGCCGCCGGCCTGCTGTTCTTCCTGTTCACGGTGGAGCCGCTCGGCTTCATCCCCGCGACCACCGTGATGTTCTTCCTGATCTCGCTCGCGATGGGATCCCGCCGGTACCTGTTGGCCTTCGTGATCGCTCTCGCGACCGCGTGCGTGATCTTCTTCTCCTTCACGAAACTGCTCTCGATCGATCTGCCCGCGGGCTTCCTGGAAGGGATGATCTGATGCCAGGCCTCGAAGGACTCATGCACGGGTTCGAGCTGGCGTTCCAGCCGCAGAACCTGCTGTTCGCACTGATCGGCACGATCGTGGGGACGCTCGTGGGCGTGCTGCCGGGGATCGGTCCCGCGCTCACGATCGCCCTGCTGCTGCCGCTCACCTACTCGGTCGACCCGTCCGCCGCGTTCATCATGTTCGCCGGCATCTACTACGGGGCGATGTACGGCGGTTCGACGACCGCGATCCTGCTGAAGACCCCCGGCGAATCCGGATCCGTCATCACGGCGATCGACGGCAACAGGATGGCGCGCATGGGAAGGGGGGCGACGGCCCTCGCGACCGCGGCGATCGGATCCTTCGTCGCGGGCACGATCGCGACGATGCTGGTCGCGTTCTTCGCGCCATGGATCGTGGACATCGCGGTGCAGCTCGGCCCACAGGACTATCTCGCCCTCATGGTGGTCGCCTTCCTCACCGTGAGCGCGCTGGTCGGCAGCTCCCCGCTGCGCGGGCTCATCTCGATGGCGGTGGGACTCGCGATCTCGCTCGTCGGGATCGACTTCCAGAGCGGGCAGCAGCGCCTCACGTTCGGCCTGCTTCCGCTGCTCGACGGCATCGACACCGTCGTCCTGATCGTCGCGCTCTTTGCGATCGGCGAGCTGTTCTACGTCGTGGCGCACCAGTCGACCCTGATCTTCAAGGTCATGCCGTTCGCCGGGCGATGGATGAACCGCGAGGACTGGCGGCGCTCGTGGAAGCCCTGGCTGCGCGGCACAGCGATCGGCTTCCCCCTGGGCGTCATCCCCGCCGGAGGATCCGAGATCCCCACGTTCCTGTCCTACACGTTGGAGCGCAGGCTGTCCCGGCGTCCGCAGGAGTTCGGCCACGGCGCGATCGAGGGCGTGGCGGGGCCGGAGGCGGCGAACAACGCCAACGCCGCCGGCACCATGGTGCCGCTGCTCACGCTCGGCATCCCGACCTCCGCGACCGCCGCGGTGATCCTCGTCGCCTTCCAGCAGTACGGCATCCAGACCGGACCCCAGCTGCTGGAGACCAACGGGCCGCTGGTGTGGAGCCTCATCGCGAGCCTCGTGGTCGCCAACGCGATCCTGCTGCTGCTCAACCTCCCGCTCGTGGGCCTGTGGGTCAAGCTGCTGAAGATCCCGAAGCCGTACCTGTTCGCCGGCATCGCGACCTTCGCCGTGCTGGGGGCCTATGCCGCCGGCGGATCCACCTTCGACGTGGGCCTGCTCCTCGTGCTCGGGGTGCTCGGATACGTCATGCGCCGCTTCGGATACCCCGTCTCGCCGCTCATCGTCGGGGCGATCCTCGGCCCGATCGCCGAGGTGCAGTTCCGGCGCGCGCTCGACATCGCCGGGGGCGATCCCGCGACGCTGATCTCGACCCCGTTCACCTGGGTGATCTACGGCACGCTCGCCCTGGTCTTCGTCCTCACCTTCGCGCTGCGCCGCCGGCCCTCGAAGCGCGACGTGCTCGTCGAGGTGGGCGGTCTGCCCACCACACTGACCCCCACGATCGAGGCGCCCGAGCCGGCCGGCGACACCGCGCCAGAGCAGGAGGCGGCGCGCACGCAGAGCGATCAGGCGTGAGCATCGCGGAGGGCACGAGCCGCGCTCGCACGGAGGTTCCCGCCTCCGGCGGGCGCCGCTCCGCCCCGTGGGACACTGGTCACGTGCGTCGATCGATGTCGTTGAGCACGCAGCTGCTGGTGCTGCAGATCGCCATCGTGCTCGTCATCGTCGCCGGAACCGGCGCGGTCGCCGCCGTCCTCGCCGCCCAGGCGAACCGGGACGCCTACCGGGATCGCATGGTCGCGATCGCGCAATCGGTCGCCGGCCTGCCGACCATGGCGGAGGCGCTCCTGGCGCAGGATCCCGACGGCCAGATCCAGCCGATCGCCGAGGCCGTGCGGAAGTCGTCCGGCCTCAGCTACGTCGTCGTGACCGATGATCACGGCATCCGCTACTCGCATCCGAATCCGGACCGCATCGGCGAGAAGGTCTCGACGGATCCCTCGGTCGCGCTGTCCGGGAAGGTCCAGATCGAGACCCAGACGGGCACGCTGGGCGAATCCTGGCGGGTCAAGGTCCCCATCCACGGCCCGGACGGTCCCGTGATCGGCATCGTCTCGGTCGGGATCTTCGAGGTGGATCTCCAGGCGCAGTTCGTCGACGATCTGCCCGGGCTGATCATCGCGCCGATCGCCGCCGCCGTGATCGGCGTGATCGGCTCGGTGTGGATCGGCTGGCTGCTGCGCCGGCGCATCTACGGCCTCGAGTCGGAGGAGATCCGCACGATGCTGGACACCCGGGAGGCGATGCTGCACGGCATCCAGGAGGGGTTCATCGCCGTGGACGCGGACGGCCGGCTCGTCGTGGTCAACGATGCGGCGGCGCGGCTGCTCGGAGTGGAGTCGGACCAGATCCTCGGCAGGGACGCGGCGGACGTGCTCGACGAGGAGCTGGCGCAGTTCCTGCTCTCCGGGGAGACCGCGGAGACCCCCGTGCTCTCGGGCGAGCGCGTACTCGTGGTGCACGGCGCCGTGGCGCGGGTGAAGGATCGCGACGTCGGCCACATCGCCATGCTCCGCGACCGGACCGAACTCGAGGAGACGCTGCGCGACCTGAGCGGCGCACGCAGCCTCGCCGATGACCTCAGGGCGCAGTCCCACGAGTTCTTCAACACCCTGCAGGTGCTCAGCGGTCTGCTCGAGACGGACCAGACCGATGCCGCGCTGTCCTTCATCCACCGGGTCGGCGGGGGCGGAGCGCTTCCCACGGGGCAGCTGCTGCACGGCATCGACGACATCGAGGTCTCGGCGCTCGTACTGGCCAAGTCGGCACGGGCGCAGGAGCTCGGGATCGACCTGGTCGTGGATCCCGAGTCCCATCTGCGCGAGGTCGAGCAGGACGACGACCTGCTGACGATCGTCGGCAACCTGCTCGACAACGCGATCGAGGCCCTCGAAGCCCGGGGAGGGCGCGTGGTGCTGCGGATCAGCGACGACGTCGCGCCGGATCGGATCACGGTGAGCGTCGACGATGACGGCCCGGGAGTCCCGGCGCACCTGCGCGATGCGGTCTTCGAGATGGACGTCTCGGACAAGGGATCCGTGCCGCGCAAGGAGAGGCGCGGGATCGGGCTCACGATCGTCAAGCGCGTGGCCCAGCGCCTGGGCGGCACGGCGATCGCGGAGGCCTCCGCGTCGGGCGGCGCGCGTTTCGTGGTGGACGTGCCGTGGTCGTTCGAGGCGCGGGCTCCGCGATGAGCCCCGCACGGGTCGTCATCGTCGAGGACGACCGGCTGCTCGCCGCCCTCAACGCGACGCTGGTCGACGACCATCCCGGGTTCGAGGTGGTCGCGGTCGCGCACACGGCGTCGGCGGGCCTCAGGGAGATCGAGCATCATCGCCCGGATCTGCTGCTGCTCGACGTCTATCTCCCCGACCTGAACGGTCTGGAGCTGCTGCGCCGCCTGCGGGCCATGCGCACCGACGTGGAGGTGATCGCGGTGACCGCCGCCCGCGATCTCGAGACGGTCCGCCGCGCGCGGGTGCTGGGCGTGCGGCACTATCTCGTCAAGCCGTTCACGAAGGCCGACCTGCACCGTCGGCTGAACGAGGTGCAGCGGGCGCTCAGCATGACGACGGGGGATGCGGATCTCGATCAGCGCGCGGTCGATCTGATGCTGGGCGGCGGATCCGAGGATGCCGCGGTCGCCCCCAAGAATCTCTCGGCTTCGAGTCTGCAGCGGGTCGCGGAGCTCCTCGAGGGCACCGAGGGGGACATGTCGTCGGCGGAGATCGCCGACGCCCTCGGGATGTCGCGGGTGAGTGCGCGCCGCTATCTCGACCATCTCGCCACGATCGGACGCGCGGAGGTCGCCCCGCGGTACGGTGCGGTGGGGCGGCCGGAGAACCGCTACCGGGCGATCCGGCGCTGAGGCCCTGCGGCGGATTCGCTGCGACGGCGCTGACGTTCCCGCCGCCCCCTTGTCCGCATACCAGAACACCGGTATGGTTTTGCTCAAAGATTGCATGGGCTGGGGCGTGGGCAATTTTGACGGGGTGGGACCCGACGAACTGGGGGAACTGGATTCGCGGTGTCCGTTGGACACTCCGCCGATTTCCTCGTACCCGGATGCGTGTGATCGTCACCGATCACCGAGGGGGACTGGGGAGATGTCTAGGAACAACTGGGGCGCTGGGGTGCTCCGCAAGGCCACGTACGCGGCGGGGGCGATGTCGCTCGCGGTCGCAGGAATCCTGATCACGGTGCCGGGCGCGTCCGCCGAAGACGCACCGTGCACACCGACGCCGGCGTCGGACGAACAGGTGCTCGTCACGCCCGCGGTGCCGGCGACGCCGGGTACGCCCGCCGTCACGCACACCGAGTACCAGAGGTGGTCGTGGAAGGGCGGACCCGATGGCCCTGCACCCTCCGACATCCCGCCGAGCGAGGGGTGGCAGGAGAACACCGAGGCGTACTTCCCCGGCCATTCGGACGACCCGCTGAACACGATCTTCCAGGCGGGAACTCCCGGCAACGCGGACTACTTCTATTGGGCGACGGAAGAGGTCACCGACACTCCGGAGGTTCCCGGAACTCCGGAGATCCCCGCGGTCTACACGACGATGCACCACGACGCCGTGACGTGCTCCGTGGTGACGCCCCCGGTGGTGACCCCGCCGGTCGTGACGCCGCCCGTGGTCGCACCCGAGACGCACATCGTGCCGACCACCGTGCAGACCGACGGCGACCAGACCGCCGTGACGGTGCTCGCAGCCGGCCTGGGGGTCCTTGCGGCCGGTGCGCTGACCGGGGCGGGGCTGCTCATCCGCTCGCGCCGCGGCTGAGCCGCACGCGCCGCAGCACATCATGAAGGACAGGGCCATCGCGTCGCGCCGCCGCCTCGCGGTGGCCCTGCTCGTCGTGGGCCTCGTCGCGGGCGGATCGGCCGCGCTGCTCTGGAGCGCGACGCGCTCCGCGCTCGGCGACGTGCCGATGTCCACGTCGCCGGCCTCGTCGACGTTGCCGGTCGCGCCGGTCGCACCCGCTCCATCACCGGGCTCCACCACGCCGACCGCGGCTCCGCTGCAGGACATCGCAGGGACGCCCGTGCACGTGACCGTGCTTCAGGAGGGCGCGCGGCTGATCGATGCCGATGTGAACCGGATCCAGCTCGATGAGGACGGCTGGCTGAGTCCCGATCAGGGGCTGGCAGGATGGTACGGGCCGCCGCAGTGGGAGACGGTTCCCGGCAACCTCTCCGCCTATCGCGGCATCATCGTCGGGCACAATGTCACGGGCTACGGCACGAAGGACGTCTTCTACGACCTTGGGCAGGTGCGGGCGGGGGACAGCGTGGTGGTCACCTACGCGCTGCAGGCGGGCGGATACGCCACCGCGGGCTTCGCCGCCACGCAGGACGCGCAGTCCGCCCCCAAGCAGGACGTCGTGGAGCAGGCCGCGACCACCTACAGATGGGTGTGGCAGGTCGATGCGCCGGAGCGCTCGCTCGCACTGTTCTCCTGCGATCTCGACGCCCCGCACATCGACGGGCACTCGGTCGACAACTGGATCGTGACCGCGGTGCGCGTGTCCTGATCCGGCGTCCCCGTGTTCGCGCGCGGGTACGTCCATGCGAGCGCGCGCATCGCGCTCTCTCGCTCGGATGAGCAGCGCCACACCCGCCGAATGGCCGACTTGACAAACAGATGGGTGCGTGAGTGTTGCCGCCAAGTTGTACACATCCGACGATCTGCGGCGTGAACCTTAAACACGCGCTTGAAGCAGGATTCCGTCCACAGGGTGGGGAGGAGGAAAACCGCTGATCCTGAGCAATTAAATAGTTCCAGAACCCAACCCTCCCCACAGTTATCCCCAGGCGTTCTGCACAGACACTCCAGAGTTTCCCGCAGACTCTCCACAAAGTTATCCACAGGCACTCTTGCGTGCGGAGAGGGGTGCTTCTAGCGTTGTCGAGCATCCCGATGTCAGACCTTGGTGATGTGCTTTGTGCGGCGGGGGTTCATCCCGCCCAGAGCGCGGATCTGACCGGGATGTGCTCGGCAGTCGGTGGAGGAGAAGGGGGCGCGCGTGTCGATCGCGGACATCGCGGAGGAGCGGCTCGGTTCAGGCCGCGGCCCCGAGCGGACCCCGCCGCACGACCTCATGGCCGAGCAGAGCACCCTCGGCGGCATGCTGCTGTCGAAGGACGCCGTCGCCGACGTGATCGAGTCGCTGCGCGGATCCGATTTCTACATCCCCAAGCACGAGCTGATCTTCGACGCGGTGCTCTCGCTGTACTCGCACGGCGAGCCCACCGACGTCATCGCCGTCACCGACGAACTCATCAAGACCGGCAACCTGTCCCGCGCGGGCGGGGCCGACTATCTGCACTCGCTGACGTCGATCGTGCCGACCGCCGCGAACGCCGGGTTCTACGCCGGCATCGTGTCGGAGCGCGCGATCCTGCGCAAGCTCGTCGACGCCGGCACCCGCATCGTGCAGATGGGCTACGACGGTCAGGGCGATGCCGCCGACCTCGTCAACAGCGCCCAGGCCGAGATCTACTCCGTCACCGGAACCGAGCACGCCGAGGATTACGTGCCGCTCACCGTCGCGGTCGATGCCGCGGTCGAGGAGATGGAGGCCGCGAGCGGTCGCGACGGATCCATGACGGGCGTGCCGACCGGGTTCCGCGAGCTCGACGAGCTCACGAACGGTCTGCACGGCGGCCAGATGATCGTCGTCGCCGCCCGACCCGCGATGGGTAAGTCGACGCTCGCGCTCGACTTCGCCCGGGCGGCCTCGATCGGGCACAACCAGCCGTCCATCTTCTTCTCGCTCGAGATGGGCAAGGCGGAGATCGCCATGCGTCTGCTCAGCGCTGAGGGCGCCGTGCCTCTGCAGAACCTCCGCAAGGGCACGCTCGACCAGCGCGACTGGACGACGGTCGCCTCGACCCGCGGCCGCATCAACGACGCCCCGCTCTACATCGACGACAGCCCGAACATGACGCTCGTCGAGATCCGCGCGAAGTGCCGCCGGCTCAAGCAGCGCGTCGGCCTGAGGATGGTCGTCATCGACTATCTGCAGCTGATGACGAGCGGCAAGAAGGTCGAGTCCCGTCAGCAGGAGGTCTCCGAGTTCTCCCGCGCGCTGAAGCTTCTCGCGAAGGAGCTGCAGGTGCCGGTGATCGCGCTCTCGCAGCTGAACCGTGGCTCCGAGCAGCGGCAGGACAAGAAGCCCGCGATCAGCGACCTCCGCGAGTCGGGCTCGATCGAGCAGGACGCCGACATGGTGATCCTGCTGCACCGCGACTCCGTCTACGACAAGGACGTGCGACCGGGAGAGGCCGACCTCATCGTCGCCAAGCACCGTAACGGCCCCACCGCGACGATCCAGGTCGCCTTCCAGGGCCACTTCTCCCGCTTCGCCGACATGGCCAGCGATTTCCAAGGCGGCGGCGACTTCCACTGATGTAGGTTCCGGTGCAGTCCCGACTACTGACGGCAATCCGCGCGGAGATGGCAGTGACATGGCAGCAAGGCAACTGTCTGGCAGTCGGTGAAGACGAGGCTCTGAATCCGGGGTGGCTGGCGGGGCGATCGCCGCGTTTCCGGGTCCGGAGGAAAGAGATCGCTGCGGGGGTTCGCCGCGCGGCCAAATCTATGACGCGACGCGCCTGGACCCCGGGGTCGCCCGGTCATGCCGATTCAGAGTTGACGGTCATGAGCCCGGATCAGCGCCCGATTGTAGAGAGAAATGCCCTGTAGTCCTTGATGACGCCGGGGGCGAGGAGGGCTCGAGGCCAGACAATGCCCGTGGCGAGGCCTACGGCTTCGTTATCCTCCATCACTGTGCGGGCCAGTGAGTGCGCTCCATCGATATGCGTGACTGTGAGAGACGGTCCAAGGATCGAACGGTAGGTCTGTTCGGTCTCCGCGACGTCGACGTTGCGGTCATGCCTGCCGACCATGAGATGCACGGGAACCACTTGTGAAGCAGAAGTGATCAGGTCCTCCGTTGCATCCGCGTTGAAGTTCCTCATCACGAAGCCCCAGCGATCTTCGGTCATCCGATCGGCGCTGGTCGTCGACGCACGATACTCCTTGTACGTCGCCCCGCGCTGGAGAAGTGCCAGCGTCTCGTCACTCTCCGTTATGACGCGTTCTCGCTCCTGCGGACTCGCGTCGTCGTAATCAAGCTGAGCGAGAAGATTGAACCTTCCTTGACGGATCCAGCTGATCGCGGTCCCGACGGCCACGACGCCGTCGATGTCATCGCGATCACCAATGACCTTGGGGAGAACCCATCCAGCTTGACTCGCACCCCACAAGACGATGGCGTCGGTCGGGACGTCCTTGCTTTGATCAGCCCAATCGAGCACCGCGGAGACTTCGTCCGCCCGGTCTTTCATCGACTGCGACAACCAGTCACCGTCGGACCCGCCTATCCCAGGCTTGCTCCATGAGAGTGTGGCGAATCCCGCATCGGCCGCACCTTCGAACCAGGGCGAGTAGAGACCATCCTGCGTCGCTTCGACGGAGCCATCACCATGGACCATGACGACCAGGCCACGCGCCGAGCCGTCAACCGGGAGGGTTAGGACCCCGGCAAGGTTTCCGTCGGGCCCAGGGATCGTGACCGGCACTTGGCGGAAACGATAGCTGTTGCCGACGACCGTGGTGCCGACCACGAGCATCGCAGTAGTGACGAGCGCGAGAGTGACGACGAGCGCCTTGCGGACTAGTTTCTTCCTTTGCACGTTCGTAGCGTAGACGATAGATTGATCTCTATGGACACCGTCGCGATCGGCCGAGGATTCACCGAGGATGAACGCACCCGAGTCGCATCCTTGTATTGGGAGGCCTTCAGCCGGAAGCTGCGACCCGGATTCGCCGACGAGCCGACCGGGGTCGCCGTCGTCCGGGCTGGTCTGCGCACTGACCACGTACTCACCGCCCGCCGCGGTGACCAAATCCTCGGGGTCTGCGGCTTCTACGACGCCGGCACAGGGGCAGCGGATCTCACCTGGACTCGCCTGCGACGGTCGCTGTCTGTCCCGGCGGCACTGCGTGCGAGCCTTGTGCTGTCGCTGCTGTCTCGACCCGCCCGCCCGGGATCGCTCGTGCTGGATGGCCTCTGCGTCGACAGCGCCGCGCGTGGCCTCGGCATCGGGACAGCGCTGCTGAGCGCAGCATCCGAGCGCGCCAGACAGGATGGCGCGCGAACTGTCCGCCTCTCGGTGGTTGATGGCAACCCTCGTGCGCGCGCCCTCTACGAACGCCGGGGCTTTGTACCGGTCGAGTCGGGAACGATCGGCATACTCTCGCTTGTGTACGGCTTCGACGGCTACACCGCCATGGAACTCGCGGTTGACAAATGACACGTCAGATCACCCCGCGGACCGTCGTTGAGGCGTTTCTGCCAGCTTCTGGCGAGGCCCGGCTGTCCGACATCTACGACACCGCCAATCTCGCAGGCCTCGACGACCAGCCAGTGCGCCTGGCGATCCGCCGCCTCATCGCCGGCGGCGACGTCACACAGCATGGGCGAGGGCGAGCAGGCACGCTCGCCCTCACCAACGCCGGACATCGTCGCCTGCAGCGCGATAGGCAGAGCCTCACCCTCGCCTTCGCCCAAGATGCGGGCCACTCAAGGTGGGACAGGCGCTGGCATTTGATCGTCGTGAGCGTCCCCGAACGCGAACGCGCGGTACGGGACGCGCTCCGCCGGGAGCTCGGCGACCTGGGGGCGGTATCCATCTCGACCGGGCTCTACGTCAGCCCACATGACCTCGTCGCTGCGCTGCGTGTCGACGCAGGCCAGTACTTGTCTACGGCGACGACCGACGACCTCAACGTCCAAGGGATCACCGATCCTCTCGCGATCGCCGAGAACCTCTGGCCACACCGCCACATCGCCGCCGCCTACACGGTCATCGACGACGTCCTCCGAGAAGATGCCGCCAACACGTCGACACCCGACGTCGTGCGCCAGCTACAACTCGCCGATGCCCTCGAACGAGCTATACGACATGACCCACTCATCCCACTCGAGCTCCGAGGGGGCACCTGGGCACCAACCACGATCCGTGCCGCATGGGCACACCGGTGGGACACGCTGCAAGAGGGTGGCAGAAGCCTGATCTACCAGGGGTGGTGGCCACCCGCGACCGACGAAACGAGTTGACGGACGCCGGGCTCCTTTGACCTGATCGAAAGCCACCGACTCTCGATCAGGTCAAGGGGTGAATGCTGGGTTCGTGGTGCGCGGCGATGGGTGGTGTCCCGGCTGGAGGCTGCGTGGTCACATGGGTGTTGTGCTGGTGATGCGCTCGTCCCCAGAGACGACCCGCGCTGAGCATCCCACGAGGCTGCCGGCCCTCATTACAGACACGAAGGATTTCATCCGGTACGAGCATCTCTACGCAGGATCGCCATCACGGGATCGCCCTAGTTGGAGTAGTTCTTGCCGGGTAGGACCGTTGCGACCGAGCATCCACTCACTGACTGGTGCGGGCGGGGTGATCCACATGTGTGGCTCCTTTCTGCCAGCTAGACCAGCCTCCCATTGGCCTCGGTCCTCGTGGCAGTCCGGCCGGTGGCTCCTGGTGCTGCCGTCAGTTCTGCTCGCCGGCACGCGAGGTGCGGTGTCGACGTTTGAGTGAACGTGCTGTCCGATACGTCATGCGCGCGATGACTATTATCGCCAGCATCAGGGGTCGACGAAGTTGTCAAACGCATGGGCGGGCAGGGCACGGACATCGCATCTGCGCTGACCTCCCGATGGGGGCGGTCTCGTGGTCAAGGTCGATGAGGACTGGATGCGTTGCTGGGTCTGGAAGGCTGCCGCCCGCTGGCGAGCCGCTGCGAGTAGAGGGATTGCGGTGCCAGCGGGGAACGAGGTCGCGGAGGTCGTGTCGCTTCGGCTGATCACGATCGACCGGGGGCTCGAGTTCGACGGCCTGTAACAGCGCGCGAGCCGCACCGTCTCGGTTGCTGGCGTGGGGATAGTTCTGCGTCCTCTCCTGAGGACGCCTGTGGTGATCGTGGCGCTTACTTGGATGTCGGTGCTAGGAATCCGCCAACTATGCCGGACGGTTGCCCGCGGTGAACGCCTGCCAACCATGCGGGAATCGGTACCTTTCAGTGCCAACCTCCGCCCGAACCTACAGGCGACTTCCACTGATGTAGGTTCCGGCTATTGATGGCAAAATCCGCCGCTAGTTGGCAGTCCGGCAGGGTTCACGACTGCATTAGTCGACAGGCTTGTGCGGGTTCTGGGCGCGTCGCCGTGTGACTCGGCTGACAACCAGTACAAGTGTGAGGGCCAGGGCCGATCCGGCTGCGCAGAAGAAGATCCATGAATTGATTCCCCAGACCGAATCCGGGTTGCTTGCCAGGACGGCAAGGGTCGTGATCATGACGACGGCGATGGCTGTAGAGAACAGCCATGCGTCTCTACGTTGCTTCGCGTATCGCTGTGAGGTGAGGGTGATCAGCGCTGCGACGATTGCGACGATCACCCCTGCCAGGGTGACGATCGTCCCTGTCCAACCGACGACGAGAGCGAGAGGGCTTCTCGTCCCGCAGGTGATCAGTAGTGGTGCGAACGTATACGAGAACTGTTCGCTGCAGTGCAGGTCCCTCAGCCTCAACATCGCCAAGAACGATACGAGAAGCGGTATGAGGATGGCGCCGACCAATGCCGTCCATCCGAGGATGAATGGCATCGGCCGACGCATTGATGTGGAACTACTCAATTGACTCGGCAATCCCAGAACTGAGCCGAGTCGTTTCCGAAGTTGCCTGAGTACCAGCAGAGGTTCGGAGCTTTGTAGTGCCACTTGTCACGGTTGAGCACCATACGGCTTTCTGCAGGCCCTGGGCCGGGGTAGGTGCCTGGGGTGACTCCCATGCAATCCATCAGCGCCATCTGAGGCCACGTCTCACACATGGATCGACTCACCGGCTGGACGATCGAGCCGAGCTCGCTGGAAGTGTCGTCCCCCTTGAGCGGGTACATATAGATCGACAGATAGTTGCCGCCTGTGGAGTTGGCCCATCCCATCACCTGGGGCTGCGCCATGCCCACGGTGATTGAGCTCACTTCGCACGGGTCGGTCAGATCGTTGAAATCACCGTAGAGCCCGAGGTTGCCGGGGGCGGCGATCTGCGACCCCCCATAGATCACCCACGCGAACCAGCTGAACGGCCTCGTGGAAGCCGCCGCCCAATCCTTGTAATTGACCGTCGTGGCACCACAGGTCGGCCGGTACCCATATCCGATGGGGAGGGGGCCGGGAGCTGTGCGAGCATGCGTGTAGAAGTCGTACTGGAATTCCATCCCCCAGTGGTCCGCCATAGCCGACGGCGTGGCGAAAGGGGTCAGGCCATACCATGAGTACTTCGCGCTGATCGCAAGGGTTGTGCCGGCGCTTTGCACCATAGACTCCACTGCGTTCGGTTGCCACGTATATGTGTAGCCGGACGCGCGAGCAGGCGGTTGCTCGCTAGGCGGGGGGTTCTTTGCATCTTTCATTGCCAGCGATGCATCGGCGTCCGGTGCGTCGTAGACGGGTAGATCCGCGCCCAAGGCGACCGGCGCGCTTCGCTTGCCTGAGCCGCTGTCGGCTAACAACTGCGCATCGACGTATGCGGATGTGATCTCTGGTGCAGTTCCTGTCTTTTCCTTCACCTGCGCCAGGAACTCGTCGACTGTCATCCCCTCGTCAGGCCAGAAGTCACCGACGATCGAGTCGGTGACGAAGTGGTAGCCGAGAACTTCGATCCCTGCGCCGGTGGTGACGGTTGTCGCCGACTCAAGGCTCACCGGATGGGCGAAGTCCAATTCGGCGAACGTCGCCTTCACATCTTTCATTGTTGGAGCCGTCGAGGCAGGTGCAACAGCGGCGCTTGCCGCCGGCAACCCAACTGACGCGGCGAGCACGACAGCAGTGATCCCCCCTAGAAACGATCCCACGAGCTTTGTACGCAAACTATCCTCCGGTCCCGCTTCGCTACAGCCTTCCCCCTCTTCGGAGTCTGGGGATTTGTTATGTGCTTGTCAAGAATTTCTTGAGAGGTGCAACAGGGCGGTCGGGGCGCCTGCAATGTCGGTGGCCACTGTTGCGCCAGGAGCCAAGGCTCGCCGTGTGGTTCCCGGAGTGGGCGCAGGCAGAGGCGCGCCCGGCACCGCATGTCCGCATGAACACGACCGTTACAGAGGCATGGGGACAGGTCGACGGGTACCCCTGGGCTCGGCCACAGAGCCATCGTCCATGCGGAGTGTTGCACGACTAAGTTCGGGAACACCGCGACCATGCGCTCTCCTGAACGCGTGTTCAATCATGCCTTTGGCGTGGTTGCTTATCTCGGAGTCCGTCATCGCCCTGAGCGTACACACGGGCGCCGATGTCGGGGCCGACGCGAAGATGGAACGCAGTGTAGGAATCCGCCCCTTCACGTGGAACCCTGAGCGGGCGGCCATTGTCAATTGCCTTAGATTCGGCTCGATCCGCCGCCATCTCGTGCCCGAGCCTACAACTGACCCGGTGGGCGCCGGTGGTTGACGGAGAGTCTGCGAGTCTCTGGCGACGACTCGGCACGGGGGAGGGATGTCTTTGTCGTTTGGAGAGCCCGGCCCGCGCCGACCACCTAGCGCCACAACCGTGCTGTCGCATCAGAGCGCAGCGTCACCCCGCGGAGTTGCCCGACTCGCTGCGATCTCCGCGGAAGCACTATCAGTGCGCAGCCATCTCCACCACGGCTCCCGTTCGCCGCGACTCCTCTGCCGCGAACACCACGCGATGGCTCTCCATGCTGGCGTGGATGCTCGTCGAGAGCTGTTGCGGCGACGCCTCCCGCAGCGCCTCGACGAATGCCGCGACGAGTCGCGCGTCACCACCGCCGTGACCGGCTGCGGCGTCGAACCCGCCCTCGTCCGTGTCGTACGTCGTGGTCTGCAGTGTGCGGAAGTCGTAGACGCTGATCATCCGCCCGTCGCCCGTGATCTGCCCCGCGGTGCCGAACAGCCGCGTCTTGCGGTTCGCGCCCTCGGTGAAGGCGGAGAGCGTGAAACTTGCGAGCCGGCCGTCGGCGAACTCCATCTGCACGGTCTGGTGATCGACGAGATCGTTGTCGCAGTCGTACACGCATCGCCCCCAGGGGCCGGTCTCCAGCGCCCGCTCGATCGCCCCTGGAGTGACCTCGCCCGCCATGACGAGAGCGTTGTACTCCTCCGCGGAACCGGGGTTGTCGAGGCCGCGCCGGTAGTAGCGCACGGCCGAGAAGGCGCAAGAGGGCTCCAGCGCGCAGCTCACGCACCGATCTGACGCGCCCGCCGGGCGTGCCTCAGGGCGGAAGTATCCGAGGGACCCGAACGACGTGACCCGTTGCACGGGCCGCCCCATGACGTAGAGCAGCCAGTCGATGTCGTGGCACGACTTGGCGAGCAGGAGGCTGTGACTGGCGTCGGATCGCCGCCAGTTCCCGCGCACGAATGAGTGCGCGAAATGCAGATGCCCGATCGGCTCGAGGTGCTCGATCTGCATGATCTCGCCGATCGCGCCGCCGTCCAGCAACTCACGCAGCTTCTGCGTGTAGGACGTGTAGCGCAGCACATGACAGACGGTGATGCTCACCCCGTTGTCGTTCGCGACGGCCTCGATGTCGTCGCAGTCCTCGGGACTGGTGGCGATCGGCTTCTCCAGGAGGATGTCGTATCCGAGCTCCGCGAAGGCCACACTCGCGTCCCGGTGCTCCTGGTCGGGCAGCGTCACGATGACGGCGTCCGCGAGCCGTGGCTGTGCAGCCAGTTCACGCCAGTCTCCGAAGACCTGTGTCACGGCGAACGCGCCCGTGAATCGCTCCAGCGTCGTCGGATTGGGCTCGGCGACGGCGGCGATTTCGACGCCAGGGATCTCCACCGCTGCGGAAGCATAGGCATGACCGCGCATCCCCGCTCCGACCACGGCGAGACGGATCCGCCGCGCCTCGATGACATCATCCCTTTGCTGCACCACTGAGCAGTCCCTTCACGAAGTATTTCTGCAAGAAGATGAACAGGATCACGATGGGGATCGTGGCCAGCACCATGAAGGCGAAGACCGCACCATAGTTCGACACGTGCTCACTGATCTGGCGATACATGCCGACCGTGACCGTGCTGCCGCTGGCCGGGCCGAGGATGATCAGCGGTGTGATGAAGTCGTTCCAGAGCCCGACCGCGAGGAAGATGATGACGCTGGCCCCGGCGGGCCGGAGCAGCGGGAACACGATCGCCCAGAACGTGCGGATCGGCCCGGCGCCGTCGATCGCGGCGGCCTCCTCGAGTTCCTTGGGGATCGTGCGCATGAAACCGGTGAACACGAGCACCCCGAACGGGAGGTTGCCGGCGACGTACACGATGATGAGACCGAAGATCGAGCCGATCAAGCCGAAGTCCTTCATCATGCGCAGCAGCGGCAGCAGGGTGGTCGCCTGCGGGATCATCAGGCCCAGCGGGATCGCGACCCACAGCGCCTTCGAGACCCAGCCGCTCGATCGCACCATGTAGTGGGCCATCATCGCGGAGAGCACCGTCGAGATCACGACGCTGATCACGGTGATCTGCACGCTGTTGATCAGTCCGTTCCAGAACAGGGCATCCGGCCTAGTCAGCACATCCACGAAGTTCTGCAGGGTCAACGGCATCACCGGCAGACCGGGGAAGCGATAGATGGCGTCCTGAGTCTTGAACGAGTTCAGCAGGACCAGATAGATCGGGTAGATGAAGATCGCTGTCACGATCAGCGCGATCAGCGTGCGCAGCGGGCCGGAACGGCCGGTGTCGACGCTTCCGTTCCGACGGCGGCGACGGCTCTTCGACGAGGCGGTGACGATCTGTTCGGTCACGGTCACAGGTCGACCTCCCGCTTGCGCATCAGACGGATGGAGAGGAGCGAGATCAGCGCGATGATGAGGAACATCACCGCTGCCTTCGCTGCGGCATACCCCACAGCCCCGGAATCGAGCCCGGTGTGGACGACATCGAACGCGAGAGTCGAGGTCGTGCCGACGCCGGGGCCGCCATTGGTCATGACCTTGACCTGGTCGTAGATCTTGAAGCCGCCGATCATCGACAGGACCGTCATGATCGTCACGGACGGAGCCAGAAGCGGCCAGGTGATCGCCCAGAACCGACGGATCGGCCCCGCTCCGTCGATCGAGGCCGCTTCGGCGAGCTCCTTGGGCACGCTCTGCAAACCGGCGAGATAGAGCACCACGCACGTGCCGACCGACTGCCAGGCGACGATCCCGCCCACGCTGTAGAGCGCCAGCGCGGGATCGGACAGCCATCCGGGCGGATGCGGCATGAATGCGTGCAACGCCGAGTTGATCAGGCCGTCGTCCTTCAGCAGCTGCTGCCAGATGACCGCCACGACGACGGAGGACAGGATCACCGGGACGAAGAAGACCGCGCGCATGGCGTTGAACGCCCAGCCGCTGCGGTCCAGCAGAACCGCGATGCCGAGCCCCAGCGCGTTCGGCACGACGACGCAGATGGCCGTGAGGATGACGGTGTTGCCCAGGGTCTGCAGATAGGCCGGATCGGCGAACAGGCGCCCGTAGTTCTCGAACCATACGAACGATGTCGTGACGCGGTAGGCGTCCTCATTCGTGAGACTCGACCAGAAGGCGACCAGAAGCGGCCAGAGCACGAAGATCGCGTAGAGGGCGGCGCCGGGGACGGCGAACAGCAGAAGGTGGAGTGGATTGCGCAGGATCTTCCGGCGCGGGGTGGTCTGTGTGGTCATGAAGGTCCTCACCTCCGAACGGCGCACCGGGGAGGGGCGGATGCTGCGGCACTGCGCGCATCCCCCTCCCCGGGCGTTCGGGCTACTTCTGGGCGGCCGCGTACTGCTCGTCGAGGTACTGCGCGAACTCCTGCGGCGACTTCTTCCCCGTCAGCAGGTCGACGTTCGCGGCGATCAGCAGATCGCCGAATCCGGGCGGCAGTGCGCCGTCGCCGGTGACATTGCCCCAGGCCGGCACCGCGGTCTTGGCGGTGGCCGCGTCGTCGTAGGCGGTGACCATCTGGGAGTAAACCGGGCCGACATCGCTCGGCACGGTGTAGTCCTTGACGGTGATGATCCCGCCGTCGATGATGACCGTGGAGTCGAGGTTCTTGGTGTCCGTGGCGAAGGCGAGCGCCCACTTCTTGGCGAGTGCGACGTTCTTCGACTTGGCGTTGACGTTCATGCCGGCACCGCTGACCGTCGGGATTGCGGCCTTGCCATCGTCGCTCGGCCAGCCGAAGACGCCGATGTCCGTGCGCTTCGCCTTGTCCGCGGCGGCGGTGAACCACGAGCCCATCGGGTACATCGCGGCCTTGCCGTCGAGGAACGCCTGCTCCAGATCGGCGTACGGGCGCGTCATGGCGTCGGCGTCGTCGTAGCCGGCCTTCACCAGGTCCGCGACCTTCTGCGCGGAGCCGACGAACTCCTCGTCCGTGAATTTCACCTGGTTCTTCTCGCGCTTGACGAACCAGGTCGGATCCTTGATGAGCACATCCGCGGACACCGCGGCGTTGAGGGCGAACACCGTCGCCCAGGTGTCTTTGCCGCCGCCGCCGATCTCGAACGGGGCGATACCCGCGGCCTTGAGCTTGGCGCAGTCCTCGGCCAGCTCGGCATAGGTCTTCGGCGCGCCACTGATGCCGGCCTTCGCGAAGAGATCCTTGTTGTAGTAGACGAGCGGGATCGCCTGGGCGCTGCTGGGCACGCCGTAGAACTTGCCGCCGATCGTTCCGGAAGTGAAGTCCGTGATGCCTGCGTCCTGCAGTTCCTTCTTCGTGTACTCCGCGAGTTCGCCCTTCTGTGCGAGTCCGTTCGCGACGCCGGCGGCGAAGATGTCGGGCGCCTGCCCCGAGGCGAACAGCTGCTGCGCATAGGCCGGGGTGTTCTCCCCGACGACCTTCTTGATCGTGACCCCCGGCACCTTCTCGGATGCGCGCTTGATCGCCGCGTCCCAGTACTGCGGGGTGAGGTTGGGCGACTCGGAGACGAGGAAGGTCAGGGTGACCTGATCGCCGGACCCGGAGGAGTTCGGCGCGCCGGCGGTGCATCCAGTGAGCGCAACTGCTGCCGCCGCGACGGTGCCGACGAACAGGAATTGCGTTTTACTCCGTTGTGTACGCATGGGGGCTCGTTTCTCGGTGATGTGGGCGCGTGGCGATCCACGCCGCCTTGTCGGGATTAGATAAAGTGATTTAATAATCACCGTATCCCGGGTAGTTTGACAGTCGCTCCTCACGCTGTCAACCCTCTCTTGATCAGATAGGCTCTGCCCTATCCGGGTCGGCGCCGATTCAGAAATGAGCTTTGTTATGTCCCTTGAGCACGCCTCCTCGAGCGTGGCGCACGCGGGAGACTCGTCAGCGTTGCGCAGCTGGAACGTCGCCGCGGTCCTGCGCGTGCTCTTCGACGCTCAGGGGTCACCGCCGTCGACACCTCCCTCGTCGCGCACCGACGGGCACACCGTCACGGACATCGCGCGCACCGCGGGAGTCTCCCGCCCGACGGCCGAGGCCGCCGTCGAGGCCCTGATCGGGCAGGGGTGGCTGACGGTCGCCCCGCCGCCCGCGAAGGCCGGACGCCGCACCGCGGGGCGGCCCGCACGACGCATCCGCTTCAACGCCGACGCCGGATGCGTGGTCGGCGTGGACATCGCTCCGCATTGGGTGCGGTGCCTCGTCGCCGATCTGGCCGGACAGGTGATCGGCCGCGCCGACTACCCCCTCGCGGGTGGAGCGACAGCCGAGGAGCGCATCGCCGCCGCGCGCGTCGCGATCACCGAGGCGCTGCGGCTCGCCGACCGCACCGATGACAGGATCCTTGCCGCTACGGCCACGACCGTGGGTATCGTCCAGGCCGACGGCGAGGTCCTGAGATCGCTGCTGCCCGGTCTCAGTGGTCGGAACATCGCCGAGATGCTCAAGCCCCTCCTCCCGGTTCCGGTGCGCGTGTCGAATGACATGCGCGCCGCGGTGCTCGCCGAGCACTGGGTCGGTGCGGCGGTGGACTGCCGCAGCGCCGTCTATCTGCATGTCGGTCGTCGGCTGGGCTCGGCATTCCTCATCGACGGCGCCTCACCGCTCGGGCACCATGGCGCCGCGGGAGAGATCCCGCCGGAGACCGGCCGCCGCCTCATCGACGCCTATCGCAAACTCATCCGGTTCACCGGCGTGCACGTCGATACGCTCTCGCGTGAGGAGCTGCTGGCCGTCGATCCGCATACGGTGTTCGACGCCGCACGTCTGGGGGATCCCGGCGCCCACCACGCGGTGACGGAGTTCGCGGGCGAGTTCGCGGAGGGCATGGAGGGCCTTGTGATCACGGTCGACCCCGAAGTGGTCGTGGTCGGCGGCGGCGTGGTCGTCGCGGGCGAGGTCGCCGCCGAGGCCTTCAGGACGCATTTCGCGAAGGTGTGCACGTTCGAGCCCCGGGTGGTGGTCTCCACCTTGGGTGAGAACGCGGCGGCGATGGGTGCCGTGCGCCTCGCGCTCAACGATGTCGAGGCGCACCTGTTCGCCAATCCGCTCGCGCACCCGACCACCATGGGAGCCGTCGGATGACCTCGACCGGCGCCCCTCGGGTGCTCTCGGGCGCGGCCCACTACTTCCGCTCGCTCCCCGAGCAGTGGCCCGACATCATGCGATCGCTGCGGGCGATGGGCCTCGATACCGTCGAGACGTACCTCGCCTGGAACGTGCACGAGCCTCGAGAGGGGCGATGGGAACGTCTCGACGAGATCCGGCGGTTCCTCGACGACGCACACGCAGAAGGGCTGCGCACCATCGTGCGGCCCGGTCCGTACATCTGCGCGGAGTGGGACAACGGAGGGCTGCCGTCCTGGCTGACCGGCCGGCTCGGACGCCGCGTGCGCAGCAGCGATCCCGGCTACCTCGCAGCGATCGAGAGGTATCTCGATCAGGTGGTGCCGCAGTTCGCCGATCACCCCAGTCTTCTGATGGTGCAGGTCGAGAACGAGTACGGATCCTTCGGCACCGATCGCACGTACCTGACGGCGCTCGCGGACGGGCTGCGGCGGCGCGGCGTCACCGTGCCGCTGTTCACGAGCGATGGCTGGACCGACGCGTGCCTGACCGGGGGCATGATCCCCGGAATCCCCGCGACGGTGAATTTCGGATCCCAGGCGGAGGACGCGTTCGCCGCGCTGGCGCGGCATCGCCCGAACGATCCTCCGTTCTGCATGGAGTTCTGGAACGGCTGGTTCGACCATTGGGGGCGCCCGCATGTCACCCGCGCTGCGGACGACGCCGCCCGCGCCCTCCAGGAGATCCTCGAGGCCGGCGGATCCGTGAATCTGTACATGGCTCATGGCGGCACCAACTTCGGCACCGGCGCCGGCGCCAACCATCACGACCATGCCGGCGCCGACGTCTACCTGCCGACCGTGACCAGCTATGACTACGATGCTGCGCTCGATGAGCGCGGCGCCCCCACCGAGAAGTTCTTCGCGTTCCGGGAGGTGCTGGAACGGTTCCGGCACCGTCAGGAGCGGGCAGAGCTGCCGTCGCTGCACCCGCTCGTCTCTCCCGTCGTCATGCCACTCGTTGACGAGGCATCCGTGGTCTTCACCGAGCGCGGTGCCTTCCCCCTGCCGCCCGCCTTCGAGGACCTCGGCATCGATCATGGTCTGGTCCGCTATCGCACCGCGGTGCCCGGCCCCCGTGTGCCGTTGCCGCTGCAGCTCGTCGAGCTGCGCGACCGCGGGCATGTCCTCGTCGACGACCGGCTGGTCGCGATCGTGGAAGGATCCGGTGCGCCCGCCGATCTGCCCGTCGTCGGGGGGCCCGCGCGCGTCGACGTGATCGTGGAATCCATGGGGCGCGTGAACTACGGCCCGCGCCTCGGCGGCACCAAGGGTCTCGGCGGGCTGCGCCAGGACAACCAGTGGCTGCATGGCTATGCCGTGTCCGTGCACGAACTGCCGCAGGTGCATGAGCTGGAATGGACGCCGGTCGTCGCCCCGCCGGCGCCGACCGGACCGCGCTACTACCGCGCCACGGTCGACCTGCCGGAGCAGGCGGACGGCTATCTCTGCATCCCCGGAGGATCGAAGGGCTACGTCTGGTTCAACGACCTGTGCCTCGGACGCTATTGGAACCAGGGCCCTCAGCAGCGGCTGTACGTGCCGTGGCCCTGCACCCGCGCCGGCGTCAACACGGTGACCGTGCTGGAGCTGGACGGACTGGCGTCGCTCGACGTCTCCCTACACGACGCGCCGGCGCTCGGGTAGACCCCGTCGACCTGACCGTGCGCCGTTTCGACGGCGCCTGCATCAGGGGGCGGGGGAGGCGGGGACACCCGTTCGCGGCCAGACCGGCAACCGGCCCACGGCTGCCGGTTCGAACGGTCCCGGGGTGACCTGCTCGGTGCGCGGTCCCCCGAAGTAGTCGATCGTGACGTCGGCGGAGCTGCCATCCGCATTCGTGTAGCGCTGCTGCGGCACGACGGCGACCCCGAACGCCGAGGCCACCACCGGTCCGACCGAGCGGGTCCAATGCGTCCGGGATCCGATCGACACCACCCACTCGTCGCCGAGGTGCTCGAGATCCACGACGAGGTCGACCTCGTGCGGGTGGCGCTCGTCGGGTGTGATCGGCACATTCCCCTCGAACGAGCAGGGCAGATCGGGCGCGGCCCCGTCATATTGACGAAGGTCGACGGCGTCGCCGAGAAGGTTGTTCACCCAATGCGCATCGCCGACCGTACATAGGCGGCGCATCTCGACGAGATCAGTGCTGTGCGGACGCAGGTAGGGCGTCTCGCGGTCGTCATGCCGCACCTCGAGCCGGCCGAACACGAGATTGTGAGCCAGGAGCATGCCGCGCGAGTTGGTGAGCAGACCCCGGCGGGACAGCAGGATGTTGTTCACCAGTTGAATCGGCCCGTGGCATACCTCGGTGAAGACATCCCGCACGTTGTCATGCAGGAGGTTGCCGATCAGCTGCGTCCCTTGCGCCATCCAGTCCAGCCAGATCGCGGCGGGCTCACCGCAGCGGTACAGGTGGTTGCCGCGGATGGCGACATCGATCGCGCCGTGCAGTTTGATGCCCGCCATCTCCGCTCCCGACCAGATGCCCTGCAGGTTGCAGTCGTGGATCTCGTTGTCCTCGATCGTGCTGAACGCGCAGCCGAGAGAGCCGACGATGCCGACCTGGCCGCAGTGATGGATGCGATTGCCGCGGACGGTGTGCGAACCGATGCTCTCGCGCGACCAACCATCGCGATCGAGGGCATCGCGGATCGTGTCGTAGTAGCCCTCGGTCGTGCCCCGTTCGCCGTCGAAACCGTCACGGTTCTTCGCCAGGGCGATGCCCGCGCAGCGGGAGTAGCAGATCTCGTTGTCCTCGATCAGCCAGCCGCGGCTCCAATAGGCCGTGACCATGCCCTCCTGGCCCGCCGTCGGGGCGACCCAGTTGGTCGCCGCGTTGCGGATCTCGAAGCCCCGCAGCGTGATGTGGTCGATGTGCTCCGCCGTGGGGGTGAACACGGTGGGGCGTACGGAGACCTCGACGTCCCCGGCGTTCGGATCGACACCATGCGGGAAGCGGGCCGTGATCGTCGTCACTCCGTCACGGTCGTAGACGGCGGGCGTGAACGCCGCGTGCCCCTCGACGCTGTACACCTCCGCGATCGGGCGGTCCTGCAATCCGTCGACATGCGAGGTCCAGCCGACGCCGATCCCCGTCTCGAGCGCGTCCGGAGAGACGACCTCGGGAAGCCATCGGCCGTCCAGGAACACGTTTCCGCGCCGATGCCGTCGACCGTTGCCGTTGAACCAGTCCCCGTGCACGACTTCGGCATAGGGGTTGAAGTCGCCGAAGTGCCGGTTCGGCACGACGAGTCGCCACAGCCCGTCATCGAGAGGTGCCCAGTCGTCGAATCGATCGGAACCCGTCAGCACGACCGCGGCGCCGGGCTCGGCGGCGTAGGTGATCGGCGCCTCCTCCGTTCCGCCACGTGGAGGGTCGACGCGCTCGCGATAGACGCCCGCGGCGACGAGTACGGTGTCGCCGGCCCGCGCGCGCTCGGCAGCCGCGGACACCGTGCGCAGCGGGAGAGCGGCCGTCCCGTCGTACGCGTCGTCGCCGGAGGGCGAGACGTGGATCGTCCTGGTCATGGGCTCGCTTTCCGTGGAGGGGCATGGTGGTCCGTCCCCGGCGCCGACGCACCGGGCGGATGAGGTAGGCGTGCGACTCTCGAGCGGATGCCGAAGGGGCTACCCCGCTACCCCTTCGTCCCGCCCGCGAACATTCCGGCGACGAGCGAGCGCTGCGCGAAGAGGAACAGCACGAGGACCGGGACGACGGAGATGATGATCGCCAGCGCCAGTTCTGGCGAGTCGATGCCGAAATCGGCGGTGCCTCCTGGATTGAAGGCCGGCGACGACGCCATCAGCTGGCTGAGCCCGACCTGGATCGGCTGCTGTGCGCTCGACGGGGTCACGAGGTAGGGCAGGAAGAAGTTCTGCCAGTTCCCCACGAAGTTGAAGAACGCCACCAGCGCGATGATCGGCTTCGCCAGCGGGAGTGCGATCCGGAAGAAGATCTGCACCTCACCCGCACCATCGATCCGCGCCGCCTCGAGCATCGATCGCTGCAGGCTCGTGGAGAAGTAGATGTACGTGAGGTACACGCCGAAGGGGAAGAACGCGAAAGGCAGGATCAGTGCCCAGGGCGTGCCCACGAGTTTCACGGCGTTGAGGCCGAGGAAGAGCGGGATCACCAACGTCGTGGCCGGCATGATCATCACCACGAGCGTGATCGTCAGCAGCGCTTTGCGCCCGCCGAACCGTGTCAGGGCGAGGCCGTACCCGGCGGGGATCGCGGTCACCAGGGTCAGGATCAGGCCGCTGAACGCGTAGAGCGTGGAGTTGCCGAACCACTGGAAGATGACGCCGTCCTGGAACGCCGCAAGGTGTCCCCACGCTGTGCCGACCGCGTCGAAGGATCCGAACGCGAACGGGAAGGCGTGCTCTATCTGCTGCGCCGTCTTCGTCGGCGCGAGCAGCAGCCACGCCATGGGCAGCACGAAGAACACGCCGAAGAGGATCAGTACGGCCCGCACCAGGATCCCGCCGATGCTCCGGCGCGTCCTCGACCCCCCGCGCACGGGGTGCCGTTGCGCTCCGGGCGCCACGATTGCGCGTGTCTCGCTCATCAATCCTCCGCCTCCACATCGAACAGGCCCGACTTGCGCACCAGGATCACCGCGAAGACGAGGCCGACGGCGAGCAGCAGCACGGATAGCGCCGCGGCGGCGTTCGCGTTCGACATCGGCCCGAACGCGAACTGATACGCCAGCTGATTGGGCGACCAGGAGATGTCCACCTGCTTGCTCGCCACCCCGAGCATCTGCGGCTCGACGAAGAGCTGCGTCCCGGCGGCGAACGCGAGAATGGCCATATAGGCGATCCACTGCCGGATCATCGGGATCTGGATGTGCCAGGCGAGCTGCCAGGCCGACGCGCCATCGATGCGCGCCGCCTCCATGACCTCGTCGGGGATGTTGTTCAGCGCGCCGTACATGATGATGATCCAGCCGCCGGCGCCGACCCAGAAGGCCATGACCGTGAAGATCACGGGCAGGTTCTGCGGCTGGACGATCCTGCCGAAGTCGGTCCAGCCGGCCGCCTTCAGCAACGGCGCGATCGGGCTCACCTGCGGGGACAGCATGAACATCCACACCAGCGAGCTCGCGACGCCGGCGAGTGCGCCCGGCAGGTAGAACAGGAACCGCCAGAACACCGACATCCGACCGCGCACGTAATTGCGCAGCAGAAGCGCCAGCGCCACGGCGAAGACGACGATCGTGACCAGCCAGAGCAGTATGTAGGAGCCCAGGTTGGCCATCGAGCGCAGGAACCGGAAGTCGGTCGTCGCGACGACGAACTGGCCGAAGCCCACGAACTGTCCCTGATCGTTCGTGAACGCGAGTACGAACGAGTAGACGGTGGGGAGTACCCCGAACGCGAGCAGCAGGATCGCGTACCCTGCCACGAAGACGTACCCGGATCTGTTGCTGCGTTCCCTGCTCGATGGCCGGATCGACGGAATTGTGGTGCGGGCGCTCATGCGGTGCCTCCTGAACGGAAAGGGCTCGGGTGCGGCAGGGCGACGCCCGCCGCCGCACCCGAGGACGTTACTGGACGACCTTGTACCCCGCGGCCTTGGCCGTGTTGGTGGCCTCGGTCTGCCAATCGGTCAGCACCGAGGTCACGGTCTTGCCGCCGTTGATCGCCTTGAGCACGACGTTCTTGAACGGATCCTGATCCGAGAACGTCGAGAACGCCCACTTCTTCCAGACCTGGTCGGCGGCCTTCACGAACGGCGCCTTCACGTCGGTGGCGAAATACGAGACGTTCTCGGGGTTCTCCAGCCAGGCTGCTGCGGCCGCCTTGTTCGCCGGGTAAGTCGGAGCCGTCTTCTGGAAGCCGGGGTCGCTGGTCACCCAGGTGATCAGGTCATTCGCGGCCTTCAGGTTCTTGCTGTGCGAAGACGTCATCCAGACGCCGCCGCCCACATTGCCGTTCGACGCCGTGGAGTCACCCGCCCACTGCGGCTGGTCGGCGACGCCGATCTGCCCCGCGGGCACCTTGTAGGTCGCGTCGAAGAGGTACTTGCCGAACCAGCTCGGCCCCACGGCCAGGGCGATCTTGGAGCCGTCGAGGCCCTTCTCGAAATAGCTCTGCTTGCCGAGAGATCCTGCTGCGAGCAGCTTGTCGACCATTGCGGCGGTCTTCTTGCACTCCTCGGTGGCGAGGTTGATCCGGAGCGTGTCGGCCTTGTCCGTCGTCTCCTGCGCGGAGCATCGGCTCGCCCAGAAGTACACGTCGAGCGCGTTCGGGTCGCCGAACTCGCCGACGAGGTATCCCGGGTGCTCGCTCGCGATCTTGAGGCCGAGCGCCTCGTAGTCCTCCCACGTCTTCGGGACCGCATAGCCCCACTGGTCGAACAGGGACTTGTTGTACCAGGTGACCGTCTGCGCCAGGTCGTTGCGGAGGCAATAGGTGTTGCCGTCGATCTGGCACGGCGCGAGCGAGCCGTCTGCCCAGCCGTCGAGTGTCGCCTTCGGGATCATGTCCTTGTTCAGCGGAGCGGCGAACGCCTGCACGCCGCCGTTGGGCTGCGCCGCCCACGCGACGTCCGAGGTGTTGGGCGAGAACACGACATCGGGCCAGCCCGACCCGGACTTGTCCAGCAGGGAGATCTTGGCCTGCAGGCCCTGCCCGTCGAACGTCTCGATCTTGAGCTTCACGTCCGGGTGCGCCTTCTGGTAGGCCTCGACGGCCGCCTGGCGGGTCGGATCCACGAGGACGTCGATCGCCGACTTCTCGTCCTGTGCGACGGGGGCGAATCCGCTGCCTCCGGCCGGCTTCGACGGTGCAGCGCTCGCACAACCCGCCATGATGACGGCGGATGCGAGGATCGCGATCGCCCCGAGCCCTGCGCGGAGCCGATGCTGTGTGGTCTTGTTCACTGCGACTTCCTTTCTGGATGACGCCGGCTGCGACAATGCGATACCGGCGGACGAGCGGAGAATCGGGTGGTTCTCCGCGATGGACGACGTCGAACTCATCGGAGAATCGGGAGTCCCGAGCGACGCGTCCGAGGGAACCGGGTCTGTCGTCGCGGAGCGGCGGTCGTCGATGTCATGAACGCTCCTCGGACGTCGTCGTGCGAAACGCGGTGCGCCGATCAGGTATCGGCTCTCGTCAAACGTTACACGTCTAATGTTTGCTCGGCAAGAGGTCTTCGTCGCAGCCGCTTCCCGGCCGCGGGCCCGGTCGCTCGGCCGTGAGCCCGGTCCGCCGTTCGGCGTCGAGTTCCACCCAGAACTCGACGGGGATCTCCGCCGAGAGCAGAGCGACGTTCTCGCGCAGCTGAGCCGGCCGTGAGGCAGCGACCACCACCGACACGATCGCCGGATCCCGCAGCGGGAACTGCAGCGCGGCCGCGGGCAACCGCACGCCATGGTTGCGGCACACGCCCAGAATCGCCTGCAGCCTGCCCCAGAGCCCCTCGGGCAGGGCCCCGTACTCGAAGCGAGCATCCCTCGACGGATCGTCCGCGGCGAGCAGTCCCGAATTGAACACCGAGGCGGCGACGGCCTTGGTCCCGCGTTCTCTGCAGGCGGGCAGGACACCGTGGCGCGCTCCGTCGTCGAGCAGCGTGTAGCGGCCCGCGATCATGATCACGTCGAGGCGCGCCTCCCTGACCGATCGTTCGAGAGACGTGTTGTCCATCGAGCCGATGCCGACACCCCGCACCGCACCATCGTCCCGGGCGTGTTCGAGCGCCGGGAACGCGTCCGAGATCGCCTGCTCCAGGCTGTGATGCTCGGGGTCGTGCACGAAGACGATGTCAGGATCGAAGCCGAGCCGGACGCACGAGTCGTCGAGCGAGGTCAGCACCCCGGTGCGACTCAGATCCCAGATCCTGCGGTGGCTCGCGCGGACGTGGAAGCCGTTGTCCGTGTCGAGACCGCCGTCGTACCGGGGGTCGGGTCGGATCAGTCGCCCCGCCTTCGTGGAGACGATGAACTCGCTGCGCGGCTTGGTCTGCAGGAATGCTCCCAGGCGGCGCTCACTCAGGCCGAGACCGTAGTGCGGCGCGGTGTCGAAATAGCGGATTCCTTCGTCCCAGGCCGTCTCGAGCAGCTCCCAGGCGTCCTCGTCCGAGAGCTCCCGATACAGGTTCCCCAGATTCGCGGCGCCGTAGCCGATCCGCCCCGGGGAGGCGTCAGCGTCCATCTCCGTCTCCTCCTCGTCCGTCCTTCTCCCGCAGCTTGTAGAAAGTCCGGGCGGCGCCGGCCTCGACCGCGTGCGGATCCGCGCGCCATTCCCTGACGCTCGGCCAGACGCGACGCAGGCCTCGAACCCACCTGACCTCGTCGATCGCCTGGCCCAGCGCGTTCCCCGCTTCGACGAAGATCATGCCCGTCGTCTCGCCGTCGCACCGATCGAGGTCCGCCGGAAGATGCGGCGCCGCGCGATCGCCGGCGCCGTCCAGCCAGGGGTAGGCGAACACCGTCGGATCCCAGATGTGCACATGCGCGTCGATCACGGCCGTCGCCGTTCATCCTGCCGCTGAGTGGACAGCGCCCAGACCTCGGCGAGCGGTGCGGCGTCATCTTGCCCGTCCGGTCCGTGGAACCTGCTCACGAATCGGCCGATGTCGCGCTGCCAGGCCTCGTTCTCCGGGCTTTCGCCGATCCGGCGCATGACGTCGTCGATGTCGTCGCAGTCGACGAGATGGAACAGCCGATCCCCCGAGCGCCAGATGACCCAGTCGATGACGCCGACGCGATCGAAGACGCCCTGCAGGTCGTCCGGGATCCTGCGGTGCTGCGCCACATAGTCGTCGATCGCGTCGGCCCGGATCGTGGAGTGCAGGGCGAAGCGCGTCATCGGAGGTCCGCGATCCCTGCGACCAGAGGGACCAGCGGCGGGCGCTCCGCTCGCGTGGAGAGCGTCACGCCCGCGCCGCGCCGAGCTGAATCGAGGAGCGCGGTCATCGCGTCGAGCACGTGCAGCCCGAGGTCAGCGGACGCCCGCGGCGGCCGCGCCCGCTCCCCGCGGAGCATCTCGATCAGGCCCGCTCCGCGTCGCGCATCGGCGACCCCGGCGAGCGGCGGCACCGGCTCCCAGCCCGCGTCGCCCAGCAGGCGCACCGCCGGGGCGCCGTCGAACCCGTTCGGATCGGGCACCGTCAGACTGCCCCGTTCGCCATGCACCTCGATCGGAGGCGCGGCGCTCGCCACGCTGTCGAAACTCATCACGACGGTCGACAGCGCCCCGGACTCGTGCTCGAGGACACCCGCGACATGGGTGTCGACATCGACCCGAACCCTCTCGCCCTCCCGCGGTCCGGAGCCGATCCGGCGCTCATCCCTGAGGCGGCTCGATGCGCCGATGACCCGCCGGATCGGGCCGAGCAGATGCACGAGCGCGGTGAGGTAGTACGGCCCCATGTCGAGCAGCGGGCCACCACCCGGCGCGTAGTAGAAGTCGGGGTTCGGATGCCATCGTTCGTGACCCGGTGTCGCCATCATCGCGGTTGCCGCCAGGGGCCGCCCGATCCGCCCCTCGTCGATCACCGCGCGAGCGGTCTGCACGCCCGTGCCGAGCACGGTGTCGGGCGCACATCCCAGCCGCACGCCCGCCGCGCGCGCATCGTCGACGAGCGCGCGGGCGGCCTCCAGATCTGCGGCCAGCGGCTTCTCCCCGTACACGTCCTTGCCTGCGCGGATCGCGGCGGTGGCGACCTCGGCGTGCGCGGTCGGTATCGTCAGGTTCAGCACCGCATCGATGTCCGCTGCCGCCATCAGTCCCGCGACCGTGGAGGCCCTCGCGCCGGGGATGCCGTGTGCGATGCTCTCCGCCCGGCCGAGATCCAGATCGGCGACGGCGACGATCCTCACGTCGTCGACTTCCTGGAGCGTCTCCAGGTAGACGCGTGAGATGGCGCCGAGACCTACGACGCCGATGCGGTGCGTGCCGCCCATAGCATTCCCCTCTCGATGATCGTTCGTACGCTGCGCTCCTGCAGGGTCGGGACGTCGTGCCCCGGGGTGATCACGACGATCCGCCCCGCCCCCCACTGCCGGGTCCAGACGGCCGGGCAGGTGAGGGGTCGCGACCAGGCGGCGCCCGGCTCGGCAGGATGCGTCGTCGTCGCGAGCACATCGTTCAGTGCATCGCTGAGCACCCAGTACTGCTCTGTGCGCAACGGGAAGTCGGTGAGCCCCGACGTCACGGGATGCCGCCGACCGGCCTCGGTGAGATCGATGGTGTGGTCCGGCCACGACTCCTGCCCCGGGAGACGTTCGACGCCCGTCGCGACGCGGGGGTGCGCGACGAACTGCCCGCCCACGAGCTGCAGGTACTCCGCGTTCGCACGGTAGGAGTCCACGATGCCGCCATGCCACCCGACCATGCCCGCACCGGACGCCACCGCCCTGCGGAGTCCGGCGACCTGATCCGCGGCGATCTCCGACATCGTCACGCACGGGACGATCAGATCCACGGGCGCCATCGCGTCCGGGGCCGCGTAGACCTCGGGGGTCTCCTCGACGCGCACATCGAAACCCTGCGCGGAGAGGAAGGGGATGAACAGCTCCGTCGCCTCCCGAGGAACATGCCCTTCCCAGCCGCCGCGTACGACGAGGGCCGAACGTCTCACCATGCGATGCGCCTCCCTGTCTTCGAGTTCTCAGGCCGTCACGAGGGGAGCGGGGTCCGGGTTGACGTACTCGGCGAGCTCCGAGGGGTACTCGAGCGTGCGAGGCAGGGAGACCCCCGGCCCTACGGGCGCGAGCAGATGCCCGGCCTCATCGATGCCCGCCGCGCGCTCGAAGCCGGTGTGGGTCACCAGCGATTCGAAGTAGCTCGCATTGCTCACCGCCATGCACAGATGCCGCTCCGGCTCGCCCATGCCATGGGGCTCAGCACGCACCCGGAACGAGTCCGCGAGGTGCGCGGTGCGCATCGCGCCCGAGATCCCGCCCCGCAGCTCGGAGGAGATCCGCAGGCCGAAGGACGCTGCGCCCGCCGCCACGAAGTCGGCGGAGTTCATGTAGGCGCCGTCGGAGGTCTCCGCCGAGAGCAGCGGCACGCGCACCGCGCGGCCCAGCGCGGCGTAGGCGGAGACGGAGAACTCGCGCATCGGCTCTTCGTACCAGAGATAGTCGGCCTCGGCGAGTGCGTGGCCGAGGTAGATCGCGTCGGGAAGATCGAAGCCTGCGGATCCGTCGTACATGAGCGGGACATCCGGGCCGACATGGTCCCGCAGAGCCTGACAGAGTGCGGCGTCCTTGCGGGCATCACCCCAGGCGTGCAGCTTGATCGCGGGGTATCCGAGGGCGAGGGCGCGATCGGCGACCGCGAGGAACTCCTCTGTCGTCTCGTACGTGGTCGTCGACGCATAGGCAGGGATCCGGGTGCGTGCGCCGCCGAGCAACTGCCACAGGGGAACCTCCGCGTCACGGGCGGCGAGGTCCCACAACGCCAGGTCGACCGTCCCGAAGTAGGGAAGAGGGAACTCCTCGAGCCGATCGAGTTCCCACATGCGGTGATAGAGGTGTTCCCGCTGCCGTGGGTCCTGACCCACGAGCTCGTCCCGGAGCACGCGATCGACGAGATCGCGCAGCACCGTCGCGCTGCCGGGACGGGATGCGAACGCCACGCCGGTCGCCCCGGTGTCGGTGCCGATGCGCAGGATCCCCCGCTCACCCTCAGGACCGCTCCCGGCAAGCCCCTGCCGCCAGCGGAAAGCGGGGATCGGCGCCGGAACGGACACCGGCCAGACTTCGACGTGGGTGATCTTCATGGTGATTCCTCGAGCCTCGGAGCGCCGAACCACTCGGCATTGGTAAGACGTTACACGTTTGATGTTCGACCAACAAGATACGATGCAACGAGAACGACCGCCTCCAGGAAGGAGCAGGGATGCCTCAGTCATCCGCGGGCCGAACGCGTCCAGAACTCCTCGACGTCGCACCAGGAGCCCTCGATCCGAAACGCCGCGGTCGCCCGAACCGGCTCAGCACCGCCGTCTCGGAAGAGCTCCTGCGCCGGATCATCTCGGGCGAGTACCCCATCGGCACCCTGCTCCCCCCGGAACCCCAGCTCGTCGCGGAGTTCGACGTGAGCCGCCCTGTGGCCCGCGAGGCGGTGAAATTCCTCGAAGCGGCCGGACTCGTGTCCATCCGTCAGGGTGAAGGGACGGTCGTCCGGGAGTCCTCCCGCTGGAATTTCCTGGAACCCAGTGTGCTGAGGATCGCTCTCGCTCTGAACGTCGGCAAGCGCATCCGGGCCGACGCCGTCCAGCTGCGGCTCGACCTCGATCTGTCGCTCCTCGCGGAGGCCGCTCCGTTGCTGATCGAGGACGACTACGTCGAGATGGAGGCTCATCTGCACACGATGGACACGGAGAAGTCGTTCAGCCGGCTCCAGGCCGCGGACCTCGCGTTCCACCGGGTCTACCAGAGCCGTGCGGGCAACCAGCTCACCGAGGGCATCGTGCATCTGCTCGTCGAGGAGATGCCGCCGCCGAATCGCGTCATCGCCAATCCGCGGGACTCCTACGACCACGCCAACCGGCAGCACTGGGCGATCTACGAGGCCCTGCGGGCGGGTCGCGCGGAGGACGCCCTCACCACGTTGCGGGAGCACATCTCGCAGATGTGGACGTGGCGGGAGGAGACGCCGCCGGCCTGAGCGCGGCCCCTCAGCGCCGGAGCACCGACGCCATCGCCGCGCCGACGAGTGGGGACCCGTCGGGATCATCCGCACGGCGCAGCACGGTCGTGCGCGTGCGCGGGTCGCCGTGAGCGAGTCCCTCCGCGAGCGGGGCCTCGATGAGATCCCAGGATCCGGAGATCGATCCGCCGACCACGAGCGCGTCCGCGCCGAATTCCGCCACGCAGGGAGCGAGGCAGATCCCGAGCGTCCGGAACGACTCGGCGAAGATCCGTGCTGCCGCCGCATCGCCCGCACGGGCCGCATCCGCGATCTCATGGACGTCGCGCGCGAGCCCTGTGCGGTGCGCGTAGGAGTCGATCAGCGTTCGCCGGGACACCGCCCGCTCGATCGGTCGTCCCTCCCAGCGCAGGCGGAAGATCTGCCCGTGAGGGGGAATTCCTCGCCCGTCGGCGACCGGCTCGCCATCCACGAGGAAACTGGATCCCAGTCCTGTGCCGAGCGTGACGTACAGCGCCCGGTGCTCGGTGCCACCGCGCCCAGTCCACTCGCCGAGGGCGAAGGCCTCCGCGTCATTGACGAAGACGATGCCGTCCGGACGAGGCGCGATCCGCTCCTGCAGCGCTGCGCGCAGGTCCCTGCCGCGCAGCGCGCCGAACTTCCCCACGCCGGTGAAGTCGCCGATCCCTCGGGCGTAGTCGAAGGGGCCGGGGATCGCGACGCTCCACGGCATCCGGCTCGCGCCGCGATCGAGCGATGCCGCCGCAGCGGCGAGCGCGGCGAGGATGTCCTGCGCCGTGCCCGTGGGGTCGAGCGACGCACGGCGCCGTTCGTGGATCGATCTCAGCCGCACGTCGACCATCGCGGCCGTGACATGAGTGCCGCCGATCTCCAGGACGGCCACCGGCGGCGGGGATGCGGCGGGCGCCGTCATCACTCGCCTCGCCGGGTGCCGCGCACGTACGCCTTCACGGTCGCGAGGCGCCGGCCCACGCCGCGGCCGTGCGGCCGGATCGTGTAGGCGCCCACCGCAGCCGGTACGACGAACGTCTCCGCATAGTGCACGATGAACGGTGCGAAGGCGCCGGACGGGGACTCGATGATCGCCTCGTCGCCCTCGACGAGGTTCAGCATGTTGACCGTCCCCTCGGTGTCATGCCTGACGACATCGGTGAACCAGTGCCGCCGCACCTCGATGAACTCGAGCTCGTGCAGGCCCGTGCGCTCCTCGACCCATCCGTCGCCCTGGTCGACGACCTCGACCTGCGCGACGAGGTTGTCGCCGACCCATTCGGTGTCACGGTCCCACTGGATGTTGGCCAGGGCGTGATCCAGATGGATGGGCCGAGGGGCGCCGTCGAGGCCGACTCGATCCCAATCCCACATCTTGAAGGTGAACAGGTACGGTGTCGCGGAGATCTCCAGAACCATCGCATCCGCTCCGGAGCAGTGCACGGTGCCGGCAGGGATCGCGAAGTGGTCGTGCGTGCGCGCGGGGTAGGCGTTCACATAGTGCTGCGCGGGGAACGAGGGGCCACCGGACTGCGCCGCGATGAGATCGCGTTCCAGGGCGGCGGGATCCACTCCCGTCTTCAGCCCGAGATAGACCACGGCGCCCTCACCGGCGTCGAGCAGGTAGTAGCTCTCGTCCTGCGTGTACGCCATGCCGAAGCGATCCCGGATGTAGTCCGCGAGCGGGTGCACCTGCAGCGAGAGGTTCCCGCCTCCCATGGTGTCGAGGAAGTCGAAGCGGATGGGGAACTCCGCCCCGAACCGTGCGTGCGTGCGGCGTCCGAGGAGCTCGACCGGTCGTGCGAAGACGAGGTCGATCGCCGGGATCTCGAAGACCGCGTCGCCGTCGGTGAGCAGCAGGCTGTTCTCCTCCGGGACTCCGTCGAACGACCAGGCGTAGTTCGGCGCCTCGTCGGGCAGCCCGCACACCTCCCGCATCCACTGGCCGCCCCAGACTCCGGGGTCGAAGTACGGCACCAAGCGGAAGGGCCCGTGCGAGAGTTCGGTCACTGCGCCGCGGAAGGCTTCACCGGTGATCGCCGCGATCCTGTCGGAGCGGTTCAGATCGAGGACGAAGTCCGCCGTCTGCAGCAGCGGTCGCTTGTGGCGGTCCGCGACCCGCCACTCGATGAAATACCCGCGCTTGATCTTCCGGAGCACATCCTCGTCGCCGTTGTCGGCGTGCCAGTTCGCTGCGCCCGCGCGATATCTCTGCTGGATCTCCCAGCGGGCGAGCTCGCCGAGGACGACTACGTCCGCCGCCGGTGCCACATGGGAAGCGCCCCATCCGACGAGCACGACCCCTCCCTCACGGCGGGCGAGCTCGTCGCGCAGCGCGCCCACGGCGTCATCGTCGTAGAAGACGTCGATCCTCGCGTGCGAGAGGATGCCGAAGACCCGGTCATCCGTCAGGTTCGCCTGCATCCACCCCGTGAGCTCCTCGCCCGGTCGCGCGGCAGCCTCCACATCGATGATCTCGAAGGACGGCAGCCCCGCGCTCACGTGAGCGAGGAGGGCCGCCATGTCCGTTCCCGGATACGCGTCGATCGCGATCACCGGGCGTTCGATGTTGTGCGCGGCATCCGCGACCGCTGTCCATGCGTCGGCATCGAGCAGGATCCTCTGCCCGTCGGCAAGGCGGGTCCGGGGTGTCTTGTCGTACGCGGACATGCAGTCCCTCCATCCTCCTGGATCGTTCTGGTAACGATAACAGAATGGATTCGCCGACAGCTCTCCCGCTTGCGCAGGTCAGTTCCGCAGGCGGGTCGGCAGTTCGCGTCGCTCCGGCGCCAACGGCGCATCGCTGTCCAGCTGACGCAGCGCCAGCTCCGCGGCCGTCCGGCCGAGAGCGCGCGCGTCATGCTCGATGACGGACAGATCGAAGGGCAGGAGATCGAAGAGCTCGAAAGCGTCGAACCCGACCACCGCGATGGCGCGAGGATCCATGCCCGAGTCCGCGATGGCCCGGAGCGCCCCGACGGTGTTGCGGTTGTTGGCGCTGAACACGGCCGTGGGGGCGTGTCCCGATCGGAGCAGATCCTGCAGCGCTCTCCGCGCGGCCTCCGGATCGCGCTGTCCCATCTTGATCAGCGCGGGATCGGTCGCCACTCCGGCGTCCGCATGGGCGCGCAGGTATCCGTCCAATCGACGCTCCGCGGTGAACGCCGAGCTGGAATGCCCGAGGAACGCGATCCGCCGGTGTCCGTGCGCGAGCAGCGTCGCGACGCCGTCATAGGCGCCCCGCACGTCGTCGAGGACGACGCCGTCGACGTCGAAGCCGGCGATCGCACGGGAGGCCAGCACCAGGGGCACGCCCGCGGACCGCACTGCCTGCAGATGTGCGGATCGCTCCCCGACGGGTACGACGATCAGGCCGTCGACCTTGCGCCCGAGGAAGTCGGAGACGAGGTCCTGCTCCCGATCGATGCGCTCATCGCTGTTCCCGACGAGCATGCGGATCCCGCGGGACGTCAGCACTTCCTCGACGCCGAGCTCGAGCTGGCCGTAGTACGGGTTGGACACGTCGGTGACGATGAGCCCGAACAGATCCGTCCGCTGTCCCGGGCGGATGCTGCGCGCATTCTCGTTGCGGCGGTATCCCAGTTCCAGGATCGCGTCACGGACGCGCTGGACCTTCTCCGCCCGGACGTCGCCGGTTTCGCGAAGCACCCGGGAGACGGTCATCGGCGAGACGCCTGCGGCCGCGGCGACGTCGTTCACCGTCGGCGGCGTCGCCCATCTGGCGGAACCTTCCGACGCGCTCACATCGCAATGCTACTGACCTGGGGCCGGTTCGAGACGAGTCTCTGGCGGGCAGCTGTCAGGGTGCTCCAGCGCGAAGGATGAGCGCGATCCTGCGGGGCGGGTGCGCCTCACAGGTCGAGGGACGTGCGTGCCGCCGCGATGGCGCCATCGAAAACGGCAGGATCATCGAGGGCGCGAGCCAGGGTGATGCCGCCCTGGATGGCGGCGATCAAGTGAATGGCGTGTTGGCGCGGCGCCCTGATGCCCAAGACATTGAGGGCGATGGTGAGGGCGTCGATCCACTGCGAGAAGTATGCGGCCACCGCCGTGTCGAACCGGTCGCGTTCGCGGCCGACGGCGAACACGCCGGGGAGACACACCCGCCTGCCGGAGCGGTAGTAGCGGCGCACCTCGTCGAACATCGATCCGATGCCTTCCCGTGCCTGAGCCCGGTCCGTGCTGTTCGTGCGCAGCGGCGCGAACACGTGGTCATCGAACCACGTCCGAATGTCGGCGAGGACGGCGGTCGCCATTTCCTCCTTGCCGCCGGGAAAGAAGTGGTAGAGGCTGCCACGCCCCAGCCCTGTCGCATCCTGGAGGATGGCCATGCTCGCTCCCTCGTACCCGTGCTCACGGAAAGCTTCTGCGAGCACGGGGACGACGGCCTCCCGTGACGTGGGCGGTTTCGGCATGGTGTCTAGATCCCCAGCTCGGTCAGGCCGGGGTGATCGGCAGGGCGTGGACCGAGCGGCCAGTGAAACAGGCGATCGCTCTCCCGAATGGGGACATCGTTGATCGCGGCGAGCCGGCGCCGCATGAGGCCGTGTTCGTCGAACTCCCAGTTCTCATTGCCGAACGAGCGGAACCAGCGGCCCTCGGCATCGCGGGACTCGTAGACGAATCGCACGGCGATGTGGTTGCCCTCATATGCCCAGACCTCCTTGATCAGGCGATAGTCGAGCTCCCGCGACCACTTGTCGGTGAGCAGCGCGACGATCTCGGCGCGACCATTCACGAATCGATCACGGTTGCGCCAGGCGCTGTTCTCCGAGTAAGCCAACGAGACCCGTTCAGGGTCGCGGGTGTTCCAGGCGTCCTCGGCCGCCCGCGCCTTCTGGGCGGCCGTTTCGGCAGTGAACGGGGGGAGTGGCGGGCGTGCATCCATGGGCTGCTCCAGACATTGTCAGCGCCGGCTCTTTACCGACTGGTACAGAACAGTCTGCTGTACCGATCGGTAAAGTGCAAGTCCTGCCCAGATCGTCCACACCTGCTTCGTGCGCCGCGGAGGAGTGGGGCCCACGACGAGGATCCTGGAGAGGCAGTGCGGAATGATACGGTCGACTCACCTATTCGGTAACGAACCTCACAGCCCGGCTGGTAGTCCGGGCGGCCAAGACCAATCGGCTCGTTGTCCCACAATCGTGGAAACCAGTTGCGACCAGGCATCTTTTTGATGCCCGCACACTGAGGAGATTCCATGGGGACCGAGTCCGGCTTCACCGTGTTCTTCGACGGCAGGTTCTGGGTCGGAGTGTTCGAGATCGTCGAGGAAGGCGAGGTCCGGGCTGCGAAGGTGGTGTTCGGTGCCGAGCCCAATGCGGCCGAACTCTGGGACTTCGCACGCACGGAGGCGCACCGGCTCATCGATGACGCCTACCGTGCGCCCGGCGTGCCGCTCAGAGCGCGGCCGGCAACCCGTCCGCCGCGGAATCCCAAGAGACTCGCACGGGAAGCGGCGAACCAGCAAAAAGACACCTACAGGACTCGGAGCCAGGAGGCGCTGGCCGCGACACGAGTCGAGAACGCCAAAGGCAAGGCCGTTTCTCGGCGCAAAAGACGTGCGGAAGAGGCGGAGCGGCGGAGGTCCATTCGTGTCGCGAAACAGAAAGCCAAGCGCCGGGGGAGATAGCTCGCCCGTGGTCCTGCCGACCTCTGTGCCTACTGCTCGACCTGGCCTGACCACATCAGCCCATGGCCGAAGCGGTAGAGCGGATCCTCGGTGTCGAAAGGCACGTCTTCGCGGGAGGCGATCACAGCGGCGTCCGAGCGGGGGAGGTCGAAGGGAAGACGCCCGGTCGTTGCCGCCCTCCCGGAGACGGCGTCCAGCAGCAGGTCGTCGTCGACGCCGAACGTGCCGGTGAGGGCGGCGATTCCTGCGTCGAGGAAGGGGGTGAGGACGGCGGCGCGTTCCAGGAAGACGTCGACGAGGGTCGTGGTGTTCCGTGCGATCCCGGCGACGCGGGCGATCTCGTCGGCGGGGAACTCGAGGCTTCCCTCGTGGAAACCTGCTTCCAGGGTCCCGGCCGGCTTCTGTTCGAAGGGGGCGGAGAGGCGCAGGATGACCAGATCCGCGTCCTCGACGGCATCCACCGGAGTGGCGTACGCCGCGAGCACGGCCCTGTCCACGCCCTCGCTGTAGACCTTCGTGTCGGGTGAGAGCGGGACGGGAGCGCCATGGAGCGCGACGATCGAGGCGCGCTGGGCACGTCGGGCGAGAGCGACATGCGCCTCCGTCCGTACCCGCTCGCCGATCGCGTCGGCCCCGATGGCTCCGGCGGACGGATCGTCCAGCAGACCGAGCCGAGCCTTGTCGGCAAGGAGGCGGCGCACCGACTCGTCGAGGCGCCCCTCGGTCACCAGTCCGCGCCGTACGGCTTCGAGGATCAGCTCCGGATCCGATTCTCCGCCGAGCTGATCGACCCCGGCGTCGAAAAGCATGCCGACACGTTCGACGGGTTCGACGTCGAGGAGACCCCACGCGCGCACCGGGAGCTCGAATCCGAGCTGGGGCAGTCGCATCCCCGTGACGATGTTGAAGTCCGTGACGACGACCCCGTCGAATCCGAGCCGGTCGCGCAGGAGGCCGGTGATGAGGGAGCGCTGGAAGGCGAACCCGACTTCGTCATGCGGGGTGCCGACGGGTGCGGCGTAGCCGGGCATCATCATGGCGACGCCCTCGTCGATCGCGGCGGCGAACGGACGGAGGTGGTCCTCGAAGCGGCCTCCGGGGTAGACGGTGTTCGCACCTCGCTCGAAGTGCGCGTCGAAGCCGTCCCGTTGCGGTCCGCCGCCGGGGAAGTGCTTGGCCGTGGCCAGGACGAGATCGTCGGCGCCCCCGCTCTGCAGTCCGCGGACGAACGCGCGGATCGTCTCCGCGGCGTGCTCCGGATCCTCGCCGAAGGTTCCCGCCACCCGCGCCCAACGGGGCTCCGTCGCCAGGTCCGCCATCGGGTGCACCGCGATATGGATCCCCGCCGCCCGCAGTTCGCGCGCCATCATGGTCGCGACGTCTTCGACGAGCTGGGGATCCCAGGTCGCCGCGAGTCCGATCGGTTCGGTGATCGTGCTGAAACCTGCACCGGATTGGCCGACCTGCGCATTGCGTGAGCGTCCGTGGGTGGGGTCGGATCCGATGGTCACCGGGATCCGCAGGCGGGTACGGGCGGTGAGGTCTCGGATGTTCTCGCCCCACCGGGAGAGCGCCTCCACGCTGGGCATGTTCATAAGCCCCAGGTGGCCGATGTGACGTTCGAGAATCATCTCGCTCGTCGACTCGAACCCGAACGGGGTCTCCTCCGGGCTCCCTTCCCACAGCGACCCGTCGGGGTTCATGGTGACGCGCGCCGCCAGGAGCGCGCCGGCCTTCTCGGGCAGAGTCATCTCGGCGACGAGAGAGTCGATACGGGCCCGTTGTGCTTCGGTGATGTTCGTCATGTTCTTTCCTGGACGTTGTCGGTCCGTCTTCGGCGTCGGGTTTCGGCGATCGGAACCCCAGACGATCTCCCGCGCGGTCGCGGCGACGTTCAGCGCCGCACCAACCGGTCCCGCAGACGCGTGAGCTGCTCGTCCGTGAGGCCGTGGTGAGTGAGATAGCCGGAGACGGACCCGAACTCCGCCGAGATCCATGCGAAGGCCGCATCGAAGCCCGCCTCGGTGGTTCCGTGCAGCAGTGCGCGTATCTGCGGAGTCTGCGGCACGGTGAGCCCCATCTGCGTGATCATCGCGAAGACGCGATCCGTCCACTCGCCGGAGAGGTTCTCGCTCGAGGCGGAATAGTCGGTCCGTACGGCGTCCCAGTCCGCGCCGACCGCGACGAGGATGATCGCGACCGCGAGGCCGGTGCGGTCCTTCCCGGCTGTGCAGTGGATCAGAACGGCGCTGTCGGCGTCGGCGACGATACCCGCGATGCGGGCGAAGTCCTCGCCATGTCCGCGAACGAGGGCGTCATAGGCCTCAGCCAGCGGTCGGATGTCGGCCAGCGATGTCGGGATCGCCCCGTCGAGCATCGGGATCGAAAGGAGGCGGGGGACGGCCGAGTCGGCGGGAAGCCCCGGAGCGAGGTTCGCCTCCTTCGGGCTGCGCAAGTCGATCACGGTGCCGATGCCGCTCTGGGCGAGGTCCTTGCGCCCCGATTCGGTCAGGTCCGCCAGTGATTCCGAACGGTACAGCACACCGTGATGCACAACAGCCTCCGCGGCGGGCAGCCCGCCGAGGTCCCGGAAGTTCACGAGGCCATCGAGTTCGATCAGAGGGATGGTCATGGGATCAGTTCCTTCGTGTTCTCGACGGCCGGGACCGCCGGTGGGTTGAGCTTGGTGCGGAAGCCGATGATGGCGAAGACGGAGAGCACGACACCGGCCGTGGCGAACAGATACAGCGCCATGTAGTTCTTGTCGCCCCCGGCGACAGGGTCTCCCGAGCCGACCATCAGGAGCAGCGGAGCCAGAGCCGGGGCGATGGTCTGAGGGAGGGTCTTGGCCATGTTGAAGATCCCCAGGAACTTCCCTTCCCTGCCCGCGGGGAGCGTGCGCATCACGACGGCGAGATCCACCGAGAAGTAGATCCCCATCGCGATCCCCGATAGGAGAACGCCGACCAGGTACAGGACCAGGCTCTGCGTGAAGGCGCTGATCATGAGGCTCGCTGCCATCACGGCGATCGCCGTGACGAAGTATGCGCCATATCGGCTGTGGCGAGAGGCGACGAACCCGATCCCCCAGGACACGGCGCTCATGAGGACGAGCGTGATGATCCCGATCAGAAGGGTGAGCTGCGTCGCTTCCACGACGGGCATGTCCATCCGCAGCATCAGGAAGTAGAGACCGAACGCGCTCACCAGCGTGTAGCCGGTCTGCATGATGAAGCGCTGGAGCGCGACGAAGGCGAAGGTGGGGGCTTCCTTCGGGTTGAAGACGAACGATGTCAGCACGCTTCGGGCAGTGACGCGCGGGATGTCCCCCAGCGGCATCGGGTCCCTGACGAGGAGGCACACCAGGACCACGATCACGACCGCGATCGCAGGCATCGTGAGGAACATCGCGGGAAGGTGGGTCGCGAACACCGCCGCCAGCGCGTAGGAGGAGAGCATCCCCAGTCCCGAAGCTGCGCCGAAGATCCCTGATGCCCTGCCCCGGTCGTCATCGTCGACCTGCTCCGCGAGCATGGCGTTCAGCGCCGCGAAGGTGGCGTTGTACCCCGCTTGAGCGATCATCCAGCCGATGGTGAGCACCACGATGCTCGGGGCGACGAGCATCACGCCTGCTCCCATCAACCCGACGACGATCCCCGCCGCGATCCAGGGGCGTCGCCGCCCGAAGCGACCGCGCGTCCTGTCGGACAGGCCCCCGAACAGTGGGTTCGTGACCAACGCCGTGGCGCCGCCGACCGCGGTCACCAGCGCGAGAGCGCCCTCCTTCTGCCCGGCCGGCACGAGCTCCAGGACCTTGAGCGAGAGCGCGACTGCAGACGGAGCGACGAGTGCGCCGTAGGTCGCGAACTCCACGAGCGCGAGCAGGTAGATCTTCTTCAGCGATGATTGCTGCCGAGGGGCGGCCGAAGTCTGGGGTGACATGTCGGGTTCCTTCCGATGAACTCTTCGTCGAGCTCGATTCGATCAGGGCTGGGCAACGCCCCGGCAAAACACTAGTGACGACTAGGTTAATTTCGCAAGCGCCCATCGGAGCGGCCGGCCGGCCCGCCGGGTGCGAGAATCGTGACGATGAGCGAGCGGAATACGTCGGACGGGCGCGTGCGTCGAGGCCAGGAGAGGCGGGCGCGGATCCTTGAGGCCGCGGTTCGACGCTTCGCGCACCAGGGGTATGAGACGACCCGCATCGCCGATATCGCACACGATGCGGGGATGACCGACGCGGGCCTCATCCATCACTTCCCGACCAAGCTCGATCTGTTCATGGCCGTGGTCCAGCGTCGCGAGGAGGCGTTCGCTCCCGTCGTGGAGAACGAGGTCCGTACCGTCGCCGACATGATCGCGGCATTCAACTCCGGCGTGCGGTCGGCGACGAAGGAGCCGGAGTACATCCGGTTCCGGGCCATGCTCAGCGGGGCGAGTGTGCTCGACGACCATCCCGCGACAGCCCATCTCGCTCGGCGGCTCACCGAGTCGCTGGCTTTCCTGGTGCCGCACATCGCTCGAGGCATCGACAGCGGGGAGCTGCTGCCGCACCAGGACCCGCGTGCCATCGTGTTGCATCTCCTCGCCCTCAACGACGGCATCCGTGCGCAATGGGCGCTGCTGCCCGAGGAGATCGACTACGCGGAAACCCTCGAAGGGGCGACCAGGGCGTTCTACCGGCAGATCTCCGGCCGCGACCTCGACGACCCGGCCAACACGACGTTCGCGTGGGCGGAGCCGGTGGTGACGCGGCCTGATGCGTGACGACGAGCAGCGCACGTCCCGCGTCATGATGGCGCCCGACAGCCCCTGATCCGCTACCGAGAGGCCTCGGCTCGGGCGAGCGCGGCGGCGCGGACCGCCTCAGCGAGCCAGTCGACAGCGGCCGGCCGGGCCTCGCGGCGGCTCGCGAGGTACACGCGCCGCTCGCCGAGGTCCTGGACCGCGGGTCGCAGCACGACCTCGAAGTCCGTGTCGGTCATCACGGTCGTGGAGAGCGCGAGCGCGAGCCCCCGCTCCACCAGTCCGTGAATCATGTACAGGTCGTCGGTGCGGATCAGTTCGCGCACCGGATATCCGGCGCCATGGCAGACCCGGCGCAGGACGCGGTCCGACGCCTCGTCGCCACTTCTGCTCTGCAGCCAGCTCGCGTCCGCGAGGTCGGAGAAGTCGACGCGTTCCCGGGCCGCCCATTCGCTGCCCTTCGCGACCATCACCTGATAGGGCTCGCTGAGCACCGTCTCGAGGACGAGGTCCGGTGCCGTGAACGCGGGATCGGCCGTGGCATCGAAGATGAGACCGGCATCGATCTCGTCCGCGCGCAGCATCCGGACGACGTCCGTCGGTTCCGCCTCGATGACCGCGATCCGGACGCGGCTGCGTTCCTGGATCGCGGCGATCGCATCGGGGAGCAGGCGTGAGCCGACGGATGCGAAGGTGCCGATGCGCAGCATCGCGAGTCCCGCATCCTTGAGCTCCGCCACGTCGCGTTCGGCGCGCTCGAGCTTCGTGAGGATCGGTGCGACCTGTTCGGCGAAGAAGGCACCGATCGGTGTGAGCCGGGTCCCGTTGCGATCGCTCTCGACGAGCTTCGCACCGAGGTGGGCCTCGAGGCCCTGCAGGTGGTGCGTCAGTGTGGGCACGCCGTAGTGCAGTGCCTCGGCGGCTTTCGTAAGGCTGCCGTGCTCGCGCACCGCGAGCAGCACGCGGAACTGCTGGAGGCTGATCATGGCTCCGGAGCTTAGTCCCATAGAAAGTATGTGACCAAGAACGAAAACCTGATATTCCATCGAAAACAGAGCACTCCTAGCCTGGCGACATGCGAATGACTGAACGTCGTGAGCTCCCTGCCGGAGTCGATGTGCGGGGGGCTGCGTCCGTGCCTGCGGGACAGGACGAGACGCCGTATGCCGATGCTCTCCGCGGCCTCGCGGCGCACGACTGGCAGCGTCTGCATGTCCCCGCGCACCAGGGTCGGGCCGAGAACGCTCCGGGGCTCACACGAATCGTGGGACCGGAGGCGCTGTCGATCGACTTCCCGATGCTGTTCAGCGGCGTCGACCAGGAGACATGGCGGCTCGTGACCCCGGGCCGGCGCGCCCCTCTGATGCGCGCGCAAGAGCTCGCGGCCGCGGCGTGGGGCGCTCGGCGCACCTGGTTCCTCACCAACGGCGCATCGGGCGGCAATCACATCGCGACCACGGTCGCGCGGGGCCTCGGCGCCGAACTCGTCGTGCAGCGCAGCGTGCACTCCAGTGTGATCGACGGCCTCGCGCACGCGAGCCTCACCCCGCACTTCGTCGCAGGAGCGGTCGACACGGGCCTGGGCTCATCGCACGGCGTCACCGCTGCGCAGATCGAGACGGCGTTGACCGCCCACCCTGCGAGCTCCGCGGTCTACATCGTCTCGCCGAGCTACTTCGGTGCGGTCGCCGACGTGGCAGCGATCGCCGAGGTCGCCCACCGGCACGGGGTGCCGCTCATCGTGGATGAGGCGTGGGGCTCGCACTTCGGGATGCACCCGCGCCTGCCGCTCAACGCGGCTCGGCTGGGTGCCGACCTGGTGATCTCCAGCACGCACAAGGGCGCGGGCTCGCTGACGCAGTCGGCGATGCTGCATCTCGGGCACGGCCCGTTCGCGGAATCGATCGAGGACCTCGTGGACCGCGTGGTGCGGTCCTATCAGTCGACCAGCTCCAGTGCGCTCCTCCTGGCTTCCCTCGACGAAGCACGGCATCACCTCGTCACCCGGCCCGCGATGATCGATCGGGCACTCGATTCGGCCGAGGAGATCCGGATGCGCGTACGCGACGATCGACGCTTCCGCGATGCGACGCCGGACATCCTCGCCAGCGCCGGCACGGTCGCGAATGACCCGTTCAAGATCGTGATCGACACCCGCGGGGCGGGGATCACCGGCCACGACGCTCAGCACCGGCTCCTGCGCGACCATCGGGTCTATTGCGAGCTCGCGACCCCGGCCGCGCTTCTGCTCCTCGTGGGCGCTGCGTCCCCGGTCGACGTCGGCCGGTTCTGGAGCGCGCTCCAGGCGTTGCCCGCGGCGGAGATCGACCCGGCGCGCCCGGTCGCACTGCCGGCCGGCTGCGATCGTGCGATGGGGCTTGCCGAGGCGTTCTTCCACCCCGTCGAGACCGTGCCCTACGCGGACGCGATAGGACGGGTATCGGCCGACTCGCTCGCCGCGTACCCGCCCGGAGTCCCGAACGTGCTGCCAGGGGAGATCCTCAGCGAAGAGGTCATCGCCTTCCTCCGGGCGACCGCCGCCGCGCCGTCCGGATACGTCCGCGGCGCGTTCGACCCGGCTCTGGATCGGTTCCGCGTCGTGGCGTGACCCGGCGCGGCCCTCACGCTCACGACGCCATCATCCACATCGATACAAGGGAGTGTCATGTCCATCACACAGACGACGCAGCAGGAGGAGATGCATCGCGGGCTGAAGAACCGCCACCTTCAGTTGATCGCCATCGGCGGCGCGATCGGCACCGGCCTGTTCATGGGATCGGGGCGGCTCGTCTCGGTCGCGGGTCCGTCGATCATCTTCGTCTACGCGATCATCGGCTTCTTCGTGTTCTTCATCATGCGAGCTCTCGGGGAACTCCTGCTCTCGAACCTGCACTACAAGACGTTCGGCGACATCGCCAAGGACATGCTGGGGCCATGGGCCGGCTTCTTCGTCTCGTGGAACTACTGGTTCTCCTGGGTGATCGCGTGCGTCGCCGACATCACCGCAATCGTCGGCTACACGCAGTTCTTCTGGCCCGATGTCTCCCTATGGATTCCGGCGGCCGCTGCCGCTCTGCTGCTGCTCCTGCTCAACCTCCAACCGGTGAAGTGGTTCGGGGAGATGGAGTTCTGGTTCGCGATCATCAAGATCACCGCCATCGTCGCGCTCATCGTGACCGGTGCCGTGCTCATCCTCACCCAGCTGAGCCACGGCGGCGTCACGGCATCCGTCACGCACCTCTGGGACAGGGGTGGCATGTTCCCCTTGGGGATCAGCGGCTTCATCCTCGGCTTCCAGATGGGGGTGTTCTCCTTCATCGGAGTCGAACTCGTCGGAACGGCGGCGGCCGAAACGCAGAACCCGCGTAAGACGCTGCCGAAGGCGATCAACTCCATCGTCGTGCGCATCCTGATCTTCTACGTCGGCTCGCTGACCGTGATCATGAGCGTGATCCCCTGGTCCGAGCTCAAGGCCGGCGAGAGCCCATTCGTGCAGATGTTCCTGCTCGCCGGGTTCGTGCCCGCCGCGCTGGTCATGAACCTGGTCGTGCTGACGTCGGCGGCGTCGAGCGCGAACTCCGGCGTCTACTCGGGGACCCGGATGCTGTTCGGGCTCGCGAAGGACGGGCACGCACCGCGCGCTCTCGCACTCACCGACAGCCGCGGCGTGCCTCGGCGGGCCGTGTTCTGCACCGCGGTCCTGCTGTTCAGCGCGATCGCGCTGCTGTACGCGGGGGATGGCGTGATCGCCGCGTTCGACTTCGTCTCCACGATGTGCGCCGCGCTCGTCATCTTCACGTGGGGTTCGATCGTCGTCAGCTACATCGTGTACCGGCGCCGCCATCCCGAACGCCACGCCGCCTCCGCCTTCAAGATGCCATTCGCCGCGGTCACCCCGTGGCTCGTCCTCGGGTTCTTCGCCTTCGTCGTCTTCGCGCTTCTCTACAGCCCCGGGACCCGGTATGCAGCGCTCGCCACGCCCGTGTGGTTCCTCCTGCTCGCCGTGCTGTGGCAGGTGCGCAAGCGCCAGCTGATCCGAACCGGGGCACCGCTCACCGGGTCGATCCCCACCTCGGCGCACCCGCTCGACCGGGACTGAGGCGTCGGCCCGGGTCTCCGTCCGACGGAAGGGCGTCTCCTCAGCGACGTCCTTCCGTCGCGGTCGGGCCGACGTTCTCGTCGAGCCACTGCACGAGCGGGCGGGCGGCGCGGAGCACGGCGACAACATGGTCCACGGTCTCGGGGGAGCGCAGCCAGGGCGTCGTCGGATCCCAGTGCTTCCTCGCAACCAGGTCCTTGTTCCGGAGCAGCTCGATGCGCGGATGGTCCTTCGCGTATCCGCGGGGGGCGGTGGCGAGGCGGTCGTGGGAGGTGACGTCGATGCCCGAAGCCTCGAGGTCGCCGATGATGGCCTCGAGCCGGGGGCCCGTCGCATCGTCGGCGACGGCGGCGCGCAGGCGCGTCAGCTGGTCTGAGGCCAGCATGTGGCACCCCGCACCGGTGCCGAGTCCGCGGGCGGAGAACTCGACGTGGCCCTGGCCGAGCATGGCCCCGATCGACGTCTTGTAGGGAGATTTGTCGGCGCTGAAGCGGATGTCGCGGTTCGGCCGGAAGATCCGTCCCTCGCCGAACTCCGCGGACAGGTCGTCCAGCAAGGCCCGCATCGGGGCGAGGACCTCGGTGTCGTAGACCGCGCGATTCCGGGTCCAGTAGTTCTTGGAGTTGTCGGCTTCGAGGCCGACGTAGAAGTCGCTCGCGCGCTCTGACCACCCGGGGAACGTCGTGCCCATGTCAGGCCTTCTTCCGCGGCGCGCGTGCCTGGGGCTGCTTGGCCGGAAGGCGCCCGACCTGTTCGAGTGCGGCGGACACCCATTCCGCGGTGCGCTCCGGGTCGCCCCGCCATTCGGCAGGCAGCGCGAGATAGCCGCCCATCGGCCGCTCCGCCGGGCCGAACGGTCCCGCCCCGGGAACGACTCGCAGCGCGCTGAGCGAGTCCTCGTCGACGAGGCGCACGCCGAGATCGTCGCCGAAGAGTCCGGCGAACATGTTGCCGTTCACGAAGGCGCCCAGGTTGCCGAACATCGGCTTGACCTCGACGCCGGGCGCTGCGGGTATGACGGCGCGGAAGAACTCCTTGGAGTCCTCGGACGGACGCGGGATCTGCATGGCTCTGTTATCTCACGTTCGGCCGGAGATCGTAACCCGCCGATGCCTTCCGCGGGTGCCGTCCTCGGCCTAGACTCCTGCGCGAAGCCTCCGCATCGCACCGGAGATCCTCGGCGCCCCGGCGGAGCTGAAGGAGAAGACATGCAGAACCTGACGATCGACTTCATCTGCTCCCTCGACGGCTACGGCGCCGCGGAGGGCTGGCCCGGGCTGTGGGGGATGGGCGGTCCCGAGTACTTCGAGTGGCTCGGCTCCACGCCCGACAAGGACTATCCGATCCTCATGGGGGCGACGACGTACCGGCTCATGTCGGCGTTCGCCGCAGGAGGGGAGGAGGGCGTCGGCGTGCTCGACGCGATCCCGAAGTACGTGTTCTCGTCGACCCTCGAGGAGCCGTTGACCTGGGCGAACTCGACCCTCGTCCGCGACGACGCCGTCGAGTACGTGCGGCGGCTGAAAGAGCAGTCGGACAGTCCGCTGCGCACCCTCGGCAGCATCGCCCTCTGCCGTGCCCTGCTGAACGCGGGGCTCGTCGACCGGTACCGTGTCGTGATCTTCCCGGTGATCACCGGTGCCACGGGACAGGACCGGATCTTCGACGGCTACCCCGACGTGCGCCTCGACCTCGTCGAGTCGCGCACGTTCGACGGGCGGCTGCAGCTGGTCGAATACGTCCCGACCGTGCTCGAGGGGCCGCCCGGACGCTGAACCCACGCGCGCACCGCGGGAGGGAGGAGCATCCTGGACTCGGAAGCGCACGAGACCCTGATCCGCCCTGCGCGCGCTGGCGGCCGCCGAGGTCAGCCGACGACGTCTGCTGCGACGGTGACGATGCCCACCGCCGTCTCGATGCTGCGCGCGGCCTCTGCGGAATCGATGCGGGCGAGCGCGAACGCCGCGACGACCAGGTTCGTGACGGTGTCGGCGAGCCGTGACTGCTCCGCGGCCCCTCGGGAGTCGGGCTGTGCGCGGACGCCCCGGGCGATCGCGTCGTGCAGTTCCGTCCGGTAGTCCGCGATCACTCGGGAGACCTGCGGGTCGCGGGCGATCGGGGCACCCGCGGCGTTGATGAGGAGGCAGCCGTTCGACGCGGGCATCGAGCTCAGGGTGAGGAAGGCGCCGTGCAGGCCTCGCAGGTAGTCGAGGATCGCCTCGGGAGCGACGACGTCGGCCTTCAATGGCTGCAGACGAGGTCGGACGACCTCGTCCAGGTAGTTCTCCACGGCGGCGTCGAAGAGTCCGCGCTTCGAGCCGAAGGCGTTGTAGATGCTGGACCGGCTGAGCCCGGTCGCCGCCTCGAGCTCGGGGATCGACGCGCTCTCGTAGCTGGTGGTCCAGAAGAGCGTGCGGGCGGCGCGGACGACCGTGTCGCGGTCGAATCCCTGGGTGCGTGCCATGTCTCCGCCTTTCTGTAACGGTTGATCCAGTATATATTGGACAGGTCGTTACAGAATAGATCTTCACGAGAAGGAGTTCCCCATGGTGATCGCAGGCCTGATCCTGGCCGGACTGGCGGCCCTCGTCCACGTCTACATCTTCGTCATGGAGTCGATGGCATGGACCTCGGCGCGGGTGCGCGCGACGTTCGGCATGAGCGAGGAGGAGGCGCGGGCGACGAAGTCGATGGCCTTCAACCAGGGCTTCTACAACCTGTTCCTCGCCCTGATCGCCGTCGCGGGCATCGTCTTCCTCATCGCCGGTGCATCGGCGCTCGGGGCGGGCCTGGTGTTCGCCGGCGCCGGATCGATGGCGGGAGCCGCCCTGGTCCTCCTGCTGTCCAGCCCCGACAAGCGGGGCGCAGCGCTGAAGCAGGGCCTCCTCCCCGCCGCAGCCGTCATCCTCCTGGCGGTCGGTCTCGTGCTCTGACCGAGCACCGCCCCCTCCTCGCCCCTTCGAGAAAGAGAGTTCCCATGTCCATTGCCCTCAGCACCCAGATCCAGCTCGCGAAGCGCCCCGTCGGATGGCCGACGCCCGACGACTTCCGCACCACGGAGGTCACGTACGAGGATCCCGCGCCGGGTGAGGTGCGGGTGCGCAACGAGTTCGTCTCCGTGGATCCGTACATGCGGGGACGGATGAACGATGTGCGCAGCTATGTGCCGCCCTTCGCGCTGGGCGAGACGATCACCGGCGGCGCGATCGGTCGCGTCGTCGCGTCGAACGCCGACGAGCTGCCGGTGGGCACGGTCGTGCTGCACCAGCACGGCTGGGCCGACGTGGTCCAGGCCGAGGCGACCTCGTTCCGGCCCGTCGACGAGATCCCCGGCGCCCCCTCGTCGTTGCGGCTGCACATCCTCGGGATGACCGGGCTGACGGCGTACGTCGGGCTCACCGCGATCGCCGGGATGAAGCCCGGCGACACCGTCTTCGTCTCCGGCGCCGCGGGCGCCGTGGGTACCGCCGTCGGGCAGATCGCGAAGCTCCTCGGCGCCGGACGGGTGATCGGCTCGGCCGGCAGCCCGGAGAAGGTCGCGCTTCTGACCGAGAAGTACGGCTACGACGCCGCGTTCGACTACAAGGACGGCGACGTGCGGGCACAGCTCGCCGCGGCCGCCCCGGACGGGATCGACGTGTTCTTCGACAACGTCGGCGGAGACCACCTCGAGGCGGCGCTCGACGCCTTCAACGATGGCGGGCGTGCGGCTCTGTGCGGAGCGATCGCCGGCTACAACACGACCGATCGCACCCCGGGGCCCGACAACCTCGCGAACGTCATCACCCGGGGCCTGATGCTCAAGGGCTTCACGCTCTCGGGGTACCTCGGTCTCGCGCCTGAGTTCCAGGAGAAGATGGCCGCATGGTTCGCCGCGGGCCGGATCGCCTATGACGAGACGATCGTCGACGGCATCGAGAACACGGTCGACGCGTTCCTCGACATGATGCGCGGCGCGAACACCGGCAAGATGCTCGTGCGCATCGCACCGGCCGAGGCGGAGCCGACCGCCTGAGCGGCGGCATCGACACCGGGTGGCGAGGATCGGATCCGGTCCTCGCCACCCGTCGACGTCACTCCGCGAAGAACGCGAGGATGTCGTCGTCCAGCGCCACCTGGTAGTCGCCCCAGATCCCGTGCGACGCGCCGGGGTAGATCTTCAGGGTCCCCTGGGAGACGAGCGCGATCGCCTTCTCCGCCGCGGCGGCGATCGGGACGATCTGATCGTCGTCGCCGTGCGCGAGCAGGATCGGGACGTCGAGAGCCCGCAGGTCCTTGGTGAAGTCCGTCTCCGAGAAGACCTTCACGCAGTCGTAGGCGGCGTTGAGGGCTGCCGTCATGCCCTGGCGCTGGAAGTCGTCGACGAGGCCCTGCGAGCGCTTCTCCGGCTGGTGGTTGAAGCCGAAGAACGACTCGGCGAGGTCCTTGTAGAACTGCGAGCGATCGTTGAGCACGCCCGCGCGGATGCCGTCGAACACCTCGAGCGGGGTGCCCTCGGGGTTCGTCGCCGACTGGACCATGATCGGGGGCACCGCCCCGGCCGTCGCGACCTTGGACACCCGCCCGGCGCCGAGGGTGGCCGCGTAGCGGACGACCTCCCCGCCCCCGGTGGAGTGGCCCACGAGGAGGATGTCCTGCAGGTCGAGCTGCTCGGCGAGCGAGGCGAGATCGGCGACGTAGGTGTCCATGTCGTTGCCCCGGTAGGTGCGGGACGAGCGGCCGTGTCCGCGGCGGTCGTGCGCGATGGCGCGGTAGCCGGCGTCGGCGAAGATCTTCAGTTCCTTCTGCCAGGCGTCCGAGTTCAGCGGCCAGCCGTGGCTGAAGATGACGGGGCGGCCCTCGCCGAGCTCGGTGTAGTAGATCTCGGTGCCGTCGGGCGTGGTGATGTAGGGCATCGTGTGTCCTTTCCTGGGGGAGGGGAGCGGTCCGCGACGAGGTCGCTGCGGACTCGCGTCACACACGATATGGCTCAGCGGCACGGGCGAGAGAGGCCCGCGTAGTACTACCCTCCGGGTGCCTCGGAGAGAGGGACGGATGCCGCGAGGCCGGCGAAGAGGGTCTCCGCGATTCCGCCGGGAGGGGCCGAGAGCACGGTGAGCTGGTAGCCGGGGAGGCTCCGCACCGCGAAGTTGTGCGCATCGATCGCGACGTCGCCGAACCCCTCGATGGCGATGTGGAAGGTCGTGTCCTCGGGGCCGGAGACGTCGTGCCGCTCCCAGATTCGGACGAAGTCCGGATCGGACGAGAGTTCGCCGACGAGGTCGGCCAGTCGGGGCGAGTCCGGATGGGCGTCCCTGCGCAGGGTGGCGACGGCCGAGCGCGTCATCGCCTCCCACTCCACGAGGGTGCTCTTCATGCGCGTGTTGAAGAGGGCGGCGACCTGATTGGATCCCACGGCGAGGCCGCCGTGCCCGAGCGCTGCGGCCAGGGCGGTGGAGGCGACGATGTCTCGGTGCGGGTCGGAGATGTACGCCGGGGTGCGATACCAGCGGGAGAGTGTGCGGGCGATGCGCTCCGTGAGCTCCGGGCTGGGGGCGCTCCTCACCGGCGGGTGGCCGGCGACCAACCGGTGCATGTGCGCGACCGACTCCTCGTCGAGGCGCAGCGCGCGGGCGAGGGAGGAGAGCACCTGTTCGGACGGGCGCCCGATGCGTCCCTGCTCGATGCGCAGGTAGTACTCGGCGCTGATGCCGGCGAGCTCCGCGACCTCGAGACGCCGGAGCCCGGTGACACGTCTCCCCTGCTGCCTGACGAGCCCGACCTCCTCCGGCTGCACCACGCCGCGCCGCGCTCGCACGTAGCGGCCGAGAGCATTCAGGGAGTCGTTCACGAAGGTCCTCGGTCGGGGGAAGGGGATAGGCCCATTGTCCGTCACCCGGCGCTGTCGGCCGGGCATGTCGACGTCCCGCCCGCCCGCGTCGCCGGGTCAGGTTCGTCCCCTCGGAGGTTGAAGCGGATGCTCGCCGCGTGACAGGCTGACCGTGCATCGCGAACGCGCGCGGAGGGGATGGATCCGGTGGTCACACAGCAGGTCGTCGCCCCGCCCGCCAGGGCGGCTCTCTTCCTCGTGCTCACCGTGCGCGAGGGGAGCGAGGAGGCCGTCCGCGACCTGCTCGCCGACCTGTCCGGGATCACCCGGTCGGTGTCGTTCCGCACGCCTTCGGACCACCTGAATGCCGTGCTCGGCATCGGCGCGCTGCTGTGGGATCGGATGTTCGGCGCGCCGCGACCGAAGGGGCTGCACCCGTTCGAGGCGCTGCACGGCCCCCGCCATGTCGCCCCCGCGACGCCGGGCGATCTGCTCCTGCATGTGCGCGCGCATCACATGGACGTGTGCTTCGAGCTGTGCCGCCAGGTCGTGGATCGCCTCCGCGGTCACGCCGACGTCGTCGACGAGACGCACGGGTTCAAGTACTTCGACGAGCGCGACCTGCTCGGCTTCGTCGACGGCACGGAGAACCCGGAGGGATCCGCGGCCACGGCGGCGGTGCTCATCGGCGACGAGGATCCGGATTTCGCCGGCGGCAGCTACGTCATCGTGCAGAAGTACACGCACGACCTCGGCTCATGGGGCGAGCTGCCCGTGCACGAGCAGGAGCGGGCCATAGGGCGCAGCAAGCTCGAGGACATCGAGATGCCCGATGCGGTGAAGCCCGCGAACTCGCACGTGCACCTCAACACGATCGTCGACCCGGACAGCACCGAGCGCCAGATCCTGCGCAGCAATATGCCGTTCGGCGAGCTGGGCACCGGCGAGTTCGGCACCTACTTCATCGGCTACGCGGCGGATCCGGATGTGATCGAGCGGATGCTGCGGAACATGTTCCTCGGGGATCCTCCCGGCAACACGGACCGGATCCTGGACTTCTCCACAGCGCGCACCGGTTCGCTCTTCTTCGTGCCCACGGTGGACTTCCTCGATGATGTGCCGCCGGCGCCGGCGGGGCCGACGACCTCGGCTCGCGACGTCCCGTGACAAGGGCGCACCTACTTCCGGACGTCCCCGCTGTCCGGCTCCTCCTGCTGTTCGAGCGTCTCGTCGGGCTCGAACGAGGCGTCATCCGTCTCGCTCTCCTCGACCGCGGCGGACGCCTGCTCCTTGGCCTCCGCGAGCGCCGCCTCCTCGCGCTTCTCCTCGCGTCGCTTCTCTCCGAACATCGCCTCTCCTCTGCATCCGGGGGCTCCGCTGTCACCCTACGCCCGCCGTCCCGCCCCGCAGTCAGGGGATACACTGACCCGAGCGTCGCGTGCCGGTGGCAGACCGTGTCAGGCATGGAGGCGCCGGATGGAAGGAGCGTGACGATGCTCTCGTCCCACCCTTCGCTCTCGCGTGACTGAGCGCGAGACGACCAGGCTCATCGCCTGGAGCAACGAACTCCGCCGGGCGCACGCGCGGCTGCGCGAGGCCCTGCGCCTCGTGCGCGACGGCGTGCACGCGGCGGATCCGCAGAAGCCGGGCCGCGACCTGCTCCTGTACTGCCGCGGGTTCTGCACGGCCCTCGACCAGCACCACCGGGGTGAGGACCGTGCCCTCTTCCCGGCGATCGAGGCCGCGCATCCGGAGCTGGCCCCCGTGCTGCGCACGCTCACCGAGGATCACGCGATGATCGACGTGCTGCTCACGGCGCTCGCCGCGTCCGCGGCCAGCGGGGCTCCGCCGGAGGACCTCGACCGCCACCTCGACGGGGTCGGCGCGATCATGGAGAACCACTTCGCCTTCGAGGAGCGGCAACTGCTCGGCGTGCTCGAGGCGCTCGCGCTCGACGCGGATCCGCCGGACGTGCTCGGCAGGCTCTGACCCGGCGGCCCTCGGCCGAGACGCGCCGGGACTGATCCTCGCCCTCCCGATCCGGGCCGTCGCGGAGGAGGATGTCGATCAGTGGCTCCTTCGATCGTCACCATGATGTCGATACCCACGAAAGGACGGATCATGCGTTACACGCTTCTGCTGCAGTACCCCGAGATGAGCGCCGAGGACCTCGGACCGGAGGTGCTCGCCGAGGGCATGCGCGCCTTCGACGTCTATGCCAAGGCCCTGGACGAGGCGGGCGTCCTGCGCAGCGCCGAGGTGCTGCACCCCTCGACCGCCACCACGACCGTGCGCGTGCGCGCGGGGCAGCCCGTGATCCAGGACGGCCCTTTCGCCGACACCAAGGAGCAGCTCGGCGGCAGCTTCGTGATCGAGGTGGACGACCTCGACGCCGCGATCGCGTGGGCTGCGAAGGCGCCGTCCGTCGAGTGGGGTGCGGTCGAGGTGCGCCCCGTCGCGACGCGTTTCGCCGACGGTGCGTGGCAGGGAGCTTCGCCGGTCCAGTAGCCACGACCCGGCGCGGGCGGGGCGGGCGCCGAACGCGGTGCATCCCGGAGGAGCACCGGATCCGAGAACGCCAGGAGGCGAGATGAGCACGGCCGAGGAGGTCCGGAGCGCCGCCGAGCGCGCGGTCCGAACGTCCTACGGCCGACTCGTCGCCCTTCTCGCGGCCGGAAGCGGAGATCTCGCGCTCGCCGAGGACTGCCTCGCCGACGCCCTCGAACGCGCCCTGCGCACCTGGCCCGATGCCGGCGTGCCGGACAACCCGGAAGGATGGCTGCTCACCGTGGCTCGCAACAGACTGCGCGACGTGTGGGGTTCCGCGGCACGCCGCACGAGCACCCCTCTCGACGACGCTCTGGGCGACGTCGATGCCGGCATGGACGTCGCCGCCCTGGTGGAACGCGGCGAGGCGATCCCGGACCGGCGCCTGGAGCTGCTGTTCGCCTGCGCGCACCCCGCGATCGATCAGAGCATCCGCAAGCCGCTCATGCTGCAGGCCGTGCTCGGCTTCGACGCCGCCCAGGTGGCGCGCGCGTTCGACGTCGAGCCCGCGGCCATGGCGCAGCGCCTCGTGCGGGCCAAGCGCAAGATCCGCGACGCCGGGATCCCCTTCGCCCTTCCCGTGCGCGCCGACATGCCTGCGCGCACGGCTGCGGTGCTCGAGGCGATCTACGGCGCCTATGCCTTGGACTGGCTGGACCGGCACGGCGATGTGCGCACCTCGCTCGCCGACGAGGCGCGCTGGCTCGCCGTGCTCACCGCGACCCTGCTCGACACGGATCCGGAGGCATGGGGGCTGGCGGCGCTGCTCACGCTCGCGCAGTCCAGGGCGCCCGCGCGCGTCGGAGATCCCTGGCCCGCGCTGGACGAGCAGGATCCGGCGCTGTGGGACCGCGGGCTCATCGCCGAGGGTGAGGCGCTGCTGCACCGCGCGGCACGGCTCAGCGGCGTCGCCGGGGGAGGGGAGCCCGGACGGTTCCAGCTCGAAGCGGCGATCCAGTCGGTGCACTGCGACCGTGCGCGCTCCGGGGCGACGGATCGCGAGGCGCTGCTGCGCCTCTACCGCGCACTCGTGCGGATCGCCCCGACGCGCGGCGCGGTCGAGGCGCTCGCCGCGGTGGAGGGGCGCCGCGAGGAGTAGGGGGCGCAAGCCAGGGCGTTGCTGTGTGTCCTGCTACAGGTGACGACGAGCCGCATGGGTGTCGATGACCGAGGACCAGGTTTTCCTCGACGCTGAGTTCGTCGAAGCTTCCGCGGATCCGGCCCTTCGACAGGCTCAGGGACCGGATGGGCCGCTCAGGGGCGGACGCGCACCGTGCGTCCCTCGTACGTCACGAGGTCGCCGTCGACGAGCTGACGTCCGCGACGGCGGTCCACCTCGCCGTTCACGCGCACGTACCCGTCGATGATCGCCTCCTTGGCGTCGCCGCCGGAGTCGAGCAGCCCCGCGAACTTCAGGAACTGTCCGAGCCGGATGCCCTCGCCCCCGATGGAGATGTCGTCGCTCACGTCGTTGCCGCTCATATCGCCACGCTATCCCAGCCGCGACAGGCCGACGCCCCCGCGCAGGATCCGCGCCCCCCTGTGGCGGCGCTGCTGCGAGGGGGCGCCGACGCGCAGAGGGGGCGTCGACGCAATGACGCGGCCCCTCCTACTTCTTCTGTGGGGCGAACGGGGTGCCGAGCTCCTGCGCGAGGGACTGGAAGATCCGGGTCGCGGGGGAGCTGCAGGGCAGATCCGTCGGATTGTCGGTCAGCGTCCTGGCATCGCTCGGGCAGTCGCCCGAAGGGATGTCGCTGTTGACCATCGTGATGATCGTGGTGTCGTCCTTGGTGCTGTAGAACATCGAGGTGTTGTAGCCGGGCAGCTCCCCGGCGTGGCCGACCCAGCCGTTCTGGCAGCCCCAGCCGATGCCGTATCCGCCGTTGCCCGGCCCGTTGAACTCGCGGAACGACGTGAGCCGCTCGATCTGGTCCTTCGCCGGCACGAGGCCTGCCCCCGTCGCCTCGGCCCGCCCGAAGGTCAGCAGGTCCTGCGCGCTCGAGATCAGCTCGCCCGCGGTCCACCCCCAGGAGGGGTTCCAGTTCGTCGTGTTCGCCGGGGCGTCCGGCGTGCCGTGCCCGCCCTGCAGGGTGAACCCCTGCGCGTGCGGATCCGGGAAGGCGGCGGATCCGGCCGGGAAGATCGTGTGCGTGAGGCCGAGCGGGGTGAGGATCTTCTCCGCCAGCACGTCCTGGTAGCTCTTGCCCGTCACCTTCTCGATCACGAAGCCCAGCAGGATCGTGTTGGTGTTCGAGTAGTCGAACGCGGTTCCTGGCGCGAAGTCCTGCGGCTTCAGGCCCAGGCCGGCCGTGAGCAGCTCCTCGGGCTTCCACACCCGGTCGGGCTCGGAGAAGAAGATCTTCTGCCAGGCCGGATCCTTCGTATAGCTCGTCACCGAGCTGCTCATGTCCGCGAGCATGCGGATCGTGACCTCGTCGCCGCGGGGCACCCCGTCGACGTATTTCGAGATGGTGTCGTCGAGACTCAGCTTGCCCTCGGCCGCGAGCTGCAGGGTCAGGGTTCCGGTGAAGGGCTTCGTGATGGATCCGACCCGCTGGTAGACGTCGGTCGTCATCGGGGCGCCGGTGGAAGGATCCGCCACGCCGTAGGCCCTGAAGAACAGGCCCTCCGGCGACTGCACGGCCACGATGGCGCCCTTCGCCGACGTCTGGGCGAAGGCGGCCTGCGCAGTCTTGTCGATCGTCGCGGTCAGGTCGTCGGGAAGCGCCGAGGTCGGCAGGTCCGCGGTGCGCGCCACGACGGCCGAAGGGTCGGCGACGCAGGTCGAAACCGCGGGCACCGTCGATGAGGGGGTGCCGGCGCCCGTCGCGGTGGGCCCGGTCGAGGGTTGCGCCGAGCACCCGGCGAGGATGAGCAGGGCGGCCGCGAGCGCGATCGGCCTCGCGAGACGAGCGGTGACCATGGCGGACTCCTTCAGGCGGATCAGTCCTCTCCCCAGGAAGACTCTGGCACCCGCGGCGTCCGTGAGGAATAGACATGGCCCATTCCGACCCGTGCCCGGCCCCGGGAGACGGGTGATCGCATGCGCATGCGGGAGGGGAGGATCGGGCTCCGGCTCATCCCCGCGGGACCACATCGACGCCCCCTGCAGCGTCTGGGCCCCCTCGCAGAGATGCGCGCCAGAGGGGGCGTGGATCGCCAGAGGGGGCTCCGACGCCACGTTGGCACCCCGTCCTCAGGCGAAGCGGACGGTCTGCTGGATCCGGGTGCGCACGTCGAACAGCTCGGTGCCGCCGATCGTCCGGGATCCCGGCACGCCGGACCGCAGCAGTGTGCGGAGGGTGCTGCGGCGCGCGACCATCACGGTCGTGCCGCGGATCGCGCCGAGGGGCGTGGTCGCCTGTGCCAGGTCGTCGTCGGGGAGCACCAGGATCGCCCCGCCGAAGCGCACCCGCGCCGAGCGTGCGACCGTGCGCACCTGCGTCACCAGCGCGGTGATCGGAGCCCGGGGGCCGGCGCCGGAGCCGATGACCTCGCCGCCGCGGAAGCGCGCGATCTCGCCGAAATCGGCCGACATCAGTCCGTAGAGCCCCGACGGCCCGAGCACGATGTGGTCGAGCGTGTCGGGGGGCGTCGGCACCGAACCGCCGCCGGGACCACCGGATCCGCCGGGACCGCCGAACCCATCGGGACCACCGGATCCGCCGGGCACCGCCACATCGTGCCATGCCGTGAAGCCCATGCCCAAGTCGGCGACGGAGCGGGCCGTGTGCTCCTCGGCGAGGGCGTTCGCGAGGATCCGGCGCAGCTCGCGGGGGATCGCGCGCACGAACGCGGGGTCGTACGGATCCGGCACCTCGGATCCGGCCCAGGCGTGCACCTGCGCGACGTAGTGACGCCGCCGGCTCGCGCCCGCTTCGCCGTAGGCCTTCGCGCGCGGGCGCGTGTCGGTGCGTGCGGCCGGAGCGCGCCAGCCGTCCCACGCGACCTCGTCGTCGGCGAATCCGTGCCCGCGGTCGTAGGCGGCGCGCAGCTCCGGGGTGCCGACGAGCTCCCAGGCGCGCTGGACCTGGATGAACACGGTCGCGTCGCCTCCCGTGTCGGGGTGCGTGCGGCGCAGCTGCAGACGGTAGGCGCGGCGCAGCTCCTCGTCGGAAGCGCGTGCGACGACGCCGAGCACCTCGTACGCGGAGGCGGAGAGCGGGCTGTCGAACATCGCCCTCCTCGGGGTGGTCTGCGCCGCGGATCGGCGGAATACAGGGTATCCGGTCCGATGTCGGAGGCGGTCCGTAGGCTCGGGATCACGACGAGAGGATCCCCCATGGCGATGATCGATCCGGCTACTCCGACCGGCTACACGACCGTCGCGCCCTGGGTGGTGACCGACGACACCGGCGCACTGCTCGACTTCATCGCGGGCGCGTTCGAGGGGGAGGAGCTCGCCCGGGTGCAGACCGCGGACGGTTCGATCGGCCACGGCGAGATCCGTGTCGGGGACACCGTGGTGCTGGCCTTCGACCGGCGCCAGGACTGGCCGGTCATGCCGAGCCTGCTGCGCGTCTGGGTGGCCGATGCCGATGCCGCCTTCGCGCGGGCGCTGGACCGCGGGGCGATCGTCGTGACCGAGCTCGGCGACAACGCCTTCGGGCAGCGCGGCGGACGCGTGAAGGATCCGTTCGGGAACATCTGGTGGGTCACCGCCCAGGTCGAGGACGTGCCGGAGGACGTCATGTGGCAGCGCCTGCAGGAACCGCGCTACGCCGAGAACATGCGGTACGCGCAGGAATCGCTCGACGCGGCGCTGACCGGGTCGGCGTCGACCTGGAGCAGTGCCCCGCTGCGTTCCGACGACGCGCACTGAGGGCCGAGCCGGGCGAGGTGGAGCGCGAGGCGCCGATTGCGGCCGGGTACCATTCCCGGGTGAGATCCCCGATGAGCCCCGACCATCCGCTGCAGCAGGACTACGAGGTGCGCTTCGACTGGGCGCGCGAGGGCCTGCGCTCGATCGCACAGGGGGCGGGCGTCATCGTCGTGATCGACGCGATCTCGTTCACGACGACTGTGGAGCGGGCCGTGACCGAGGGGCTCGAGGTGCAGCCGTTCCCCGGCACGCGCGCCGAGGCCGAGCGGTTCGCCGCCGAGCACGGCTTCGGGGAGGCCCGTCTTGCGGGTCCTCGCGGGGGAGCGGGGGTGACGCTGTCCCCGTCGAGCCTCACCGCCGAGAACGTCGCGGCCTTCGGGGCGACCAGGGCCGTGGTGCCGTCCTTCAACGGCTCCCGGCTGTCGGCGGCCGCCGCGCGGTTCGGCGTGCCCGTGCTCGCCGCGTCACTGCGCAATCGCTCCGCCGTCGCGCAGTGGATCCTCGACCACCAGCACGCCGTCGGGCGCCGCGTGAAGGTCGCCGTGGTCGCGGGCGGCGAGGTGCGCGATGACGAGACCGTGCGGTTCTCCGTCGAGGACCTGCTCACGGCGGGCGCCGTCATCGACGCGCTCGGAGCACTCGGCATCGACGCGTGCTCGCCGGAAGCGGCTGCGGCAGGCGCCGCCTACACCGGCCTGTCCCGGGCGACCCGCCACCTGTTCACGGCCTCGTCGAGCGGCGTCGAACTGCGCGACGAGGGGCAGGGCGCGGACGTCGAGCTCGCCGCTCAGACCGACGTGTCCTCGACCGTGCCGGTGCTCGTCGACGGCGCGTACCGGGTGGCGGAGCCGGGCATCGGCACCTGAACGGCACCCGCGCGCCCGGCTCGTCAGGCGCCCTGCGTCAGGCGCCCAGCGCGTCCACCAGCCGCTCTTCGGCGGATCCGAGGTGGTCGTGCAGGAGCCGGGAGGCGAGATCCCCGTCATGGTTGCGCACGGCGTCCAGGATCGCGCGGTGCTGCGCCGCGATGTCATGCGCGTCGAGCAGGCGGCGGTCCTGCACCTGCGCCATGCAGAGGCGCGTCTCATCCAGCAGCGTGCGGTACATGCGGGAGGTGCGTGCGCTCTCGATGCCATCGATGAGCGCGGTATGGAAGCGGATGTCCGGATCGACGGTCGCGGCATCCGGTCCCGGAGGCAGTGCGCTGATCTCGTCGTTCGCCGCGACCGCTGCCGCAGGGATGCGGGCGTCGACCGCGAGCTCTCGCAGCGCCATGCTCTCCATGCGCGCGCGGGTGCGGTAGACGTCGCGCACCATGCCCGCGTCGATCGCCGCAACACGGGCGCTGCGGTGCGCGGTCCGCACGAGCAGCCCGCTCGCGACGAGCTGCTCGATGGCCGCTTTGGCGCTCGGGCGGGCGATGCCGAACTCTGCAGCCACCCAGGCCTCGGTGACCGGGGCGTCGCCGGCGAGCGTCCCGTTCAGGATCCGTGTACGCAGCACCCGACTCGTCGCCTCGACGACGCCGACGATGTCCAGGGTGCTGTTGATCATGGCAACAGCGTAGAAGATGTGAATGCGATCGGTATGCTTGTCAGACAATCTTGATCGCGCTGTCGCGAGGAGTTCCGCATGTCCGCCACCCTGACCTCACCACTGGACGAGGCCGCCCTCGGTCCCGACGTCCGGGTCGCGTCGCGCACGATCGACCGCTTCGCCCGTGCGCACGACGCCTCGCACTACCTGCTCGTGCCGGACGCGGTTCTCGTCCCTCAGGACGCCGCATCGGTCGCGCGGGTGTTCGGCGCCGTGCGCGCGGCGGGCCGCACCCTGACCTTCCGCTCCGGCGGCACGAGCCTCAGCGGTCAGGGCGTGACCGGCGATGTCATGGTCGACACGCGCTCGGCGTTCCGCGGCATCAGCGTGAGCGCCGACGGGACCTCCGTCGCGGCCCAGCCCGGCGCCACCGTGCGTCAGGTGAACACGCGGCTGGCGCGGTTCGGGCGCAAGCTCGGACCGGACCCGGCGAGCGAGATCGCCTGCACGATCGGCGGTGTGGTGGCCGACAACTCGAGCGGCATGGCGTGCGGCATCGTGGAGAACTCCTACCGCACGATCGAGTCGATGCTGCTCGTGCTGCCGAGCGGCACGATCCTCGACACCGGCGCGCCCGACGCCCTCGCCCAGCTGCGGGACCGGGAGCCCGAGATCGCCCGGGGTCTGCAGCATCTGCGCGACCGCCTGCGCGGCGACCCGCGCCTGAGCGCCGAGGTCGCGCGTCAGTTCTCGATGAAGAACACCATGGGGTACGGCCTCAACTCCCTCCTCGACTTCGACGATCCGGTGCGGATCCTGGAGCACCTCGTGATCGGATCCGAGGGGACGCTCGCGTTCGTCGCGGAGGCGCGGTTCCGCACGATCCCGATCCAGCCCGCGATCTCGACCGGGCTGCTCGTGTTCGACACGCTCTCCGACGCGATGGCGGCACTGCCCGGTCTGACCGCGCTCGGGCTCGCCACGATCGAGCTCATGGATGCGGCCTCGCTGCGCGTCGCCCAAGGGCTCAGCGCGGTGCCAGACGCGATCGCCGGGATCGAGGTGCAGGGGCACGCGGCGCTGCTCGTCGAGGTACACGCCCCGGATGCCGCCGCGCTCGCCGAGGGCAAGGCGGCCGCGCTCGCCCACGTCGCCTCCCTGCCGCTCACGACGCCGGCGCGGATGACCGAGGATCCGGCTGAGCGCGGCGAGCTCTGGACCGTCCGCAAGGGGCTGTACACCGCGGTCGCGGGGGCCCGCCCGTCGGGCACGACGGCGCTGCTCGAGGACATCGCGGTGCCGGTCGAGCGCCTGCTCGGCGTGTGCGAGGGGCTCACGGCGCTCTTCGAGAGGCATCACTACGAGGGCTGCGTGATCTTCGGGCACGCCAAGGACGGCAACGTGCACTTCCTCGTCAACGAGCGCTTCGACGATCCGGAGGCGCTGCGTCGCTACGAGGCCTTCACCGAGGACCTCGTCGAGCTCGTGCTCGCCCAGGGCGGCACCCTCAAGGCCGAGCACGGCACGGGCCGCATCATGGCTCCGTTCGTGCGCCGCCAGTACGGTGACGTGCTGACCGACATCATGTGGGAGATCAAGGGCCTCATCGATCCGGACGGGATCCTGAACCCGGGTGTTGTGCTGTCGGACGATCCGAGCTCGTACCTCGCCGACCTCAAGCTCGTCCCGACGGTCGAGGGCGAGGTCGATCGCTGCGTCGAGTGCGGGTACTGCGAGCCGACCTGCCCCAGCAAGGACGTGACGCTCACCCCGCGGCAGCGCATCGTGCTGCGCCGCGACATGGCCGCCGCCCTGCACCGGGGCGAGGTCGAGGTGGCCGCCGAGATCGCGCGGGACTACGACTACGACGCCGTGCAGACCTGCGCGGTCGACGGGATGTGCGGGGTCGCCTGCCCGGTCGACATCAACACCGGGGATCTCGTGCGCCGGCTGCGCGCGGAGGAGGCCGGCCGGCTCGAGCAGGGCGTGTGGAACGTCGCGGCGAAGGGCTGGGGAGCGATCACCCGGGGCGGCGGTCTCGCGCTGAACGTCGCCCAGGCGCTGCCGGCGCCCCTTGCGACCGGTGTGACCAGGGCCGCGCGCGCCGTGCTCGGCGCCGACACGGTGCCCCTGTACGACGCGCGCCTCCCCGGGGGAGGATCGCGCGCGCCGCAGGCCCGGAATCCGGTCGATGCGCAGGCGGTGCTCTTCGGATCCTGCATCGGGACGATGTTCGGGCCCGAACCCCGGTCCCTGAGCGAGCGGAGCGAGACGAAGGGCGGCGAGGGCTCCAGGGAGGCCGTGCGCCTGCTGCTGGAGCGGGCCGGGATCTCGTACAGCGTGCCGCCGGATGCCGGCGGACTCTGCTGCGGCACCCCGTGGAAGTCGAAGGGGCAGCTCGACGGCTACACGACGATGACCGAACGCGTCCTGCCCGCCCTCTGGGCCGCCAGCCGGCAGGGCGCCCTGCCCGTGGTGTGCGACGCCGCGTCCTGCACCGAGGGCCTGCACGTCATGCTCGCGAAGGCCGTCGCGGAGCGCCCCGAGTATGCCGCGCTGCGGATCGAGGATGCGACGACCTTCCTCGCGCGCGAGGTCCTGCCGAAGCTGACCGTGCGGGAGCGCATCGGGTCGGTCGCGGTGCACCCGACGTGCTCGACCACGCAGCTCGGCGCGAACGACGCCCTGCGTGCGCTGGCCGCGGCCGTCGCGGATGAGGTGTACGTGCCCGAGGGCTGGGGCTGCTGCGCGTTCGCGGGCGACCGCGGCATGCTGCATCCCGAGCTGACCGCGAGCGCGACCGCCGTCGAGGCGGCTGAGGTCGCGGCCGCCGGCGTCGATCGCGGCGGCTTCGACGCCTACGTCTCGGCGAACCGCACCTGCGAGCTCGGGATGAGCCGCGCGACCGGCCAGCCGTATCGGCACGTGGTCGAGGTGCTCGAGGAGCTGACCCGCGCCTGATCCGTCTCTGGCTGACCGGTGGTCGGGTCGCGCGAGCCCCACGTCCGCAGGACTTCTGCACCTCTGCAGGATGATTCCCGCGGGATCATCCTGCAGAGCTGGATCCGTCCTGCGGACTGAGGCGCGGATCCGACGCTCAGGGCGCCGTGGTCATGCCCCGAGCTGCGTGCCGCTGCAGTCCAGCCCGCGGTAGATGCGGGGCGCGCCGTCCAGCGTGAGGGCCACTGTCCCCGCGCCGGCGGCGAGGGCAGTCTCCTGGCCGATGCAGTCGATCTGGGTGACGCTCGCCCCCGCGGCCGGGACGACGAGCGTCGTCTTGGTCGGCCACGGATCCAGCCAGAGCTCGGGGGCGGGGAACGCGGTCCCCGCGGGATCGTGGTCGGCGTTCAGGATGTAGCCGTCTGCCCGGTTCCACAGCACCGCGAACTCGCCGCCCGGCGCGTCGAAGAGCAGGCCCCTGTTGTGGTCATCGGCGAAGTCGAGCCAGCGGACGAACGCGGCGCGGTCGAGCAGGCGTGCCGCGTTCGCGTACGCGAGCAGGGACGGCTTCGCGCTGGTGTCGCGGTTCATCAGGCCGTAGTGGTACTCGGCGTCCGCGGGGTTCGCGACCTGGGGGTTGCCGAGGACGCTGTCGTGGAACTGGTACCAGCACACGCAGCGGACGCCCTCCGCCTTCGCGAGCGCCAGGCTCAGGAACACGTTCTCCGCGGCGTGCCGGTAGGTGTCGTACCACCACGCGTTGGGCTTGGTGCAGGCGTACGCCTCGGTCATCCAGATCTCCTTCGGCCCGTACTGCGCGACGAGCGCCTTGAGCCGGCGGAGGCCGCCGAGGAAGTTCCAGTAGGTGCCGTTCGCGCCTGCGTCCACGGGATCCTGCGGCACGTAGTCGGGGGTGAAGTTGCCGCGGCCGGGGTGGAAGGCGATGCCGTCGATGAGATCCCAGCCGCCCGCCGCGTGGAAGTTCTGCACCCACGGCTCGTCCATGCCCGCGAGCCCGTTGTTCAGGAGCTTGAGCGATGCCCCGGTGGCGACCACGCGGTCGTGGACGGGACGCAGCGCCTTGTCGACGTACGCCTGCGCCGCGGTCCCGGTGTTGAACGGGCGGTTCAGCTCGTTGCCGACCTCGAAGTACTCGGCGCCGGCTCCGACGGCGATCGCGGTGTTCGCGGAGGCCCACGCCGTCGCTTCGGCGGGAGTCGCCGTCAGCGAGGGCTGCAGCTCGACGTTGTGCGACATGCCGCGGGCGTCGAACGCGGACGGCGGCAGACCGGGGCCGCCGTCGTACGAGATGCGGACCCGGTCGACCCCGATGCTCTGCCAGAGGTCGAGGACGGCCGTCGCGGAGGGCACCTGCAGCCAGGGGTAGTTGGCCATCCCGAACATGCTGTCCGCGGTCGCCGGATGGTCGCGGGGCGGGATCGCCGTGAGATTGGTGCGGGCGAACGCCTCCGTCCCGCCGGCCACCGCGGCGATCTCGGTGACCACGAAGCCGGATCCGGGCGCGGTCAGGAGGAAGCTGTGATCCAGCGTTCCGGAGGCCGGCACGACGACGGCGACGGTCTGACTCGCCAGCAGGGTTCCGTTGAAGTCGCGTGCCCACCACACCAGGTCGACCGCGCGATCGGTCGCGCTGCCGTTCGCGACCTGTGCGGAGATCGTGAGCTGCTGCCCCGCGGAATCCCACAGGCCGAACGGCCGATCCGTCCAGACCTCGATCCCGAGGTCCTGCGCCGTGCCGATCGCCGCGACCGCCGAGGGGCGCTTGTCGCTGAAGAAGAAGTCCGCCCGGCTCACGACGCTGCCGTCGGGCTGAACCACGCCCGGCGCGTGCACCCAGGTCGAGTTCGTCCAGGACTGACGCGATCGATCGAGGATGAGCAGGCCGTGCAGCGCGCCCCATGCGGAGGTGTGCGCGACGCCCACGGCGTCCTCGAAGGGTATGCCTCCGCCGGCATCCCGCTTCCACTCGGTGAGCGCCACATAGCCGTCAGGCTCGGTCGCGGACAGGACCGCGCGGCTGAACAGGAATCCGTCCGGGATGAAGACTCCGGAGCCCGAGGCGTGCCACTCCAGGCGCACATGCCGGGTGCTGATCGAGAAGAGCCCGAAGACCGCGATCGGTCCTGCGGCGCTCGGCATCGCGTAGTCCATCCGGATCGCGGGGGTTCCGTCCGCCAGCGTCACGAGTGTCGGCGTGCCGCCCGTGGACACCTGGATGCCGGTCGCCGTGTCCTTGGTCTGGAACTTGGAGCCCTGCATGCGGATGACGCCGGAGCCGTCCCTGATGGCGACGCGACCGCCGGGACTCGCCACGATGCTCACCCCGTCCGCACTGAGGGTCACATCGCCCGCGGTCGCATTCGCGCGGATCGGGCTCTGCGCCGCCACCAGCAGCGCCCCTGCCGCGAAGGTCGCGCCGAGGAAGCCTCGCCGGGTGAATCCCGTCGCGCCGTCGTTCCCGTTCGTCATCCGGATCTCCTTCGATCGTGATAATGCGCATTAGCGCCAGAACGGCCACCAGTCTGACCCGCTGTCCGCGTCGATGTCAAGAAGGCTTGCGCTTTCTGAAGATACGCATTAGCGTCATGCTCACGCCTTGGTGATAGGCATTATCAACACGCGGAGGGACCGGCATGTCGGGGAAGACGGGCAAGACGACCCAGAAGGAGATCGCGCGGATCGCCGGGGTCAGCCAGACGACGGTGTCCCTCGTGCTCAACGATCGCGACGGCACGAACGTCCGGATCCCGGAGGCGACCAGGGAGCGGGTGCGGCGCGCGATCGAGCAGACCACGTATGTCGCCGATCCCGCCGCGCGGAGGCTCGCAGGACTCGACAACAAGATCCTCGGCGTCTTCACCTACGAGTCGGCGTTGACCGCGGAGAGCATGGACTTCTACGGGCCCCTGCTCAACGGGATCGAACGGGCCGCCGAGCAGCACGACTGCGACCTCCTGTTCTTCACCAGCTCGCCGGTCGAGAACGGATCGCGCCGGCTCTTCCACCGGAACACCCGGCTGCGTCTCGCCGACGGCTGCATCCTGCTCGGCCAGCACATGGACGGCGAGGAGCTGGCCCGGCTGGTCAGCGAGGGCTTCCCCTTCGTCGCCGTCGGACGGCGCGACGAGGCCGAAGGCGTGCCGTACGTCGGGATCGACTACCGCGCGCTCACCCGGGAGCTGATCGCGAGCGCCGCCGGGCTGGGGCACACGACCGCCGTCTACGTGCACGGCGACAGGGACACCCCCTCGTCCCGCGATCGGCTCGCCGAGATCGAGGCGGCGGGCGGGAGCGGACCCCTGTCCTTCCGCTCCCTGCCTGATGTCGGCGGCGACCTTGCCGCGACCGCACGCGCGATCGTCGAGAGCGGAGCCACTCTCGTGGTCGCCGAAGACGCCTTCGCCGCCGAGGATCTCGCGCTCGCTCTCGAGCGCCTCGGCGTTTCTCTGCCCGGCGACGTCTCCCTCGCGGCGCTCGGCGAGGTGCAGAGCCACACGATCGGCGGGCTGCGCCTGTCCGGATTCCACACCCCGCGCCAGCGGATCGCCTTCGAGGCGCTGAGTCTGCTCCGCGAGCTGATCGCGGCCGCGCCCGAGGACGCAGGGACGATCGACCGGCAGCGGCTCCTCAACGGCTCCCTCGAGCTCGGCGAGACGCTCGTGGCACGTCGGGCGGACGCATGAGGGTCCTCCGTGCGGACGTCGCCGTCATCGGGGGCGGACTCGGGGGCGTCGCCGCCGCCCTCGCCGCCCTCGGTCGGGGCAAGCGCGTGATCCTGTCCGAGGAGCACACATGGCTGGGCGGTCAGCTCACCTCGCAGGCGGTGCCGCCCGACGAGCACATCTGGGTCGAGCAGTTCGGCGTCACCGCGCGCTACCGCGCCCTCCGCGAGGGGATCCGCGCGCACTACCGCTCCTTCTACCCGCTCACCGACGCCGCCCGCCGCGACCTCCGGCTCAACCCCGGGCTCGGCCGCGTGAGCAGGCTCTGCCACGAACCCCGGGTGGCCGTCGCGGTGATCGCGCAGCAGCTGGCCCCCTATCTGTCCAGTGGCCGGCTCACGGTCCTGCAGCCGTACACGCCCACCTCGGCCGCCGTGGCCGAGCACGTCGTCTCGTCCGTGGTCCTTCGCCATGCTGAGGACGGCACGGAGGTGCGGGTGGAGGCGCCGTTCGTCCTCGACGCCACCGAGACCGGCGAGCTCCTCCCGCTCACCGGCACCGACTTCGTCCTCGGGGCCGAGTCGCGCGCCGAGACGGGCGAGCCGAGCGCCCCGGAGGACGCGGATCCCGGCAACGTCCAGTCGATCTCCTGGTGCTTCGTCTTCGACCACGTCGAGGGCGCCGACTTCACCATCGAGAGGCCGGCGAGCTACGACTACTGGCGGGAGTACGCCCCCGCCTTCTGGGGCGACCGGCTGCTCTCGTTCACCGCGCCGCAGCCCCGCACGCTCGAACCGGAATCCCGCACGTTCCACGTGAACCCGCCCTACGGCACGGGCGCTGCGGAGGACCCCCGGCAGGATCCCGGCGACCTCGACCTGTGGGAGTTCCGCCGGATCATCGCCCGTCAGAACTTCGAACCCGGCGCCTACGAGAGCGACATCGTGGTGGCCAACTGGCCGATGCTGGACTACCTGGACGGATCGATCATCGACGATCCGGACGCCGCGGCCCATCGGGCGGCGGCCAAGGAGCTGTCCCGCTCCTACCTGTACTGGCTGCAGACCGAGGCACCGCGCCCGGACGGCGGCACCGGCTGGCCGGGGCTCCGCCCCCGGGGCGACCAGACCGGAACGGCCGACGGATTCGCGCAGGCGCCGTACATCCGCGAGTCCCGGCGCATCAGAGCGGTCACCACCGTGGTCGAGCAGGACATCTCGGTCGCCCACCGCGGGCACGCCGGGCCGGCGACGTTCGAGGACTCGGTCGGGATCGGCATGTACCGGATCGACCTGCACCCCTCGACCGGCGGCGACAACTACATCGACGTCGAGTGCGCGCCGTTCGAGATCCCGCTCGGCGCGCTCGTGCCGGTCGCGACCCGCAACCTCCTCCCCGCCGCGAAGAACATCGGCACGACCCACATCACCAACGGGGCCTATCGGCTCCACCCCGTCGAATGGAACATCGGAGAGGCTGCGGGCGAGCTCGCGAGCTTCTGCATCGACGAATCCACGCTTCCGAGACACGTGCTCTCGGATCAGGAACTGCGACAGCGGTTCCAGAACCGGCTCGTCGAGTCGGGCATCGAACTCCATTGGCCGGAGATCCTCGGCTACTAGCGAGCCCCCTCCTATCAAGAAAGCCCCCCATGAACACAGCAAAGAAGCTGGTCGGCGCCGCTGCCCTGGCGACGGCCGCGATCGTCGCGATCACCGGATGCAGCGCCACCCCGAGCACCCCTGCACCCACCACCGCCGCCCCGGACAGCGTGGCTCTCCGGATGACCGTGTGGACCTCGAACGAAGCGCAGCTCGCACTGTTCGCCTCGATCGCCGACGACTACAAGGCCACGCATCCCGAGATCAAATCGATCACCTTCGACAGCCTCCCGTTCGCGGACTACAACACGACCCTCACGACGCAGATCGCCGGCGGCAACGCTCCCGACCTCGCCTGGATGGGGGATCTGTCCAAGGACCTCATCGCCTCCGATGCCCTCCTCCCGCTCACCCCCGTGCTGAAGGAGACCAAGGGATGGGGATACGACGACCTGCTCCCCAGTGCGACCGCGGAGTTCTCCAAGGACGGGCAGCTCTACGCCTACCCCTTCTCGAACTCGCCTTACGCGCTCTACGTGAACAAGGACCTCCTCGCCGCCGCCGGCCAGTCGCTGCCCTCCTCGGGGCTGACCTGGGACGACGTGTCCAAGGCGGGGGCGGCCGTGAACGCCGCGACCGGGAAGGCGGGGTTCGTCATCCGCGACTTCGACTTCTCCGCCTGGAACACCCTCGCCACCGTCTGGACCGGCTGGGGCGCGAGCGCGTGGAACGCCGACGGCACGAAGTGCACCTTCGACGACGACAAGATGGTCGACGCCTTCACGTTCCTGCACGACGCCGTCTTCAAGGACTCCGCCATGCCGGGGCCCGGAACCAAGGCCGACTTCTTCGCGGGGGACTCCGCCTTCACCGTGGCGCAGGTCTCCCGGGCTTCGCTCCTCACCGGGGACTTCGGATACGACGTCGTGCCGCTTCCCGCTGGGCCCGCCGGGCCCTACTCGGTGATCGGGCAGGCCGGCGTGGGCGTCCTGCGCACGAGTGCGCACCCGCAGGAGGCGAGCTCTTTCCTGGCCTACCTCACCGGGCCGGAGAACAGCGCCAAGCTCTCGCAGTTCTTCCCGTCGGCGCGCACGTCGCTGCTGACCGGCGAGAAGCTGGCGGCGAACAACACCAAGCTCAGCGCCGATCAGCTGCAGACCGTCGTCGTGGATCAGCTGGCCGGAGCGGTCACCCTGCCCAACCACACCAGCCCCGCCGAGATCGCACAGAAGGGCAAGACGGCCCTGGACGCGATGTGGAAGCCGGACGCGGACGTGAAGAAGGTGCTGACCTCGGTCTGCTCCGCGATCACCCCGCTCCTCGCGGGCGGACGATGACTGCCGCAGGCACCGCCACCGGGGAGGCGCGCTCAGCCGCCTCCCCGGCCTCGGCCGGACTGCGTCCCGCGGTCGCGCGCCGCGGGAGGTTCTGGACGATGCGGCGCAGGGACGCGGCTGCCGGATACCTCTTCATCGCGCCGCAGGTGATCGGCGTCGTGCTCTTCGTGCTGATCCCGGTGGGTCTCGCGATCTACTACAGCCTGAACAAGTGGAATATCTTCACCGGGCAGCTCAGCTTCGTGGGCGGGGCGAACTATGCCGCGCTCGCCGCGGATCCGCAGCTGCCGAGTGTGCTGGGCGCCACCGCGGTGTTCTCCCTCGGGGTGGTCGTGCTGAACATCGGACTCGGGCTGGGCCTGGCCGTGATGCTCAACCGCCGGTTCCGCGGGGTCACGTTCTTCCGCACCCTGTTCTTCTCCCCGGTGGTGATCTCGGTCGTCGCCTGGACCCTGGTCTGGGGGTTCCTGCTCCAGGACAACGGCGGGATCAACGCGCTGCTCGCGCAGCTCGGGATCCACGGGCCGAACTGGCTGCAGGAGGGGCCGACGGCGATGGGCGCCGTCATCGTGACGCAGGTCATCCGCAGCGTCGGCGTGAACATGGTCCTGTTCCTGTCCGCGCTGCAGGGCGTGCCGGGCGAGCTGTACGAGGCGGCGCGCATCGACGGCGCGGGCAACCGCACGATCTTCGCGCGCATCACCCTGCCCCTCATCTCCCCGACGCTGCTGCTCACGAGCATCATCACGATCGTCGGCGCGCTGCAGGCGTTCGCGCAGATCGCCGTGCTGACCGAGGGAGGGCCCGCGCTCTCCACGACGGTGCTCGTCTACTACGTCTTCCAGCAGGCGTTCACGTTCAACAACATCGGCTACGGCTCGACCCTCGCACTGATGCTGCTCACGTTCGTGATGCTGCTCACCGTGCTGCAGTGGCAGCTCAGAAGGAAGTGGGTCTTCTATGAGCACTGAGACGCTCACCGGCGCTCGGGCGGGGATCCGTATGCAGACGCCGCCGATCGTGAGGACCCGGCCCTCTCGGGGCCGGATCCTCCGCCGGATCGTGCTCTACGTCGCGCTCGGCGTGATGGCGCTGCCGTTCGTGGTTCCGACGATCTGGATGGTCGCGTCCTCGTTCAAGCCGCTTAACCAGATCTTCGCCGCTCCGCCCTCGATCTTCACCGCGTCGCCGACCTGGGACGCATACGTGCAGGCCTTCGGCTTCCAGCCCTTCGCCCGCCAGTACGCCAACAGCGTGTATATCGCGGTGGTCGTGACGCTCATCGTGCTGCTGGTGTCGAGCCTCGCCGGCTACGCCTTCGCCCGGCTGCGCTTCCCCGGCCAGAACGTGCTCTTCCTGATCGTGCTGGTCGGGCTGCTGGTGCCGGGCGAGGTGACGATCGTCCCGCTCTTCCAGATGTTCAAGAGCGTGGGCCTGATCAACACCCACTGGCCGCTGATCCTCGTCACGGCCCTGGCCGCGCCCTGCGTGCTGGCGACCTTCATCATGCGGCAGTTCTTCATCGCGCTACCGGTCGAGCTGGAGGAGGCCGCGCGGCTGGACGGACTCGGCCGCCTGGCGATCTGGTGGCGGATCTGTCTGCCGCTCGCGAAGCCCGCCCTCTCGGCCGTCGCGATCCTCACATTCCTGGCCTCGTGGAATCTCTACCTCGAGCCGACGGTCTACCTGACCTCGCCGGATCTGTTCACACTGCCGCAGGCGCTCACGCGCTACACCGACGCATACGGCGGAGAGATGTGGAACACCCAGCTGGCGGCCGCGACGATGACCGTGGTTCCGGTGCTCGTGGTGTTCCTGATCGCGCAGCGGCAGTTCGTCGAGGGGCTGGCGCACTCCGGGCTGAAGGGCTGAGGCGGTGACGCGGTCGCGGTCGAATGCCGCTTCCGCAGGACCTCTGCAACTCTGCAGGATGATTCCGCGCGGATCATCCTGCAGAGCTGGATCCGTCCTGCAGACCTGCGGCGCCGATCGGCCGACGACCGCGGGAGAACCCTGCAGAAGTGGGTCCGTCCTTCAGGACCCGCCCGGCGCGACCTCGAAGTACAGGTCCGCGTGCAGCGCGCAGCGCGGATTGAACGCGGCGGCGCACCGAGGGCAGGCGGTGACGCCGAGGTACTCGCGGATCTCGAGTTCGTGGCCGCAGACGCCGCACAGCACGGCCTTCGAGCCCTGCTCGGCCGCCGGCCACGGCCGGGAGGGATGTCCGGCCGTCTCCTCGTGGCAGAGGTGGCACGGGTAGTACTCGCCGCAGCAGGCGAAGCGGATCGCCACGACGTCGAGCTCGGTGCGATAGTGCACGCAGCGCGTCTGCGCGTCGACGGGACGCCCCTTGACCTCCACGCCCTCCGTGCCCATGCGACGATCCTAGGCGCGCCGCGCGTTCAGCCTCGATGCACGTCCACGGGCACGATCATCGGCGTACCGGCGACCGGATCCGGGATCACGACGGCCTCGAGGTCGAACACCTCGCGGAGCAGCTCGACCGTGACGACGTCTCCGGGCGCTCCCTCGGCGACGATCCGGCCCTCGCGCATCGCCACGAGATGGTCGGCGTAGCGCGTCGCGAGGTTGAGCTCGTGCATGACGACGACGACCTGGGTGCCGCGCTCGCGCGAGAGCCGCACGAGCAGCTGCAGCAGCTCGACCTGATGCGCGAGGTCGAGGTAGGTGGTCGGCTCGTCGAGCAGCAGGATGTCGGGCTCCTGCGCGAGCGCCATCGCGACCCATGCGCGCTGCCGCTGCCCGCCCGAGAGCTCGTCGATCGAGCGCTCCGCGAACTCCGCCATGCCGGTCACCTGCAGGGCGTCGGCCACCACCTCGTCATCGCGGTGATCGCGCCCGCCCAGCCAGCCGCGGTGCGGGGTGCGGCCACGGTCGACGAGGTCGGCGACGCTGATCCCGTCGGGGGCGACCGGCGCCTGGGGCAGAAGGCCCACGATGCGCGCGACCTCCTTGGTGGGCAGGTGCGCGATCGCGGATCCGTCCAGCAGCACGGATCCGCGTCGCGGCTTCAGCAGCCGCGCGAGCGCGCGCAGCAGAGTCGACTTGCCGCAGCCGTTGCCGCCGACGATCATCGTGATCCCTGATGCGGGAAGGGCGAGATCCAGCCCGTCGATGACGGGATCGCCGTCGTAGCCGACGGTCAGGCCGGTCGCTTCCAGCGTGTGCGAGCTCATGCGCGCGTGCGTCCTCTCATCAGGAGCCAGAGCAGGAACGGCGCGCCGATCGCGCCGGTGATCACGCCGACGGGCAGCGCGATAGGGAACAGGTGCTGCGCGACCGCATCGCCGGCGAGCACGATGATCGCGCCGAGGAGCGCGGAGACCAGGGGCAGCGCCGCATCGCGTCGCACCAGCCGCAGGGCGATGGGGCCGGCGAGGAACGCGACGAACGAGATCGGCCCGGTCAGTGAGGTCGCCACCGCGATCAGCAGCACCGCGCACAGGATCAGCAGGATCCGGGAGCGCTGCGGGCGCACGCCGAGCGCCGTCGCGGAGTCGTCGCCGAGACGCAGCACCGGAAGCGATCGCGCCGTCAGCACCGCGATCGCCAGCAGCACGACGAGCACGGGCGCGGTCGGCGCGAGCTGGTCCCAGAGACTGCGGCTGAGGGATCCGGCCATCCACACGGTCGCTTGCTCTGCGGCTTTGACGTCGGAGCGGGTGAGGACGTAGCCGATCACGGCCTGCAGCGCCGCGGCGACGCCGATGCCGACGAGCACGAAGCGCAGGCCGGAGAGCCCTCGCCGGTACGCGAGCACCCAGATCAGGAGAGCGGTCACGAGCCCTCCGCCGATGGCCGCGCCCGAGACCACGAGGCCGGAGGCGCCGAAGAACGAGATGGCCGTGATCGCGGCTGCGCTGGATCCCGTGCTGATGCCGATCACGTCGGGGCTCGCGAGCACATTGCGCAGCAGGGTCTGGAACAGCATGCCGCCGAGGCCGAACGCGGCCCCCGCCAGCAGCGCGCCGACCGCGCGGGGCAGGCGCAGCTCCACCACGGCGAAGCTCGCACCGGGCACGGTCTGTCCGGTGAGCGCGCGCAGCACGTCGGGAAGGGCGAGGGTCTTCGCGCCGAACACGAGCACGGCGCCGAACAGGACGAGAGTGACGACGGCGAGGCCCGCGAGGAGTACCGTGTCACGGACCGCCCGGCGGCGACGGGCGGCGCGGAGCCGATCCGCGGGTGCGGCGGTGGCGGGGCGCGGGGTGTCGAGAACGGTCACAGCCCGATCGCCTTCCGCCGTCGCAGCAGCGCGATGAAGACCGGCGCGCCGATCACGCCCGTCACGATGCCCACCTCGAGCACGCCGGGGCGCGCGAGGATCCGGCCGATCACGTCGCAGACGAGCAGGAACGTCGCGCCGGCCGCGGCAGAGAGCGGCACGATCCAGCGGTAGTCCGCCCCGACGAGGAACCGCACCGCGTGCGGAACGGCGAGACCCACGAAGCCGATCGGTCCTGCGAGCGCGGTGGCCGTGCCGCACAGCAGCACGACGGCGAGCACCGCGGTGAGGCGGGAGGCGCCGACGCGCACGCCCAGCCCGCGGGCGACGTCGTCCCCGAGGGCGAGCGCGTTCAGCCGGCCGGAGCAGGCGATCGCGAGGACGGCGCCGAGGGCGAGGAAGCCGCCCAGCTGCGCCAGGGCGGAGAACGATGCGGCGGTCAGCGATCCGACCTGCCAGAAGCGGAAGCTCTCCAGCGTCGACTCGTCGACGATGAGGATCCCCGTGATCACGGCCGTCGCGATCGCCGCGACGGCAGCCCCCGCGAGGGCGAGCGTCACCGGGGTCGCGCCTCCGGGACTCGCCGCGGCGGCGCCGTATCCGACCACGACCGCCACGGCGGCGCCGGCCAGGGCGCACCACACGATCACGAGCGGTGCCTGCCACCCGAACAGCGTCATGCCCAGCACCACGAACAGCGACGCACCGGCGTTCACACCGAGCAGGCCGGGATCGGCGAGGGGGTTGCGGGCCATGCCCTGCATGACGGCGCCGCCCGTGCCGAGCGCCGCGCCGACGAGCAGCCCGGTGATCGTCGTGGGCACCCGCGAGAGCACCGCCGCCTGATCCGTGGATCCGTCGGGGCGCAGGAACGCGCCCCACACGGCGTCGAGCGGCACGAGCCGCGCGCCGAGGGCGAGGGAGAGCGCGGACGCGGCGAGCATCGCGCCCAGGCACACGGCGATCGCCCACCCCGGGCTCAGATGCACGCGACGGCGTGCACCGGAGCCCGGCGTGGGCGTCGTCGGCGCGGGGGCGAGGCTCATCAGGCCTTGGCGGCGGCCTCGCCGAGCATCTTCGCGTAGGTCGGCAGCGCCCACGGGATCGACAGCACGGTGGGCGCGGAGACGGCCATGAGCAGCTCCTCGTCGTTCATGAGCGCGACGGAGCCCTTCCTCACGGCGGGGATCCGGCTGAGCAGCGGGTCGTTCTTCAGGGTGGACAGGTCGCCGCCCTGCACGTAGACGACCGCCACGTCGGCATCGAGCTTGTCCGCCTGCTCGGCCGAGATCGTGCCGACGAAGCCCTTCTCGTTCTTCGCGAGGTCCGCGAGGGACTTCGGGGTGGCGAAGCCCAGGTCGTTCAGATACTTCACGCGGGTGTCGTTCGGCGTGTAGTACTGCACCTTGCCGGGATCCTTCGCGTCGACCCAGATCACCATGCCCGTCTTGCCGGTCGCGGCCGGATACTTCGCCATCTCGGCGGCCATGGTCTTCTCCGTGTCGGCGATCAGCGTCTTCGCCGCGGCGGACCTGCCCAGCGCCGTGCCCACCATCGTGGTCGAGTCGCGCCACGACGTGCCCCAGGGGGCGCCGGGGTAGGCGACGGTGGGCGCGATCTTGGTGAGCGTGTCGTACTCCTGCTTGGTGAGGCCGGAGTTCGCCCCCAGGATCAGATCCGGAGAGGTGTCGGCGATCTTCTCATAGGGGATGCCGTCCGTCTCGTCGTGCACGGGCGGCAGCTTGGCCTTGTCGGCGAGGATCGCGTCCTTGGTCCATTCCAGGTAGCCGTCGCCGTCCGAGTCGCCGAACGTGGCCTTCGGGATCGTGACGGGGACGGTGCCCAGAGCGATCGAGGCGTCGAAGCTGCCCCAGCCGATCGTCGCCACGTTCTTGGGGGTCGACTCGATGACGGTCTTGCCGTAGACGTGCTCGACGGTCGCGGGGAAGGCGCCGTCGGCGGACCCGGTCCCGGTGGCGCTGGGCGCGGACCCGGTCGAGCACGCGGTCAGGGCGAGGGCGCCGGCGGTCAGGAGGCTGAGGACGGCTGCGCCGCGGCGCAGGCGGAGGGAGGGCATGGATCTCCTCGGAGCAGACAACGGGTAGGTAGGTAAGCCTAACCTATCTATCCGACTCGACGAGGAGGAGCGGCACCGACCAGAGGCGCGCCGTGCGGATCAGGCCCCGTTGAGCAGTCCCAGGCAGGGCCCGATCACGACGAGCCAGGCCGCCGCGGAGATGATGAGCACACCGACGCCGATGCCCCTGGTCTTCGACCAGATGAGCAGCACGGCGCCGAGGACCAGCGGCAGGACGAGCGCGCCGATCGAGAACGCCATGCCGAGGTTGGCGAGGGCAAAGAACAGGACCAGGGCGAGAAGCATGGATCCGCAGCCCACCGCGGTGCCGATGCCGATCCCGGCCCCGAAGCTCAGTCCGGAGCGGGGTGCGGCGCCGGGCTGGCCGACGTACGCGGCGTAGCCGCCGGGTGCTCCCGGGGCACCAGGGGCTGCGGGGTAGCCCTCTGGGGCGGGCTGGGCCCCGCCAGTCGGGGCTCCCGGGGGCGGGCCGGCGGGTGCCACCGGACCCGGCGGCGGAACCGGCGCAGGCGGCGCGGACGGGGTGAGCGGTGGCGCCAGGGGCACCGGTGGCATCGGCGGGACCGGCGGTGCGGGCGGCGTCGGCGTTCCCGGGTGCGCCGGCGGCTCCGTCGGGCCCGTGGGTGCACCCGGTTCCGGTGGCGCCGGCGACTCTTCCGGATCCGGTCCGGCGGGGAGGTCAGGCGTGTTGTTCACTGGGGGTCCTCCTGGGGATGAGAGGGAAGGCGCCGCGTCGCGCCTTCCAGACGATGCGGGCGAGTAGGAGCGGGATCGTGACGATCAGGAAGAGCTGCGGGCGGGAGAGGCCCATCCAGGCGATGTCGTTGCCGCGTACGAACTCGACGAAGAAGCGGAAGATCCCGTAGGCGGCGATATAGAGGGTCAGGGTCTCCCCGGCGGCGATGTCGCGATGCCGTAGCCAGAACCACAACACGCAGAACGCCGCCGCGTGGAACGCGATCTCGTACACGAAGCTCGGATGCAGCGGCACGCCCGCCGGGGATCCGACCCTGGTGGCCGCGGCAGGATCCAGGACGATGCCCCAGCCTGCGCCGGTGGGGGTGCCGGGGCGCTCCGTGAAGAGGCAGCCGAAGCGCCCGATCGCCATCGCGATCGCGACTGCGGGCGCGAACAGGTCGCCGCTGCGGTCCCGGTATCCGACGATCTTCTTCGCCACGTGCACGCCGAGCCAGGCGCCGACCAGGGCGCTCAGGATCGAGGCGTTGCCGTGCGTGAGCTGCGAGACGAGGTCGCGATTCTTCGTGAGGTCGATGTGCTGAGCCCACGTGCCGAGGCGGCTCAGGATCGCCGCGCCCAGCAGTGCACCGAGCACGAGATACGCCACCCGGGGGTCCGTGACGCCCCGTCGGCGACGCTCGATGAGGAACACGATCCCCGCCGCACCCAGTCCCAGCGCGACGAAGAAGCCGTGCGTCTCGAGCGGAGGCGCCCACGGTCCGAGCAGATCCTGCAGCGTCGGGAACATCAGAACCGCCCGATCCAGAACATCACCCAGAACGGGGTCGCGACGGCGGCGAGCACGGCGAGCACGGAGAGATACGCGAGCACGAGACGGGTGTCGCCGAGCTTGCACTTCGATCGCAGCAGTCCCTGACGGCGGGCGCGTGCGTATCCGGCGATGGCGATGAGCGCGAAGCCCAGGACCGCGATCGGGCCGAGCAGGCACGCGATGAGCGCGACCGTCGTGAACACGCACAGCCGCAGCGGATCGAAGGGCGGGGCGGCGGATCCGACCGCCTCGTCATAGCGGTTCAGGGCGGACAGGTCGAGCGGGGCGGGGCCAGTGGCGGAGTCAGCGGCGTCGACTGCTCCGAACTCAGTCGATTCGGGCGCTGCGGCGGCGGGGCGCGCGGGAATCGCCGTCTCCGACTGAGTTCGGAACACGTCGCGCTGTGCATCGCCCCCCGATGACATGGCTCAGTGCCCCACCGAGAGTGGAAGCCGCGTGCGGTCGCCGGCATCGACACCGGCTTCGGAGGTCGCTCTTGCCGCCCGGGCGCCTGCGGATCCGGTCGCCGTGGAGATGCGGGTGCGGGAGAGCGGCGCCCACGCCTGTACCGCGCAGAACGGGGCGCACTGGTGGGCCGACGTCTCTTCGTTGACGGTTGCGACATGCACGCAGCACTGCGTGAGGCGCTCCTCGATCATCGTGTTGATGTCCATGAAGGGCTTGACCGTGATGCGCTTGACGCGCTCGCCGAGGAACTGGCGCAGTCGCTTGTGCTGACCGGGCAGTGCGGCGGTGGCGAGCTTCGTGAGCGTGCCGATGCCGAGATCGCAGCCCGTGCAGATGTCCTTCCAGAGGGATCCGATCGACGGGTGCGACAGCGACGACTGCTCGCTGAGCAGGTCGAGCAGGGACTGCTTGACCGAGTCCTTGAGCTTCTGGTTGATGCCGCTGTCGGCGATCCGGTTCGCGATCAGGTCGGGGTTCAGGTCGAGGAACTCCTTGAGCCGGTCGTGGCCGACGAGCTTGGTGAGCGAGTTCCAGGATCCGGAGTCGTCCTTGAGCAGGTAGCCGACCGAGCAGCAGTGCGGGTGGCTGCAGGGCAGCGCGGTGAGATCCTGCCAGGTGACCTCGCCGTCGGTCTGCGGCGCCAGCCGTGCCAGCACGCCCGTGTGCGTGAGGCGGTCGTGCGGGTCGATGCCCGCCGACCGGCCGGATCCGAAGACGGGCTGGATCGTGACGCCGCCCACGTAGGGCGTCTCCATGGCGCGGCGGATCACGGCGCCGATCTCGCCGTCGTTGACGCCCAGGGCCGCGGTCATCGTGAGGGTCGTGAACACCCCCGCCTCGCTGAGGCGGGCGAGTGCGCGCTCCTTGAACCGGCGGATGTCCGCCCCGCGGTGATAGGCGGAGGCCTCGGCGCTCTCGCCGTCGTACTGCAGATACACCTCGACCCGCTCGCGATGCTTCTTGAGCGTCGCGACGAGCGCGTCGTCCTGCGCGATGCGCAGACCGTTGGAGTTGAGCAGGATGCGCACCACGGGGCGTGCCACGAGGTGCTCCAGCAGCTGCTCGAGCCACGGGTACAGGGTCGGCTCACCGCCGGAGAGCATCAGCACGTCGATGCGATTGTTCTCGCGCGCCAGCCGCGCGTCGACCGAGGCGAGCACTTCGGCGAGCGGTGCGATGGCGCTCGCCGCAGGGCTGGACTCCGCGAAGCACGTGGGACAGCGCAGGTTGCAGTGGTCGGTGAGGTCTTCCAGCAGGATGCAGGTGTGCTGCGTCTGCATCTCCGGCAGGCCGTCCTCGTAGGCCGAGGGCACCGGCTTGAAGTTCCCGGTGAGGTCGGGCTCGTGCACCTTCGTCGGCGCGGTCCACTGCTCGAGGTAGGTAAGGATCTCGGCCGACTCGTCGTACATCGTGCGCTGCAACCCGTGCTCGGGGCAGCCGCGCTCCAGCCAGACGCGATCGCCGCGTACCGCGAGCCACCCGCTCAGCCGGCGGACGTCGGCGAGCGGTCGATCCGGATCCTCTTCGTGGCACGTCGGGCAGAACGCGTTGACGTAGCGATGCACGCGGTAGTCGCGCAGGGGCTGGCCGGATCCGGCGGTCTTCGCACGGGCGGGGGCTCCCGCCGCACCGGGGCCGAGGCCTGCCGGAGTCTCCACGGTGGGGGTCATGGGCTCACCCTAGCGGCGCGACCGTGCACATGCGGGCCTTGGAGGGCGGAGGGTGGGGAAAGCCCGTAGCGAGGCCTGCCGCACCGACCGCCGACCCGCGCCGGGCAGGAGGTCGGCAGAGTGTGCGGAGGACCGCCCTCCGGGCAAGGCGGTCCTCCGTCCCGTGATTCAGCGGCGTTCGAGGAACCTCATCGCGGCGCCCGCGGCGAGCAGAACCACGCCGGAGACGAGCAGGAACGGGTCGTAATACCCGGTCTGCGCCAGCGAGCCCTGCTTCGCGGCTGAGGAAGCGCGCAGGGCGCGCGCCGCTTCGTTCGGACCGTGCGTCTCGGGGGACACGACCTGGACTCCGCCGCCGGCGGCGCCCGAAGCACGTCCTCCGCCGCCGGCGCCGGGCGACGGGCCGCAGGGGCCGCTCAGCAGATTCGTGACTGTGGTGAGAGTGCTTTTGACGGTATCGCAGCGGCAGCCGGCACCATTGGGCGGCGCCTCTGCGGCGTGTGCCGCTGTCGCGCCGGCGAGAGTGATCCCGCCCGCGAGGAGCGCACCCCAGAGGGCGCGCTTGACGATGCGATTCATGGTCTCTTTCCTTCTGATCTGGGGATTGCGCGTATGCGCGATGACACGTGCCGTCCTGGGGGCGGCTGTGCCCCGTTCAGTCGGGAGAGGAGTCGTGGTCTGCGACGGGGGAGGTCGGCAGGCGGTCGTCGCCTGCCGATACGGAGCGGACGGCCAGCAGGCCGGCGCCCGCCGACGTCGAGGAGACGGTGCCGAACAGCCGCACATCGCTCGCGCTGCCACCCGAGGCGGAGCCGGCTCCGGGCATGCCGAACTCGGAGGTGGGGTCGCCCGGCGGTTGCTGCGCGGGGGCACCGGGTGCTGTCACCGTGGCGGGCGCAGAGATCGCGACCGCATCGACGGCGTGGTCCGTCCCGGGCAGCGCGCGCTGCCCGTGATCCTGCGTCGACGGGGGCGCAGCGGGCGGTGATGCCGCGGAGACGGGATCCGGCAGGCCGCGGAGTTCCGGAACGGCGGGATGCCCGCCGGGAGCCGTCGTCGTCGGCGGCGCGACGGTGGTGGCCGGACCGCGCACTGCCTCGGTCACGGCGCTGACGGCGTCGTCGAGCGAGACGGCGATCCGCGGAAGCACGGCCGTCACGGTGTCGAGCGTCGCGGGCACGCGGCGCAGCAACGCATCGACGGGCGCGAGCACAGGGCTCAGCGTCGGGGCGACGGTGTCCGTGGTGGTCGCGACCACGTCGATCGCAGCGCCGGCGGTCTGGCCGACGTCCTGCAGGACCGGGGTGATCGCACGCACGAGCGGAGCGACCAGCGGACCGGCGGGCTCTTCGGCGGCGGGGGCGAGCGGGGGTGTGGGGGCGGTGGGTGCCTCCGCGGCGGGTGCGGGGGTCGGTGCGTCGACGGCGGCCGGCGCCGGGAGCGCCTCGGCGACCGTGGCCTGCACCGCCGAGAGGGTGCTCTGCACGGTGGCAGGCGTCTCGACGATCGTGCTCTGAACCGCGCCGAGGAGGCTCGGCGGAGACGGCGGAACGGCCTCGGCGGCCTGGGCGGATCCGGATCCGAAGGCGATCGACAGCACCACCCAGCCGAGGGCGAGGACCCCGCCCGCGACCGCACCGGGGATGAATCCCCGGTGCGACCGCGCACGACCCCGCATGGATACCCCCCCGATATACCGGCTTACCGCACAAGCTATGTCCCGGGGATGGATCTGTCCAGAGGCGCGTGCGGGTGTTTCCCATCGCTTCACCCGGTCGAGCCCCGCTTTGCAAGGACGGGTCCCGGGCGCCCCGCACTGACGTAGCGTTGATATGTGAGTTCTCCCGCCCTAGATGTGGCCGCCGCCCGCGCCGACTTCCCCCTGCTCGCCGAATCCGTGAACGGGGCCCCACTGGCGTACCTCGACTCCGCTGCGACGAGCCAGAAGCCCCGCGTCGTGCTGGACGCCGAGCGGGACTTCCTGGAGCACTCGAACGCTGCAGTGCACCGCGGCGCGCACACGCTCGCGGCCGAGGCGACCGAGCTCTACGAGGACGCCCGCGCCGCCGTCGCCGGATTCGTGGGCGCGGACGCCGACGACCTGGTGTGGACGCACGGCGCCACCGAGGGCCTGAACCTCGTGGCCTACGCGATCGGCAACGCCACGGCCGGCCGGGGCCTGCCGGAGAGCGCCCGCTTCGCCCTGCAGCCGGGGGACGAGCTCGTCGTCACCGAGGCCGAGCACCACGCGAACATCGTGCCGTGGCAGGAGCTCGCGGCCCGCACGGGTGCCGTCCTGCGCGTGATCCGGATCCGCGACGACGGATCCCTCGACCTCGACCATGCGGCGGAGGTCATCGGATCCCGCACGCGCGTCGTCGCCTTCACGCAGGTCTCCAACGTGCTCGGCATCGTCAACCCCGTGGCCTCGGTCGTGGCTCTGGCGCGCGAGGTCGGCGCGCTCACCGTGCTCGATGCGTGCCAGTCCGCGCCGCATCTTCCGCTCGACCTGCCCGGCCTGGGCGTCGATCTCGCGGTGTTCTCCGGCCACAAGATGCAGGGTCCCTACGGGATCGGCGGGCTGTACGGACGCCGCGAGGTGCTCCAGGCGCTGCCGCCGTTCCTCACGGGCGGCTCGATGATCACCCGCGTCACGTTCGAGCGCACCGAGTTCCTCCCGCCGCCGCAGCGCTTCGAGGCCGGCACGCAGCCGGTGTCGCAGGCGATCGCGCTCGCCGCGGCCGTACGGTACCTCGACGGTCTCGGAATGGACGCGGTGCACGCGCACGAGCAGGAGCTCGAGCAGCGTCTGCGCACGGGGCTCGGCGCGATCGACGGCGTTCGCCTGCTCGGCGCCGCGGACGGTGCGGAGCGGGTGGCCCTGCAGTCCTTCGTCGTCGACGGGGTGCACGCGCACGACGTCGGCCAGTTCCTCGACTCCCGCGGCGTCGCCGTGCGCGTCGGGCACCACTGCGCCGCGCCCGTGCACGCGCGCCTCGGCGTGACCGCGTCGGTGCGCGCTTCGGCCGCTCTCTACAACACGGCGGACGAGGTGGATCGGATGCTCGACGCCGTCTCCGGGGTGCGCGCATTCTTCGGCGTCTCCGGATCCGCCGAGGAGCAGGAGGTGGTCGAATGAGCGGCCTCGAGGACCTGTATCAGGAGCTCATCCTGGACCATTCCAAGCGCCCGCACGGCAAAGGGCTGCTCGGTGCCGAGGGTGACCCGCACACGGCTGAGTCGCACCAGCGCAACCCGATCTGCGGCGATGAGATCACTCTGCGCGCCCAGGTCTCCGACGACGGTGAGCGCATCACCGAGGTGAGCTGGGAGGGATCCGGCTGCTCGATCTCGCAGGCGTCCGCGTCGATGCTCACCGAACTCGTGATCGGTCACTCGCGGGCGGAGGCGGCGGAGCTCATCGACGGGTTCCGCGAGGCGCTGCGCTCCCGCGGCGCGATCGAGCTCGACGAGGACGTGTACGGCGACGCGGCTGCCTTGACCGGTGTCTCCCGCTACGTCGCCCGCGTCAAGTGCGCGATGCTCGGCTGGGTCGCCCTCGAGGACGCGCTGCTCCGGGCCTAGGCCCCGAGCTTCTCCACGGCGAAGTCAAGGAGGGCCGAGGCGCGCGGGGTGAGATTCATGTCGGCGGGCCAGATCCCCACCACGTGGGAGCGCGTCACGGGCGGATCGAGCGGCCGGATGATGATCGGGCGGCCCTCGCTGCTCATCGGGATGATGTTCGGGCGAGACATGAGCAGCCCGTAGCCCAGTCCGCGGCCCACGAGCGCCTCGACGAGACTGATCTGCGTGACCCGGACTTCGATGCGGGGCTCGAGCCCGCGGGCAGCGAAGGCGTCCGTCACATTGCGGATGCTCGGGGCCGCGTCATAGAGGATGCAGGGCTGGTCGGCGAGATCCGCAAGGTCCACGGCGTCGGCCTTCGTCAGCGGATGGTCGGGGTGCAGGTGGACCTCGAGTTCGGTCGCGTAGATCCTGCGCCGGCGATATCCGACCGGCAGGGACACGTCGAACACGAGGGCGGCGTCGAGGCGGCCGGCCTCGAGCGCGGAGAGCAGCTCCTCGTTCGTTCCCACCATGATCTCCAGACGCACGCCGGGGTGCCGCTTCGGAAAGCCCTCGAGGAGCTCGGGGACCACGTTCGTGGCGAAGCTCGCATAGCAGCCGAGCTTCACCGGCCCCCGCAGTTCCTCGCCCCGGCCGGCACGCAGGACGAGCTCCTGCGTGTCGGCGATGATCCTGCGGGCGTGCTCGGCGAACTCCTGGCCCGTCGGCGTCAGGGTGAGGCCGCGCGCCTTGCGACGGACGCACAGCTGCTCGCCCACGGCCTTCTCGAGGCTCGTGATGGCCTGAGACAGCGCGGACTCCGAGATGTGCAGATGGGCGGCAGCGGCGCTCAGCGTCGGGAAGTTCGGCAGGGCGGCGAACAGCTCCAGCTGCCTCAGGCTCACATCGGCCACGGCCGTCCTCCTCGGGCGATTTCTTCAGTTCACTGGAACTATATCCGCGCATAACTGCGATTTACACGCAGACAAGGGTGTCTCACGATGAGAGGACCCGCTTCCCGAACCCTCCTCGACGGAGGGAGAACAATGACGTTAGGGACAACCATGACCTCCGCTCTTGCCCCCGGCGATCGCGCCTCTCAGCGACGGATCGCCTTCGCCACGATCATCGGCACCACGATCGAGTGGTACGACTTCTTCATCTATGCCACGAGCGCAGGGCTCGTGTTCGCGCAGCTCTTCTTCCAGCCCGCGGGCAAGGAGATCGCGCTCCTGCTGTCGTTCGCCACGGTCGGCATCTCCTTCCTCTTCCGCCCGCTCGGCGCGTTCCTCGCCGGGCATTTCGGCGATGTGATCGGACGGCGGGCGATGCTCGTTCTCACGCTCGTTCTCATGGGCGCGGCGACCACGCTCATCGGCGCGCTGCCGACCTTCGCCCAGATCGGCATCGCGGCACCGATCTGCCTGCTCCTGCTCCGCATCCTGCAGGGCCTGTCTGCAGGCGGCGAGTGGGGCGGCGCAGTACTGATGGCCGTCGAGCACGCGCCGGCGAATCGCCGCGGTCGCGCGGGCTCCTGGCCTCAGCTCGGAGTCCCGCTCGGCTTCCTGCTCGCCTCGGGCATGACAGCGCTCATGACCGGTGTCGTCTCTCCCGGGGAGGCGTATCTGCAGTGGGGCTGGCGAGTGCCGTTCCTGGCGAGCGTGATCCTCATCGTGGTGGGCTTCGTGATCCGTCGCTCGGTCGAGGAGAGCCCCGTGTTCGCGGAGATCGCGAAGCGTGGCAAGCAGGCGAGCCTCCCGATCGTGACGCTGTTCAAGCGCCACTGGCACCTGGTGATCCTCGCCGCTCTCGTGTTCGTGGGCAACGGCGCGCTCGGCTACATGACAACGGGCGGATTCCTCAACAGCTACGCGATCAACGTGCAGAGCATCGACACCACAGCGGTCCTGATCGCCGCGGTCTTCGCCGCCGCCGTCTGGTTCTTCTCCACGCTCCTCGCGGGCTATCTGGCCGACGCGATCGGCCGGCGCAACACCTTCCTCATCGGATTCGCCCTGCAGGCCGTGATCGTCTTCCCGATCTTCTGGCTCGTCGACGCCGGAGGGCTGCCGGGTCTCTACGCCGCGCTGCTGCTGATCTCGACCGGCCTCGGTCTCACCTACGGGCCGCTGGCCGCCTGGTACGCGGAGATCTTCCCGGCCTCCATCCGCTTCTCGGGGGTGTCGATCACCTACGCGCTCGGCGCGGTGCTGGGCGGAGCGTTCGCCCCGATGATCGCGCAGATGCTGCTGGGCGCCACGGGCACCACGACCGCGGTATCGAGCTACCTGCTCTTCGCCACCCTTCTGGGAGCAGCGGCGACCCTGTGCCTGCGTGACCGCAGCGGCATCCCGCTCGGACCGGACCACGAGGCCGAACAGGCGAGCGGCGCCACGATGTTCACCCCGAGGGAGGCCGCCGGGGCGCCGGTCGGCGAACTCGCCGGGAAGCGCTGACGCCGGCCACGTTTCTGCACGCGTCTATCAAGGAGGAGAAATGGTCAGTCACGCCACCAGGATCGGGATCATCGGCGGGGGGATGGGCGGGCTCACGGCGGCGATCGCCTTGACGCGGATCGCCGGGGTCCAGGTCACCGTGTTCGAGCAGGCCGGTGCGCTGGGCGAGGTGGGCGCGGGCGTCACGATCGCGCCGAACGCCTCGCGCGTCCTCGACAGACTCGGTGTGCTCGATCGGATCCAGAGCGCAGGGGCGGTCCCGGACGGGCACGGCGTCTACCAGGACGCCATGGGCCGCATGGTCACCGACGCCGCATGGGAGGACTCGGCCAAGAGGTATCAGAACATCGGGATGTACCGGCCGGACCTCATCGACGCCCTCGCGCAGGAGATCGATCCGGAGACCATCCGCCTCGGCCATCGCCTGAGCGCGGTGGAGACGGTGGACTCCGGTGTCCGCGTGAGGTTCGAGAACGGTGCGGAGGACGTCTTCGACGCCGTCGTGGGTGCAGACGGGATCCACTCCGTCGTCCGGAAGGCCGTCGGGCAGTTCCCTGAGCCGGTCTACTCCGGGTACCTCGTCTATCGCGGCGTCGTCGACGCGTCCCGCCTGCCCGCGGACTGGCCCATGATCAGCCAGGTCTGGATGGGCGACGGCAGGCACTTCATGTGCTATCCGCTGCAGCAGCGGAAGCTGATCAACTTCGTCGCAGGGATCCCGAGCGACCGGCCGCTGCACGGGCCGTGGTCGGGGCCCGCGGAGGTCGGAGAGCTCGCGGCGGAGTTCGCCGGCGACGGATGGGATCCGAAGCTCCAGCAGTTCATCGGGCTCATCGACCGGACCTTCTGGTGGGGCCTCTTCGACCACGAGCCGCTCACCGACTGGTCCCGAGGGGCCATCACGCTGCTCGGCGACGCGGCGCACACGATGCTGCCCCACCAGGGGCAGGGCGTGAGCCAGGCGATCGAGGACAGCATGGCCCTCGCGACCTTCCTCGCGGCTGCGGATGAGGTCTCGGATATCCCGGAGGCCTTCCGCCGCTACACCGCGGTACGCATGCAGCGCACGGCGATCCTGCAGAACGGATCGCGCAGGGCGGGCGCCATGTTCGATGCGCAGAACGAGTTCGCGGATCTTGCGAAGCGCGACGCCGACATCCGCGTCGGCCGGGATTTCCGCCGGAGCGCGGTGTTCGACTACGACGCGCAGAAGGTGGCAGAACAAGCACTCACTCGATTCCGGAAGGTCCAGTTCGCATGACTTCGATCAGCATCATCGGCAGCGGGAAGATGGGCGCGGCGATCGCGGAAGTCGCCTCCCGCGCGGGCGCGGGCATCCAGATCCTCAAGCGCAGCGCGACGAGCACGTCCGCCGCGCGTCCCGGCTTCGAGTACGGCGTCATCGGCGACGAGCTCACCGGGGACCTCGTCGTGCTCGCCGTCCCCTCCGGGGCGTACTCGAGTGTCCTCGGTCACTACCGGGACCGACTCGGGGGGAAGGTCGTCATCGACATCAGCAACCCGATCGACTTCTCCACGTACGACGCGCTGACGTCCCCGCCGGACTCGTCGACCGCGGGCGAACTCGCCAGGGCGCTCCCCGAAGGGGCTTCCGTCGTCAAGGCGTTCAACGTCAACCTCGGCGACACCCTCGTGTCGGGCACGAACGGCACGACGCGCACGACCGTCCTGTTCGCCGGAGACTACGCCGACGCGAAGATGGCCGTCGCGGCGCTGATCGAGGCGGCGGGGATGCGCGCCGTCGATGTGGGACCCCTGACCCGCGCGAGGGAGCTCGAGGCGATGGGCTTCCTGCAGATCATCATGGCGGCGCTCGGCAAGACCCGCTACGAGTCGGGATTTACTCTCCTGGAGTGACCCCGCCTCCCGGTTCGAAGCGCGCAGATGACCCGATTCCGGGTGCGGAGGGAGCTGTTTGCGCGCTTCGAAGCCAGGGTGTTAGGTTGACAGCGTGGCCCTGACCTGTCGTTGTTGTCTCTGAGCGCGATCCGCGCTCCTTCGACGACCACAGACAGCCCGCGCCTCGTGCGCGATCACCGTTCAGGACACCTTCCGTGCGCTATGCCAGCCACGTCGCCGATCTCGTCGGCGCGACGCCTCTCGTCCGTCTCTCCTCCATCGTCGGTGCGACCGCCGACCGCGGGCCGATCCGCGCGACCGTGCTCGCCAAGGTCGAGTACTTCAACCCCGGCGGATCCGCGAAGGACCGCATCGCCCGATCCATCGTCGACGCCGCCGAGCGCGACGGGCTGCTCCGGCCCGGCGGCACGATCGTCGAGGCCACGAGCGGCAACACCGGGGTCGGCCTGGCGCTGATCGCGCTGCAGCGCGGCTATCGCATGGTCTTCGTCGTGCCGGATAAGTTCGACGGGCCCAAGGTCGCCACGCTCCGGGCCTACGGCGCCGAGGTGGTCGTCACGCCGACCTCGGTGCCGCCGGAGCACCCCGAGTCGTATTACTCCGTCGCCGCCCGGCTCGCCCGTGAGATCCCCGGGGCCTTCAACCCGAACCAGTTCGCGAACCAGAACGGTCCGCGCGGGCACTACGAGTCCACCGGCCCCGAGATCTGGGCCGACACCGACGGCCGGATCACGCACTTCGTCGCGGGCATCGGCACGGGCGGCACGATCAGCGGCACCGGCCGCTACCTCAAGGAGGCCAGCGAGGGTCGGGTGCGGGTGATCGGGGCGGATCCGGAGGGATCCATCTACTCCGGAGGCGAGATCCACTCCTACCTCGTCGAGGGGGTGGGCGAGGACTTCCTGCCGTCCACGTTCGATCCCGCCGTGGTCGACGGCTACGAGCGGATCTCCGATGCGGAGTCGTTCGCGATGACCCGGCGGCTCGCCCGCGAGGAGGGGCTGCTCGTCGGCGGTTCCAGCGGCATGGCCGTGGTGGCGGCGCTCCGCGTCGCGGAGGGCCTGGGGGAGGACGACGTGGTCGTCGTGCTGCTGCCCGACCACGGCCGAGGCTATCTCGACAAGCTCTACGACGACGGCTGGATGACCGCGCACGGCTTCGACGTGCCGACTGCATCCGTACTGACCGACCACGCCGGCCCCGAGGCCGGCGCGAACGACCGACCCGGAGGGATCCGATCATGACCATCGAGACCGACAAGACCGCCACCGCCGCGATCCACGCGGGTCAGGCCGCCGACCCGTACACGGGGGCGGTGATCCCGCCGCTGCACCTGTCCACGACCTTCGTGCAGGACGGGATCGGCGGGCTCCGCCAGGGCTACGAGTACGGCCGCAGCGGCAACCCGACGCGGGACGCCCTGCAGGCGCAGCTCGCCGCGCTCGAGGGCGGCACGCACGCCTACTCCTTCGCCTCCGGCCTCGCCGCGGAGGACACCCTGCTGCGTGCGATCCTGCAGCCGGGCGACCACGTGCTGCTCGGCAACGACGTCTACGGCGGCACGTTCCGGCTCATCTCGCGGGTGCTCGGCGCCTGGGGGGTGACCGTGCAGGTGGTCGACATGAGCGACACCGACGCGGTGCGCAACGCCGTGGCCGCCAAAGCCCCTCGCGTGCTGTGGGTCGAGACGCCGTCGAACCCGCTGCTGCGCATCTCGGACATCGCCGCGCTCGCCGCGATCGGACACGAGGCCGGATCCGTCGTCGTGGTCGACAACACCTTCGCGACCCCCGCGCTCCAGCGTCCGCTCGAACTCGGCGCCGACGTGGTCGTGCATTCCACCACGAAGTACCTGGGCGGGCACTCCGACGTCGTCGGCGGCGCGGTCGTGCTGCGCGACGACGCCCTCGCGGAGAAGATCGGCTTCCTGCAGTTCGCGGTGGGGGCCGTGTCCGGCCCGTTCGACGCCTGGCTGACCACGCGCGGCATCAAGACGCTGCCGGTGCGGATGCGCCAGCACAACGAGAACGCGCAGGCCGTGGCCGAGTTCCTGGACGGGCATCCCGGCGTCGCCCGCGTCTACTACCCTGGACTGCCGTCGCACCCGGGGCACGAGCTCGCGGCGCGGCAGATGTCGGGCTTCGGGGGCATCGTCTCGGTCGCGCTGGAATCCGGCGAGGCCGCCCGCCGCTTCGCCGAGTCGACGCACGTGTTCCAGCTCGCGGAGTCGCTCGGCGGCGTGGAGTCCCTCGTCAACTACCCCGACGCGATGACGCACGCCTCGGTGCGGGGCACCGAAGCGGCCGTGCCCGTCGAGGTCGTGCGCCTCTCGGTGGGTCTGGAGGACATCGCGGATCTGCTCGCCGATCTGGAGCAGGCGCTGCAGGCCTGACCCGCGGGCCCGGATCCGGACTGCCCCCGCGAGACACCGGATCCGGCATGAGACACCACGGCACACGTGGTTTCTCGTGCAGGATCTGGTGTCTCGCGAGCGCGGATCAGAGGCAGTGCGCTGCGCGCGCGATCCCGGCGTCGCCGACGAAGTCGCCGAGGGCCGCGACGTCGTCGAACGTAGACAGCGCGAGCGCTGTGTCGTCGACCGCGTAGAGGTGATCCTCGAACGTCGCGCTGTGCGGCGACAGGGCGGTGTAGAGGACCGCGATCCGGCCGTCCTCCAGGTCGACGGCGATGTAGTAGCCGCCGGATCCCGAGGATCGCGCCGCGGCGAGCTCGTCCACGTCGAGTCCGCCGAAGCCGGCCGCGATGACGCCGTCGAGTCTCGGATGCACCACGACGCACTGTGCGGCGATGCCGGCGGGGGAGGCGGCGCGGCGGGCGTCGTCGAGGAAGTCCTTCCGGTCGTCGGGGTCGTCGATCCCGTCGAGGTCGTCGCGCCCGACTCCCAGTCGCCTCAGATCGTCGTCGTCCGGATCCGTCTCGTCATCGGGGTCGTCGTCATCGGGGTCGTCGCCGTCGGGGTCGTCGTCGTCCGCGGGGGCGCCGGTCGACGACAGGGACGCGGGATGCGATGACGGATGGGCGCTGGAGCCCGACGGCGCCCCCGCGTGCGGGCCGGTCGCCGATGCGCAGCCGCTGAGCAGGAGCACGAAGGCCGTCACCAGAGTGAGCGCGAAGCCCGTCAGGGGCGGTCGTCCGGATGCTCGCATGTGATCTCCCCTGGCTTCGCGAGTGCCGTGCCGTCCGCCGGGGGCATGTCCTCTGCCTCGACGGAGAACACGGCGACGGATCGCGATCAGGATACGGAGCGTCGGGGGAACGGCCCGGTGCGCCTAAGGGCATCCCCGCAGGTTCGAGCCGATGGCGCGCGGGCGCATCACAGTGCGTGGCCGGAGGACCAGCCGGAGACGGCGCTTCTCAGCGCTGCCAGCCGGGTCGCCGGGTCGCCGGCGAGCTCCAGGATCCGGGCTGTGCCGGTGAGGTCGGGGTCGCCCGCGAGATCGAGCAGGGCGTCGGCCATCGCCTCGCGGAGTTCCGGATCCTCGTCCTCCGGCACCGCGATGGCGTCCGGCGCGAGGAGCACCAGCAGGTCCACCTCCGCCATCGCCCGGGCGGCGAGGGCCGCCTCGCGGTGGACGAGCTCCGCCGCGGACCCGGCGCGGCCGAGCTCGTCGATCGCCGCGAGGTAGGCGAGGAAGTCGAGCGGGCCGCGTTCGGCGATCACCGCGGGCGGCAGCGCGGGATCGAGGAGGCGCTCGGCGCTGAACCGCAGCTGGGCGACGAAGGATCCGGATCCGGGGCCTGCGTCCACGAGATCGAAGGGGTCCGGCAGCACGGCGAATTCCGGACGCGTGAGAGCGAAGTCCGAGATCAGGGTGCTCTTGCCGGTCGCGTGCGTTCCAGAGACGACGATGCGCATGGCCGGATTCTACGGAACCTGACGCGGCGATCCGCCGCCGCATCGATCGCGTCGACCGCGGAGCCGACGCGACCGGCATCGGCCCCGGCCCACGTCGTCATCGGCCGGGATCGTAGCCTGAGGTCATGACGGATATCGCCTGGTCGGACGGACGCTGGACCCACGAGCCCGCGGGGGTCGTCGAAGAGCGGGGCGATCTCGTCGTCACCGCCGTCGAGGGAAGCGATGCGTGGCGGATCACGTCGTACGGCTTCGTGCACGACAGCGAGCACGCGCTCCTCGCACCGTTCGAGGTGGACACGGCCGTCGAGGTGGAGTTCACCGCGGCGTTCGCGGAGCAGTTCGATCAGGCGGGCGTGTTCGTGCGCGTGTCGGATGAACGCTGGGTCAAGGCGGGCGTGGAGTTCGCGGACGGGCGGCCGCAGGTCGGAGCCGTCGTCACCGACGGGATGTCCGACTGGTCGCTCGCCCCTGTGGCGGAGTGGGCGGATCGCCGGATCCTGGTGCGGGTGAGTCGCGGAGCGGATGCGCTCACGGTGCGTGCCGGACTCGTCGGAGCGCGGCTCCAGCTCGTGCGCGTGCTGCCGTTCCCCTTCGGGGTCTCCGCCGAGGCGGGGCCGTTCGTGTGCGCGCCCACCCGCGCCGGACTCGCCGTGCGACTGCACGCGTGGCGCGTGGTCGACGCGGACGGCGCCCTGCACTGATCCGGGGCCGGTGCGACGCGCCGGCGGCACCTCCCGATCCGCGGTTCTGCGGACCGCGGAGAAGTTCTTCGATGCGTGCGGAATACCCCCAGGGGGTATATGGTTGGTCGATATCGGATACCCGGACGGGGTATCGACGGAAGGAGACGAGATGACGACGACCGAGTACCAGGTGACCGGGATGACCTGCGGGCACTGCGAGATGTCCGTGCGCCGTGAAGTCGGCAAGATCGACGGCGTCGACGCCGTCGACGTGAGCGCGGCCGATGGCTCGCTCACGATCACGGCGAGCGCCCCGCTCGACGACGCGAGCGTGTTCGCGGCCGTCGATGAGGCCGGGTACCGGGCGGTCCGGGCCTGATGAACACCACGGGACGACTGGGCCTCTACGGCGCCGGACTCGCGGCGGCGTTCGCCGTGGCGTTCGGCGCTGCGGGACTCGTCGCCCCGCGAGAGGCCGCGGCGCAGGGCGCACAGCACGAGCACAGCACCCAGCAGGAGGAGAAGAGCATGAACGGGCACGACGCGCACGGCGCCGCTGTGCAGGAGGACGCCGACCACGGCGCGCACGCCACGGCCGAGACGACGGCGGGCGTGTCCCTCGCCGCCGGCGGGTACACCCTGGCCCCGGTCTCCGCACCGGTCGCGGTGGGGGAGCAGGGTCAGCTGAGCTTCCGGATCCTCGACGGGTCCGGCGCTCCGGTCACGGCCTACAGGCCGCAGCATGAGAAGGACCTGCACCTCATCGTGGTCCGCAGCGACGGCGCGCAGTTCCGGCACGTGCACCCGACGCTCGACGCGGGCACGGGCACGGGCACGTGGAGCATCCCGTGGACCTGGAGCGCCGCGGGTTCGTACCGGGTGTTCGCCGACTTCGCGGCGGATGGTGCGGATCCGGTCACGCTCACGCGCACGGTCGACGTCGCCGGATCCTTCGCCCCCGTCGTTCCCGCGTCGAGCACCAGGACGAGCGTCGACGGTCTCGACGTCGGCATCGCCGGCGATCTGGTCGCCGGATCCTCCTCGGAGCTGACCGTGACGGTCCGACGCGACGGGGTGCCCGTCACGACGCTGCAGCCGTACCTCGGCGCCTTCGGGCACCTGGTCGCGCTGCGCGAGGGCGACCTCGCCTACCTGCACGTGCACCCGGAGGGCGCCGCCCCGGCAGGCCCGGATGCGGCCTCCGGCCCCGACGTCCGGTTCGGCGCGCACGTGCCCACGGCCGGCCGTTACCTGCTCTACTTCGACTTCCAGACCGACGGAACCGTGCACACGGCGTCCTTCGTCCTGGACGCGGAAGGCGGCGCCGCGAAGGCCCCGCACCAGCACTGACCGCCCTGAACACGACCGACCCGGAAGGAGACGCACCCATGAACGCGAACAGCGTGGAGCTCGAGATCGGCGGGATGACGTGCGCCTCCTGCGCGAACCGCATCGAGAAGACCCTCAACAGGATCGACGGCGTCACGGCAACCGTGAACTATGCGACCGAGAAGGCCAAGGTCGACCTGCCGGACGGCTTCGATCCCGCGACGCTCATCGCGCAGGTCGAGGACATCGGCTATTCCGCAGTGCTCCCGGCGCCGCCGGTCGCGGAAGCGCACTCGGACGGCTCGGGTTCGCCGACGACGGAACCCGTCGACCCGGAGCTGAGCTCCCTGCGCACCCGGCTCCTCGTCAGCACGGTGCTGGCGGTGCCCGTCATCGCGATGGCGATGATCCCCGCGCTGCAGTTCACCAACTGGCAGTGGGCCTCGCTCGCGCTCGCCGCGCCCGTGATCGTGTGGGGCGCGTGGCCGTTCCACCGTGCCGCGTGGCTGAACCTGCGCCACGGCGCCGCGACCATGGACACGCTCATCTCGATGGGCACGCTCGCCGCGTTCGGGTGGTCGCTGTACGCCCTGTTCTTCGGCACCGCCGGCATGCCCGGCATGCGGCACGAGTTCTCGTTCGCCCTGCAGGCCGGAGACGGCAGCAGCAACATCTATCTCGAGGTGGGCGCGGGTGTGACCGTGTTCATCCTGGCCGGCCGGTACTTCGAGAAGCGCTCCAAGAGGCGCGCGGGGGCGGCGCTGCGTGCGCTGCTCGAACTCGGCGCGAAGGACGTGGCGGTGCTGCGCCCTTCGACGAGGGCCGGGGCTGGCTCGGAGGCCGGGACGGGCTCGGAGACCGAAGAGGTGCGGATCCCGATCGCGCAGCTCGCCGTCGGCGACGAGTTCGTGGTGCGGCCCGGCGAGAAGATCGCGACCGACGGCGTCGTCGTCGCCGGGACCTCGGCGGTCGACGCCTCGATGCTCACGGGCGAATCCGTGCCGGTCGAGGTCGGCGCGGGCGACGTCGTGGCCGGAGCGACCGTCAATGCGGGCGGGCGCCTCGTCGTGCGCGCCACGCGGATCGGATCCGACACGCAGCTCGCGCAGATGGCGCGCCTCGTCGAGGACGCGCAGACCGGCAAGGCCGAGGTGCAGCGCCTCGCCGACCGGATCAGCGGAGTGTTCGTGCCGATCGTGATCGCGATCGCCGTGGTGGCGCTCGGGGCCTGGCTCGGCGCAGGATTCCCCGCGACGGCGGCCTTCACCGCCGCCGTGGCCGTGCTCGTGATCGCCTGCCCGTGCGCCCTCGGCCTCGCCACCCCGACGGCGCTGCTCGTGGGCACGGGCCGTGGCGCGCAGCTCGGGATCCTGATCAAGGGTCCTGAGGTGCTCGAGTCCACCCGCAAGGTCGACACGATCGTGCTCGACAAGACCGGCACGGTGACGAGCGGCCGCATGGAGGTCACCGACGTCATCGTCGAGGACGGTACGGATCCCGCGGAGCTGCTGCGCCTGGCCGGTGCGGTGGAGAGTGCGTCCGAGCACCCGATCGCGCAGGCCGTGGCCCGCGCGGCGGCCGCCGCTCCGGTCCCTGAGTGGGGAGCGCAGCGACAAGGCGAAGGGTCGCCCGTCGAGTCCTTCCAGAACATCCCGGGCCGCGGCGTGCAGGGCGTCGTCGACGGCCGCGCCGTGCTCGTGGGCCGGGAGGCCCTGCTGGCGGACTGGGCGCAGCACCTGAGCCCGAGGGTCGCGGCCGCGAAGGCCGAGGCCGAAGCCGGAGGCAAGACGGTCATCGCGGTCGGGTGGGACGGATCCGCCCGCGGCATCGTCGTGATCGCCGACACGGTGAAGCCGACGAGCGCCGAGGCCGTCGCCGCACTCAAGCGTCTCGGCCTCACCCCGATCCTGCTGACCGGGGACAACGAGGCCGTCGCCCGGCGGATCGCCACGGAGGTCGGCATCCAGGAGGTCATCGCCGAGGTGCTCCCCGAGGGCAAGGTCGACGTGGTCGCCCGGCTGCAGGGGGAGGGGCGTGTCGTGGCGATGGTGGGCGACGGCGTGAACGACGCCCCGGCCCTCGCCACCGCCGACCTCGGCATGGCGATGGGCACGGGCACCGACGTCGCGATCGAGGCGAGCGACATCACGCTCGTGCGCGGCGACCTGCGTACCGCGGCCGACGCGATCCGGCTCTCCCGCCGCACGCTCGGCACGATCAAGACGAACCTGTTCTGGGCCTTCGCGTACAACGTGGCGGCGGTCCCGATCGCCGCGCTGGGCCTGCTGAACCCCATGCTGGCCGGTGCCGCGATGGCGTTCTCGAGCGTGTTCGTGGTGGGCAACAGCCTGAGGCTGCGCCGCTTCCGCTGAGTCCCGCGCCCCGCCCGCGGCCGTGACCCACCGCGTCCCACTTTTGGCTCCACCGTGTCCCACTTCTGGTTCAGAAAGACTCGGATCCGGAGCCAAAAAGGGGACACGGTTGGGGCCTGCCACGGTTGGGGCCTGCCACGGTCGGGGACCGCGTCGGTCAGGCGCCGTGCCAGAAGATCGCGATGCCGGCGTTCAGCACCGCGAGCGCTCCGATCGTCCAGAAGGCTCCCGCGGTCGGCCGGCCGGCCTTCTCCCGGGTGATGACGACGCCGAACGCGCCCCCGATCGCCAGGGCGACCACGAGCTTCACGCCGAGCTTGAGGTAGTCCAGGTGCACCCCGGCGGGGAAGGGGATCGCGAGGAGCAGGCCCGTCGCGATCATGATCCCCAGCCCAGTGCGGAACAGGGTCGTGGTGACGTAGCGGCGGCGCACGGCCTGGGCGGCCCAGCCGCCGAGCAGCAGTGCGAAGCCCACGAGGTGCACGAGCACGAGGAACTCGCGCAGCAGGGACAGGGGATCCATGAGTGTCTCCATTCGGATCGGGTCGGGTCAAGCAGGGCGGATCAAGCAGGGCGGATCCGGCAGAGCGGATCGGGCGCGCCGAGGAAACCTGGCGCAGCAGGTGATGATGGGGAACAGTCCAGGGCGGTCAGGCCGCGGCGGTCTTCCCGCCATCGACCGGCAGGACCACGCCGGTGACGAACGAGGCGGCCGGCGACGCGAGCCAGGCGATCGCCTCCGCGACCTCCTCCGGACGGCCCATCCGCTGCATCGGCACGAACCGGCCGATGTGCTCCCGCACCTCCGAGAGCTGGGTGAGCACGTGCCCCGAGGCGATCGGGCCGGGGGCGACGGCGTTGACCCGCACGCCGCGGGCCGCCTCGTCGAGGGCCGTCGTGCGGGTGAGACCGACGACGCCGTGCTTGGCGGCGGCGTAGGCCGACATCCCCGGCGCCCCGCCGATGCCCGCGGTGGAGGACACGTTCACCACGGCCCCGCCATCGTTGATCGTGGCGAGCTCGGCGCGCAGGCACCGGGCCAGTCCCAGGAGATCCACGGTGAGCACGCGCTCCAGCTCGGCATCGTCGATCGCGCTCAGGGGGCGGGGCATGTGCGCGACGCCGAGATTGTTGACGGCGACCTGGATGCCGTCACGGGCCTCACGGGCGAGGAACTCTTCGAGCGCGCCCTCCTCCGAGGCGTCGAATGCGCCCACCGTCACGTCGGTCCCCGCCGTCTGCAGCCGCGCGGCGAGATCCTCGAGCGGTTCCTGTCGGCGTGCCACGAGCAGCATCCGGTGCCCTTCGCCGGCGAGCCGCCGTGCGACCGCCTCTCCAATCGCGCCGTTCGCGCCGACCACGATCGCGCAGCTCATGACAGGGGCTCCGACGTGACGAGGCGCGGATCCCGGCGCGGGCGATCCCGGGGGAGGACGAAGGCCGCGGCGATGAGCCAGGCGCCGCCGCCGAAGCGCACCACCGGAAGCAGGATCTGCAGCGGATCCAGCACGAGCGAGAGGAAGGACACCTCGCCGGCGGCGGCGATGACGAGCCCCAGGAAGGTGAGCCATCTCGGCATCAGCCGCAGGATGTATGCGGGGACCGCGATGCCCGCGATCAGCAGGCCCATGCCCACCGCGTAGCCGACGCCGCCGAGGCCGAAGGCGAGCCGGCCGAGCGCCGCAGCTCCGGCGGGATCGGCCGGGTCGGTTCCGGAGGCGATCGACCAGGTGACCAGGGCCGAGACGAGCAGCAGCAGCGAGGCGGCGATGCCGCCGTACAGCCCGATCACCGGGCCGGGCACCCGCACGCCGAGCCGGAGCTGCCGTGCATAGACGGACGCGGCGAGGATCCCGAGCGGCACCGCCGCGCCGAGCTGCAGGGTCGCCGCGATGCGGATCGGCAGGGCGTGCGCCGTGTACCAGGCCGCGACGTCGGCCGCGGGCGCGAACGGCGCAGGAGCGGATCCGGTCCCCGCGAGCAGGGTGACGACGCCGGCGATCGTGAGTGCGAACGTCACGATCGCGAGCGGGCCCAGAGGTGGTCCGCCGGGTCGGCGAGAGGGCTGCGAATATTCGGTCATGTCGATAACGATGCACGCTATGAATCATTCTGTCAAGCGACTATACTGAGGTGATGGACACCCCCCGCCGACCCGAGCGCACGGGCTTCCTGCTCTCCCAGCTCGGATCCTTCGCGGCCGCGCGCTTCGCCGAACTCGTGAAGCCGGCCGGCCTCACCCCCGCGACCGCCGGCGCCCTGCGCATCCTGGCGCGCAATCCCGGACTCAGCCAGCGCGCGCTGGCCGATCGGCTCGGCGCGGTGCCCAGCCGCGTCGTGGTGCTTGTCGACGCGCTCGAGAACGCGGGGCTCGTCTCCCGTACCCGCGATCCAGACGACCGCCGGCACCACCGGCTCGATCTCACCGACGCCGGCCGCGCCGCGCTGCAGGGGCTGCGCGCGGCGGCAGAGCAGCAGAACGCCGACATCCTCGGGCCGCTCGATCCCGCAGAGCGCGAGGCGTTCGCCGCTCTCATCTCACGCCTCGCCGCGGCGCACGGCATCGACCCCGATGTGCACCGGGGCTTCGGCGACCATCCGCATGCGCGCTGAGGACGGCGCCCCACACCCGACCGCGTCCCACATCTTGCGCCGTCGTGTCCCACTTCTGGCTCAGAAAACCGCGGTGCAAGAGCCGAAATGGGGACATGGTCGGTGCGGAGTCTGCAGAACCCGCTGACCCCCGGGCTCAGCGCTCCGCGCGGAGCCTCTCCTCCTCGCCGGTCGCCGCCCAGCTGGCGAGCATGCGCAAGGCGTCCGCGGATCCGGATCCTGGCTCGGCGGTGTAGACGGCCATCATCACTCCGGGATCGGCCGACAGATCCAGGCCCTCGAAGGTGAGGTCGAGGTCGCCGACGACGGGGTGATGCAGGCGCTTGACTCCAGTGCGGTGGAAGCGCACGTTGTGCGCCGCCCAGAGGGCGCGGAACTCCTCCGAGCGCTCCGACAGCTCCGCGACGATCGACGAGAGGGCCGGATCCCCGGGATGCCGGCCGACCTCGGCGTGCAGGGTCGCGACGAGGTCCTGCACGACCTGATCCCACTCCCGGTAGAACGTGCGCGCCGCCGGATCGAGGAACGCGAAGCGCAGGCTGTTCGGGGCGGCGTGCGCGAACAGGGGCGCGTACAGGGCGCGCCCCAGTCTGTTGGCGCCGAGGTAGTCGAAGCCGCCGCCGCGCACGATCGCCGGTGCGTCGACGATCGCGTCGAGCATCCTGAGCACACTGGGCCGGAGGGCGACGGTGCGCGGCCGCACGGCGGAGCCTGTGCGGGCGGTGCGATCCGCGCCGCGGGCGAGGTCGAACAGGTGCGCCGTCTCGGCCTCGTCCAGCTGCAGGGCCAGCGCGATCGCGCCCAGCACCGCGTCCGAGGCGCGGGCGAGGTCGCCGCGCTCGATGCGGATGTAGTAGTCGACGCTGACCCCCGCCAGCAGCGCGACCTCCTCGCGGCGGAGCCCCGGTACCCGTCGGAACCGCCCGTAGGCGGGCAGCCCCGCTTGCTCGGGGGAGAGGCGGGCGCGGCGCGAGGTGAGGAAGTCCTGCACCTCTGCCCTGGCGTCCCGTGCGCGCTCATCCATCCCTCGACCGTACGCGCCACGTGTCCGCGGTGCCAGGCACTGGCAGTACCCGGAACATCCGGGTCTGGCGCCCGTCGCCGATCGGGAGTCGACTGGACGCGTCCCGGATGCACCGGGGCGAACACGCACCGGCCGCGATCGCGCGGACCGGATCCGCGACGGAAGGAGAGCCGCATGCACACGCGCACACTCGGACACGGTATCGACGGCGCAGGCCTCGAGGTCTCGGCGGTCGGCCTCGGCGCGATGGGGATGTCCCAGAGCTACGGACCGAACCCCGGCAGCAGGGACGACATGATCGGCGTGCTGCGCTCGGCGCTCGATCACGGCGTGACCTTCATCGACACCGCGGAGGTCTACGGCCCCTATGTCAACGAGGAGCTCGTCGGCGAAGCGCTCGAGCCGGTCAGAGACCAGGTCGTGATCGCCACGAAGTTCGGCTGGCACATCGAGGAGGACGGCCGGTACACGGGCGTGGACAGCCGGCCCGAGCAGATCCGCCGGGTCGCGGAAGCGTCCCTCCGCCGGCTGCGTACCGATGTCATCGACCTCCTCTACCAGCACCGGGTGGATCCGGCGGTGCCGATCGAGGACGTCGCCGGGACGGTCGGCGAGCTCGTGCGCGAGGGAAAGGTGCGCCACTTCGGCATGTCCGAGGCGTCCGCGGCGACCATCCGCCGCGCGCACGCCGTGTTCCCCGTGACCGCCGTGCAGAGCGAGTACTCGCTGTGGACGCGGGATCCGGAGGCCGAAGTGCTGCCAGCGCTCGCCGAGCTCGGGATCGGCTTCGTGCCGTTCAGCCCCCTCGGCAAGGGCTTCCTCACGGGCACCGTCACGGCGGAGACCCCCTTCGCCGACGGCGACATCCGCTCCACCATCCCGCGGTACACAGCCGATAACCGTGGCGAGAACCAGCGTCTCGTCGACCATGTCGCCGCGCTCGCCGCAGCCAGAGGCGCGACGCCGGGGCAGATCGCGCTGGCCTGGCTGCTCGCCCAGGAGCCGTGGATCGTGCCGATCCCTGGCACCCGGCGCACCGCCCGCATCGCCGAGAACGCCGGATCCACCGCGGTCGCCCTGTCCGCCGACGAGAGAGCGGATCTCGACTCCCTGGCCTCGCGTCTCGGCGTCGCCGGCGATCGCTACAACCCGGACCAGATCTCCTACGTGGGGCGCTGACCGGCCTGCCTGCGGGCGAGGTGGGCGAACCGGACAGAAAGATCCGATGATTCGATCGACATGATCGAATCGATTCGATAGGATTGCTCGGTTCCGCTCACCTCCGTCCCCCGAAGAGCACACATGGCCACGCCCCTCACCACCGGCCGCCCCTGGCGCGTCATCCTTGCCTTTGCCGTCCCCCTGCTGATCGGCAACGTCGTCCAGCAGCTCTATCAGTTCGCCGACGCGATCGTCGTCGGCCGCCACCTCGGCGTCGACTCGCTCGCGGCCGTCGGCGCCACGGGCAGCCTGATCTTTCTATTGATCGGCTTCGCGTGGGGGCTCAGCAGCGGTTTCGCGATCCCCACGGCGCAGTCGTTCGGCGCGGGGGACCACGCCGCGGTGCGCCGGTCCGTCGCCACGGGCACGCTGCTGACGGCTGCGACGAGCATCATCATCTCGGTCGGCGCCCCGCTCGTGACCGCGCCGCTGCTCGCCCTGCTGCAGACGCCCGAGGTGCTCATGCCGGAGGCGACCGTGTTCACGCAGGTCACCTTCATCGGCGGCAGCACCGTGATGTTCTTCAACTACCTGTCCGCGGTGATCCGCGCGATCGGCGACTCCCGCACCCCGCTCGTGTTCCTCACGGTCTCGTGCGCGCTGAACATCGTGCTCGTGATCCTCATGGTGGGCACCTTCGAGTGGGGCGTCGCGGGAGCAGCCTGGGCGACCGTCGTCGCACAGGGCGTCTCGGTCGCACTGTGCCTCGTGTACGTGTGGCGCAGGCTCCCGGTGCTGCATGTGCACCGTGCCGACTGGCGGGTCACCCGCGACGACATCGTCCAGCACCTGCGCCTCGGTCTTCCGATGGGCTTCCAGGCCTCGATCATCGCGATCGGCACGATCACCGTGCAGGTCGCCCTCAACGTGCTCGGCCCCGACGCCGTCGCCGCCTACACGACCGCATCCCGGGTGGACAGCATCGCGGTCGCGTTCCTCTCCTCGATCGGTCTGGCCGCCTCGATGTACGCCGCGCAGAACCTCGGCGGGCGCCGGCCGGACCGCATCCGCCGGGGCGTCACGCAGGCGATCTGGATGGCCGTCATCACAGCGGTCGTGCTCGGCGCCCTGCTGGTGCTGTTCGGATCCTCGATGGTGCGCGTGTTCATCGGCGACGGATCCGACGAGGTCGTGCGGCTCGCCGCGCTCATGCTGCTGATCAACGGACTCAGCTACAGCGCGCTCGGCGTGCTGTTCGTGCTGCGCGGCGTGCTGCAGGGCCTCGGGCACACGCTCATCCCGACCATCACCGGCGTGATCGAGCTGGTGATGCGCGTGGCCGCGGCCGTCGTGCTCGGCGCCCTCATCGGCTACCCCGGCGTCGCGCTGAGCAACCCGCTCGCATGGCTGGGCGCCGCGGCGCTCCTGATCCCCGCATACGTGAAGGCGCACCGTGCGCTCGCGCGGATGCCCGTGGATCCGCTCGAGGTCACCCCGACCACCGCGATCCCCGTGGTCGGCCCCACCGACGGCTCCATGGTCGTCGATGCGGTCATCACGGCGCCGGTGCCCGTGGTCAAGGCGCGGTCGCGTCTCAAGGTCGGACGCCGCTGAGCGCGGACGGGGACGCCGAGGAGCGGACCGGGGCGATGGCACGGCATCGACCGGGTGAGACGGGTCGCGGCGGACGGCGTCGACATGACGCCGTGCGACGGATCTTCCTCGGGCGCTTGCGGTGGAAGCGGGCTGTCGCGCACTCTGGACTCCGGGGACCATCGTCGCGCGAGGAGCATCTCCCATGACCCAGCGGATCATCCCGAACATCTGGTGCGACCACGATGCCGAGGAGGCCGGGGCTTTCTACGCCTCGGTGTTCGACCGCACGACGTCGCAGGTCGTCGCGCGCTATCCCGAAGACGGGCTGCCCGAGTTCCAGCGCTCGTTCGCCGGACAGCCGCTCACCGTCGACGTCACGATCGACGGCTACCGGATCACCCTCATCAACGCCGGCGCCGAGTTCGCGCCGAACCCGGCGATCTCCTTCCTGCTGAGTGTGGATCCGCGCCGCTTCAGCGACGGGGACGCCGCGCGCGCCTGGATCAATCGCGCCTGGACCAGGCTCGGCGAGGACGGCCTCGTGCTGATGGACATCGGGGAGTACTTCTTCAGCGGCCTGTACGGCTGGGTCGAGGATCGCTACGGCGTGAGCTGGCAGCTGAAGCTCATGGACCGCGACGCCGAACCTGCGCCGCTGATCACCCCGATGCTCGTGTTCGGGGGGCCTGTGCGGAACAGATCCCAGGAGGCGATCGCGCTGTACGGCGAGCTGCTGCCGCCGTCGGGGATCGCCCGTGAGGTCGAGTACCCGGTGACCGAGCCCCCGCACGTCGACGAGCCGATCGGATACTCGGAGTTCCTGCTCGCCGGCCAGCGCTTCGCCGCCTTCGATTCTCCCGTCGACAGGGACTTCACGTTCACCCCGGGGCTGTCGTTGCAGATCGACTGCGACGGGCAGGAGGAGATCGACAGGATCTGGAATGCGCTCAGCACCGTTCCGGAGGCCGAGCAGTGCGGCTGGCTGGTCGACCGGTTCGGGGTGAGCTGGCAGGTCGTGCCGGCGAATCTGGGTGAACTGATGCAGCGACCGAACGCCTATGAGCACCTGATGCGGATGGGGCGGATCGTCATCGCCGACCTCTGAATGAGCCCAGGGAGCCCGCCGCGTCGGCGCTCAGGTCGCCGACGCGGTGTTCAGGTCGCAGAAACTGCCGCTTGAGCCCATCCGAAGCAGCAGATATTGCGACCTGAACGGATCCGAGGTGCCCGCGCAGGTGCGGTGAGGGCGTCAGCGGACGGCGAGGAAGCTCAGGATGGCGCTCGCGACGGCCAGCACGGCGAGGACGATCGCCGGGGCGGCCGGCTCCTTGCGGCGCAGGTGCACGACGACCGCGCCGAGCATGATGACGGCGAGACCGGTGCCGGCGAGGGGCGTGAGGATCGGGGCGATCCCGGTCGCGAGCGGCAGGATCAGACCGATGGCGCCGACGACCTCGAGGGCGGCGATGGCCTTGATCGACCCTGCGGAGAAGTCCTCGGTCCAGGCCATCCCGCGCTCGGCGAGCACCGGCTTCGGGGTGATCAGCTTCATGCCGCCGCCGCCCAGCATGGCGAGGGTGAGCAGCGCGTTGACGATCCAGAGGGCGATCAGCATGAGGTTCCTTCTTGTTATCGATCGTCACCTGGTTACGATCAGTAAGTAAAGGATGGAGCATGGTGGAGACGCGTACAAAAGGCACACCGGTGTCACCGGCGCACCACGGGAGAACCGTGACCGAGCGGCGCGCGCCCGGCGGCCTCGCCGAGTACGAGCGCTCCTGCGAGGGACGCCAGGGCGGCCCGGAGGCCGGCCGCATGATCCGGGATGTGCTCGATCGCGTGGGCGACAAGTGGTCCCTGCTCGTGGTCGCGACGCTCGGCGACGGCGTGATGCGGTTCAGCGACCTGCTGCGTCACATCCCGGGGATCTCGCAGCGCATGCTCACCCTCACACTGCGCCAGCTCGAGCGCGACGGGCTCGTGATCCGCACCGCGTACGCCGAGGTGCCGCCGCGCGTCGAGTACCGGCTCACCGCCCTCGGCGCCACGCTCATCGAGATCGCGCACACGATCGCGCAGTGGGCGATCGCGAACCACTCCACGATCGAGAAGTCCCGCGCCGAGTACGACGCACGCTGAGCGCCGGCTGTCACCGACCGCTGCCGGGAACTGACGCTGCTTCGGGGCGTTCAGGTCGCAAAAACTGCCGCTCCGGAGCGCCGAGAACGGCAGAAATCGCGACCTGAGCGAGTTGGGAGACCGGCGACCGAGCCAACCGGAAGTAGCCGGGACCAGTCGGAAGCAGCCCGGACCGGCTCAGCGGTGGTCGCGGTCGTGGTGCTGGCCCGACTCGTCGCCGGCGGCGATGCGCTCGGCCTCGCGGGTGCGCAGATCCACGCGGCGGATCTTGCCGGAGATCGTCTTCGGCAGCTCAGGCACGAACTCGATGATCCGCACCCACAGGTGCGGGGAGAGCTGGCCCCGCGCGTGCGCGAAGATCGAGCCGGCGGTCGCGACCAGGTCGTCGTGCGCCGACGCGGTCAGCAGCACATACGCCTTCGGCACGGCGAGGCGGGTGGGATCCGGGCTCGGCACGACGGCCGCCTCCACGACGTCGGGGTGCTCCAGGAGCACCGACTCGAGCTCGAACGGCGAGATCTTGTAGTCGGAGGCCTTGAACACGTCATCCGCGCGACCGACGTACGTCAGATACCCCTCGGCGTCGCGCGTCGCGATGTCGCCGGTGTGGTGGAACCCGCCCTCGCGGGAACGGGCGGTGGCGTCGGGATCCGCGTAGTACCCGGCCATCAGCCCGAGCGGACTCTCTGCGAGGTCGAGGCAGATCTCGCCCTCAGCGACTCCGTCGGCGTCGCCGTCGACGCGCGCGCCGGTGACCGGATCCACGAGCACGACCGGATAGCCCGGGAGGGGGCGCCCCATGGATCCGTCCTTCACGACCTGGCCCGGGGAGTTGCCCACGCACGCGGTCATCTCGGTCTGCCCGAAGCCATCGCGGATCGTGCCGCCCCACGCCTGGCGCACCCGGCCGATGACTTCCGGGTTGAGCGGCTCGCCGGCGCCGACGAGCTCGCGCGGAGGGTGCGGGAGCCGGTCCAGATCGGCCTGGATCAGCATGCGCCACACCGTCGGCGGGGCGCAGAACGTCGTGACGCGGTGCGTCTCCATGACCTCCATGAGGGTGTTCGCGTCGAAGCGGTCGTAGTTGTAGACGAACACGGTGGCCTCCGCGAGGAACGGCGAGTAGAAGCTCGACCACGCGTGCTTCGCCCAGCCCGGGGAGGAGATGTTGAGGTGCACGTCGTCTTCGCGCACACCCAGCCACCACATGGTCGACAGGTGCCCGACCGGATAGGACACGTGGGTGTGCTGCACGAGCTTGGGCCGGCTGGTCGTGCCGGAGGTGAAGTAGAGCAGGCTGGTGTCGCCGGCCGGAGTCGGGCCGTCGGGCTCGAAGTCGTCGGACGTGCCGGTCGAACCGGCGAAGTCGTGCCAGCCCTCCGGCGCCGCGGCGCCCATGCTCTCCGGCACGGCGATCCGCACGATCGAGTCGGGCAGCTCCGCCACGCGGTCGGCGAGCGAGCCGAGCGTCACGACCGCTCGCGCCTCGCCCTTCTCGGCGCGATAGGCGAGGTCCGCGGGGGAGAGCAGCGTCGAGGTGGGGATCGCGACCGCTCCGATCTTGGTGAGGCCGAGCATCGTCTCCCAGAGATCGATCGTGTTGCCGAGCATCACGATCACGTGGTCGCCGCGGCGGATCCCGAGTCCGTGCAGCCAGTTCGCGACCTGGTTCGAGCGCCGCGCGAGCTCGCCGTACGACCAGCTGCGGCTGGAGAGGTCGGCCGAGACGATCCGCACCGCGGGGCGGTTCGGAGTCTCGCCGGCCACCACGTCGAACCACTCCAGGGCGAAGTTGAACTCGGAGAGAGCAGGCCAGCGGAAGACCGCACGGGCGCCCGCATAGTCGGTGGCGTGCGCGAGCAGCAGGTCGCGGGCGGAGCGGATCGCGGCGGTCGCCGCGGTGGCGGAACGGGGCTGGCTCATGGAGCCATCTTCGTCCTGCCGGAACGGATCCGCGAGGCGCCCTTCGTCTCCGTCGCCTTCGGCGTCTTCGCTCAACGAGCCCCGGAGGAGTGAGGGGAGAGACCGCGAGTCCGGCGGCAGGTTGCGGTGGCCGAGGGCCGTACGCTGGCAGAGGTCCCTTCCCGCAACCCTGAACGGAGCCGCATGAGCACGCACGAGAACGAGCTCTTCGTCCAGATCGGCAACGAGCCGCGCGATTACGCCTGGGGCAGGGTCGACGGCGTCGCCGGCGTGCTGGGCACGGCGGGCACCGGCGGTCCCGAGGCCGAGCTCTGGCTGGGCGCGCACCCCGGATCCCCGGCCCGGACGGAGGACGGACGCCCCTGGCCCACGCTCCTCGACTGGGAGCAGCGGAGCGGGGCGAAACTGCCGTTCCTGCTGAAGATCCTCGTGTCGGGCGGTCCGCTCTCGCTGCAGGCGCATCCGACGCCCGCGCAGGCCGAGGCCGGGTTCGCCGACGAGAACCTGCGCGGCGTGCCTCTCACCGCTGGGCACCGCAACTACAAGGATCCCTACGCCAAGCCCGAGCTGATCGTGGCCCTCGAGGACGGCTTCGAGGCGCTGTGCGGCTTCCGCCCCGTCGCCGAGATCCTGGCCGACGTCGACGCCCTGGCCGCGCGGGCCGGATCCGACTCCCTCGCCCCCTGGCGCGAGGAGCTGAGCGGGCCGGATGGGCTGCGCGCCGGGTTCTCCTGGCTGCTGGCCGGCGGCGCGGCCGTGGACCTCGCCGTCGCGGCACTCGTGGCCGCGGCCTCCGGCGACGACCGCTTCGAGCTGATCACGCGCCTCGCCGAGACGTACCCCGGCGATCCCGGCATCGCGGTCGCGCTCATGCTGCACCACATCACGCTCGCCGCGGGGGAGTCGCTCTGGCTGCCCGCCGGCAACATCCACGCCTACCTGCGCGGGGCCGGCGTCGAGCTCATGGGTCCGAGCGACAACGTGCTGCGCGGCGGGCTCACCCCCAAGCACGTCGACACCGCCGAGCTCGAGCGGGTGCTGACGTTCACGGCCTCGAAGGACGACCACCTGGTGCCCGTCGCGATCTCCGCGAACACGCAGAGCTACCGGCCGCGCATCCACGCCTCGGGCGCCGACGTGCCGTTCGAGCTGCTCGCGATCACCGGCGACGCCGAGATCGCGCTCGCCGGCCCGTCCATCGCGATCACTACGGACGGATCCTTCACGCTGTCCTCCGACGGCGCGGCGGCCGGCGTGCCCCGCGGCGCCGCGGTGTTCGTCACCCGCGCGGCGGAGGTGCAGGCCGCCGGATCCGGACGGCTCTGGATCGCGACCGCCGGCTGACGCGGCGACCTCACGAGAGCACCGCGTTTCGTCTCGGTCGGCTTCGCCGTCCTCGCTCGACGACCCCGGGGGATGGTCGGCTTCGCCGTCCTCGCTCGACGACCCCGGAACGCGATGCCCGGGTGCTCGGCCTCCCCGGGAACGCGACCGAGCGGCGCGGGAACCGCGTAACGTAGTCCCGTGAACCAGCCCGCCTCCCGCCGCGTCCTGGGGCTTTCCGTTCCGGAATGGGCCCTCGTCGGGATCACCATCATCTGGGGCGGCACCTTTCTCGTCGTGCACACCGCGATGCAGCACTCCGGACCGTGGTTCTTCGTCGGGTTCCGGTTCCTCGCCGCAGGGCTGTTCGCCGCGGCGATCTTCTGGCGCTCGCTGCGCGGCATGACCTGGCGCGAGATCGGCGCCGGCGCGGCCATCGGCGCCGCGATCTACGGCGGCTACGGACTGCAGACCGCGGGCCTGCAGACGATCGACTCCAGCACCAGTGCGTTCATGACCGCGTTCTACGTGCCGCTCGTGCCGCTGCTGCAGTGGCTCGTGCTGCGCAAGCCGCCGCGCGCGCTCACCCTCGCCGGCGCGGGCCTCGCCTTCGTCGGCCTGCTGCTGGTCGCGGGCATCGGATCCCGCGGGATCCGGCTCGGCGAGGGCGAGATCCTCACGCTCATCAGCACACTGCCGATCGCGGGCGAGATCATCCTGATCAGCCTCTTCGGCAGACGATTCGATGTGGGCCGGCTGACCGTCGTGCAGCTGCTCACCGCGTCGCTGCTGGGGTTCGCGACGATGCCCGCCGTGGGCGAGAGCGTCCCCGCCTTCGACCCGGTCTGGCTGATCGCCGGACTCGGCATGGGCCTGGCGAGCGGCCTGATCCAGCTCACCATGAACTGGGCCCAGCGCTCGGTCTCCGCGACCCGCGCCACCATCATCTACACCGGCGAACCCGTGTGGGCCGGGGTGGTCGGACGCATCGCGGGGGAGCGGATCCCGCCGCTCGCGATCCTCGGTGCGGCCCTCATCATCGCGGGCACCCTGCTCAGCGAACTGCAGCCGCGGCGGAAAGACGGCCGCACGGCCGAGGATCCGGATCCGGCGGGGTCCTCGGCCCTGAGCCTCTGACGATGGTGCCCGCCTGACGGCTCTGCCGGAGGCCGGCAGGGGTGCTCGGTCGACGTCAGCATCGATATCGCGACGGATTTCCGCCTTTGCACGTCGCAGCCCCGCGCGGTGGGCGCGCGTTCGTCGAGACTCGCAGAGGCGCCGCTGTGGGAGCGGCGCTGCGCAAGTCTCGCCCATGCGGGCGTCCCAGGGGGAAGACGTCTTCGTGACGCTCATCGCTGTGTGCGAAGAGCCCGGTGTGCTGCCGGTCGCGCCCCCAGGGGAGCGCTGATCACACACTGAGGGAAAATACGAATGATTGACGAGAAGAGCACGACGGCCCGGGGACACACCCGCCGAACCGTAATCAAATCCGCCGCCTGGTCGATCCCGGCGATCGCGGTGGCGACCGCCGTCCCGCTTGCCGCGGCTTCGGTGCCTCCGGCGCAGCAGAACGTCATCGTGACATCGTCCTGCTACGGCATCAACATCCTGGGCATCGGGCAGTCGTTCCCGCAGTTCACGATCACCGCCGTGGGCGCGCCGATCCAGGCGGGATCCACATTCCTGCTCACCGGAACGGGTATCGCCAACCTGACCTTCGGCGACACCAACGGGCTCGGAGTGCTCAACATCCTGAGCTCGGACAGCGCGATCTTCACCCTGAACCAGGCCATCCCTGCCGGCAGCTCCGCCACGCTCCAGGTGACCGGGTTCGCATCGGCGCAGGTGCTGCGCTCCTACACGATGTCGGTGGGCACCATCATCGGCAACGCGAATACCAATCACGCCGACGACGCGGCGAGCCAGACTCTGCTCGGCGTCTCGCTCTTCGGCATCCTCGTCGGCTACTGCGGCCGCTGAGCCCGCGCAAGACACGAACGGAATGGACTCTCCCATGACCAGCACTTTCACGCAGCAGCGCGCCGATGAGATCGTCGCGGCGGTCGCTCAGAGCGACCTGACCACGTTCCTCTCGGCGGTTGCGTTCGCACCCGGTGTGGAACCGACGGCAGCCGCGGTGGCCGCCGTGTCGTTCGCCTCCGACTTCCGCATCGACGCGTCCACCTTCATCGGCGGTGACACGGCCGGCCGCGTCACCGCGACCGCCGGCGGCGATCAGGCTGCCCTCGCCCTCATCGTGCGGGACGGCGCCTGGAAGCTCGACAGCACCGGTTCCTCGGCTGAGATCACCGAGGCGCGCTCGAACGCCTGAGCCAGACGCCATCCGAGGCCGCGATCGGCGGGCGCCCGCCTTGCCGATCGCGGCCTCCGCGTTTGCGAGGGCCGATGTCCCGAGCGGGCGCCTAGGATCCCGCGCGTAGACTGGCAGGGTCCGCCCGCCCATCGGGGCGGCCGGAGAACCCGTCGAAGCGGTTGCTGAGGCCTGGTCCCTGAGGCCGCTCGAGGGGTTCGAAGCACAGGGACCCGAGGATCCGTCATGCCCGCCACCCGCACGTTCCCGCTGCGCCATGCGCAGCTCGCGCGCGCCGCCTTCGCCGCGGTCGCGGCACTCATGATCACCTTCTCCGCGGACCACTCCGCGTTCGTGGGGCTTGCGGTGTTCAGCGGATTCGCCCTGGTCACCGCCCTGATCCATATCCTCGCCGCGTGGCTCGTCGTTCCCGCGGGGTGGCGCTGGCCGTCCGTGCTGCTTGCAGCCATCGCGATCCTCACCGGCATGGCCGGCAGCATTCCCGCCTGGCGCACCACGCCGATGTTCTTCGTCGTCGTGATCACGTGGGGAGCGCTCAGCGGGCTCGTCGAGCTCCTCGCCGGGATCCGCGCCCGCCGCCAGGCCCGCGCCGGGGCCGCGCCGGCCGTCGTCGCCGACGGCGCCCGCGACGCGATCCTGATCGGATCCCTGGGTCTTGCCCTCGCCGTCGGTCTGCTGTGCGTGCCGACGACCTATGCGCTCAACTACTCCATCGCCGAGGCCGGCTCGTTCACGCTGACCGGGATCACCCTGGCCGTCGGGATCTTCGGCGCCTACGCCGCCGTCGTCGCGGTCTTCCTCGGCATCGCCGGGTTCAGTCCCCGAGCCCGTGCCACTGACACCGACACCGACACCGCCGGCACGGTGCCGGCCGCGAACGAAGGATCCGCATGACCGAGAAGACCAGGCGCAGGGATCTGCTCCGACCGTTGCAGCTGGTCGGCCTGTCACTGCTGTGCGGCCTCTTCGCCGGTGTCGTGACGCTGATCGCCACGGGCGCGTTCACCGACAAGGTGATGCGCATGGTCGACAAGGGCACCTACGGCACCATCCCGCCGTGGAATCTCGCGTTCATCGTGACGGGCGGGATCTTCATCGCCGCCCTGCTGATCTTGTCGATCCTGATCCTGGCCGTCGACCCGTCGGACTTCACGAAGCAGCACGACCGCCCGGTGCTGTACGACGACGTCGACGATTCCGCGGATGCCGCGAGCGCCGGAACGATCGGAGCCGCCGCCGCGGCCGACGCGGCAGGTGCGGAGACGACCGCAGCCGACCCGTCGAACGGCGACGACGACGCCCCCGCATCCGGGGCGCCCTCTGCGTCCTGACGGGCAACTCTGAAGGATCCTTGCATCTCTGCAGGACAGGATCCGAGGATCCGTCCTCAGAAGCTGCCGACGTCCTTCAGAAGGGGGGCGCCCAGGGCCGGATCCCCCTCCCGCGCGACGGGGATCGGGAATAGCCCGCCGTCCGCACGGCTTGTCACGAGGGTGAGCATGACGATCGATCGCGCCTCCGTGGGCTTCCGCTCCGAGCGCGGGCCGGTGCTGCTCTCGCTCATGCTCGCGATGGGTCTCATCGCGATGGACGCCACGATCCTCGCCACAGCCGTCCCGAGCGTGGTGCGCGACCTCGGCAGCTACCAGCAGTTCCCCTGGCTGTTCTCGATCTACCTGCTCGCGCAGGCCGTGAGCGTGCCGATCTACTCCAAGCTCGCGGACACGGTCGGCCGCAAACCGATCGTGCTGATCGGAATCGCGCTGTTCCTTCTCGGATCCATCCTGTGCGGACTGGCGTGGAGCATGCCCTCTCTCATCCTCTTCCGCCTGCTGCAGGGCCTGGGCGCGGGAGCCGTGGGTCCGATGGTCGCGACCATCGTGGGTGACATCTACACGCTGTCCGAGCGGGCGGTCGTGCAGGGGTACATCGCGAGCGTCTGGGCGCTGTCCTCTGTGGTGGGACCCGCGCTGGGCGGAGTGTTCGCGCAGTTCGACGCCTGGCGGCTGATCTTCTTCATCAACATCCCGCTGTGCCTGATCGCGGCATGGATGCTGCTGCGGCACTTCCACGAGCAGATCGAGAAGCGCCGGCATCGGATCGACTACGCGGGCGCCGTGCTGCTGACGATCGGACTCACCGCGATCATCGTGGGCGTGCTCGAGGGCGGGAACGCCTGGGCCTGGCAGTCGGCGCCGAGTCTGGCCTGCTTCGCCGGCGGGACCATCGCCCTGGTCGCCTTCGCGCTCGTGGAGCGCCGGGCGGCCGAGCCGATCATCGACCTGCGGCTGATCTCGGGGCGCCTCATCCTCACCACGACACTCGCGTCCCTCGCGATCGGCGCGCTGCTGACGGGCATCACGAGCTTCGCGCCGGCCTACCTGCAGGGCGCGATCGCCGTGCCGCCGCTGCTCGCGGGGCTCGCCGTGGCGGCGCTCACGCTGGGGTGGCCGCTCTCCGCCGCCAACGCGGGGCGGCTGTACCTGCGGCGCGGGTTCCGCTTCACGGCGCTGATCGGGGCGTCGATCGCGACGCTGGGGTCGATCGGGCTGGCGCTCGTCGGGCCGTATCCGAACGCGTACACGCTCGCCGCGGTCGCCTTCGTGATCGGCTTCGGCCTGGGCTGGACGGCGGCGCCCACCCTCATCGTCGCGCAGGCCTCGGTCGGCTGGGGCGAGCGCGGCGCGGTGACCGGCATGAACACGTTCGCGCGGTCGGCGGGCAGCGCCGTGGGCGTGGCCGTGTTCGGCGCGATCTCGAACGCCGTCATGGCCTCCGGCGGTGGATCGGGGGATCCGGCCACGGTCGTGCGCGCCTCGACGTGGGTGTTCATCGCGGCGGCCGTGACGGCGGCGCTCGTGCTGGTCGCCGTCTTCGCGATGCCGAAGGATCGCGCAGGCGACCACGCCTGAGGCCCCCCGGCGGGCGCGCTGCGCCCTTCCGCGCGGGCTCCCCCGGGCCGGCGGGCGCTGCCCGTCTGGAGGACGATTGCAACTCCGCAGGAGGATCCGGCGGATCCTGTCCTGCAGAAGTGCAATCGTCCTGCGGAATATCCGCGGCCGGGTGCGCCCGTGGAGCGGCTACTTCGCGAGCGTCTCCGCGAGCCCCACGTAGGTCGCCGGGGTCAGGGCCAGCAGGCGCTGCTTCGCGGCGTCGCCGATCTCCAGTCCCTGCACGAACTCGGCGAGCTCCGCGGCGCCCACGCGGTGACCGCGGGTGAGCTCCTTCAGCAGCGCATACGGATCCTGGATCGTGGAGCGCCCCGCGACGACCTCGGCGCGGATCGCCGTCTGGATCGCCTCGCCGAGCACCTCCCAGTTCGTGTCGAGGTCGGCGAGCAGCACGTCGCGCGAGAGCGAGATCTCGTTGAGGCCGCGGCGCAGGTTGTCCAGCGCCAGCAGCGAGTGCCCGAACGCGACGCCGATGTTGCGCTGCGTGGTCGAGTCGGTGAGGTCGCGCTGCAGGCGGCTCGTGACGAGAGTCTGCGACAGCGATCCGAGCAGCGCGGCCGAGAGCTCGAGGTTCGCCTCGGCGTTCTCGAAGCGGATCGGGTTGATCTTGTGCGGCATGGTCGAGGATCCGGTCGCGCCCGCGACGGGGATCTGGGCGAAGTAGCCGAGCGAGATGTAGGTCCAGATGTCGGTCGCGAGGTTGTGCAGGATCCCGCCCGCGTGACGGACGTGGTCGTACAGCTCGACCTGCCAGTCGTGCGACTCGATCTGCGTGGTGAGGATGTTGAAGTCGATCCCGAGGCCCTCGATGTACTCGCGGGCGATGCGGGGCCAGTCGGCGTCGGGCTCGGCGGCGAGGTGCGCCGACCACGTGCCGGTCGCGCCGGAGAACTTCGCGAGGTACTCGGAGCCCTCGATCCGCGTGACCACGCGCTCCAGGCGCCACGCGAACACCGCGAGCTCCTTGCCCATGGTGGAAGGCGTCGCGGGCTGGCCGTGCGTGCGCGACAGCATCGCGGCGTCGGCGTGCTCGATCGCGAGCTCGCGGAGCTTGGCGATCACGTCCTGCAGGGCGGGCAGCCACACGCGCTCGACCGCGCGCTTGACGGTCAGCGCGTAGGAGGCGGAGTTGATGTCCTCGCTCGTGCAGGCGAAGTGCGTGAGCTCGGCGATCGCGTCGAGGCCGAGCGCCGACAGGCGGTCGCGGACGAGGTACTCCACGGCCTTCACGTCGTGGCGGGTCGCCGCCTCCTTCTCGGCGAGCCAGTCGATCTCGGCCTGGCCGAAGTCGCGGTAGAGGCCCCGCAGGCGCTCCTTGTCGGCGTCGGCGAGCGGTGCGGTGCCGAACAGCGAGCGGTCGGTGAGCGCGATCAGCCACTCCACCTCGACCTCGACGCGGGCGCGGTTGAGCCCGGCCTCGGAGAGGTAGTCGGCGAGAGGGGCGACCGCAGCGCGGTAGCGTCCGTCGAGCGGGCTGAGGGGCTGCACGGGAAGCGAGGCGGTCACGGGGGTCCTCCGGGAAGAGTCGTGGATCCGGACCGCCGGTGTCACGGACGTGACGGTCGGATGGCGGGTTCGAGCTGACGGAAGAGGCCGTGGCTCGCGCTCTCGATCATACCGAGCACCTCATCGAACACCCGGGCGTCGGCGTAGTAGGGGTCCGGCACGTCCAGCACGGACGGGTTGTGCTCGAACGAGAGCAGCAGGGTCACCTTGCCCTCCTCCGACTCGTCGCGCGCCCACTGCTTCAGGATCCGCTCGTGCGTGCGGTCCAGGGCCACGACGAGGTCGCTCCCGGTGAAGGAGTCGTAGGTGAACTGGCGCGCGCGGTGCTTGGTCCCGTCGTAGCCGCGGCGGGCGAGGGCGTCGATGGTGCGACTGTCGGCCTGCTCGCCCACGTGCCAGTCGCCCGTGCCGGCGCTCGTCGAGACGATCCGGTCGCCGAGACCCTGCTTCGCGGCGATGTCGCGGAAGACCACCTCCGCCATCGGGGACCGGCAGATGTTCCCCGTGCACACGAAGATGACGCGGAACGGATCCGACTCGGTCATCTCTCCATTGTGCCGCACCGGATCCGCCGCCCCGCGCGTCGATTCCCGCCTCACGCGCGGAATCCTGCCGTGGGGCCGGATTCCGTGTTGCGCGGCAGGGTTCGTCCTCCACAAGGCGGGGCGTGTCCCTGCTGCGCACGGGTTGCGCGACGCGGCCTCCACGGGCCTCCGCCGGTCGGCAGGCTGGCGGTCATGATCACCATCGCACCGGCCGCCGGACCGGGATCCTGGCGGCTCGCCGAGGCTCTGCTCCGCTGCGAAAGCGCCCGCGAGCGCATCGAGGCGGCCGCCGTCGCGCTGCGTGCGATCGAAGCGGACTGCGGATGGCGCTCGAAGAGCGTCGAGTTCGTGCAGCGGGAGCTCGATGCCCAGCGGCGGGCGCTCGCCGTGGCTGTCGAGTCGTTGCCGTCGATCGAGTCGGCGCTGCGGGTGCGGTGAGCGCGGATGGCCGATGAGATCGAGATCTCGCACGGCGGGGTGATCGCGGTCGATCCGGACCTGCTGCGGACGACGGCGGGCCGGGTACGCGCCGAAGCATGGGTGGTCGCATGCGCGCGGGAGGATCTGCTCGCGATCCCCGGTCTCGTCGACGACGTCCCTCTCGCTCCGGGGATCCCCGCGCTGTGGTCGGCCGCGGCGCAGCTCCGGAACGTGGAGGACATGCTGGAGCGGCTCGCCGCCGGGGTCGGCACGATGGCGGATGTGTACGAGCTGGCCGATCTGCGCGCACGGCAGGCCATGCTCGGCGCGGGCGACGTCGCGACCGCCCGCGATCTCCGCCGCCGCGAGGAGCGGCTGCTGGCCGGTGACGCGAGACTGTCCGCTCTCGATGAGCGGCTGCAGCAGAGCTGGCGGCGGGGCGTCACCGAGGGCTTCGTCCCGGGGGAGGAGCCGGGGCCGGTGCCCGGGGCGCCGGGCACCGCGCTGCTGCTCGGGCTCAGTCCCGCGCTGTTCCTGCTCCAGAGCCTGCTCGGGTGGAATGCGCGGGTGTGGGCAGAGGGCGGGCAGCGCCTCATGACCTCCGTCGCGGCCGAGAACGGCGTGGTGCGCCCGGTGCCGCTCGCGCCCGCGCCCGGCGTCGTCCTGAGGGCGGATGCGCGGAGCCCGGCGGGCGTCGGACCCCGGCCGGGGGACGTGGTGATCCACCGCGGACCCGCCGCCGCGATCCCGGCCGGACCGTCGACGCTCGCGGGGGCGGTGTCGCGCATCCCGTACGGGCGGTCACCGCAGGTGCGGGTCGAGACCTATCGGATGGACGACGGCGCGCAGCGCTTCGTGGCCTACATCGACGGCACCCGTGGCGGGTCCGCCGGAGAGCCGTGGTCGTACGCCTCGAATCTGCGGATGTACTCCGAGCACGCCGAGGCCGACTCCTACCGGGCCGTCGCCGAGGCGCTGCGCGATGCCGGCGCCGGAGCGGACACTCCGGTGGATCTGGTGGGGTACTCGCAGGGCGGGATGATCGCGGGCCTGATCGCGCAGTCCGGCGAGTTCGACGTGCAGGGCGTCGTCACCGTGGGATCCCCGATCGAACCCGTGCTGCCGGACGACGTGCTGAGCGTCGCCGTCCGGCATACCGACGATCCGGTCGCCGGCCTCGCGGGCGGCGGCAGCCCGAACGGCACGGGCTCGTCCGACAGCCTGGTCATCCGTCGCACGGTCGCACCAGGCCATGGGATGGATCCGCAGATCCCCGCGCACCTGCTCGACGGCTACGTCGAGACCGTGCGCCGCGCCGAGGCTTCGGGGGATGTGCGGATGGCGAGGATCGCCGAGCACTTCGCGGTGCTCGATACGGCGACGTCGATGACGTCGACCGACTACACCGCCCGGCGGATCACCGGATGAGGAGGAACGCCCGCGAGAGGGTTTCAGCGATCGCGGTCGCGCTGCCGCTGCGGGCGAAGGATCGCATTGAAGACCGCGTTGATGACGGCGATGAGGAAGGCGGCGACGATCGTCCAGCCGAAGCCGCCGAGCACCAGGCCCCAGCCCCAGAATCCGGTGATCCAGGCAGTGAGCCAGAGCAGGAAGCCGTTGATCACGAGCGAGATCAGGCCGAGCGTGAGGATGTACAGCGGGATCGCCACGATCTTCACCACGGTGCCGACGATCGTGTTCACGATCGCGAAGACGGCGCCGATCGCGAGCAGCGTGACGAGCAGGGGGACCATGCCGCCCGGCGGATAGGGGATGACCGAGACCTCCAGGACCGTGATCAGGCTCACGACCCAGATGGCGAAAGCGTTCACGATGACGCGGATGAGGAACCTCATGGTGCCGATTGTCGCATCCGCACCCGGGATCCGCCCAGGAATCCGCCGGGGTTCGTAGCGAGGCGGAACCGCCGTCGCGGGCGCCGGGGCGGATCCGCTGTCGCGCTCACCGCGCCGGACTCCGGCTGGAACAGCGTGGGGCGCTGGGCCGGAACAGCGCCGGGGCGCGGATCTAGACTCGACGCGTGAGCGAAGAGATCCTGCCCCGCATCCGTGAAGAGATCGCGGCCCTTCCGCCGTACCGCCAGGGCAAGCAGGCCGGTGCCGACGCGTTCAAGCTGTCCAGCAACGAGAACCCGTTCGATCCGCTGCCCTCCGTCCTCGCCGCGCTCTCCGACGCGACGCCGATGAACCGCTATCCCGATGCGACCGCGGGTGCGCTGCGCGCGCGCCTCGGCGAGCGGTACGGCGTCGCACCCGATGCGGTGCACGTCGCCTCCGGCAGCGTCGCGATCCTGTACCAGCTCGTGCTGGCGGCGGCGACCGTCGGCGACGAGGTCGTCTACGCGTGGCGCTCGTTCGAGGCCTACCCCGGGCTGCCGCTCGTGGCCGGGGCGACTGGGGTGCAGGTACGGCTCACCGCGGACGCCCGCCACGACCTCGACGCGATGGCCGCCGCGATCACCGAGCGGACCCGCGTGGTGATCGTGTGCACGCCCAACAATCCGACGGGTCCGATCGTCACGAGCGCCGAGTTCGCGGCGTTCGTCGAGAAGGTGCCGCAGGACGTGCTGGTCGTGCTCGACGAGGCCTACGCCGAGTTCGTCACCGCGCCCGGCGCCGTCGACGGCCTGGCCGAGCGCATCTTCGAGGCGCACCCCAACGTCGTGGTGCTGCGCACGTTCTCCAAGGCGTACGGGCTCGCGGGCCTGCGCGTCGGCTACGCGATCGGGCATCCACGCGTGCTGGATGCGGCCCGCACGACCGCGATCCCGCTGTCGGTCACCGCGGCCGCCGAACGTGCCGCGATCGCCAGCCTCGACGCCGAGGACGAGCTGCGCGCCCGCGTCGCCGTGATCGTCGAGCGCCGCGCGGAACTGGTCGAGGGCCTGCGCGCACAGGGCTGGGACGTTCCGGACGCCCAGGGCAACTTCGTCTGGCTGCCCACCGGCGAGGCGACGGTCGCCGTGGCCGCGGCTTTCGAGGAGGCAGGTCTCATCGTGCGCGCGTTCCCCGGCGACGGGATCCGCATCTCGGTCGGCGAGGCGGAATCGCTGCCCCGCGTGCTCGCCGTCGCCGCCGCGCAGGCCTGACCCCGCCGTCTGCCGCGCCTGCGCCTGCGCGCCCGCCGCGCGCGTACGAATGCAGGACGAGGACACGGATGCAGGACCGATCCGGCGGATCCGTCCTGCATCCGTGCCAGGATCCTGCATCCGTCCCACGGCACGCCTGTCGTCGGCCCGTTCCGATGCAAGGACACCCATGTAAAAAGCTAGGGGGACCTGGCATTAATACGTGGGACACCTGGATATCCGCGCACCCGCATGCGTCCGTGGGGATCGTCACAGCGGGCCGCTGATCGTTTGTGCGCACCCTCCACTGCGAAGCCGGAAACCTCGGTTAGCGTAGACAAGGTGACTGACGCCGATATCCCCACCGTCCGCGTCCTCGATGCCGACGGCCGCTTCGCCCCGAACCTCGCCGCAGAGGAGTATCTGCCCCTCATCGAGGCCTTGCCTGACGGCGACCTCGAGCAGTTCTACCGGGACATGGTCGTGATCCGCGCGATCGACACCCAGGCCACGAACCTGCAGCGTCAGGGCCAGCTCGCCCTGTGGCCGCCGAGTCGCGGGCAGGAGGCCGCCCAGGTCGGATCCGCCCGCGCTGCCCGCCCGCAGGACACGCTCTTCCCCTCCTACCGCGAGCATGCCGTCACCCGCATCCGCGGAGTGGATCCGGTCGACATCATCAAGCTCATGCGCGGCACCTCGAACGGCGGCTGGGATCCGACGGATCCCCGCAACGGCAACACCCGCATCTACACCCTCGTGCTCGGCTCGCAGACCCTGCACGCGACGGGCCTCGCGATGGGTCTCGTCTTCGACGGCACGTGCGGAACCGGCGACGTCGACCGCGATCAGGCCGTGATGGTCTACTACGGCGACGGGGCCTCCAGCCAGGGCGACGTGCACGAGGCGATGGTGTTCGCCGCGAGCTACCAGACCCCGGAGGTGTTCTTCCTGCAGAACAACCATTGGGCGATCTCGGTGCCCGTGAAGACCCAGTCCCGCGTGCCGCTCGTCCAGCGCGGCACCGGTTACGGGATCGAGTCGATCCGCGTCGACGGCAACGACGTGCTCGCGAGCTGGGCCGTGACCCGCCGCGCGCTCGACGAGGCGCGCACCGGCGACGGCCCGCGCGCGATCGAGGCCGTCACGTACCGGATGGGGGCGCACACCACGAGCGACGACCCCACGAAGTACCGGGGCAGCGACGAGGAGCAGGAGTGGTCGCTGCGGGATCCGATCGCCCGCATGCGCGCGTTCCTGGAGAACCGGGGAGCCGCCGGATCCGTCTTCGCCGACGCCGAGACCGAGGCCGCGGACGCCGCCGAGGATCTGCGCGTGCGCACCCTCGAGCTCGTCTCGCCGACGGCCGAGGCGATCTTCGACAACGTGTACAGCGACCCGCACCCGCTCATGGCGGAGCAGAAGGCGTGGCAGGCGCAGTACGAGGCTTCGTTCGAGGCCGGTGCATGACCGCCCGGGCCTCGGAATCGAGGATGATTCGCACTCTGCAGGAGATTCGGGACGGATCCGTCCTCCATTCCTGCGATCGTCCTGCAAACGTGAAGGGACCCCGCGCATGACCACCGTGGAGACGAGCACCGGCATCGAGACGATGCCGTTCAGCAAGGCCCTGAACGCGGGCTTGCGCAAGGCGATGGAGGACGACCCGCGCGTCCTCCTCATGGGCGAGGACATCGGCAGCCTCGGCGGGGTGTTCCGCGTCACCGAGCACCTGCAGCGCGACTTCGGCCCGCAGCGGGTGCTGGACACCCCGCTCGCCGAGTCCGGCATCGTCGGCACCGCGATCGGCCTCGCGATGGGCGGGTTCCGTCCCGTCATCGAGATCCAGTTCGACGGATTCGTCTTCCCCGCCTTCGACCAGATCACGACGCAGCTCGCGAAGATGACGGCCCGCCATGAGGGTCGGATCTCGATGCCGATCGTGATCCGGATCCCCTACGGCGGGCACATCGGCGCGGTCGAGCACCACCAGGAGAGTCCGGAGACGTACTTCGCGCACACCCCGGGGCTGCGCGTTGTCTCGCCGTCGACCCCGAACGACGCGTACTGGATGATCCAGGAGGCGATCGCCTCGAACGATCCCGTGATCTTCCTCGAGCCCAAGAGCCGGTACTGGCCCAAGGGCGAGGTCGACCTGTCCGCCCCTGCGCTCCCGCTGCACGCCTCGCGGATCGTGCGCCGCGGATCCGACGTCACCCTGGTCGGGCACGGCGCCATGGTGTCGACGCTGCTGCAGGCGGCCGCGCTCGCCGAGTCCGAGGGCACGAGCTGCGAGGTCGTGGACCTGCGCTCGCTGTCGCCGGTCGACTACGGGCCCCTGCTCGACTCGGTGCGCTCCACCGGCCGCATGGTCTACGCGCAGGAGGCGCCGGGCTTCGTGAGTCTCGGCAGCGAGATCGCCGCGACCGTCATGGAGCGCGCGTTCTACGCCCTCGAGGCGCCGGTGCTGCGGGTCTCGGCCTACGACACCCCGTTCCCGCCCGCGAAGCTCGAGAGCACCTACCTGCCGGATCCGGACCGGATCCTCGAGGCCGTCGACCGGTCGCTGGCCTACTGATGTCTCGTCCGGTCGTCGGGCGTCCTTCGTCTCGCTTCGCTCGCTCAGGAACCGGAGCCGTGCTGGTTCCTGAGCGAGGAGCGCAGCGACGAGACGAAGGACGCCGCCGTCGTGTGAAAGGATCCCGACCATGAGCACCCAGACCTTCACCCTCCCGGACGTCGGCGAGGGACTGACCGAGGCCGAGATCGTCACGTGGCGGGTCGCCCCGGGCGATGCGGTCGCCGTCAACGACGTGATCTGCGAGATCGAGACCGCCAAGTCGCTCGTCGAGCTGCCCTCGCCGCACGCCGGCACGGTCGGCGAGCTCCTCGTGCCCGAGGGGAAGACGATCGACGTCGGCACCCCGATCATCACGTTCGTGACGGGCGCGGCCGAGCCTGCCGCTCCGGCCGCCGCACCCGCGGCTCCGGCCGCGGAGGAGGGATCCGGATCCGTCCTCGTCGGCTACGGCTCCGGCGCGGAGGCCACCTCGCGTCGTCGTCGCCCGGCAGAGCGCCCTGTGCGCTCGACGGTCGGCGTGATCGCGAAGCCGCCGATCCGCAAGCTCGCCCGCGACCTCGGCGTCGACCTCACCCAGGTCGCCCCGACCGGCGCGGACGGTGAGGTCACCCGCGACGACGTGATGCGCCACGCCGAGCAGGCGAGTGTGTTCCGCAACATCCAGACCCCGGAGTGGGGCGACGTGCGCGAGGAGACCGTGCCCGCGCCGCAGGCGGGGCCGGTGGGCCTCGCGCGGGGGCTCTCGCCTGCCCGCCCTTCAACGGGCTCGGGGGCCGGTGCGGACGAGAGCCGCACCGAGTCGATCCCGGTCAAGGGCGTCCGCAAGGCGACCTCCTCGGCGATGGTGCAGAGCGCCTACTCCGCGCCGCATGTGACCGTGTGGAAGGAGGTCGACGCCTCGCGCACGATGGAGCTCGTCAAGCGGCTCAAGGCCTCGCCCGACTTCGCCGACGTCAAGGTGTCGCCGCTGCTCATCATGGCGCGCGCCGTGATCTGGGCCGTGCGCCGCACGCCGATGGTCAACGCCGCCTGGATCGACACGGCCGACGGCGCCGAGATCGCGGTGCGCCACTACGTGAACCTCGGGATCGCCGCAGCCACGCCGCGCGGCCTGCTCGTGCCGAACATCAAGGACGCGCAGGACCTCGGCATGCGCGACCTCGCCCGTGCGCTGAACCGCCTCACCGCCACCGCGCGCGAGGGCAAGACCACCCCCGCCGAGCAGCAGGGCGGCACCATCACGATCACCAACATCGGCGTGTTCGGGATGGACGCGGGCACCCCGATCATCAACCCCGGCGAGGCCGGCATCGTCGCCATGGGCACGATCAGCCAGAAGCCGTGGGTCGTCGACGGCGAGGTGCGCCCGCGCTGGGTGACCACCGTGGCCGGATCCTTCGACCACCGCGTCGTGGACGGAGACGGCATGAGCCGCTTCATCGCCGACGTCGCCGCCGTGCTCGAGGAGCCCGCGCTGCTGGTCGACTGAGCTGAGACGTCGCTCAAGGTGCGATTTCTCGAGTCGAAGTTGATCCCCGTGTGAAGAGGGAAGAGCTGCGCGCTCATCCGCCACCACGCCTTTTGAAGGTTGTATGTAACCTGTAATGCAGGTTACGAGTTACACTGCGGGGATGAGAGAGGGCATCGAGGCGAGGTCGAAGCTGCTGTTCAACAACACCCATATGCTGAGCGTTGCCGGTGCTATCGGTGCGGGAGCGGGGACGCTGGACTCCAAGAGCCTGCAAGAGCAGCTGGAGATCGGACAGTCGGCGGTCCAGCGTATCCTCATTGCACTGGAGGGAGTGGGACTTATGGAACGGCTAGAACGCCAGACTCGGACGGAACCCGTGCGGTACCGTCGCATCAACCACTCCTTCTGGGACGCGGCTCAGGAGCTCTCGCATGCTTGAGGTGGTGCAGGAGTCAGGGGCGCTCTACCGTCACGACGGCGTGTTTGACCGTTCGAAGCTCACCGTCACCTACGCGGTGAACTGGGCTGAGCACGAGTCGCGCGTGAAGACGGGACAATGCGAGATCCGGGACGAGTTCCTCCTCGCCGCGTTGCTGTCTCTCCCGGAGGATCGGCTCGGCCCGGTGGATACACGATTCGAGCGTGTGCTGCTCAAGGCGGACGGTGCGCTCGTCGCGTCGGTGCTCGCTGACCCGGAGGGTGGCCTGTGGGCGCAACGTCGCGCTCAGCCGGTGGTCGATGTGGTGAGCATCGAGATCACGTCTTCGACGTTGGGTGGAGGATGTTCTGTCGCGCACCGGTGGGCGGGCTACGGCCCGCGGACGGTTCGTGTATCGCGCTCGGCGAGTTCATTCGAGCTCACCGAAGCGTCGCACTACGGGATCGGGCTGGTGCTCAGCAGCGGCGAGCATCTGCTGTCCCCGGCGACGTACGTCGCGCAGCGGTGGTCATCCGCCCGGTGGCGGTTCTCGGAGATGGTCTACGGCCAGTTCCGCGAGCTCCTTGGCTAGGACGCGGACGCCCACACCTTCAGGACGTTGTCGACGGGGACAGGCTGGTTGATGTGCGCGGCCAGCTGCGGGTGCGTGTCGATGGCCCCAGCGGTCTGACGTGCCCAGAGCGCGCGCCGTCCTGCCTCATCGAGATCCCGGTAGGAGGAGTAGAGGTGATCGATGGTTACGACGTTGTGGTTGTGCCCGAGGCGGCGCTCGTGTGGCTCGCCGTGAAGGCGGTCGATGTCCGCGCCGCGGCAGATGACGCAGAAGCACTGGATGGAAGCTGCGGATGCGAACCAGATACGCCGCATGTGTGTGGAACGGACGAAGCGGAGCATGTCGGTGATGAGCATGTGGGGCGACTTCACCTCGGGGTCCATCGCGAACCCGCGTCCACCAACGGGGGTGAGACGGCGCAGTGACGGGTAGGAGCCGATAGCGGAGGCTAGGGCGCCGTGAGCGACCGCGTCGAACCCGACGAGGTCCGTGCGGTAGGCGACGACGGGGGCGGTGGTTTCCTTGAAGATTCGGCGGTAGGCCTTTGCGCGTCGCGCGCTTCCCACGGGGTTGCTCGAGCTGGTGAAGGTGAGAAGCACGGGGTGACGGCTGCGGTTGATCACGGCGATGAGCTGCTTCACGTGCTGCTCGTTGTTCATCCAGCCACTGGCCATCGGCAGGGCCAGCATCATGTCGGAGCGGTCGAGCTTGTTCGCCTCTCGCAGCGCAGCCTTCAGTGTCGCGGAGTCCCCGACGCGGATCTGGCCAGTGGGAGTGATGGCGAGGTCGCTGTCCAGGCGCTGCCAATCCAATTCGCCGTCGAGAGTCGACTGGAAGAGTCCACCCGGGAGTAGGAACGGCTTGTCCTCAGTGGCCCAGTACTTCCGCATCGCTCGCGGCTCGAGGATCAGCGGCAGGCCCGGGTTATCGCTGCGGATCTGCTCGATGGTCTTCGGTGCACGATCACCGACGAGGAAGAGGCCGCCCGCGCTGGCGTTGATCAGGGGCGCTTCGCCGGCCGCGTTCACGTTGGACACATGGAACTGGCGGTTGGGCAGCAGCGCGAGAGCGTCACCGGTCTCGACGGGGCGCGGTGCGACGAACGCGGTAGACGGGGCGGTGCTGGGGTTGTCGATGACAGTGAACATCATGATGGCTCCTGCAAGAAGGTCAGTTGGAACTCGCGCGGGTACATGAAGGCACGGCTTGCAAGTTCTTCGACGCTCGCGCCGTCGTCGAGGGACCTACGGATTGCGGAGTTGAGAGCGCGGGGATTCTCCCGCTCGGTGGGGTCGGGTTCCCGGCGGTGCATGCCGGTCGTCGAGAGCTGAATGTTCCAGTTGCGGTATGCCGCTTCATCGAGAAGGTCCGCATCCAGGCCCCGCCGCACGAGAGCGGCGAGGGAGATGCCCCAACGTCGCTTCAACGTGATGAGAGCATCGAGCGTGACCGGGTTCGGCCACTCTCTACGGATCGCGGCCGCGGGGGCGAGGAATTCGGCGGCGAAGGCATCGGCCTCCTTCTCCTGCTCCGCGCTGGCCTCCGTGTCGTGCATCACGGCGTGGCCGAGTTCGTGCGCCATCGTGAAGCGCTGCCGGTCGGGCGGCACGTGCTCACCGACGAGGATGACCGGAACCTCGCCGTCCTGCCAGGAGGCGATGGCGTCGACCTGGATGGACTCCAGCGGCCAGCGAAGGACGAGGGCCCCGGCGTCTTCGAGAATCCCCACCAGGTCGGTGATAGGGGCGGTTCCGAGTCCGAGCTCACGGCGGACTTCGTGTGCGACCTCCTGCGGGGTGACGAAGCCGTCTTCCAGATCGTGGGTCTGCAGCGTCGTTCGCTGTTCGCCCATCAGGTCTCTCACGCGCAGGCGCACGAGAGCGAGCTCTGCGGCGACCTTCTTCACGGCGCCTTTGGGTGTCGACTTCAGCTTGCGGTGGAAGATGCGCGCTGGCGCCGCAGACGAGCGGACCGAGAAGAACGCGGACACGGGCACACCCAGAAGATCGGCGACGCGGTCCCATCTCTCGGCGTCGAGGTCCGCGTCGCCGGACTCCACCTTCGACAGCGCAGCCTGGGACACCCCGGTCACCTGGGCGACCTGCGTCTGGGTGAGCCCACGCGACAGGCGTAGAGCTTCTAGAAGCTCACCGCGGGCTCGGGCGCTTGTCATGAAAATGATGTTAGCACGGAATATTCCAGTCGCGCACTATGTGACATATAGATGTTTCTTGGGGGTCCCTCGTCATGACGCGGGGACTGGCGGGAGATCGTCATGCGTCTACCCCGGGGCGTCGTCGCTGTTCCCGTCGAGAAGAAGACCGCGTCCGGCGACGGTTTCGCCCAGACCCTTCACGACGCAGAATTGACTCATTTCGTGCCATGTGTGACACTTAGGCCATGCGCACACGCCGACGACGGTGAACGTACCCGTCAGCCGCACCCCGCCATCCGCCGCCTGACCAGCGGCCCCCGACGTCCGATAAGGATCAGAGGCAACTGCCATGCCTAAGCTCGACGCCTCCAGCGTGCCCACTACCGAGATCGACATCCTCGAGGCCTCCTTCGAGAAACTGCCGGCGGGCGCCCTGCGCTCCACGCTGGAGACCTTGTCGCACGCCCTCCGCGGTGGTCGCGACGCTTTTGTCGTCACCGAAGACGGAACTTTTACCCCGTCTGAAGCCGCCAAGGTCCTCGGCATGAGCCGCACGCACCTGTACAAGATTCTCGACTCCGGTGCACTCCCGCACCATGTCGTCGGGGCTCGGGACCGGCGGATTGCGGCAACCGACCTTGTCGCGTACCGTACCCGCATGCACGAGGCGCAGAAGCGCATGGCGGAAGCTGCCGCGCGCACCGACGACCTCGACGACCTCGTGCTGGACGAGTTCGACTGAACAAGCCGTCACCGGTGTCCAGTCGACTTCGTATGCTGGTGGCATGGGACGAAACCGGCGAGTGACGCTGCGTTGCGCGGCTGAGGACCTCCGGTCGGGGTGGACGACACCGGCGGACCTCACCAGCGTGCAGCAACTGCGTGAGCTCGCCCAGCAAGCCGTCGCCGGAGACATCAGGGACTCCGCAGTGAGTAAGCAGCTGCGCGCACTCCCTCCCTTCGCGCTACTCCGCCACCCGCTGATCCAGGCGTTCGAGGAGCAGTTCGCGGGTGATGACGACCGCGGAACGCTGCGAGAGACCATCAGCGCCGTCACAGACCGGCAGTGGTTCAAGCAGACTCACTCGGCGCGCTGGCGCGGAGCGGCCGTAGTCGTTGAGAAGGACGGCGTGGAGACCGCGTGGCTGGGAGCTGCGGGGTATCACCGTGCCGGCTCTCCCGAAGATTTCTATGTGGAGTTCGCACGCCGTTGTCACTCGGGCTCCGACGGCTTCCTGCCGACGGTCGAGGACGAGAAGGTACGCTCCATCGAGCGCAAGATGGCTCAGCGGGACGCCTGGAAACTGCAACTGCACCTCACCGCGCTCGCTCTTCTGTGCACGGCGCTGAACGACCCGGACGGCACCCACGACGTCGAGGTGTGTGCGCCAGACGGTGCGGACCTTCTCACGCTCTCGATGCTTATTGTGCACACCGAAGTCGACGGCGTCGTTGCCCACGAACTGGTGGTGGAACTCGTCCCCGTCGGCTGGGATAGCCCGATGCTCTGCGCGCAGGCCTCCCTCATCGTGCAGAGCGCCATCGACCCGCAGCTCGAGACCTGGACGACCGGCCCGCTGCAAGACAACGGCCTCTCCCACTGGACGGTGCTGACCGAGGAAGCGATGCTCGCCGCCCGCGCCACCACTGCGGCTGGTGGAGTCGGGGCCGACGCGCGTCCGGGCGAGGTGCGACTCGGGACCATCGCCCACTACACCCGGCGCGATAGCGTCACCTACGCCACCGTCTACGGCGAGGCCGTTCAAGCGATGTGCGGCCATTGGTTCGTGCCGACCGCCGACCACGTCGATAAGCCGACGTGCGGAACATGTCTCGAACACTACGAGATGATCCCCGTCTGACGGGCACTAACCTCAGGCCCGCGCATAGAACCCCGCGCATAGAAGACGGTATGACCGTGACCCTGCCGCCGCCGCTGGCCGTCGTCTCGCCGCCGCTCCCGGACCTATCGAGTGGGATGTCGGGTTTACCCGAGCTGGTCCGACTACGTGGGACGTCACTGCCCACCTCGCTGCCGAACGCGGCCCGTACACGATGACGCCAGGCTGTGACGGGGCCGGTGCGCGCGGAAGCTGCCGGGGGCCTACACTCATTCAACATTCGGGCATCTAGAACCCTCACCGGTTCGGCGACCGGACGGTGGTCACTTTCGCCCACTAAGTCCTCGACGAGGTGGCTCGATAGGGTGAGCGCACATGCTCAGAGCGGACGTCGATACCCGAGGCAAGCCCTAGGCAACGCGGTATCCGTGAAGAAGCTGACGAAGCTCTACGAGAGGCTACGGTTGGACGAGCGTCAGCGCGGATGAGGGGACCGTGGAGACGGAACTTCTCGCACGCGAAGGTGCGTCGTCCATCTCAGACCTCGTTGGCCAGTGGTTCATCTGCGAAGCCACAGCGTGCTCACGGATGCAGCCAGGCGTGAACCTGCTGGTCCGCGATCTCAGCCACATCGCGTTCCTCAAAGGCTGAGGACGGGCTCAATCACACTCGCCGTTATGACTGGCGCTGACCGCAGCCGTATCCGGCTCGCCTCAGCCGCGCAGCCGCTGCGCCACGAGTCGCGGCAGGCCGACGGTGCGGGCCGCGGCCAGGGCCGTGGAGACCGCGCCGGCGAGCACGATGTCGGCGCCGAGGTGCGAGCGCAGGATCGTCGGCGCCGGCAGGTCGAGCAGCGGGCGCAGCACGTCGCGCGCCGCGTCGAGCACGGGTTCGATGGCGTCGGAGATCGCGCCGCAGACGATCACGCGCTCCGGGTCATAGGTGCTCCCGAGCACCGCGACGACGCGCGCCAGGTACTCGCCGGCTCCGCGCACGACCTGCACCGCATCGGGATCCCCGGTGGCAGAGAGGGCGAGGATGCGCTCCGCGCGCAGACCGTTCGCGGCGAGATCGGCGAGCGCTCCGTCGGCCGCGGCCTTGCCCGAGGTCAGCAGCTCCTGGGCGATGCGGGTGATCGCGGGCCCGAGCCCCTCGGCGGATCCGACGCCGCGCACGTGGTCCAGCAGCACCATCTCGCCCACGCCGCCGTGCGCGCCGTGCAGGATGTGGCCATCCACGACCGCGCCGGCGCCGAAGCGCTCGCCCGCGATCAGCGCGATGTAGTCGCGGCAGTCCACGGCCTGCCCGAGATCGCCCTCCGCGGCGGCGGCGAGCACGGCGTCGTTCTTGACCTCGACCACCGGCGCCCACCCGGCCAGCAGCTCGGCGAGGCCGGGGTTGGTGCGCTCCCAGAAACCGTCGGGGTGCGGCGGCGACGAGCCGTTCCGCGCCACCGGGGCCGCGACGCCCGCGCACAGCGCGAGAACGCGGTCGCGGGGAACCCCGCTCGAGGTCAGGGCCGCGTCGAGGTGGCGCAGGATCGCCGCGCGGCGCTGCCCGACGGTGTGCAGCGGATCCAGGTCGGCGCGCACCTGCGCGAGCGGGGCGCGCGCGAGGTCGGTGACGGTCACGCCCAGGTGCGTGTCGCCCGCATCCAGCGCGATCACGGCTCCGAGGTCGGCGGGCAGCTCGAAGCGTCGGGCCGGGCGCCCGGCCGAGTACTCGCCGGCGTCGCGGGCGTTCGCGAGCTCGCGCACCACGCCCGTCTCGACGAGCGTGTCGATCGCGTCGATCGTGGTCGAGCGCGTGAGCGAGGCGCCCGCCATCGCCTCCGTGGCGGTGAACGGACCGCGGCCCCAGGCGAAGTCCAGCACCTGGCCCAGGCTCGGCCTGGTGGCGCCGACGTCGGCGGCGGATGTCGACATGATGCTTGACCTCTCGGGTGGACCTCTGTCAGAGTAACCCTTGCCCGAGTTGATTCGGGCACAAAATCTAATCTCCGAAACAAGGATCCGCCTGCTGCGTCGAACGCTCACGAGCCGGATCCCGTCGGAAGGGATGAGGACGAAGGTGTCTGCACCACGCACGCGGATCGCGAGGGCGCTCGCCGCCGTCGCCGCGCTCGCCGTCGCCGGGGGAGCCCTCGCGGGCTGCTCGCCCGCCGACGGGCGCGAGACGATCCGGTTCACGTTCAGCAAACGCGAGGCGATCGACTTCATGACGAAGAAGGTCGCGGAGTACAACTCCTCGCAGTCGAAGGTCAGGGTCGTGATCGACACCTCGGGCGTCGACGTCGTCTCGGCGAGCTTCGTGCGGGGCAACCCGCCCGACCTCATGCTCGCGAACTACAACATGGAGGTCGCGCGGTTCGTCTCCCGCTGCGCGCTCAGCGACCTGAGCGGCACGAAGGCGGCGGGCGAGATCGCCGCCACCTACCAGCCGCTGCTCGATCAGTACGGCACCTGCGCCGGCCGCACCAGCGCGCTGCCCTACTCGGTCATGGCGGCGTCGGTCATCTACAACAAGCAGATCTTCGCCGAGCACCGCATCGCGGTCCCGACGACGTGGGACGAGCTGATCGCCGCGTGCGATCAGCTGAAGGCCGCGGGTGTCACCCCGTTCTACGCGACGCTCAAGGACGACTGGACGGTCGGCCAGGGCTGGTACGACTACGCGACCGGCGGATCCCTGGATGTGCTCGACGTGTTCCAGAGACTGAACGCGGAAGGCGCGAAGGTCGGGCCGGACTCGACGACCTCGTTCTCGAAGGACTTCGCCGCACCGATGGCGAAGATGCAGCAGCTGCTCGGCGCCTATGTCAACAAGGACGCGGCCAGTCGCGGCTACGGCGACGGCAACTTGGCCTTCTCGAAGGGGCAGGCCGCGATGTACCTGCAGGGCCCCTGGGCGTTCAGCGAGATCGCGAAGACCGCGCCCGATCTGCAGCTCGGCACCTTCCCGCTCCCGATGACCGACGACGCGGACGACCTGAAGGTGCGCGTCAACCTCGACCTCGCCGCGATGATCCCCGAGGGCTCGCACCACAAGGCCGCCGCCCGGGACTTCCTCGAGTACCTGTATCAGCCGCAGAACATCGAGGCGTACAACGCGTCGCAGCTCGGGTTCGCCCCCACTACGTCGGCGCCGGCGCCGGACGACCCCCGCGTGGCCGGGATGATCCCCTACGTCGACGAGGGGCGCATCTACCAGGGGCCGTCCGTCCTGGTGCCCAAGACCATCCCCGTCTTCAACTACGCCCAGGCCATGGCCCTGGGCGCGAAGCCTCGGACGACCCTCGCGACCATGGACGCCGACTGGGCGCGACTCGCGTTCCGCGCCCCGGCCGCCCGTGACACGAAGGGAGCGGCGAAATGAGCGCCACCACCACGATCGTCACCCAGGGCGACCGCACGGCGCGCCGCAGCGCGCGCCGCGTCGAGCCGATCTACTACCTGTTCCTGCTGCCGAGCCTGATCCTGTTCACGCTCGCGATCACGGTCCCCGCCGTCATCGGGATCTTCTTCAGCTTCACCGACTCGATCGGCATCGGCGACTGGAGCTTCAACGGGGTGACCAACTACCTCGCGGCGTTCAGTGATCCGGCCATCCTGCAGAGCTACCTGTTCACGTTCGGCTTCTCGCTCGCCACGGTGATCGTGGTGAACGTGATCGGCTTCCTGCTCGCGGTCGGCCTGACCTCACGGATCCGGTTCAAAGCGGGCCTGCGCACGATCTTCGTGATCCCGATGGTGATCTCGGGCATCATCATCGCCTACGTCTTCAACTTCCTGTTCTCGAACTCGATCCCCGGGCTCGGGAACGCGACGGGGCTGGAGTGGCTGCAGACCAGCATCCTCGCCAACCCCGACCTCGCCTGGGTCGCGATCGTGATCGTGACGGCCTGGCAGGCGATCCCGGGCACGCTGCTCATCTACATCGCGGGCCTGCTGTCGGTGCCGGGCGAGGTGTACGAGGCCGCCGCGATCGACGGCGCGTCCAAGACCCAGCAGCTCACCCGGATCACCGTGCCGCTCGTGTTCGGCTACGTGGTGATCAACGTGATCCTCGGGTTCAAGGGGTTCCTCAACGCCTACGACATCATCGTCGGCCTCACCAACGGCGGTCCGGGCACCGCGACGCGCAGCGTCGCGATGACGATCATCGCCGGGTTCAACGGCGGCGACTACGCCTATCAGATGGCGAACGCGACAATCTTCTTCGTCGTCGCCATCCTCATCTCCCTCCTCCAGCTCTCGCTGACGCGCGGAAGGAACGCCCTCTGATGTCGACCCAGACCTTGCTCACGACCGAAGCCCTCACCACCGGATCCATCAGGAGGCGCCGGCCGCGCGTCCGCATGGAGCGCGTCAACTGGTCGGGCACGATCATCCTCGTCCTGTGCGCGATCACGGTGCTGCTGCCGCTCTACGTCACGATCTCGATGGCGTTCAAGACCACGGATCAGGCAGTCGACGGCAATGCCTTCTCGCTGCCCGCGCCCTTCTCGATCGACGGCTTCGTGCAGGCGTGGAACCTCACGACGTTCCCGGTGGGGGCGGGCATCTCGCTGTTCGTGACCGCGGGCACCGTGGTGCTCACGATCGTGCTCGCGGCGTTCGCGTCGTACGCGATCGTGCGCAACTGGGACCGGAAGCTGTTCCGGTACTCGTTCTTCTACTTGCTCGCCGCGATGTTCATCCCGTTCCCCGTGGTCGCCCTGCCGCAGATCCAGCTCACCGGGCTCGTGCACCTGGACAACCCGTTCGGCGTGGTCATCCTCGCCACGATGTTCCAGCTGAGCTTCAGCGTGCTGCTGTTCACCGCGTTCCTGCGCTCGATCCCGCTCGAACTCGAGGAGAGCGCGCGCATCGACGGCGCGAGCACCTGGCAGACGTTCTGGCGGATCATCTTCCCGCTGCTCGGCCCGATGAGCGCCACGGTCGGCATCTTCGCCTTCCTCTACGCCTGGAACGACTTCATGATGCCGTCGCTGATCATCTCGGATCCGGCCTTGCAGACGCTGCCCGTGAGGCAGAACCTGTTCCAGACCCAGTTCAGCAACAACTACAACGTGTCCTTCGCCTCGTACCTGATGGCCATGGCCCCCGCGATCGTCGCCTATCTGTTCACGCAGCGCTGGGTGATGGAGGGTGTGACCCAGGGCGCCGTGAAGGGCTGACGCCTTCGCCGACCAGATGATGACCGACCACCCAACCCCGGAAGGGAACCCCATGACCGATGCAGTCCTCACGACCGACACCCTCGTGACCGGATCCGCCGATGCCGCCTGGTGGCGTCAGGCCGTCGTCTATCAGGTCTATCCGCGCAGCTTCGCCGACACGAACGGCGATGGCCTCGGCGATATCCGGGGCGTGGTCGAGAAGGCCGACTACCTCGCCGGACTCGGCGTCGACGCGGTGTGGCTGAGCCCGTTCTACCCGTCGGAGCTGGCCGACGGCGGCTACGACGTCGCCGACTACCGCGATGTGGATCCGCGTCTGGGCACCCTCGCCGACTTCGACGACATGATCGCCGCCCTGCACGGCCGCGGGATCAAGGTGATCGTCGACATCGTGCCGAACCACTCGTCGGACCGGCATGCGATGTTCCAGGCCGCGCTCGCCGCACCCAAGGGCTCACCCGAGCGCGACCGGTACATCTTCCGCGACGGGCTCGGCGAGAACGGCGAGCTGCCGCCCGCCGACTGGACGAGCGTGTTCGGGGGCGCCGGCTGGGAGCCCGTCGGCGACGGCCAGTGGTACTTCCACTTCTTCGCCACGGAGCAGCCCGACTTCAACTGGGACAACCCCGACGTGCACGCCGAGTTCCTCTCCACGCTGCGGTTCTGGTCGGACCGCGGGGTCGACGGCTTCCGGATCGACGTCGCGCACGGGCTGAGCAAGGACCTGCCGGACGTGCTGCCGAGCCAGGCAGAGCTCGACGCGATGGACACGACCGACGGACAGCACCCGCTGTGGGACCGCGACGCCGTGCACGACATCTACCGCGAGTGGCGGCGGGTGTTCGACGAGTACGACCCGCCGCGCATCGCGGTGGCCGAGGCGTGGGTGGCCACGGCCGAGCGCCGCGCGAAGTACGCGACCCCGGAAGGGCTCGGCCAGGCGTTCAACTTCGACCTGCTCGAGGCGGACTTCGATGCCGCGCAGTTCCGGCACATCGTGACCGACAACCTCGCGCAGAGCGAGGCGACCGGATCCAGCTCCACCTGGGTGCTCTCGAACCACGACGTGGTCCGTCACGCCACCCGCTACGGCCTGGAGCCGCTGAACGGACGCGACGTCAAGCAGGGGTCCGCGTGGATCCTCGCCGGCGGGCCCGCGGACCAGGTCGACCTGGAGCGGGGCGGACGCCGCGCGCTCGCCGCGTCGCTGTTCCTCCTCGGCCTGCCCGGCAGCACCTACCTGTACCAGGGCGAGGAGCTCGGCCTGCACGAGGTCGCCGACATCAAGGCCGAGGACCGGCAGGATCCCGCGTTCTTCCGCGGCGCCGACCCCGACCGCGACGGTCTCGGCCGCGACGGCTGCCGCGTGCCGCTGCCCTGGGCGCGTTCCGGAACCTCGTTCGGGTTCGGCAGCGCCGGCGCCCACATCCCGCAGCCGGACTGGTTCGCGGATTACGCGGTCGAGGCGGAGGATGCGGATCCGGCGTCGTCGCTGAACACCTACCGTCGCGCGCTCGCCCTGCGCCACGAGCTGCAGACCGCGGAGACGCTGGACTGGATCGAGACCGGTCGCGACGACGTGCTCCGCTTCGCGCGCCTGAACGGCTGGCAGGTCGTGACCAACTTCGGCACCGAGCCGTTCGCGCTCGCCGCCGGGGAAGAGCCGGCGCTCGGCATGCTTGTCGACGGCGCCGTGCCCGGCGAGAGCACGGTCTGGTTGCGCAGCTGAGCGGACCCGCCTCCGAAGGATCCCGTTCTGCGGGATGACCCAGCGGTCGGCGGACAGGGGAGGGGCCGACGCGAACGATCGCGTCGGCCCCTCCGTTCGTTCAGCGCGAGCGCCCGCCCAGCGGCGCGCGGGTGGCGGAGACGCCGCTCTGCGACTCGAAGGACACGGCCAGCACCGGCGAGGCCGGGGTGCCGGTGAGGCTGTCGCCCGTGCCGCTCGCCGTGGTGCGGACCGGGAAGCCGACGTCGGTCCGTCCAGAGCCCACCGCCTTCTCGGCGCTGCCGAGGACCTGCGCGCCGTCCCAGAGGAACACCCGGGCCGTGCCGGCCCGCGGGGTCTGCAGCGCGACCTTCGCGATGCCGCCGGAGACGGAGGACGAGAGCACCTTGAGCGCGTGGTCCGCCTTCGACGATCCGCCGAGGGGCACCTGGTCGCCGGCGGACTGCAGGATCGACTGCGGCGAGGCGACCGACCGCGCCGCGGTGTCGGGCAGCGTCGGATCCTTGGGGCTGGCACCCGCGTCGGCGATGCCGTCGAGCGTGATGATGCCCCAGCGCCACGGATCCGCCCGCATGCCGGGGAATGTCGACCAGCCGACGCGGTTCTGCGCGGCCTTGTTCTGGGTGTCCGAGTCATTCACGACGACGTTGAACCCGACGTGGGCCGGGTCGAGGTTGTCGGGGAGCACCGAGAACGGGATCCTCACCTCGAGGTCGTAGCCGGCGTACTCGGCGGCGGTCGGCGCCATCCGGACCGCGACCTCCATGCCGGGCGCCGTGACAGCCGCTTCGCCCTGCCAGTTGTCCCTGTCGCGTCCCACGCCGGGGGCGCCCGTCATGGTGTCCATCGAGGGCATGATGCCGCCGATGAAGGTGTGCGCGGTGTTGGGCGCGTCCCCGCGGGGGTCGACGTAGATCTCGACCGAATCGGTGCGGCGCTGGCGCTTGTTGTCCGCGGCCGGCAGGATCGTCCCGCGGATGTCGTCGGCGACCGAGATGAACAGATAGAGGTTCGCGTCGTCGTGGGTGATCCAGGTCTTCGCGCTGATCGAGGCGGTGGTGCCGCCCATCGGGGATCCGTCCCAGATCGTCTCCACCGGGATCGGGTCGCCGGGGTACTCGTCGTCCCGGCGGATGCCGTCCAGCACGGGGGTGACCTCGGCGCGCTGCACCGCATAGGCGGGCACGAGATTCATCGTGACCGATCGGGCCGCGGTGCCCGCATCGCTCGCCGCGCGGACGGTCACGGGCCAGTTGCCGCGGTTGCTCGCGCGGTTCGCCGTGGGGATCGCGGTGTCGGTGTTGGCGACGTCGAAGGTGAGCGTGGCGGTCTCGCCGGCGCCGAGCCCCGCATAGGGCAGCTCAGTCGGGGACGCGGAGAACCCGGTGGGGAGCTCGAGCGAGACCGAGCCGGAGCGGAGCTGGTCGGAGAAGTTCTGCACGACGACGTCCAGCGGCCGGGTGCGGCCCTGGCCGACGGGGAACAGCTCGGGGACGAGCACGTCGAGGTGCTTCATCCCGAGACCGGCGGTCCATTCGCGGAACAGGCGGATCTCGGGCAGCGGGCTGATCGTCGCCTCGACCGCTCCCGCCACGCGGAGCTGGGCGAACGTGGTGCCAGAGGCGCCGCCCGCCGTGAGCGTCGCCTCGACACGCGCCTGGGTGCCCACCGGGTCGGATCCGGCGGTGACCTGGAATGTGAGGCGCTGGGATCCGCCCTTCTTGAGCGCCCGCACGGACTGGGATCCGTTCACCGTCCACCCGCTCGGGACCGCCAGCGTCACCGCGCCGCCCGCGAGCTTCGCGTCCTCCGGCGCGGTGATCGTCACGTCGACGGCGAGGCTCTGCCCCGCGACCGCCTCGAACCGTGCGGGGCGCACGTCGATGAGAGTGCCGAGGGGGAGGCCGCCGTCGATCGGCAGCGCTGCGCCGCGCAGCGCGGCATCGCCGCCGGAACGGGGATCCACGATCGGCGTGCGGGAGTGGATGACCGTGAACCAGGAGGTGGAGATCTTGGCGGGGTCCGTCGGGCTCGCGGCCATCTCGGCCCAGCCCTGCGTGACGTAGGCCCAGCGCGCGAGGTCGAGCATCTCCGACCAGCGGCGGCCGTTGCGGGTGCTGGGGGTGCCGTTCCAGCAGCCGAAGACGATGTCGGACGCGACGGACGGGGTGTATCCGGCGGCGACGCCGCCCTCGCCGTTCGTGCCCGTGCCGTTCGCGCCCGCACGGAGGATGCGCCGCGGCTGCCAGGCCGCGAAGCCCTCGGAGAGGTGCTCGGGGAAGCGGCTGGGGTCGCCGGCCGCGAGGTAGGCCTCGACGGCGAACATCGCCGCCTGCTGGTGGTTGCCGTGGTTGCCTTCGACCGCCGACGGGTTCATCGTGACGATGACGTCGGGCCGGGTCGCGCGCACCACGCGCACGATGCGGCCGAGGACCGCGTCACCGCCCCAGACCTGATGCGACAGCGGCGCGCTCGCGGTGTAGTAGAAATCCAGGCCGTCCAGGTTGAAGACGTGCTCGATGCCCGCGTAGCCGACGGCCTTGCGCTCCTCGGCCTCGCGCATCATGCCCAGCGGCGGCCCCTCCTCGAGCCCGACGGCGTTGCCGCCGCCCTCGCCGCGGGTGACCGTGATCACGCCGGCCTTCATGTCGAAGAACTCGTTCCACTGACCGAACACGCCGAGGTTGCCCGCTTCGTCGTCCGGGTGCGCCCCGATGAACAGCACGTTGAGCTTCACGGCACCGCCCGGCGTCGCGAGCGCCTGTTCCGCGGCGCTCAGCGGCGAGACCTGGAAGGCGGCGCCGGCCGCGGCGGCGGCGCCGAGCACGCCCCCGGCTTTGAAGAGGGTGCGGCGGGACATCGCGCGCTGGGACAGGGGGAGTCGATCGTCCATGAGTCGTCCTTCCGCGCGGGCGGACGACGACGTCGCGCCCCGCGCCTTCAGTGGAGAGGGGAGGCGGTACTTTCTTTCTGTGTAGAAATAACCGCTGATAGCAATTCCACAGGTGTGGGGGAGGGGCGTCAACGCCGGAAAATATGTCCGCCGCCGCGTCCCTCGGGGGAACGGGGCGGCGGAGCTCACGCCGCTGCGGCGTCGTCGGCCAGCATCACCGCGCCGCGCAGCGAGGCATCGGGCCCGAACTCGGACAGCAGCAGCTCGGGCGCATAGGGGAGGGCGGCGCCGAGACGCGCGGACAGCGGCTGGAACAGGGCGGATCCCGCCCGGGTCATCCCGCCCCCCACGACGATCCGCGACGGATCGCAGGTGAGCGCGGCGGTGATGAGATGACGGGCGATCTCGTCGACCGTGCCCGACCACATCTCATCGGCCGCGGGGCTCGTGCCGAGCGCTGCGATCAGCCCAGGGACATCGGAGGCGGGCACGTGACCGTCGCCACGGACCCGCTGCTCCAGGCCGCTGCCGCCGGCGAACTCCTCCAGGGTCGGGACGCCTGCGCGCCACTCGGACACCGCGCCCACGATGCCGTATCCGATCTCGCCGGCGGCGCCGTGGGCGCCGCGGAGCACCCGGCCGTCCAGCACCGGGGCGATCGCGATGCCGGTGCCGAGATTGACGTAGAGCCCCACCCTCGTGCCCCGCAGCGCGCCAGCTCTGGCCTCCGCCAGGGCGGCGGCCTTCACATCGTTCTCGATCGCGACCGGGACGGCTCCGAAGGCGTCCCGGAAGCGGCCGGCGAGGTCGAGCTCGGACCAGCCGACGACGTTCGGGGCGAGGTCGACCCTGTCGTCGAACACGATCCCCGGGGTCGACACCCCCACCGCGTCGACGACGACGCCCGGTTCCGTCAGTCGCGCGGCGGCCGCGAAGGTCCGCTCGAGCACGCTGAGGGCGGGCTCGTCGGGGCCGATCCGCAGGCGCTCGTCCCTGCGCGAGCCGTCTGCGGCCTCCACGCGGAGCGCGACCTTGGTGCCGCCGAAGTCGATTCCGAGAACGCTCATCCGGCGCGACATCCGCCCGATCACGCCTGAAGGGCTGCCGTCGCCTCGACCAGCCGGTCGGCGACGGCGTCGAGGTGATCGCGCTGGGTGTCGCGCCAGCGGCGCAGCTCCTGCTCGGTCTCCTGCCGGGCTGCGGCCATGCGGGCGACCTCGCTCGGGGCGGCGCCGCCGGTCGAGGTGCGCACGGCGACGAAGTTGTCGGCGTCGAGCGCGCGCGCGACGTCGTCGGTCGTGAGGGGGACCTCGCGACCCGTCACCTCCTGGGCGACCTCGCGCACGCGGTCGGTGGACACGGACCGCACGTCGGTCATCCCCGCGGCGTCGGCCTCGCGGACGATCCGGGACACGACCGTGTGCGCCTGGGTGAAGGTGAGCCCTCCGTCGCGCACGAGCGTGTCGGCCAGCTCGGTGGCGTTCGCGAACGACGCCAGTGCGCGCTCGCGCATCACGTCGGTGTTCACCTGGATCGTCCCGAGCACGCCGGTCAGCAGGTGCAGGACGTCGGTGAGGGTGTCGACCGCGCGCCACGCGTACGGCTGGAGGTCGTCCTCGGTGTCGACGATGTCGCCGAACGGGGTGTTGTGCATCATCGTGAGCACGGTCGCCGCGCTCGCCGACGCCGCCGACAACAGGGACCGGGAGTGCTCGATGGAGACCGGGTTGCGCTTCTGCGGCATGATCGAGGAGATCTGCACGTAGGGGGCCGCGACCCGGTAGAGGCCGAACTCCGCGGTGCACCAGGTGAGGAAGTCGACGCAGCTGCGCCCGGTGTCGATCGCCATCAGCTGCAGCGCGATCGCCGAGTGCGCGATGTAGTCGGTCGCCGCGACGGCGTCGTAGGAGTTCTCCACCAGCCCGCCGAAGCCGAGCAGGCGCGCCATGTTCTCGCGGTCGATCGCGAAGCCGGTGCCGGTGAGCGCCGCACCTCCCATCGGCGAGAAGTCGAGGCTCTCGTAGGCCTGCTGGACACGGCGGATGTCCCGGCCGAGCACATCGGCGATCGCCAGGAAGCGGTGCCCGAGCACGGAGGGCTGCGCGGGCTGCGTGTGGGTGTGCTCGAGCGTGAGCGTGTCGGCGTGCTCCGCTCCGAGCCGGATCAGCGTCGCATAGAGCTCGCCAGCGGCGTCGAGCACCTTCAGCAGCTGGCGCCGCATGACCATGCGGTACAGCGTCATGCCCATGTCGTTGCGGCTGCGCGCCGTGTGCAGGCTGCCGGTGACCTCGCCGCCGATCCGCATGAGCTCGTGCTCGACGGTGAAGAACAGGTCCTCGAACTCGCCGGTGTACTCGCTCGCCGCGAGGGCGCCCAGGTCGAGCCCGTCGATGGCCGACGCGATGGTCGCGGCCTCCGCATCGCCGAGGATGCCGGCGTCGTGCAGCATCACCAGATGCGCCCGGTGGATCTGGATCATGGACGGCAGCAGCATCCGCTTGGCCTCGTTGTACGCGGGGCGCAGCACGGCCGTGGTGTAGCTCTCGCCGGGGAAGGAGGCGCCGTCGCGCTGGACGATCTCGTCGCGGTTCATTCTCTATCTCTCTCTGAGGGGTCTGTGGGCGGAGGTCAGAAGGCGGGCGTCGCCGCTTCCCTGGCTTCCATGCGCCGGGTGACGATCAGCACGACGAGCACCAGGAGGACCTGGATCATGCCGTACACCGAACCGGTGCCGATGTTGCCCTGGTAGTTCTCGTTGTTCACCGCGATCGACAGGGGGATCCACTCGGGGGTGTAGATCAGGATGCTCGCGACGAACTCGCCGACGCCGTCGACGAACGCCAGCAGCGCACCCGCCATGATGCCGCGCGAGATGAGCGGCAGCACCACACGGCGGAACGCGTACCACCAGCTCGCGCCGAGGCTGCGGGCCGCGTCCTCCAGATTCGGGTCGAGCTGCGAGAAGGACGCGACGGTGGAGCGGAAGATCAGCGGGTTGAACCGCACGAAGTAGGCGAGCGGAAGGATCGCGAACGTGCCGACCAGAACCTGCCCGAAGGCGAAGGGCGAGGGACTCGAGAACGCGGTGATGAGGTTGATGGCGACCACCGTGCCCGGCAGCGCCCAGGGCAGCATGATCGCGATGTCGAGCGCGAGCTTGCCGCGGAACCGCATCCGGCTCATCACGTAGGCCGCACCGGCGCCGAGGATCATGGCGCCGCCGACGGCGATCACGCTCATCAGCAGGGAGTTGGTCACCGGGCGCCAGAACTCGAAGCCGCTGAACAGCTGGCCCCACCACTCGAGGGTGTACTGCGTGGGCAGCGCGCTCATCCGCCAGCCGCCCTTCGCCGTGACCGAGAGCACCGCGATCATCACGATCGGCAGCACCAGGAACAGCGTCACGGGCACGGCGACGACGAAGAGCAGCACCCGGAGGGGCGTGGAGGCCACAGTCGACCGCTTGCGTCCGCCGCCCTTGGACTGGGTGCGGTACACCTTGCGCTGCTCGTAAGAGCGGATGATCGCGAGGAACACGATCGAGATCACCGCGAGCGTGGTGGAGATGATCGAGGCGAGCCTCATGTCGCCGTTGGTCTTGGCGATCACGATCTGCTGCGTCATTACGTCGGTGTACTGGAAGAGCAGGGGGGCGGTGTACGAGGACATCGCCGACATGAAGGTGATGAGCGAGCCCGCGACCAGCGCCGGCGTGAGCATCGGCAGCACGACCTTGGCCCAGATGCGCGCGGTCCGCGCGCCCATCGAGGCCGCCGCCTCCTCGAGCGACGCGTCGGAGTTGGCGAGTGCGGCGGAGACGGTGAGGAAGAAGTAGGGGTACATCGTCATGGCGTGCACGATGAGCACGCCGGCGACGCCCTGCAGCCAGAAGGCCTTCTGGTCGACGCCGAAGAGCTCGTGCAGCGCGAAGGGGATCCGTCCGCCGACGCCGAACAGGAGCTTGAACGACCACACGCCCATGAGCGGGGGCAGCGCGATCGGGAGCAGCGCCAGCACCTGGAACACGCGTCGGCCGGGGAACTCCCAGCGCGTGAGCAGGATCGCGACGCCGGTGCCGAGCACGCCCGCGCACAGCACGGACAGGAGCGACAGCACGATCGATCCGCCGATCGCAGAGGTCTGCGTGGGGTTCGCGAAGAAGTCGCCCCAGGCCTTGAACGAGAACCCGAGGATCTCGGCCTTGTCCTGCGAGACGCTGCGTCGTGCGGTCGCGATCATCGGCCCGATGACGTAGCCGAGCAGGACCACGAGCAGGAGGGCGAGCGTGAGTGCCGTCGACCAGCGTCGGCGGATCCAGGAGGGGCGCTTCGACGGCCCGATGACGCGCTGGGCGTTGGTGAGCGTGACCATCAGCTGTCCGCCGGCACGCAGTACGCGGCCTCCTCGGGTAGCACCACGCGCAGGGCGTCGCCGCGCGTGGGGCGCATGTGGGAACCGGTGAGGTCGACCTTGATGCGGCCGATCGCGGTGTCCAGCTCGCAGGAGAGCGAGTGCCCGATGAAGTCGACGTCCGCCACGGTGCCGGAGACCGTGTTGACATCGTCGGTGGGGCCGGCGAGGCGGACGTTCTCGGCGCGGATCGTCGCGACCACGTCCGATCCGACGGCGAAGTCGACGCCGGGAGCGGCCGAGCCGGTGCGCACCGCGAGAGTGCTGCCGTCGGACAGCGTGAGCTCGGCGCGGTCGCCGTCGCTCCGGCGCACGGTGGCGCGGAGCAGGTTGTTGCGTCCGAGGAACCCGGCGACGAACGCGGTGAGCGGCCGGCTGTACACCTCGTCCGGGGTGCCCACCTGGTGCACGACGGCCGTGTTCATGACGGCGATGCGCGTGGACATCGCCAGCGCCTCCGCCTGGTCGTGGGTGACGTAGACCGAGGTGATCCCGGTCTCGGCGTGCAGGTCGCGCAGCGCGCTGCGCATCTCGAGCCGCAGCTTCGCGTCGAGATTCGACATCGGCTCGTCGAGCAGCAGGAGCTGCGGGCGGAAGACGAGCGCCCGGGCGAGCGCGACGCGCTGCTGCTGCCCGCCCGAGAGCTCGTCGACGCGTGCGTTCGCCTGGGCTGAGAGGCCCACCTGCTGCAGGACGTCGGAGATCCGACGGGCGGCCTCGGCCTTCTGCACCCCGCGCACGTCCAGCCCGAAGCCGACGTTGCGGCTCACCGACATGTGCGGGAAGAGGGCGTAGTTCTGGAACACCAGGCCCACGTCGCGCTTGTTCGCCGGAGCGTACGTCACATCACGATCGTCGAAATGGATCGTGCCGCTGTCGGGTTCCTCGAACCCGGCGATCATGCGCAGCGTTGTCGACTTGCCGCATCCCGACGGGCCGAGGAGGGTGAAGAACTCCCCGTCGTCGATCGTCAGGTCGATGCTGTTCACGACGGTGCCGGAGCGGGCGAACGATTTGCGGAGCTGGTGCAGAGAGACCGAGACCATGCGTCAGTTCAGCCCTTGTCCTTGATGTTGTCGGCCCAGTAGGTCATCCACTCGCTCTGGTGGTCGGCGAACACCTTCCAGTCGATCTTCATCTCGTTGATCTTGAAGTCCTTCATCCAGTCCGGCTGCTTGTCCTTCGGGATGTCCATCGCGGGGATCTGGTAGTAGTCGGTCGCGAGCTTCGCCTGCATCCCGGGCTCCATCAGGAAGTCCATGAACGACTTGGCGGCGGACGCCTGCTTCGTGTTCTTGATGATGCCGACGCCGTCGACGAGCACGGGAGCGCCCGACTTCGGCATGATGTAGCCCCACGGGCGGTTGTTCTTGAGCGGCTGGATCAGCGCGTCCTGCATGTTCCAGACCGTGACCTGACCGGTGCCCTGGTCGAGCTGGGTGTACATGTCGTCGGGGTTGGCGGCGTACGAGACGGTGTTGGCGTCGATCTTCTTCAGGAGGTCGTAGCCGGCTTCGGGCTTGCCGTCCTTGGCGAAGGCCGAGTAGACCATCGAGGCGTAGATCGTGCGCATCGTGCCAGAGGGCATGACGTCGCGGATGACGATCTTGTCCTTCCACTCGGGGCTGGCGAGATCCGCCCAGTCCTGCGGCGCGGTCTTCTCGGTGAGGAGATCGGAGTTGTAGATGATGACCTCGGGCAGCAGCATCTCCGCCGTCCAGCGGTTCTCGGGGTCCTTGTACTTGTCCGGAACGCCCTTGTCGTTCTTCGGGGTGTACGCGTCGAGCAGCCCCTCGGAAGCGGCCTGCTCGAACTGCTGCTGGGTGCCGCCCCAGAGGAAGCCCGCCTGCGGGTTGCCCTTCTCGGCGCGGACGCGGTCGAGGTTGTCCTGTGCGCCGGCGATGACCGTCTGCACCTTGCCCTTGTACTCGGGGAACTTCTTCTCGAACTCGCCCACGACCCAGGCGACCTCGTCCTTGTCGCGTCCGGTGTAGATCGTGAGGCCTTCGCTGGGCGCATCCGTGGCGGAGGCCTTCGTCTGGGTCGGCTTCGCAGCGCTGACGTCGCCGGCGCAGCCCGAGAGCAGCAGCGCTCCGGCGGAGGCGAGGCCCGCGGCGGTGAGCAGGGGTCGGGTGATCTTGTGTGCCTTCATTTGTCTTCCTCGTCGAAGTGGTGCGGCGGGTGCCGCGGATCGGGTGGGATTCGGGGGAGCGGGGAATGCGATCAGAGGCCTCCCGCGAGCAGCTGCTGCCAACAGCGGTTCACCGCCGAGTCGAGCACCGCGTTCGGATTCGAGCGGGCGGCTCTGACGTCGGGGGCGAACGGCAGGTTCTTGCGGACGGGCGCGAGCATCTCCGCGTGGTCCTCCGCGCGGAAGGCCCGTGCGTGACCGCCGAGCAGGATCACGTGCGGATCGAGGATGGCGGTGATGACCGCGATCGCGTGCGAGAACGAGGCGAGGATCTCCGTGCGGAGGGTCTGCGCCGCGGGGTCGCCGGCGTCAGCCAGTGCGAGCAGCCGGTCCACCGCCTGTCCGCCGACGTCGTGGCCGGCGGCCTCGAGTCGCGCCGCGATCGCGATCGTGGAGGTGGAGTCCTCGAAGTCGGTGCGATCGGTCGCGCTGAGCGGGAACAGCCCGATCTCGCCCGCGGCGCCGTGGTCGCCCTCGATGAGCCGGCCGCCCGCGATGATGCCCGCGCCGATGCCCCGCTCGCCGAGGTAGAGATAGACGGCGTTGCGACCCGCGCGCGGGTCGAGGCTGCGGCGCTCGGAGGCCATCATGAGGTTCACGTCGTTGTCGATCGTGACGACGGTCCCGAAGCGGTCGCGCAGCATGGTGCGCAGCGGCACCGTCGACTCCCAGCCGAGATCGGGAGCCGCGCTCACGTCGCCGGTCTCGGCGTCGACGACGCCGGGCACGGCGACGCCGATGCCCAGGAGATGCGGCGTGCGCTCGACCAGGCTCGCGACGAGCTCGATGATGGCGGCGGGGTCAACCCTGCCGGACGTCGCGGGGGCGACGGTCTCGGCGATCACGCCTCCGTGCAGGTTGATGCTGCGGGCCCGCAGCGAGTCCGAGGCGCAGGAGACGGAGAGCAGTGCTCCGTAGTCGCGGACCACCTCGAGCTGCACGGGCGGCCGGCCGATGGTCTGGGTCTGGTTGCCGACCTCGCGCAGCACGCCGTCATCCAGAAGGCTGCGCACGACGCGGGTGATGAGAGAGGAGCTGACGCCGAACTGCTCGACGAGGTCCGTGCGGCTCTTGCGCTGCTCGTGCAGCGCGCCGACGATGCGGGCGCGCTGCGTGCGCCGGTCGTCGAGCGCGAGGGTCGGACGCGCCATCATCGCGCCGCGCCCGGCAGCAGTTCGGTCTCGTAGTCGGCGGACGTGCGGTGCCCGCCCTTCACACGGATGAACCATTCGCGATCCTGGATCCGCATCCCGCGCCCGGAGGCGAGCACCCAGTACGGGCCCTTCACGGTGAGCTGCGTGCGATGGCAGTCGAGGGCGGCCGCCTTCGCGTCGAGGTGCGCCGACACGTCGAACTCGACGTCGATCTCCTCGTCCTCGTGCACGCCGTCGGGGTATTCGGCCGGATCCGGGTCGACCCACAGCCCGAGCTCGTCCGCGTGCGCGGCGAGGGCGGTGAGCTCGTCGACGATCAGGCGACGGGGCACGGCCGTCCAGTAGACCGACGGCACCTCCCAGGCCGGGCCGTCGAGCGCGGCACCGGGATCCGCGGCGAGTTCGACGCCCCGCATCGCGACACGGTGCGTCTGGATGTGGTCGGGGTGCCCGTAGCCGCCGTTCGGGTCGTAGGTGATCAGGGCCTGAGGGCGGATCTCGCGGATGATCTCCGCCATCAGCAGGCCCGCCTCGTCGAGGTCGGCCTGCCAGAAAGCGTCGGGGCGGTCGTTGGCGGCGATCCCCATCCGCCCGGAGTCGCGAAAGCGCCCTGGCCCGCCGAGATAGCGGTGGTCCGCGACACCGAGCGCGGACATCGCCGCGGCGAGTTCGCGCGCGCGCTCGGGACCGAGCGCGTCGTCCTCGTCGACGTACAGGTGCGACAGCTCGGGGACGGCGATCCTGCCCTGCTCGCCCTGCGTCGAGGTCACCACGGTGACGCCATGCCCTTCGGCGACGAGCCGCGCGATCGTTCCCCCCGTCGCGCAGCTCTCATCGTCGGGATGAGCGTGCGCGAGCAGGACGCGAGATCCGTTCGCCATGGGTGATCTCCTCTGATCGTCGTGCCCGCCGCCGTCGGCGAGGCGAATTAGATTCTGACAGCAAGAATCAAAGTGAGGCCAGACCGGAAAATAAGTCGGGATGCCGCCACTCCTCGTTTTGATAATGATTCTCATTTAACGTAGAGTCGAGCGCATGACCAAGCCCCTCGCCGCCCTCGCTCTCGCCGCCGCCTCGCTCCTCGCCCTCGCGGGATGCTCCGCAACGCCGGCGGCGGGATCGCCCACCGGGGACTCCTCGGACCGGATCCCGGTGACGGCCTCGACGAACGTCTGGGGCGACGTGGCGAAGCAGATCGGCGGCGATCACGTCGAGGTCACGTCGGTCATCGACTCGCTCTCGAAGGATCCGCATGAGTACGAGGTGACGGCGGCCGACCAGCTCACGGTGAGCAAGGCGAAGCTCGTCCTGGAGAACGGCGGAGGGTACGACGCGTTCATGGGGGACCTCGTCACGAAGGCCGCCGACTCGGTGCCTGTCGTCTCCGCCGTCACTTTTGCGCCGGCCTGGCCGAAGGGCGAGGACGGCGCCAAGACGGTCGAGGGCTTCAACGAGCACGTCTGGTACTCGACCGCGGTCGTCGACAAGGTGGCGGCGAAGATCGCCGATGAGCTCGGCACGATCGCCCCCGCGCACAAGGCCGACTTCGAGAAGAACCTCGCCTCCTTCGAGGAGGGGCTGAAGGGCCTGGACGCGAAGCTCGCCACGATCAAGGGCGCGCACGACGGCGTCAAGATCTTCGTCACCGAGCCCGTGCCGCTGTACCTCACCGAGGCGGCGGGGCTCGTGAACGTCACGCCCGACGCCTTCAGCCACGCGGTCGAGGAGGGGCAGGACGTGCCGCCGGCGACCCTGCTCGAGGCCACCAAGCTGATCGACTCCGGCGATGTGAAGGTGCTCTTCGCCAATGCGCAGACCGGCGGCGCCGAGACCACGCGCGTGATCGATTCGGCCAAGGGCAAGGGCGTTCCGGTGCAGGAGGTCACCGAGCTCGTGCCGGACGGCAAGACCTACCTGACCTGGATGCAGGACAACATCGAGACGCTGACCCGTAATCTCGACAAGTGACCTTTTCCTCCGACGCCACGCGGGCCGGGGCGGCGTCCGGCGGGACGCCCGCTCCGGAGCCGGTGCTGCAGATTCGCGGCGCCGCGATCCAGCGCGGCGATCGGGAGCTCTGGAGCGGGCTCGACCTCGACGTCGCCCCCGGTGAGCTCGTCGCCGTGCTCGGTCCGAGCGGAACCGGCAAGACCACGCTGCTGCGGGCGATCCTGGGGCTCCAGCCTCTCTCGGCGGGCACGGTGATCGCGCTCGGCGAGCCGGTCCGCCGCCGGGGCAGCCGCCGCATCGGGTATCTGCCCCAGGCCAGGCCGCTGCCCGCGGAGACCTCGATGCGGGGGCGGGATCTCGTCGCCCTCGGCGTCGACGGGCACCGCTTCGGTCTTCCGTTCCCGCGCCGCGGCGACAGGGCCCACGTCGATGCGCTCATCGACGCGGTCGGCGCCCGCGCCTTCGCGGACCGCCCCGTGGGCGTGCTCTCCGGCGGCGAGCAGCAGCGGCTGCGCGTCGGCCAGGCGCTCGCGGACGATCCGCGCCTGCTGCTCTGCGACGAGCCGCTCACGAGCCTCGACCTCGCGAATCAGCAGGCGGTGACGGGGCTCATCGACGCGCATCGCCGCACGGGAGCCGGCGTGCTGCTCGTGACCCACGACATCAACCCCGTGCTCGACATCGTCGACCGGATCCTCTACATCGCGAACGGGCGGTTCACGCTCGGCACTCCGCGCGAGGTGCTGACCACACAGGTGCTGAGCGCGCTCTACGGCGCGCCCGTGTTCGTGCAGGAGGTCGGCGGCCGGCTCGTGGTGGTCGGCGCCCCCGACGCGGAGATCGCCGCGCACCACCACGAGCACGGCGACCACGAGGAGGGCGCATGAACATCGACGACATCGGCCAGGCGATGTTCGGCGGGCTCTCGCAGTACGGCGAGATCCTCGGGCTCGTCTCGAACTCGGTCTGGGCCGGCGCGATCCTCGGCCTCGTCGGCGGGCTCATCGGCGTCTTCGTGATGCAGCGAGACATGGCCTTCGCGGTGCACGGGATCAGCGAGCTCTCCTTCGCGGGCGCCGCCGCAGCGCTGCTCTTCGGCGTCGACGTGATCGCCGGATCGATCGTGGGATCCGTCATCGCCGCGGCGATCATCGGCTGGCTGGGCGCTCGCGCCCGCGACCGCAACTCGATCATCGGCGTGCTGATGCCCTTCGGGCTGGGCCTCGGGATTCTCTGCCTCTCGCTCTACAGCGGCCGCGCGGCCGGCCGGTTCAGCCTGCTCACCGGGCAGATCGTCTCGGTGCAGTCGACGCAGCTCGGCTGGCTCGCGGCGATCTGCGCGGTCGTGCTCGTCGGGCTGCTCCTCATCTGGCGGCCGCTGCGCTTCGAGTCGCTGGACCCGCAGTCCGCGGCCGCGCGCGGCGTGCCCACGGTGGGCGTCTCGTTCGCGTTCATGCTGCTGCTCGGACTCGTCGTCGCGGTCGCCGTGCACATCATCGGTGCGCTGCTCGTGATGGCGCTCGTGGTGACGCCCGCGGCGGCGGCGATGCGGATCCGTTCGGGCCCCGTCGCGGTGCCGCTGCTCGCGGCGCTCTTCGGCCTGGTCTCGGCGGTCGGCGGAATTCTGCTCGCCGTGATGGGCACGCTCCCGGTGAGCCCGTACATCACGACGATCTCGTTCGCGATCTACCTCGTCTGCCGCATCGTGGGCGCACGTCAGGAGCGCGTCGTGCGGCTCTCTCCCCGCGTCTCAGAGCGGGTCGCCTGACTTCCGTGCCTGTCGTCATCCGGCCGGTCATCGCCGGCCGAATGCAAGGCGCTCTCGCTGCGTGCAGGACCGAAGGGGCATGCCGGACCGTGATTCGCGGGGGATCGTGGCGGTACGGCGGGCCGGTCCTGCAGACGGCCACAGGTTCGGCGACGCCCGAGAGGACAGTGCACGGCGGCCTTGCGGACGCGGTGCCGACGGCGCGTTCGATCCCGGGCGCGATCGAACTGCACCCGGCCGCATTCCGCCCTGTCGGCAGACCGGAACCGCGGGTTAGGATCGTCAGGACTCGCGCGGATCGCGGCCCCCGCACCCAGGGGCGCCGGACGACGCGATTCCCCCTCCGCATCCATCCCGGCGCATCCCCCGCGCCGGGGAGCAGGAGGGGAGAACAGAAAGGCGCGGCACGTGGCCGAGGCAACCGAGGACCGAGCAACCGAGGACAAGGCGCAGCAGGGCGATTTCTTCGACCAGCTGCTGGACAACCCCGCGACGCAGCAGTCCTTCACGATCGGCTTCCGCGGCTATGACAAGTCCGAGGTCGACGCGCATCTGACCGCCCTCAAGGAGGAGCTGCGGCGCGCCACCGAATCCGGGGCCAAGACCGACGCGCACCTGCGCAGCGAGCTCGACAAGGCGGCGGAGAAGCACCGCCAGGAGCTGGCGAAGGCCACGGCCGCGCATGACAAGCGCGCGGCGAAGCTCGAGTCCGACCTGGCGACGGCGAACGCGAAGATCACGGAGTCGGCGCAGCAGATCCAGTCGCTGAGCACGGCGCTCGCCGGATCCCAGGAGGACATCGACGAGGCGACGTCTCGGTCGCAGTTCGAGACCGTGCTGCGGGTGGCGGAGGAGCAGGCGAGCGTCCTGATCCAGAACGCCGCGGTGCAGGCGGAGCGGCTGCTGGAGGCGGCGCGGGACGAGGCGGCCGCGAAGCGTGCGGAGCTCGACGCGGATGTGGCCCGGATCACGGCCCAGGCCGAGCGCGACGCCGACCAGGTGCGCTTGAAGATGGAGACCGAGTTCACCGCGCACACCGCCCAGGTCGAGCGGGAGGCCGCGCATGCGGCCGAGAAGGTGAACCACGCGGAGCAGGAGGCGCACTCGATCCGCACCGAGGCAGAGAAGGGAGCGGCGGCGCTGCGGGCGATGGTCACCCGGGAGACGACGGATCTGCGCGTCTCGGCCGAGCGCGAGGTGCGGGAGATGAACGCGCGCGTGCTCGAGATGGAAGAGTCCCTCACCCGCCGTCAGGACGACGCGCAGCAGGAGTTCCTGGTGCTGCACAACCAGGCCGTCGCGCACGCGGAGCGGATCACCGCAGATGCGAACGAGCAGGTCTCCTCGTCGCTCGCTCATGCGGAGCGGATCTCCGCGAAGGCCGAGGACTACGAGCGTCTGATGCGCTCCCAGGCGAGTGCGATCGAGGCCGAGGCCCAGGTGCGCGCCAGGGAGACCCTGGATCGTGCCAGGACGAAGTCGCAGAAGATCGTCGACATGGTGACCGCGCACACCGCGAACGTGGTCCGCGACGCGGATGACCGTGCGCGTCAGCTGCGCTGGCAGCAGCAGCAGCTCACGAGCTTCATGGCCGAGGTGCGCGAGCTGATCCGCCCCGACGGCGCTCTCGGCAGCGAGGCATCCGGATCCGCCCCCGCCGACACCGGGACCGAGCCTTCCGGAGACGCCGAGGCCACGTCCGCCGAGTGACCCTGCCCCGGGGTCGACTCGGCGCCCAGCGACCGGAATGACTGCTCCCAGCCGTGGACCAGGGGACGGCTCTAGACTCGGGGCATGGCCCAGCGGAACACGTGGCAGCGCGAACGCGTGCGCGAGGAGCTCTCCGACGCGCGCGGATTCGTGAGCGCGCAGTCCCTGCACCAGGCCCTGCGCGAGGCCAACACCGGCATCGGCCTGGCCACCGTCTATCGGGCCCTGGCCGGGCTCGCAGCCTCCGGCGAGGCCGATTCGCTGCAGAGCCCCGAGGGTGAGGCGCTGTACCGCGCATGCAGCAGCGAGGGTCACCACCACCACCTGATCTGCCGGTCCTGCGGGCTGACCGTCGAGATCGAGGCCACTGACGTCGAGCAGTGGGCGCAGCGCACGGCGGCCCTGCACGGCTTCCGCGACGCAGAGCACGTGGTCGACATCTTCGGACTGTGCGCGAGCTGCGCCAACGCCGCTGCGCAGGAGTGATCGTCGCGTGACCCTGACGACCTCCGGCCGCCGAGCCACCGCCGCGCGAGAGGCGGAGACGCCGCACGCCCTGCGCGCCCCGGCGCCGCGACTGTCCGGCCGCACGGCGCTCATCGGCGCGGCGATCGGCGCGGCCGTGGTGGCCGCCCTCGTCACGATCGACGTGTTCGCGCCGCAGCTGTTCTCCGCCCGGCTGCCCAACCGGCTGCAGGACGGGCTCACCCTCTCCCTGAGCGTCCTGTTCGAGGCGCTGCCGTTCGTGATCCTCGGCGTGCTGCTCTCGATCGTGGTGCAGGTCTGGCTGCCGGCGGGCGTGATCGAGCGGATCCTGCCGAAGCGCGGCTGGGCGCGGCGGGCCGTGCTGTCGCTGCTGGGCATGCTCATCCCGGTGTGCGAGTGCGGCAACGTGCCGTTCGCGCGAGGCCTCATGATGCGGGGCCTCGGCCCCGCGGAGGCGCTGACCTTCCTCATGGCGGCCCCGATCGTCAACCCGATCGTGATCCTCACGACGCATGCGGCGTTCGGCTTCGACGGCGGAATCCTCGTGGCCCGGCTCGTCGGCGGCTACCTCGTGGCCAACCTGATCGGCTGGGTCTACAGCCGCCACCCGGATCCCGATGCGCTCCTCACCGCGCGGTTCCGCGACACCTGCGAGGTCGTCGTCCACGAGCAGGGATCCGGGGTCCGCCGGAGCCTCGCCCAGTTCCTCATCGAGTTGCGCGCCGTGATGCCCGCGCTGATCGTCGGATCCGCGCTCGCCGGCGCCGTGCAGGTGCTCGTCCCGCGCGACGTGCTGCTCGCGATCGGCTCGAACCCGCTGCTCTCGGTCGTCGCGATGATCGCGCTGGCCATCTCGGTCGCGATCTGCTCGAACGTGGACTCGTTCTTCGCGCTCTCGTTCGCCTCGACGTTCTCGCCGGGCGCGATCGTCGCCTTCCTCCTGGTCGGCCCGCTGGTCGACATCAAGATGATGGCGCTGCTGCGGACGACCTTCACCGCGCGCACTCTCGCCGGGATCGTGGGCATCGTGATCCTGTTCGGATTCGCCCTGGGGATCGGGGTGAACGTCTTTGCCTGAGACGACGACCGCGCACCGGCCCTCCCGCGCACAGGCGCTCGGCACCCGCTGGCTCGGCGCGGGCCTGGCCGCCGGGCTCGCCATCGCCACCCTGGTGCTCGCGTTCACCGGGCGGCTCACGCTCTACATCAGCCCGGAGACGGTGTGGTTCGCCGTCGCCGCCGCGATCGCGACGCTCGTCGGCGCCGTGTGGTCGTGCATGCTGCCGCTCGGCGCGGAGCAGGACCACGGGCACGACCACGATCACGCGCCCGCGAGGTCCGGCCGCCGCGTGCTGGGCGCCGTGGCGGGCGCGACCGGCGGTGTGATCGCGACGGGTGTCGTCGCGGGTGCGCTGCTGCTGCCGCCCGCCTCGCTCTCGGTCGACATGGCGATGCAGCGCGCCCCCGTGGGCAACGTGCTGTTCGCCGGCGCGGACAACGTCGCGCTCGGGGCGAACACCGACACCAGCACGTTCGGCGTGGGCGGCTGGGCCAGCGTGTTCGCCACGGGCAGCCGTCCGGAGAAGTACGACGGCTCCACGGTGACGCTCACGGGCTTCCTCACGCCCGACGGATCCGCGAAGGATCAGGCGCACCTGACCCGCTTGGTCATCACGCACTGCGTGCTCGACGCGCAGCCGGCGTCGGTGCCGGTGGGGATCAGCGGGTGGCAGGGCCAGTACGCTGTGGGCGACTGGGTCCAGGTGAAGGGAACGGTCCGCGCCAGTGCGGATGGGAAGCTCTCGATCGTGCCGGCCAGTGTGTCGAAGATCCCGGAGCCGAAGGACCCCTATGAGCACTGACGACGCGGATCATCCCCTCACCCGCGCCGAGCTGCGCGCTCGCCGCGCGGCCGAGGAGGCAGCGGGGGCCGTCGCGCCCGCGGCGCCGGAGAATCCGGAATCCGGGGGGCCTGCCGCGCCCGAGGCTCCGACTGCGCCCGAGGCGCCCGAGGCTGGCCGGGGCGCCGAGGCGCCGGCCGCTCCGGGCGTCCCCGCCGTGCCGCCCGCGGACGAGCCGGTCACGCGCTCCGCCGCGCCCGCGGAGGTCTTCGACCGTGCCCCCGGTCCTCGTCGCACGCCGAATGGCGGATCCGATCCCTCGGCCGTCCCTGCGGACGCCTCAGGGGCCGCTGCGGACCTCAGCCCCGCGCCCGCCGCAGAACCGATCGTGAGCTCGGAAGCCGAACCCGTCGCCGAGGCCGCGGCCGGGGGCGCCTCGCCGGATCCCCGGCTCGAGGCGCCGGAATGGCAGCCGCACCCCGCGCCCGCGCCGGCCGCACGCCGCCGCCGGTTCCCGCTGATCCTCGGCGCGGTGATCGGGGTGCTCGTCGTCGTGGTCGCCGGGTTCGGCGTGATCACGCTCCTGCAGGGGCCGCGCGTCAGCAGCGTCAAGATCGACGCGCAGTCCGCGATCGACGCCTCCGGCACGCGCATGATCATCACGGCCAGCCAGCCGCTGGCGAAGGTGGATCCGAAGCAGGTCTCGGTGAGCCCCCAGGCGCCGTTCACGGTCGACACGTCGGGGCGCAACCTCGGGATCCGCTTCACCGTGCCGCTCGACGACGATACGAACTACACGGTCACCGTGAAGGACGCGACGGGGACGGACAAGCAGAGACAGAGCACACTGCAGGCGAGCTTCCAGACGCCGAAGTCCACGATCTTCCTGCTGCAGCGCAACGCCAAGGGCGACGACACCATCTTCCTCACCGACCTCGGCGGCAAGAACGCCGTCCCGGTCGTGCAGCACGAGAAGATCGACGACTTCCGCGCCACCGCGGATCACCTGGTGGTGGCGACCGAGAAGGACGGCATCTCCGAGCTGCTCGTGATGGACCGGAAGGGGAAGAACCAGCGCGCGCTGAAGCTGCCCGGCCCCGGGTTCCTCTCGAACCTGCAGGTTTCGGAGCGCGGCAACCTGGTCGGCTACACCTTCACGGACAAGGGCATCAGCGCTACGAGCGGCCGCGCGAGCATCCTGGTCACGCAGTCGCTCACCGGCGACGGGGAGCCGCAGATCGTCAAGATCGGCGAGAAGATGCCGAGCATCTCCCAGTGGGCGTTCGTGCCCGACTCGTCCTCCGTCCTGTTCATCGACTTCAGCGGCGCCCTGTTCGTCCAGGACCGCGCCGATGCCAAGACGGCCCCGACCGCGCTCGGCGCCGCGCAGACCGTCGAGGGCATCTCCCGGGGCACCTACACGGCGATCGTCAGCCGCGGCAACGACCTCGTCGAGCTGAATCTCGCAGACGGCTCGGAGAAGCCCCTGGCCGCCTCGACCCCCGACTTCGGGGTGCCGGGGACCATCGCCCCGTTCCCCGGAGGGACGCTCCGCCAGGTCGCCACCCGCGATGCGAACGGTCTTCCGACCGGGCAGATCGTCACGCGGGTGGGCGACGACGGCAAGGCCACGAAGCTCTTCAGCGTCACCGGATCCGACGCGATCATGCAGGCCTGCCCCTCGCCGAGCGGGCAGTACAGCGCGATCGTGGTGGCGCCGAAGCTCGTCAACAACCCGTACGACCAGTCGCTGCTGCCGCTGCCGACCACGATGCAGACGCACATCGTCGACACGAAGACCGGCAAGGAGCTCGTCGTGCTCGCCGGGTTCGATCCGTCGTGGTGCGCGCAGGCGCCGCACCGCTGATGACCGGCGCCGGTCAGCCGCCGGCCGGAGACGGCCTGCGCCGGGCTCGTCGGGACGACCTGCTCGCGCTGCCGCTCGAGGTCGCGCCGCGTCTGCTCGGCGCCCGGCTGCGCACGATCGTGGACGGCGCGGAGGTGGTGCTGCGGATCACCGAGGTCGAGGCCTATCACGGCCAGGGCGCGGGTCCGGTCCCCGATCCCGGCTCGCACGCCCGGATGGGTCGCACGGCGCGCAACGCCACGATGTGGGGCGAGCCAGGGCATCTGTACGTGTACCTCAGCCATGGGATCCACTCCTGCGTGAACGTGGTGTGCGGGCCCGACGGCACCGCGGGCGGTGTGCTGCTCCGCGCCGGCGAGGTCGAGGCCGGGGTCGAGGAGGCGGCGGTACGGCGCAGACTGCGCCCGAAAGTCAGTCGATTCGGGGGCGCCGATGCGGTTCCGGTGTCGGAGGCCGCGGAATCGACTGAGCTTCGCACGCGTGAGCTGCGCGACCTCGCCCGGGGCCCGGGCCGGCTCGGGCAGGCGTCAGGGCTGCGACACCCGCGGCACGACGGCATCGACGCGATCCTCGGCTCCGAGCGGGCGGGCGCCGTCGCCGAACTGTGGCTCGCGGAGCCGCTCGCCGAGGTCGCCTCCGGCCCGCGGGTGGGAGTGGCGGGTCCCGCCGGCACGGATGCATTCCCGTGGCGCTTCTGGATACCGGGGGATCCGACGGTCTCGCCGTTCCGCTGGGGTCGGGGAGCGGAGGAGGCCCATCGCGCCGCGGAGGCTCTGCGGACGAGGACGCGCCCGGGATCGGATCCGTGCTAAAGTAGCTCTTTGTCTGCGCACACTCCTGTGCGCAGTTCGTATGCCTCCCTCCCTGCGGCCGACCGATCGGCGAGGGGAGAGGCGTGCAGACAAGGGATCTTGGGTGGGGCTGTCCGGCCTCACGGTAGAGAAGGAGTCATCATGGCAGCAGTGTGCCAGGTGACCGGTGCTGTTCCCGGCTTCGGTCACAACATTTCGCACTCGCACCGCCGGACGAAGCGCCGCTTCGACCCGAACGTGCAGAAGAAGACGTATTTCGTTCCGTCGCTCGGTCGCAAGATCACGCTGAACGTGTCCGCCAAGGGCATCAAGGTGATCGACGCCCGGGGCATCGAGAAGGTTGTCGCTGACCTCCAGGCGAAGGGTGTGAAGCTCTAATGGCCAAGAAGGCACAGGACATCCGTCCGATCATCAAGCTGCGTTCGACGGCAGGTACCGGTTACACCTACGTGACCAAGAAGAACCGTCGCAACACCCCCGACCGCCTCGTGCTGAAGAAGTACGACCCGGTGGTTCGCAAGCACGTCGAATTCCGAGAGGAGCGTTGATCCATGGCTAAGAAGAGCAAGATCGCACGCAACGAGCAGCGCAAGGTCGTCGTCGAGCGTTACGCCGAGCGTCGTGCCGAGCTGAAGAAGACCCTGGTCGACCCGAACGCGACCGACGAGGCCCGCGAGGCCGCCCGCGTCGGCCTGCAGAAGCTTCCGCGCAACGCGTCGCCGGCCCGCGTCCGTTCGCGCGACGCGATCGACGGCCGCCCCCGTGGTGTCCTCACGAAGTTCGGCATCTCGCGTGTCCGCTTCCGTGACATGGCGCACCGCGGCGAGCTGCCCGGCGTGACCAAGTCGAGCTGGTAAGTCTCACCGGTCCCTGAGCCTGTCGAAGGTTCAGGGAATCAGGGGCGGGGATCTTCGGATCCTCGCCCCTTCTGCGTGCCCGGATCCGGGAACTTCCCGCCCTGATGCGAGGAGTCCGATTCGTCGGACAGTGGATCAGACGTGTGACTGGAGTGACGGATGAGGCGCGACACGCCGCCGCAAAACGTCAAAACCCGCGAAATGACGCGGAAAACCAGGGTTTGGTTGATACATTCAAGGCGGTCGTTCGACCAACGGGGGGCATCCGCCCATCCGGAACTCTGATACGAAGCGACGGGATCCCGTCGCTGGAGGATGAAATGGCTGACAAGTCCATCACCAAGACCGAGCTCGTCGCGAGCATCGCCAGCGCCACCGGCCAGAGCCAGGCTGCCGTCTCCGGCGTTCTCGACGCCCTGTTCGCCACGGTCTCGGACGCTGTTGCCAAGGGCAGCAAGGTCTCGATCCCGGGCTGGATCTCCTTCGAGCAGGTCGCGACGGCTGCCCGCACGGGCCGCAACCCGCAGACCGGCGCCGAGATCAAGATCCCGGCCGGCAAGCGCGTCAAGGTGACCGCTGGTTCCAAGCTCAAGGCCGCCGTCAAGTAATTCGGCTTCGCCTCGCAGGGCCGTCCCTCCTCGGAGGGGCGGCCTTTCGCGTGCCGCCCCGATGCCCGGACCCTGTCCCCGGAGCGAAGTCCGCTCCCGGCAGACCCCGAGCGACACCGGAATAGGGTGGAGGGGTGAATCGCCCCGCCACCGGGGTCCGCCCCGAGACCGGGTCGGATGCCGCCCGCTCCGCCCTGCCCGCCGGATCCCCGACCCTGCGCATCGCCGGTCCCGTGATCCTCGTCGGAGCCGGGATCCTCGCGGTCATCGCCGGCCTCGCGTTCGGCGGGGGCGCGGCGCCGAACCTGCTGCTCGACCCCGGTCCCGTCGTGCGCTGGGGCCTTCCCGTCGTGAAGACGATCAGCAACCTGGGCGCCGCCGCGATGCTCGGGTCCCTCGTGCTCGCGCTGTTCTCCCTCCGCAGCGGGGCCCGCTCCTTCGAGATCGCGCTCGACACCGCCTCGATCGGCGCCGCCGTCTACACGGTCGCGAGCGCCGTGGCGGGCCTGTTCACGTTCCTGCAGACCCTCGGCGTGAAGCTCAGCGCAGGACCGGAGTTCGGCGCACAGCTGGGGCGGTTCCTGCTCGAGCTCCCGCTGGGGCAGGCCTGGCTGATGACCGTGCTCGCGGGGGCCGTCATCACGATCGCCGCCTTCGCGTTCCGTGGCTGGACCGCCACCCTGCTCACTGCGATCCTCGCCGCCGCCTCGTTCGTCCCGCTCGCCACGCAGGGCCACGCGGGCGAGCTCAGCGGTCACGACGCCGCCGTGAACTCCCTGCTGCTGCACACGATCGGCGCGGCCGTGTGGATCGGCGGCCTCGTGCTGCTGATCGTGCTGCGCGGATCCCGCAGCGAGCTCGGTGGCGACGGCCGCGCGACCGCGGCCGGCGCGAACGCCGCGATGAGCGCCGCGAACCCCGGCGTGAAAGCGGCGAAGCCCGCCAGGTCCGCCAAGCCCGCGAGCCCCCTCCAGGGCTCGAAGAAGGCGAAGGGCGCGAGCGGCTTCGCCGACGTCGTGCGCCGCTACTCCTCGCTCGCCCTCGCCGCCTACATCGTGGTCGCCGTCTCCGGTGTCGCCCGCTCGATCGTCGCCGTGGGCGACTGGGCCGGCATGCTCACGCCGTACGGCGGCCTCATCATCGCGAAGGCCGTCGTCCTGATCCTGCTCGGCGCCCTCGGCGCCCGCTACCGGACGCGCCTGATCCCGAAGCTCGACGCGGGCGGATCCGGCCCGTTCTGGACGCTGGTGCTGCTGGAGCTCGCGCTCATGGGCATCGCCTCGGGCCTTGCCGCCGCGCTCTCGCGCACGGCTCCGCCCACCGGGCTCGAGGTGGCGACCGTGCGCACGCCCGCCGAGATCCTCACCGGATCCCCGCTGCCGCCGGAGCTCACCCCGCTCCGCTGGATCACCGCGTGGAACATCGACCTCATCTGGGCGACCGCCGCGGCGTTCGGCATCGCGCTGTATGCGATCGGCGTGCTGCGTCTCCGCAAGCGCGGCGACTCCTGGCCGATCCATCGCACCGTCTTCTGGATCCTCGGCCTGCTGGGGCTGGTGTGGGTTACCGGCGGCGCGATCAACGCGTACCAGGAGACGCTGTTCAGCGTGCACATGCTCGGGCACATGATGCTGTCGATGGCGATCCCGCTGCTGCTCGTCGCCGGCGCCCCGGTCACCCTCGCCCTGCGCGCGATCGACAAGCGGGACGACGGCACCCGGGGAGGCCGGGAGTGGATCCTGTGGGCCGTGCACTCGCCGTTCTCGCGCGTGGTCACCAATCCGTTCGTGGCGGCGGCGATCTTCGTCCTGTCGCTCTGGGCGTTCTACTTCACCGACCTCGTGCGCTGGGCGATGACCGATCACATCGGACACGAGTGGATGACGATGCACTTCCTGATCTCGGGGTACCTGTTCGTGCTCACCCTGGTGGGGGCGGATCCGATTCCGCGGCGGCTGCCGTACGCGGGCCGGCTCATCACCCTCATCGCCGTGATGGCCACGCACGCGTTCTTCGGCATGGCGATCATGATGCAGTCGGGCCTGATGGTCGCGGAGTGGTTCGGTGCGATGGGGCGCACATGGGGCGCGACACCGCTGCAGGACCAGTACGTCGGCGGTGGCGTGGCCTGGTCGGTGGGGGAGATCCCGACCCTGATCCTCGCCATCACGGTCGCGATCCAGTGGAGCCGCAGCGACGCGAAGGTGCAGAAGCGTCAGGACCGGGCCGCCGATCGCTCGGGCGACGCCGAGCTCGAAGAGTACAACGCGCGGCTCGCAGAGCTCGCCGAGAAGGACCGGCGCGCCGCCACTCGCGGGCGCTGACCGCCCGGATCGGCCCTCGGGCAGGGCACGAGTCCTCGGATCAGCCCTCGGACCCGGGAGGGGGCGCCGACTGCTCGGGCGACGTGATGCTGATCGAGGCGGATCCGTCGGGCAGGAACCGGATCGTGCCGTCCACGTCGAACGGCACGTCCTGGTCGACGTGCGACACGGATCCGTCGTACAGAGACTTCACCTCGAGCTGCACATGCGCGGTGGCCGGGGCGGGCACGATCTTCCAGCCCTCGCCGTCCGGTTGCAGCGTGATGTCGGGGTTCTCGACCATGCTCCAGGTCGGGCCGTCGATGACCCTGTTCGACACGCTGATCCCGAAGGGGCAGCCGGTGGGCTGCAGCACGTGCTGCGTCGTGCACTGGCCGAGGAACTCGTTGACGCGCTGCTGCACGACCGTGACGAAGGCTTCGGTGGGCGTGGCCTGCACATCCAGTGGTACATCGGCGAGCGGCTTGTCGGCGAGCACGCCCATGCCCTTCGCGGTCGCGGTCGACGTCTTCACCGACACCGAGTAGAGCCCGGGGGAGAACACGAGCATCGGCACCGCGTCGAGCGGCGACGAGTCCGCGCCCTGCGCGGCGACCTGGCGGCGGTCGAGGTCGAAGCCGTTCACGGAGAACCGGTCGGATCCGCGCACCGTGAGCGAGATGACGGCGAGCGGGCTCTGCGCGAATTCCCACGCGGGGGCGACGCCGATCCAGCCGTCCTGGGCGACGCGGAACGTGGAGGTTCCGAGGTGGCCGCCGGCCTTGTACTGCACGGTGACCGCCGTGACGTCGCCGTCGGGGTGCTCGTCGGTCACGGTGATGTCGGTGAGCGTGCCGAGCGCGTCGCGGCGCAGCAGCGCGTCGGAGGCGGAGCGGAACGCCTCGCTGTCGAGGTCGCCGTGCGAGAGCGCGACGCCGGGCAGCTGCAGCGCGTCGGCGGCTCTTCCCTCGCTCAGCAGCGTCAGATAGCGGGTGACGAACGCGGAAGGGCTGTAGAACTCGCGGTACGCGGTGAGCCCGCCGGCGGCGAGCGCGGCCACGAGCACGGCGCCCACGAGCGCGAGCAGGGCGAGGTCGGACCAGAGCGGGGCACGGCGCCGCGCAGCCCGCGCCCGGCGCGACCGCGCGCCTGGCGCCTGCACCCCCGCCGACTGCACCATGGCGCCAGTCTACGAAGAGCAGCCTGCAGGATCCCCGAGTGGCCCGCGCGCCCTTCTTTACCGCGAGACTCCAACTGGGCGACGAGACTGCAGGCCAGGCGTGCAGT
>NZ_JBHJWV010000005.1:0-196334 GCF_042266785.1 Microbacterium sp. NPDC056052
TCGAGGCCTGCATCCCGAGCCGTGTCGCGATGAACACGGGCCCACGGCGGGTGAGATGCCGCAGGATCCGCACCCGCGTCTCCTGGCACGGGCCCATCCGGTTCGGGTGCGAGCGGGCAACACTGGAACGGTCGATCAGACCCGCGCGGCCGTGCTCGCGGAACCTGCGCCACCACCGCCACGCAGTCGTGCGGGAGATACCCATCTCCGCCGCGACATGCGCGACCGCACGCCCCGACTGGATGCGCTGGACCATGATCAACCTGCCCGCCGGCGTCAGCCGGGCATTAGCGTGGGACACGAGAAGCCTCCGTGTGAACGAGTCGAAGAACTAGACAGCTCCAACTCGACACCGGAGGCTTCTCCTACGTCAACAACGACCCGGGTCAGTACACCTAGCGCAGGACGCTAACTACACGACGCGCTACACGGAGGCGATCAAGCAACTCGGCGACGAATCCGTCGCGATCAGACTCGGCGGCATCTACGCGCTGGAGCGCATCGCGGCCGATTCGCCGAGGGATCGCCAAACGATCCTGGATGTCCTCACGTCTTACCTCAGACACAAGTCGCCCCACAGGAAAGGGGGCGCGGACGACGAGGAGCCGGCGGAGATCGGCATTACGATCAGGGCCGCCGCACTCGTCGTGTCTCGGATCACCCAAATGTCCCCGCCGACTCACCCGATCGACCTGTCGCTGACTAACTTGCCGTCCGTTGACCTTCGGCGGGCGAATCTCATTGGGGCGAACCTCTTTGGGGCGAACCTCCCCATGGCAAAGCTCAACGGCGCAATCCTCATAAACGCAAGACTCGGGCTCGCGAATCTCGCGGCCGCGCAGCTGTACGGATCGAATCTTGCGAGCGCCCGCCTCAGGACCGCGAATCTCTCCTCCGCGAACCTGGAAGATGCGAGCCTCATCGGAGCGGACCTGACCCAATCGACCCTCCGGAGCACGCGACTCGTCGGGGCAAATCTGGAAGCCGCCACACTCGTTTCGGCAGATCTGACCGGCGCCAAGCTCACGGGCGCGAACCTCGACGAGACGGAACTCGCCGACCTCACCTATGACCGAACAACCCGGTGGCCGCCGATGTTCGATCCGCCCCCGCCCCGTGCCTAGTTCCGCAGCCGCGCTACCGGCCGATCTCCGGACGGCCGGCGCCCTTTCCACGGCCACGGTGCGGCGGCGTAAGAAACGCGCTGGTGGCCACCCTCGTGCTGTCGACGGCGGATCCGGGCTAGCTCGCGGCTCTGAGATCTCGATGCGGCTCACGCTCGATCGTCCGCCCCCCGCCGGCGGCCGGTCGACGGCCGCGCGATCGAACACCGGCAGCAGCGGCGTCGGATCGATCCAGATTCGGCCCGGCTGAGGCCTTCTCATCCCCGACGCTTCGTTCCACCGGTCGGCGTCGATGCGTGAGAAGTCGAGCGTGTACGGCGTCGATTCGACGACGTGCTCCATGAACGTCTTACACGTTCGTCCGTTGCCCTCGCGGAAGGCATGGACCTGGTTGACGTAGGCGAAGACGACCGCCGCGTTGTTGACGACGGTGCTGCGGTCCAGCTGCGCCCAGTCGTAGGACTGAACGAACTCCTACACGCCCTCGAGCAGCTGCTCGGCCTCGCCGTTGCGCACGCTCGCGAATCCGACCGCGCCGCCCTTGCCCATGTTGACCGTGCGGAACTCGCCGGCCCAGTCGTAGACGTCCTGGAACAGGTAGCCGTGGATCGCGCGCAGATGATCGGCGCCGAAGGTGCACTCGATCTGGTCGGTGCCAGTGGAGAACCCGCACCCGCGGTACGAGTGGCGCTTCCAGGGGACCGACGACGCCGGCGACTTGTTCGTCTTCGACGTCTACCAGAGCGCCGAAGGCTGGCACGTCCACCACCCACACTCAGCGGGCGAAGAACTGCCGGTGGCTGATCAGTGAGGACTGTACTGAGGCGTGGGCTGACGGCGAGAAGTGCGAGCACCAGCGCGGCAACGTAACCCCAATCAGGAGAGTCGAACGTTGAGCCCTACCTGGCGTCTCGCAGCGGCGAACCCCTCGGCCTGTGGGCTACCTACAACGGATTTCCCCGATGGCTATGGGTTTTCATGAGGATCCCAAACCGGCTTTGTCGCGTCCCCGGATCCGCGTAGGCTTGTCGCGACAGCGCCCCTCCAAGGCTAGAACTCATCTGAGTTTCCTGAAATCGGAGGGGCCTTCTCTTTGTGTCAGAGTTTCTCTATGAAGGATCACAAGTCGACGGCCGACCTCGTCGCGCTGCTCGCCGATAAGCGCGGGCTTGTGATTGAGGACCGCACTCGGGCTGCCGACACCTTGCGGAGGATCAACTACTACCGCTTCACCGGGTATTCCCGACACTTCCAAGAGCGCCCCGCCGCGGGAAAGAACGACTACCTGTCCGGCGCCAGCTTCGATCAGATCGTCCATCTCATCGAGCGCGATGATGAACTCCGCTTGCGCCTCATGATCCCGCTGTCGACTGTCGAGCAAGCCGTGCGTACGAGGTTCGCCCATGTTGCTGGCCGTGAGTTCGGTTGCCAAGCGTTCTACCTCGACCCCACGAAGCACCTGTCGGACTCGCCGGACGCGCTCAACAGGATCCGGCGGGTGAAGGAGGACCTGCAGAACTCGCAGCACCCGACGATTGCTCACTACCGCCACGGCTCTGACGTAGCAGAAGTCCCGATCTGGGTCGCGGTTGAGGTGCTGAGCTTCGGCAAGATCGCGTGGCTGATCGAATCCCTCGATTCGCCCACGATGAGAGAAGAGCTCGCCGACTTCTTCAGCTTCTCAAGGAACACATTCCCCCGCACGCTGCAGTCGCTATCCGCGCTACGGAACGTGTGCGCTCACCACGGGCAGGTGTGGAACCGGATGCTCACTGCGCAGTGCCCACTCCCGCTCAACAAACGAGAACGCCCGCGAGATGTTGTGTATCACCCGCAGGGGATCTATCCCGCGATCATGGCCCTGAGCAAGTTGGCCCAGGGGGCACCTGGCCAATCCCACCTCAGCGCTGTGGACCGCATCTTGCGTCGGAATGATGGTTATGCGCGTGGTGTCCTCACACCTGCCGGCGTGAGGTAGTCCCACATCGGAAATTTCCCGCGTCGCCACAAGCGAACGTGTGTGTCTTCCCGTTCAGGTGGGTGTCCGATCGCGGTGAGTCTGGCAGACATGTCGCATGCATGTCATCGTCGATAGAGTGCGGAGCATGGACAGCGGCCTGGCAGTGATCTTGGGTGCAGTGATCGCGTTGGTCAGCAGTGCCGTGATCCCGTGGATCCGCGACGCCTTGACTGAAAAACGAGCAGAACGTGCGCGCCGGAATCGAGCGATAGACAAGAGCATCCGTGACCTCACGCACGCGCTGGTAGCGCGATCGTATGCCAGGCCACTCACTCGAATGGACCAAGCGGCGCTCGACATCGATGCACGCGATCTGCTGACGCGATTCGACCTCCTGCTCGACGGCCGCCATGAGCCACTATCAGTCGCGATCGACCAGGCGTTTCAAGACGCGGCCAGCGACGATACAGAGCTGAGGATTCTCGCACGGGCGATCACACCGTTGCGGCTCACTGGGTGGCGCAGCGGGATCTACACGAGTCCTGACGTCTACAAGCGCTACATGGATCAGCGCGCGGACGCGGAGGTGCGAGCCGCGTCGGAAGCCTAGACCTCGCGCAAGGAGCCAAGGTGAACGTTGGCCTCGCGCGCGTATTGGGCGCCGAACGCTCGCCCGTGAAGGAAGGACGCCCGAGCATGTTCGTGATCGAGGATGAGCTTCATGCGGAGCAGATCGGCACCTATTCGCAGCGGGAGGAAGCGATGGCCGCACTCCTCCGGTTCGCCACGCTGCCGTGGGACGAGAGACCGAACGCCGCCCCATGCAGGAGTTGGAGGAGCTGCGGCCGCAGTTACGAACTCGTCGAGTACGACACGACCGACATGCCCTGGCGTGAGGTGTCACGCGAGGCGATGCTCGAGATCTCGAAAGGAGACGTCCGCTGGCACTAGCAGCGGTAGTCCGCTAGCCACAGGTCGGGGAGGCGCTGAACCGCGTGCGCTTGGTCTCTTACGGGGGAAGCCTTCTAGACGGCAAGAGAAACCTGAAGTTCTACGAGGCTTGATGACGGTCGAGCCGTCGCGGAACGGGACATCGTGACGCGCTCGCTGGCCAGAACGCAAACAGCCAGACGCGTGGACGGATCACTCGCCAGTTGGTCGATCAGATCCGGGAACGCGCGGACACCAGCATTTCGTCGAGCCCATAGGGCACGCTAAGGGCACGGGGCGGATCAGTAGAGACGAACGAAGCCCCGGTCAGCTGAAGAATTTTCTTCGACTGACCGGGGCTTCTTACTGTCTCAACACAGTGTGCGCCTGGAGGGACTCGAACCCCCAACCTTCTGATCCGTAGTCAGATGCTCTATCCATTGAGCTACAGGCGCATCCGGTCTTTCACAAGACCGCCCGCTCTCGCGGGCCTCGTCAACAATACCCCAGAGCCGGCCCGGAACGCGAATCGAGAGCGTCGCGAGCACGACCGCCGGGCGCGCCGTCCGTCAGCGCACCTGCCGCGCGGCGCGCTTCTCCTCGCGCTCCGCCGCTTTCGCGGCCGCCTTGTCGGCCTTCTCCGCGACCTTGTCGGCCTTCTCGCGGTTCTTGCGGCGCGCGCGCTGATCGGAGGCGAGCGCCTGCAGGTCGACGAGCCGCAGCGCCTGCATCCTGGCCTCGCGCATGGTGACGTAGTCGGGATCCTCGTCCGGCCGCATCGCCTCGACCGTGAGCCGGCTCTGCAGGTTGCCCGCCACGTCACCCCAGGCCGCGGCGCGGGCGGCCTCGACGAGGAAGCGCAGTGTCTCCGCATCCTCCGCCATCTCACGGAGGCGATCCGCGACCGCCGAGGACTGCTTCGCGCGCCGCTTGAGGTTGCGCACGTCGCGGTCGCGGTAGTCGTGGGTGCCGTGCGGGTCGGAGTACCGGCCGTGCGCGCGCTTGCGCAGCTTGGTGGCGAGCTTCGCCGCCTCCTCCGACTCCGCGGCGAGCGCGAGCAGCGCCTCCCGCGCGTCGTTCATGTATTTGGAGACGTCAAAGGATCCGCCCTGTGCGATCGTGCCCACGAGGATGTGGTTCTTGACGGTCAGACGGGCGGCAGACGTGGCGATCGCCACGCCCTCGGCGATGGCGTCCGCACTCTTTCCCACTCCGACCTCCTCTGACATCGAGCGTACCGGTTCCCGTTCCGCGGGAGCAGGACCATGAGGCAGGATGGGACCAGCGTCTGCGCCCACCCGACGCATGCGATGAAGCGTGCGAGGGCGCAGCGGTAGGAGGAGCGTTGCCCGTTCTCGACGCATCAGGGCGCAGCAGTGCCATCACCGGCGCCGCCCACGGTATCGGCGCCGACACCGCCAGAGCGCTCGCGCGCCGCGGTGCGAACCTCGCGCTCATCGACCGCGACCGGGCGGGACTCGCTCTCGTCGCCGACGAGCTGCGCGCCGCCGGCAGCACCGTGACGGTGCATCCCGTCGACCTGCGCGACGACGCCGCGGTCGCCGCGATCGGCGAGGAGATCGCGGCCGCGCATCCCGAGCTGCAGACGCTGATCACGTGCGCCGGATCCTCGATGCTCGGGTCCCTCGACCAGCTCACGATGGAAGAGATGCGCTGGCTGATGGACGTGAACCTCTGGGGCACGGTGTCCATCACCAAGGCGCTGATGCCCGCGCTGCGCCGCTCCCCGGCCGCGCACATCACGCACATCGCGAGCATCTACGCACTCGCCTCCCCGGGCGGCCGGATCCCCTACTCCATGACGAAGTTCGCCGTGCGCGCGTTCTCCGAGGCCCTCCTGCACGAGCTCGAGGGGTCCACGGTCTCAGTCGGCGCGGTCTACCCCTCCGGCGTGCGCACGGGCATCATCCTGCACGGGCGCTACGCCTCCTCGATCGATCCCGGGGTCGCGGGACGGGCCGCCGCCGCGCAGGCCGCGATGTACCACATGGAGCCTGCCGACGCCGCGGAGCGCATCGTGCGGGCCACCCTGCAGCGCAGGGCCCGCACCCTGATCGGCAAAGAGACCCGCCTCGTGGACGCGCTCGTCCGGCTCGCGCCTGTGCGCTACTGGGGGCCGATGCGGCATCCGCTGCGCGAGGCGATCGACACGACGACGCCGATGTCGCCGCGCTGACCTCATTCGCCGGCGACGGACGCGTCCTCGCGGGCGGTCGCCTCCGCGCGGACAGGGCGCGTGTCCTCGCGGACGGAGCGCGTGTCCTCGCGCGCCGCTGCCGCACGCGCGCGGATCGCGGCCGTCTCGGCGTTGTAGGCGGCGAGCTTGCGCAGGGCCGTCGCGGTGCCGGCGCGCAGATGCCGCTGCACGCGCAGCCGCAGGGTCGCCGTGTCCCGCGCCGCGAACGACTCGAAGATGCGGGCGTGGTCCTCGGCCATCGCGATCAGGTCGTCGTGATCGTTGAAGAGCAGCAGCAGGCGCCCGCGCATCATGCCGAGGATCTCGTTGACCGTCGCATTCTCGGCGAGCTCCGCCATGACCAGGTGGAACTCCGCGCCCGCCGCATGCGCCGCAGCCGCATCCCCGACCCTCGCGGCCGCGAACTCCCGTTCGAGCGTCGCTTCGACCCTGGCGATCCCGCCCGACGTGTGCCGGAGCGCGGCGATCTCGAAGACGAGCACCTCCAGCACGTCGCGCACCTGCGCGATGTCGCGCACGTCGTCGTCGGTGAACTGACGCACCACGGCCCACGACCGCGGACGTGCGGTGAGCATCCCCTCCGCGAGCAGTTGCCGGATCGCCTCCCGCACCGGAAGCCGGCTCACTGCGAGCTCCTCCGCGATGTCCCGCTCGATGAGGCGGTCACCGGATCGGCGCTGCCCGGACAGGATCGAGTCGCGCAGGAGCCGGACCACCCTGGCCGACTCGAGTTCGACGCTACCTGCGTTCCCCATGGGGCCATTGTGGCACCGACGCGCCCGGTCGCAAGCCGTGGACCCGGATCCAGGAACGGAACCGGGGTCCGCCCCGCTCGGCGGACCCCGAGCTCCGTCAGGGGCGCGTCGGCGTCCCGTGCTCCTCGAGCCAGTCGAGCACCTGCTGCGCGGCATCCTGCACGGGCAGGGCGGCGTCGACGACGAAACCCGCCTCGTCGGGCCCGAGCGGCTCGAGCGTGTCGAGCTGGGAGTCGAGGAGCGAGGCCGGCATGAAATGCCCGAGCCGACGGCCGAGCCGCTCGGCGAGATCGTGCTTGGTGCCCTCGAGATGCACGAACTCCACGCCGGGGCGGGCCAGGATCTCGCGGTAGCTGCGCCTCAGCGCCGAGCAGGTCACGATGCCCGGTTCCCCGGCGTCCTGCTTCGCGACGATCCACTCGCGGATCAGCTCGAGCCACGGACGGCGGTCCTCGTCGGTGAGCGGGATCCCGGCCTCCATCTTCGCGACGTTCGCCGCGGGATGCAGATCGTCCCCCTCTTCGAGCGCCCAGCCCAGGCGCCCGGCCAGCACTCCGGCCAGCGTGCTCTTGCCCGATCCGGAGACCCCCATCACCACGAGGATCGTCGGCGGCACCGTCTGCGTCGTCATCATCGTCTCGTCCCCCCGATCAGCCCACGAACACGCCGATGATCATGACACCGGCGAGACCCACGACCGAGATCAGGCACTCCATGATCGACCACGACTTCAGCGTCTGCGGGATGCTCAGGCCGAAGTACTCCTTGATCAGCCAGAATCCCGCGTCGTTGACATGCGAGAGGAAGACGGATCCGGCACCGATCGCGAGCACCAGCAGCGAGGCTCCCGCAGGCGACAGACCGAGATCGTGCACAAGCGGCTGCAGGATGCCGGCGGCCGTGATGGTCGCGACCGTCGCCGATCCCGTGGCCACGCGGATGAGCACCGCGACGAGCCAGGCGAAGAACAGGACGACGGGCAGCGCCCCGCCGATGCCCGAGATGGCGTGCGCGATCACCGTGCCGATCGTGGAGTCGACGAGCACCTGCTTGAACCCGCCGCCGGCGCCAACGATGAGCAGGATCCCGGCGATCGCGGGGAGCGACGCCGACACCGAGGCGCCGACCTGCTTCGAGGACATACCGCCTCCGCGGCCGAGCACGACCATGCCGACGAGCACGGCGATGAGCAGCGCGATGACCGGCTTGCCGAGGAAGTCGACGATGCCCTTGAACGCCGAGGTGTCGTTCGGGGCGACGATGTCGACGATCGCCGAGAGCAGCATCAGGACGACCGGCAGCAGGATGCTGAACAGCGTGGTGCCGAAGCCGGGACGCTTGCGCGCCTGCACGGTCTCGGTCTCACCGGGCTGAGCAGTGTCCTCGGCGGTCTGGAACAGCGCGGGCACGGGCACATCGACCCAGCGGGCGGCGAGGCGGCCGAACAGGGGTCCGGCGACGATCACGGTCGGGATCGCGACGAGGACGCCGAAGGCGAGCGTCAGACCGAGGTTGGCGCCGATCAGGCTGATCGCGGCGAGCGGTCCGGGGTGCGGCGGCACCAGGCCGTGCATGGCGGAGAGCCCCGCGAGCGTCGGGATCGCGATCTTCATGAGCGAGACGCCCGAGCGGCGGGCGACCAGGATGATCACTGGCACGAGCAGCACGAGTCCGACCTCGAAGAACATCGGCAGGCCGATCAGCGCACCCACCAGGCCCATGACCCAGGGCAGCGCCGCGGCGCTCGCCCGGGAGACCAGGGTGTCCACGATCCGGTCCGCCCCGCCCGAGTCGGCGAGCAGCTTGCCGTAGATCGCCCCGAGGGCGATCAGCACGCCGACACCGCCGGCGGTGGATCCGAAGCCGTTCGAGAAGCTCGTGACCGTCTGCGTCGCGGACATGCCTGCGACGAGTCCGGTGACGAGCGCACCGATCAGGAGCGAGAGGAACGGATGCAGCTTGACCCAGGTGATCAGCACCACGATGGTCGCGATGCCGATGAGCGCGGCGAGGATCAGCACCCATTCTGGGGCGGTCGTCGTGGGCGGGACGGGATCTGCGGCCGAGAGGAGCGTTCCGGGAACGGCGGCGAGAAGGTTCGATGACATGGCCATGAGCTTCCTTGGTCTGGCGGAGAGATTTCGCCTCAGCGTAAGCGATAAGTAGGACTTAATCAAGCACTGGTCTGCTATACGCAGATCTACAAGGGGTTCCGACGTCGTTCTTGCCGGGCTATCGCCATAATGGGCTTCATGGCAGAAGGGACCCGCGAGGCGGCATCCGCGCAGCACCGCCGGCTGCTCGACACGATCGGCATGCGCATCGTGGAGGGCGAGCTCGCGCCGGGCGCCCGGCTGCTCACCGCCGACGTCGCCGCGGAGTACGGCGCCTCCCGCTCCGCGATGCGCGAAGTGGTGCGCGTGCTCGAGACCATGGGCCTGGTCGAGGTGCGTCGCAGGGCCGGCGTCGAGGTCCTGCCCCCCGAGCGCTGGAGCCCCTACGCACCCGAGGTGATCCGCTGGCGGCTGGACGGATCCGACCGGCTCGGCGCTCTGCACGAGCTCAGCCAGCTGCGCTCCGCGATCGAGCCGCTCGCCGCCCGCCTCGCCGCCGCGCACGCCTCGCCCGAGCAGCGCGCCACGCTGGTGAAGGCGGTGCTCGGGATGGTGGAGCACGGCGATCGGGCCGACGAGCCCGTCTACCTGCAGCACGACATCGACTTCCATGCCGCCGTGCTGCGCGGCTCGGGCAACCCCTACCTCGCCGGTCTCACCGACGTGGTCGCCGAGCTGCTGCACGGACGCACGGCCCACGCGCTCATGCCGCACCGCGCAGATGAGACCGCGCTGCGGCTGCATCAGGACGTCGCGGCCGCGATCACCTCGCGCGACCCCGAGGCGGCCGCCACGGCGATGGCCGCGATCGTGACCGAGGCCGACGACGCTGTCGAGGCGATGGCGAAGCCCGAGGCCTGACCGGGCGCTGAGCCGTGACCCCTCGCGCTGAGCCCGTCGAAGCGCCCGACTCGAACCTTAACCCCGCTGATAGCCGCCGGACAGCGCCCGCCGAACGCCGGGCGCGCATAATCGACGCATGGCGACGGTGAGGAACGAGGCGGGGCGCGAGGCGCGGGCGCCCAGCGCACTGCCCCGCCTGCTCGCCGCATCCGTGCGCGGCGTGCACCGTGTGCGCCGCCCGGCAACGCCGAACGCGCCGGCCTTCGATCTCGCGTACGTGCGCAGCGGGCCGCCCTCCGCGGTGCCGGTCGTCGTGATCCCCGGCGGACCGGGACTCGGATCCGTGCTCCCCTACCGCCGGTTCCGGCGCAGGGCCGCCGCCCTCGGGCTCGACGTCATCATGATGGAGCACCGCGGCGTGGGCCTGTCCAGGGCCGACCTCGACGGCGACAGCCTGCCGCTGTCGGCGATGCGCATGGTCGATGTGATCGACGACCTCGCCGCCGTCCTCGAGCAGGAGGGCGTGCAGCGCGCGCACGTCTCCGGATCCTCGTACGGCAGCTATGTCGCGGCGGCGTTCGGCGCCCGCCACCCGGACCGCGTCGCCGGGATGCTGCTGGACTCCGCTCTGCAGTCGGTCGCGGACCGCGACGCCGAGCGCGCGATGATCCGCGGCCTGTTCCTCGACGGGGACACCCGGATCGCCGCGGCGGTGCGCGAGCTGCTCGACGACGGATCGGATCCGCGCATCCTCCTCGGCGTGCTGCGCGCGGCCTACGAACTGGGCGGGGAGGGACTGCTCGAGCCTCTGCTGCGCCAGCGCCTGCACGATGCGCGGCGCACGGATCGAAGCGGGCGACCCCGCCACGATTCCCGCCCGCACGGGTCGGTGTGGTCGGCCCTGGAGGCGTATGTGGACAAGGCCGAGTCCGAGGCGCACGTGCCGGGGTTCTACGAGTTCGACCTGGTCGGCGCGATCGCGTTCCGCGAGCTGGGGTTCGGGCCGGATCCGGACGGCTCCGCCCTCGACCCCTCGCTCACCTACGCGGCGGTCGCCGACCGGTTCCCCCGGTTCGCCGGCGAGCCGTTCGACCTGACCGCGGCGGCGGCCGGCTTCGACTGGCCCACCGTGCTGCTGACCGGCTCGCGCGATCTGCGCACGCCCGCCGCGGTGGCACACCGCGTGGCCGCGGCCGCGCCGGACGCCGTTCTCGTCGAGATCGACAACGGGCACAGCGCTCTCGAATCGCACCCGCTCGCGCTGCTGCACGCGCTGCAGCGGCTGAGCCGAGGTGAACAGCGCCGGCTGCCCGCCGAGAGCGCGATGATGAGCGCGCTCCCCCGCCGAGGGCTCGTGGCGGGCCTGCCCCGGCTGCTCACGACGGGCACGCGCTGGGAGGCGGCGCTGCGGCCCTGAGCCGCGCGCGGACGCGAATCGTCCCCGCGGACGTGCGTCCGCCAGGAATGGATCCCCGGTCCATTCGGTTGCATAGAACGTGACCTCATCCCGCTCCGACCTCCTCGCCGCCGACACCGCGATGGGCGCCGTGACGCTGCTCGTCGCCGATCTCGACGCGATGACCGCGTACTACCGCGACGCGGTGGCGCTGCGGGTGCTGTCCGCCGAGGGCGACCGCGTGGTGCTCGGCCGCGGCACGACGCCGGTGGTGATCCTGCAGCACAGCCCGGACCTGACGCACGCGGCCCCCCGCGCTGCGGGGCTGTTCCACACGGCGATCCTGTTCGAGACGCAGGCGGCCCTCGCCGCCGCGCTGTACTCCGTGGCACAGCACGCTCCTGGAACCTTCACCGGCAGCGCGGATCACCTGGTCAGCCAGGCGTTCTACTTCACGGATCCCGAGGGCAACGGGGTCGAGCTGTACTGGGATCGCGATCGCACGCAGTGGAGCTGGGCGCACGGCCGGATCGAGATGGGCACCCTGTACCTGGATCCGAACGCGTTCCTCGGCGAGCATCTCACCGAGAGCGGCACCGCAGACCCTGTGGTCGGCGGCGCGCGCGTCGGCCATGTGCACCTCTCGGTCGGCGACGTCGCCTCCGCCCGCGAGTTCTACGTGCACCGGCTCGGGTTCGAGACCACCTCGGAGCTCGGCGGATCGGCCCTGTTCGTGAGCGCCGGCGGCTACCACCACCACATGGCGATGAACACCTGGAGCAGCGCGGGCGCGGGCCGGCGCTCCCCGGCGCTGGGCCTCGGCCGCGTCGACATCATCCTGCCCGGCGCGGACGACCTCGGATCCGTCGCCGAGCGCATGACGCACTTCGGCGTCCCCGTGCGCGACGACGGGCGGACCCTCTCGTTCGAGGATCCCTGGGCGAACGCGATCCGCCTCACGACCGCGGGCTGACCGACCGCGCCGGGCGCAGGACCGGCGTCAGCTCACATCGAAGCGCGCATACGCGAGGCGGTGCAGCATGAGCGCGACATCGAGCCGCGTGCGCCCCCGAGGAAGGCTCGGATCGTAGCCGAGCAGCAGCGGCAGCTTCTGTCGCCGTGCCTCCATCGTCGAGTGATGCACCCCGGCCTCGACCGCGAGGGCCCGGACGCTGGTCCCCGCCGCGACGCCCCTCAGCACGGGCTCCGCCCAGCCCGCGGCGAGCGCCGCGTCGATGGCCCTGACGTCGGCATGGACGGCGGGGCGATGATCCTCCTCCTCCGCGAGGGTCAGCAGCGCCCCGAGGTCGTCGGCGTGCACCACCGGCTCCCGATCGCCGGTGAGCCGGAGGGCGACCAGCGCCGACCGCCACGACTCCTGCACATGCGCCGGCCCCCGCGCCGCGACGCCGATGCCCGCGGAACCGGCGGGCGTCGCGCCGTCGGGCGCGAGCACCGCACGCACGACCCCGATCCGGGTGGCGACGATGGCCTGCGCGAACCCGCCGTCGACCGTCGCCGTCGGCCGCATCGCGATCGCGCGGACGGTCGCATGCGCGGGGAAGCCGAGTTGCGCCATGGCCTGCTCCTGCGCCTCGGGCGTCGCATCGCCTGCGACCAGGACCTCGACCGCGCGCCGGTGCGGCGCCGTCTGATCCAGCCGCCGGGAGAGCAAGGACAGCGACAGCGCGAGCCGCTCCAGGATCATCGCGTCGTTCGCATGCGGCTCACCACGGCGTTCCAGCCAGACGACGCCGTCGCCCCCGACTCCCGCGGCGGGCCAGTCCTCGGGGAGCCGTGGCTCGATGAGGGATCCCTCTCCGTCGAACCGGCGCCCGGGGCCGACCCCGGACGGCCGGTAGCCGACCGTCGCACCGCCGAGCACGGCGGCGCCGCGCAGCATCCCCTCCGCACCGACGCGGCCGTCGACGAGTCTGTCGAAGTACTCGATGACCCGCAGCGTGTCGCTCGCCTCGGGATCGAGCGCGCTGAGCCTGCCCGCGAGTTCCCTCATCGCAGCATCCTTCCGCCGTCCCCGCCCACCCTACGCGGGTGAGGACGGTCCGGGCTCAGGCGTCCAGCATGCGGGCGAGCCAGGCGTTGCGGGCCTCGACCATCGCGACCGAGAGCCGCGCCTGCGGCGCCAGCCCGTCGAAGCCGTGGAAGCCGCCGGGCCAGACGTGCAGCTCGCAGTCTCCGCCGGCCGCCCAGATTCCCGAGGCATAGGCGACGTCTTCATCACGGAAGACCTCGGCGGTGCCGACGTCGATGAACGTCGGCGGCACGTCGGACAGGTCCGTCGCTCTGGCAGGTGCGGCGTAGATCGACACGGCGTCCGTGTGCCGTCGGTCTCCGAGCAGGGCGTCCCATCCGGTGTCGTTGCTGGTCTTGTCCCACACCCCGATCCCCTGGATCTGGTGTGCCGAGACGGTGTCGTTGCGATCGTCCAGCATCGGATAGATGAGCAGGGAGGCGCGCAGTTCCGGGCCTTTGCGATCGCGTGCCATCAGGGTGACGCCGGCGGAGAGTCCGCCGCCGGCGCTCGCACCGCCGACGACGAGGCGGGAGAGATCGATGCCGAGCTCATCCGCGTGCTCCGCGGTCCAGATCAGGCCGGCGTAGCAGTCCTCCACAGGAACCGGGTCGGGGAACTCGGGCGCGAGGCGGTACTCGGCCGAGACGATCACGGCGCCGTGGCTCTCGATGAACGGAAGGAAGCCCTGCACGCCCTGGAATCGGTTGCCGATGATCATGCCGCCGCCGTGGATGTGGTAGATCCCCGGGCCGGGCGTCTTCTGGTCGGGACGGCGGAAGATCGACACCACGATCTCGCCGCCCTCGAAGCCGGCGATCGTGCGCTCCTCGTGCACCGCGCCGACGGCCGCGATCTGCGCCTCCAGCGTCGGATCGTCGGGCATCTGCCGCAGGGCCGGGATCATCTCCGGCAGCAGCGACGGCGGGATCATCTCGCGCACCATGCCGAGCGCGGCATCCAGTTCGGGATCGAAGGGCGGGGCGGGGTGGATGCGGGTGGTCATCACGATCTCCATCGTCGGTCGGATCCGCGACGCTGCGGATGGAACGATTCTGGTCGCACCCCGCGCAGTCCACGACCGCCGCGCGCGCCCGGATCCGCGCCGTCGACCCGCCACGTGGCGGCCCCCTCAGCCGATCCTCGCCGCGCTGATCGCGCCGTCCGGCCAGGTCACCTCGACCAGCGCCTCGCCCGCATCGGTCACGACCGCGCGCGCCGACGGCGGCGGCCCGGATCCGCGCCCCAGGCGGACCGCCACGATCACGACATCGCGCTCCCCCACCTCGGCGAAGTCGAGCCGTGGGATCGAGGTGATCTCGCCGATCGGCGAGACGCCGGTCTCGGTGCGCACCGATGCCGTCGCCGCGCCCGACCGCGCGCACAGCTCGGAACGCACCCCATCCAGGTCGAGCGCGACCGAGGCCTCCCCGCTCTCCGCGATCGCCGCGGCAGTCCCGGTCAGCGGCCAGCCGCTCACGCGCACCGGCAGCGGCGTCGCGGCGACGCCCTCCCGAGGCAGCCGCCGGGTCGCACGCACCTCCCACGATCCGCGGATGACACTCGTCGTCGCGAGCAGCGGGCCGTCCGTCACGACGCCTGGGCGTCCGGATCCGTGGTCGTACGTCGGAGCGTCGATGCTCGAGTCCACCCAGTGCGCGTCGGCCGTCGAGCTTGCGAACGCCGCGATGCCGTCGTCGCCGATCACGCCACGGGCGAACCCGGTGCGGTGCGTGGACCGCCCCTCGGCATCGAGCGCGCCCACCATGCTGTCGGCGGGATCGTCGATCGTCGCGCCGGTGAGCGGCGGCAGCGTCGCAGTGGAATAGCCGAACCGGGCGTACAGCGCCGAGTCGCCGATGCGGTCGCCCTCGAAAGCGTGGTCCGCGCCGTGGTTGATCACGCGCACGATGCCGTCGGCCGCGGTGCCGCTGATCAACCAGCCGGCGGGCCGGATCACGCGGCGCACATCGCCCTGTTCGATCGGCAGCGGCTCTTCCGCGGCCGTCCAGACCTCGTGGTCCGCCGGCAGCACGAGGCCGAGGAACCCCTTCGACGCCCAGTACGGCGAGCCGCCGCCCGAGTACGACTGCGCCATCGCGGGCCACTCGCCGAACAGCCCCATCGTGAGCAGACCGCGCTCGTCGATCGCGCCTCGTTCCACGAACGCGCGCAGCTGACCGGAGGCCGCCCGGCGCAGCAGGCCGAGCGGCAGCCGGGTGGCGCCGGAGACCGCGCCCATCCAGAGCGGCGCGGCTGTCGCGAACCGGTAGATGAGGCTCCGCCCCTGCAGCACCGGTATGCCGTCCGCCCCGATGAGCGCGACATAGTCATCGAGGAACTCGGTCAGCCGCGCGCGGAACACGGGCGCGAGCGCGCCGGATCCGAACGCGTCGGAGCCTTCCGATCCCGCCCACAGCAGCGGGTACAGGTGCATCGCCCAGCCGCAGTAGTAGTCGTAGGCGCGCCAGGTTCCGTCGGCCCACCACCCGTCGGCCTGGTAGTAGTCCTCGATGCGGGAGAGGTCGGCGGCGATCCGTGCGGGGTCGTGGGGTCCGCCGACCGAGGCGAGGAAGGTCTCGACGGTGACGCGGAACCACAGCCAGTTGTTGTCGGGGTACCAGCCCGCGGGGTTCAGGGCCAGCCAGTCCACGATGCGCTGCTGCGCCGCGGCATCGAGCGTGTCCCACAGCCACGGCCGGGTGAGCTGCAGGCCGAGCGCGATCGAGGCGGCCTCGACCTCGGCCTGGGCCTGCTCGGCGGGCAGGATCCATCGCTCCGGATTCGACGGGTCGGTGCCGGCGACGAGTCCGTCGCGATACCAGTCCAGGAAGCCGTGCGGATCCTCCCCGCGTTCGCCGTGGAGGCGGAAGGCGAAGAGCATGAAGGAACGCGCGAAGCCCTCCAGCCCGTCGCTGTCGGCCCCGCTGCTACTGGTCTGCCCCGGCAGTCGCACCTGGCTGCGGGCGGGCGTGAAGTACGGCCGCAGCGAGAGCAGCAGGTGGTCCGCCACGGCGGCCCAGTGCGCGCGCGTCCACCCCGTGCGCGGCGAGAGCGCACGATCCTCCGGGGGCAGGATCAGACGGGCGGCGTCGAAGGCGGTCACGGGGTTAGGGTATACGCTTTCCCGCGGAGGAACCATGACCCGAGAAGGCGGTCCCGAAGCGCTCGTCGTGATGTCGCGCGAGGCATTCGACGCGCAGTTCGACGCCACCCGCATCGCACGGCTCCGCAGCATCGCCGCCGTCCCCGACCCGCTGTGGATCGCCGATCCGGCCGACCCGGCGCTCGCCGATCGGCTGGCCGGGGTCGAGGTCCTGCTCACGGGCTGGGGCGCTCCGCAGCTGGATGCCGAACTCCTCAGCCGGATGCCACGTCTGCGCGCGATGCTGCACTGCGCAGGATCGGTGCGCGCTCTGGTCAGCCCCGAGTTCTGGGAGCGCGGGATCCTGGCGACCTCCGCCGCCGAGGTGAACTCCGCACCCGTGGCCGAGTTCACGTTCGCCGCCATCATCATGGCCGGCAAGAAGGCTCCCTTCATCGCCGCCGATCGCGCCTCCCGGCGCCTCCACGGCCTGACCGCCGACCGCTACGGGGAACTCAGCAACTTCGGGCGGACGATCGGTCTTGTCGGCTTCAGCCGCGTCGGACGCCGGGTGGTCGATCTGCTTCAGCAGCTCGACGACGTCACCTGCCTGGTGGCGGATCCGTTCGCGGATCCGGAACAGGTCGCGGCGGCAGGGGGTGCGCTGACCGCTCTCGACGAGCTGTTGCCGCGCATCGATGTGCTCTCCGTGCACGCCCCGGAGCTGCCCTCGACCCGCGGGATGATCGGTGCGGGGCAGCTCGCGGCGCTGCGCGATCACGCCACCGTCGTCAACACGGCGCGCGGCAGCCTGATCGACACATCGGCGCTGGAGCGCGAGTGCGCGAGTGGACGCCTCAATGCGATCCTCGACGTCACGGATCCGGAGCCGCTCCCCGCGGATTCGCCGCTCTACGACTTGCCCAATGTGATGATCACTCCGCATCTGGCCGGCTCGCTCGGGTCGGAACTGTTCCGGATGACGGACGCGGCTCTCGATGAGCTGGAGCGCTTCGCCGCAGGCCTTGCTCCCCGAGAGCCCGTGACGGCGGACAGCATCCGCCTCAGCGCCTGACCGTGCACCGCGGAGGGAACGGATCGCCCCTGGACCCCGCACCTCCGTGAAGCGCATGCTGGGACCATGACCGCTTTCCAGACCACGCACGCGTTCAGCGGGTTCAGCGTCGACGACATCGACGCCGCCCGAAGCTTCTACGGCGAGACGCTCGGCTTCGACGTCTCGACCAATCCGATGGGGTTCCTCGACATCCACCTGCCGCAGGGCGGATCCATCCTCGTCTATGCGAAGCCGGATCACACCCCCGCGAACTTCACGATCCTGAACTTCCCGGTCGACGACGTCGAGGCGGCGGTCGACGACCTCAACGGCCGCGGCGTGATCACCAAGATCTACACGGACCCCGATTTCGGCACCGACGAGAAGGGCATCGCGCACGGCGCCCCGGGCCGTGGTCTCGACATCGCCTGGTTCACCGATCCGGCGGGCAACGTGCTGTCCGTGCTGGCTGCGAGCTGATCTCGATCCCGCCTTGACTTCGAGTGCACTCGAAGTCGTAGCGTGGGGCGCATGTCGGAAACCATCACGACGCGCTCGATCTCCGAGGCGGCGCACGAGCTCGGGCTGACTGCGCACACCCTGCGCTACTACGAGCGGGAGGGGCTTCTGCTGAACCCTCTCGACCGCGAATCGTCCGATCGCCGCCGCTACGCCGACGGCGACATCGCCTGGCTCGGGTTCCTCCGCAAGCTCCGCTCCACCGCCATGCCGATCGCGACGCTCCGACGCTACGTCGAGCTCGCGCGGGCCGGCGACGGCACCCGCGCGGCTCGGCTCGCTCTGCTTCGCGAGCACCGTGAGACCGTGCTGGCCCGGCGGGCGGAGCTGGACGACGCCCTCGGCGCCATCGACTTCAAGATCGCTCTCTACTCCGAAAGGCTCCCCTCATGAACCACGCGACTCTCGGCACCCTTTCCGTCGGCCGGCTCGGGCTCGGCTGCATGGGCATGTCGGCCTTCTACTCCGGTGCGAACACGGACGAGGCCGAGTCCATCCGCACGATCCACCGCGCGCTCGACCTCGGCGTGACCATGCTCGACACCGCCGAGATGTACGGTCCGCTCACGAACGAGGAGCTCGTCGGCCGCGCACTCGCGGGGCGGCGCGACGGCGTCGTGATCGCCACGAAGTTCGGCGTGCACGCCCGCAGCGAGGGCGGCCGGGCGCTCGACGGCACTCCGGAGAACGTGCGACGCTCCGTCGAGGGCTCGCTGCGGCGCCTGGGCACCGATCGCATCGATCTCTACTACCAGCACCGGATGGATCCGGAGACGCCGATCGAGGACACCGTCGGAGCCCTCGCCGAACTCGTCTCCGAGGGCAAGATCCTGCACTACGGCCTGTCCGAAGCGGGCGAGGCCACGATCCGCCGCGCGCACGCGATGCATCCGGTGACTGCACTGCAGACCGAGTACTCGCTGTGGACCAGGGATCCCGCGGAGGAGTTGCTGCCCGTGCTGCGCGAGCTCGGGATCGCCCTCGTGCCGTACTCGCCACTCGGCCGCGGCTTCCTCACGGGGGCGATCCGGAAGGCCGAAGACCTGGACGCCGGCGACTTCCGGCGCAGCAACCCGCGCTTCGCGGGGGAGAACCTCGACGCGAACCTGCGGATCGTCGATGCCGTGGAGGGGATCGCCGCAGACCTCGACGCGACTCCGGCTCAGGTCGCGCTCGCCTGGGTGCTCGCCCAGGGCGACGACATCGCACCGATCCCCGGCACCAAGCGGGTGTCTCGACTGGAGGAGAACGTCGGCGCGGACGCGCTCGCGCTCACCGCGGAGCAGCTCGATGTCCTCGCCGATCTCCCGCGTGCGGCCGGCGAGCGCTACGCCGACATGTCGAGCATCGGGCGCTGAGCCGTTCGTCGCCGCACGGGTCGGTCTCGCCAGGGGCCGGCCCGGTCGGCGACGCCGAGTCCCGCCGCGTGTTGCCGTGCCGCGCCGCTCAGTCGGCGAACCGGCGCTGCACCTCCGCATAAGGGAGGGCGCTGTCGAGGAAGCCGAGCGTGCCCGTGTCGATCAGCTCGCGCCCCGCGCGCTCGAGCGCGGTCAGTGCGGCACGGGCGAGGCTGCCCCCGAGACTCACCCGCTTCACGCCGAGCGCGAAGAGCTCCGGCGCCGGGATGACGTGCGAAGCGAGACCGGCCACGATGTTGAGCGGGACCGGGATCTCGGCGGCCAGGCGCCGGATGCTGTCCTCGTCGTTCACGCCCGGAACGAAGACGCAGTCCGCGCCGGCCTCGACGTAGCGCTGCGCGCGGGCGACGGTCTCGGCGAAGGGATCCGCCGCGCCGCCGAAGAAGTACGCGTCCGTGCGGGCGTTGAGCACGAAGGTCCCCCGCGGCGCCGCATCGCGGGCCGCGGCGATCCGGTCGGTCGCCTCGTCGATGCCGAAGAGCGCACCCCCGTCCGTGTCCTCGAGGTTGCCGCCGACCACGCCGATCTGGGTCGCGCGCAGCACAGTGCGCGCGACGTCCTGCGGGTCGTCCCCGTAGCCGGACTCGAGATCCGCGGTGACCGGGACGTCGACCGCCGCCACGATCGCCGCGACCTTCTCCAGCATCGTGTCGAGGTCGACCGCCCCGCCGTCTGGCACGCCGAGCGACCAGGCGATCCCGGCGCTCGTCGTCGCGATCGCGGGGAAGCCGAGCTGCGCGAGCATGCGCGCCGATCCCGGATCCCACGCGTTGGGGAGCACGAAGCCGGATCCGTGGTGCAGAGCGAGGAAAGCGGATGCGCGGTCGTTCGACATGAGGTTCAGCCCTCCGGATCCTCGCCGCGGTTCCACGCGATCTCGACGAGGCGGCGCAGCACGCCGAGGTCGATGTCGTCGAGGGTGCGCACGTAGACGCATCCGCGCCCCTCGGTGTACTTCCCGAGGCTCGGCAGGAGAGCCGCACCCTCGGGCAGATCCTTCAGGCCGTAGAGCGACAGCTGCGCCTTGCGGGGCGAGAACGCGACCCTGGGCCAGTCGCCCTCGCTGCTGACGCCGCGATAGCGGTAGGTGCCGTAGCCGACCATCGTCGGCCCCCAGAGCACGGGCTCGGCGCCGGTCACCTCGCGGAAGAGCTCGGCGAGCGCGAGGCCGTCGATCCGGCGGCGCTCCGGCGTCGCCGCCTCGAGGAACGCGGGGACGTCCGCCGTCGTGGGCTGGGTCTTGATCTCGGCCATGAGGCCATCATCGCGCACGGCGCCGACACGGGACAGGGCGGCGCTGCGCGTGCAGTCCGGACGAGTCGGGCGGTCCGGAAGCTCAGGCTATCTGCTCGAATCACGGGCCGGGAAAGCCACGCGCTTCTCCGACTCGGCAAACTCATTCTCGATCTTCGTGAATCTGCTTCTATTTATGCCCCTCAGCCGTGAGCTTGATATCACTTTCATGAGAAGGGATCTCGTCCGACAATTGAGCCCCCGACCTTAGACGCCTGCGATTCGGAAAACTCTTCCAGAGTCTCGAATAGTCGCTCTCATAGCGTCTGGTGAAACGCAATACTTCATTTGGATCACCAAAACTGGCGGCCCGCATCAAATATTGAGTTTTGGACAGCGCCGGAAGTCCCATCCAATCGAGCGTCGTGGGACGTGAGAACACGTGGTCATAGCTCCTCGGACCCGCAAATTCGTGCTTCGCATGCCCCCAACGATCACTTCGAACTGCGGAAGGGGAAAACGCGAGTCGACAGAAGCCCAGGTTCTCGAGCCTTGTGACGCTCTGACGAATCGCTTCGAGCCCTCGTTCGAGCTTTGCGATATCAGGGCCATTGCGCCGATAGTGAGCGTAGTCATTGCGCACAGAAAACACCTCCGCGCCCATCATGATCTTAGCAATCTCATCCAGTCCGTCGATAATACGATCCTGGCTCGGTTGTGACAGGTCTAAGAACGCGACCGTGGATCGTAGGACGAAGCGCTTGAGTTCCGTCTTTCCATCGAAATCAGGGAGTTCATCTCCGGGGCGAACGTACCGCTCAGGCGTGGCGCGGCACTCATCCAGATGGCGCGCTAGGGTTCTGAACCCTTCGATTAGGTTCCGCATCTCGACCTTTTCTGATTCGTAGTCCGGTCGATGCGCGGAATCCTCGTTGTCCAAAACAGCAGTTTGAAGGAGTGCCAAGCCTGCCTCTCGATCACCCGCATCGTCGTAGGAGAACGGTTGGTCACACCGCGGATGATCCGAGAGAAGTGCCCAGGATGTGTACGCGAGAGAGTCAAGCAGCAACCCTTCTAGCCCGGGAAAGTACCCTCCGGCGACCTCCATGAATGTTTCGGAAGTACCAATCGTAGATGTTTGAGCCAACGCAGCGAGACGCTCGTGGCGCTTCCAGAACGACGCGTGCGGGTCGTCATCGACGTCAATCGGAAATCCGAGCTTCCACAACAGGGTCTCAATAATCTCCTCGTCTGAATAGCCGTCGGCGTTCTCGATACCGACCTCGTGGCAGGCGGTGATCATGTTCGCACGGCGCGCCAGCGCCAACCGTTCGAGCGATTCCTGTGGCGTCTTGGAGCGGAAATAGAGCTCCAGCTTCTCCTCAAGGTCCTCGACGTCGATCCCGCGGAGTTGCCACTCGAGTTCTTGGACGTCATCTTCCTTGTCTCGCAAATATAGTTTGTTGAGAAGCCGACGTTCACGGAGAATCGCCAGACCAGGGTCATCTGAAACGAACCGAAATCCATGTGAGCTCAACTCAGCCCGGAGCCTGAATGCACCCGAGCGAACGTGACGGTTAGTCACCGGCCGCCGCACCTCTCCGCGCGGCACCGCGATCGTTCCAGCTCGAACCAGTCGGTCGAGAACGACCCCGACTGCGCGCTCATCAGCGATAAGGCAAATCTGTAGAAGCTGCGCCCTCGTGAGCGCATCAACGAAGTCACCGGCGGCTGCAACTTCGACAAAGGCGGACACTGAGCGCCGAACTTCACCTCTCGTCCCGTCAAGCAATTCCGCGACCAAGGTCTTCAGTTCAGAGTCCGAGAGCACGTCCCCGACGAGAGGGAGGAGAACTCCAACGCCTTGGTCTCCGTATTGAGCATCAATCGAGCCTCTCAGGGCGTCAGCAAAAGACCACCATTCCGAGGATTCCTCTGACTCGCTCTGAAGATACTCTTCGAGCTTATCTCTATGTCGGTTAATCGCGGCGTTCTGACCAGTCTGAAGAAAGACGGGATGAACCACCTGGCAACTCGGTACGGCACAGTGATACGCAGGGACTCGCCGGTATCCTTGCACGGTACGATAACTGAGCGAACGCTGTAGCCCGTATGGACCGACCGTGAAGACGCCGTACTGGACAACGCCCGGCGGGAGCTTCTTGAGCAGGCGCAGCGTCTCCTCATTTGTCAGTACGTCCTTCTCTTGCTCATAGCTTCCTGCGTATGCGTCATACAGATCTCGCCCCCACACGAAGGGGAACTGGATCTCCTTCTCTAGAAATTCTCTATGTAGAACCTCCGTGAGGCGATTCAGATCTATTGTCTCGATGTCGACAAACAGGTCAGCATGACCGAGCGTGAGGGCGCACATCAAGCGCGCATCCTTCGGGTTGACCTTTTCCTTTCGCGTCAACCGATCCATCATGGCTTGACCCGCTTCGCTCAGCCTGATGGCTGCGTTCAGTTCATCTGGCACCACGTAGTCATCGCTGATGATCGAGTCACCGAGCATCTCCATCAGATCGCAGAACTCCACGAACCGAGCTCGCCACCCGTCGTCCGCAAACTCAGCCTTGAGCTGCTCAACGGTTCTCCCAGCCATCGCGCCCCCTCTCCCTGCCCGCGATCTTACCGACAGCGAATGCACTTGCACGATGGAGCAGTGGGCGGAAGCCTCCAGCCACGCGCCAGGCGAATCTGGTGGGTTTGGGTTGTCCCACCTGGGCTGGTCCGAGTTCTCGCGGCTGTTGTCCCCTTGCTTCGAGCACCATGACGATCAGGCTTTTGGCGTGTTGCAGCAACGCTGCGTGGCATGATCAGAGCTGTGGAATCGCAGGTGCGGATTTGGATCGCAGACGCGGACGGGCGCGTAACGGGGCTCGCGCGCGAGCTCCGTGATCTCGGGTTTGCAGTGGAGGGGGACCAAGGCAATATTGGCAGCCGGACCGAGACTGAAGCCGCACGCTGGTGTGACGTTGTTCTCTTAGCAACGAGCTCGGAGTCACTCGATCCCGAGTTGGCCCTTCTTGCCGGCCTTGCCTTAGGAGCTCAACGTCCCCTCGTTTTCGTTGGACCTGTTCCTGTCCGAGCCCCCGCGCTGGCCGCGCTAGCTCACACGCTGATCGAGCCGCTTTCTACTGAGGCCATCGCGTTCCAGATTCAAGCGCTTGGCGCCAAGACCGCCGACCGTCGCGCGCGCCGCGGGGAGCTTGCGGCCCAGAAGGTCGAAACTGGACCACCACGGTATGCTGCCGACGCCACAGATCCGACCATCGAGAAAGTAGCGCAGGCGCGCCAAATCGAATCTTCCGAGTTCGAGTCGACCATGCTTCGCGCGTTGGCACGCGACAGGGGCATCGCGTCACTAGGAGGCGATTCGTGGGCAACCAAGCACGTGACCGGCGGTCGCGCCTCGGTCGTAGATGCGCTTGCATGGGTGGATGGTGCGGCGCCATTCAATCCGATCCCAGTCGAATTCAAGGCGCGGGCCTCGCGCGCGGCTGTCGAGCAAGTATTCTCAATACTCGCCGCGAGTGGGGCGACCATCGGGGTGCTGGTCGTTGGTGAGGCGCGGGGACTTGACGACCCTCAGGTCGACGAACGCGATGGCCGATTTCTGATCACGATATCGGCCGATTCGCTCTCACGGGAATCGGCGCTCTTTAGTCGCTGGGTTCGCGCTATTCGGAACGATCTCGCACATGGGAGACGAGTTCGTGGCGAGATATAGCGCCAATCGGGTCTCTGACTTTCTGCACGCGGGCAGGCGAGCGCCCTCGACCACAGCACAGGGGCGCGCGTGTGAGGACCTCGGCGAGTATTTGTTTGGCAAGTTCACCGGTGTCGACCTGGTCGCGCGAGACCAGTTGGATGCTTTTGGAGCGATGGAGACCGACCTGATCTTCACGAACAATGCCGTGCGTAGCGGTCTGTACTTCCTCGAGCCCGTCTTGATCGTTGAGTGCAAGAACTATGCGAACGCCAAGGTCTCATCCGAAGACGTCGCCTATTTCGCATCGCGCCTCAAGAGCAAGGGGGCCCGCTCCGGAGTGATCTTGACCACCACGACGGTCAGTGGCGCACAGGGCCACGCAGGGATTCACGCGATGGAGGTGGCCCTGGCGCAGGGAACCACGATCCTCTTGATCGACGGCACACACCTTGTCGGGCTCGACTCGACTGAGAGCCTTCTTGCAACGTTGATGAACCAGATGGTGCATTTCCGAACTCACGGCACCCTGCTCCGCTAAGTGGAAGCACGGAACCAGATGCACAGATCGATGTCCGCCTGAACGCGTTTGCCGACGCGACAACTCGGGGCCGCAATCCGGTCGCCCAACAAGCGACCAAGATTTCCCTAGGTGCTGCGGGAGCGATGAGTTCGACCTTGAATTGTTCGCCGTTCTCCGGGAACGAGACGTCATAGTCAGATCCGCGGACCCACGGGCGGCGGTTGACGCGGAGCTGCGACCGTCATGATCGACCGCGGACTTCCGAAGGAAATCGATGTCGCGCTGGCTTCCGGCGTGGAGAGCCAAGTGGCGGAGTCCGAGTTCTCTGCTGTCGTGATTCCCAGGCTGTGACGTGCGCCCGATCACGAGAAGGCTCGAACTGAGTCTCCAGCCTCAACCACCGACCCAGTGCTGAAGGGCACGCCGCCGAGCTGCGTGAGCAGTCAGCCTCACTCTTTGGTCGCGGCATCGAGGGCGTCGACGCTCGCCTTAATGTGGCGGGTGGGTTGGCAGTCACCAACTAGATGTCGTCCTCTACGGCCTACAGCCGGTTGCTCGGCAGTAGCGCGGCGCCCTCGGGCAGGTCCTCCAGACTGTAGAGCGACAGCTGCGCCTTACGGGGCGAGAGCGCATCCCTGAGTCAGTCACCCTCGCTGCGAGCCCCGCGATAGTGGTAAGTGCCGTAGTCGACCATCGACGGCCCCCAGCGCACGGGCTCCGCGCCAGTCGCCTCGCGGAAGATCTCGGCGAGTGCGAGGCGCCGACACCGCGCAGGGCGGCGCAAGGGATCCGGACGGCCCAGTCGGCCCGGGGGCTCAGGCGATCCGGGCGAAGCGCGGGCCGCTGTACCCGTCGCGCTCGACGTGCTCCTCGAACATCGCGAGCGGCCGCGCCCAGTAGCCGTAGTCGTCGTAGAGCTTGCGATAGAAGACCAGCTGCTCCTCGGTCTCGCTGTGGCGGCCCACGGCGACGACCTCGTAACGCGCGCCCTTGAAGTGCTGGTAGATACCAGGCTCGACTGCCATGCGGCATGTCCTTCCCCCGAGGAGGCGCGGATCCGGCAGCCTCAGAAAGGATGGCGGATCAGGGATTCGTGACAGAGACGGAGGGATGCGAGCCCTCGGACCCCGTTGACCTCCACCCTACCAAGGCAACGCTCGTGCCCAGGTTCTTCGCGCGCTCACGAGCGTAGTCCGATGCGGATCTGATGCCAGGCTGATGAGGGTCCGACCTACCGCGACGGCTCGTGGGGAGGCACGGCAGGGTTGAGCCGGTTCAGCGCGGCGAGCATCGGCTCGAACGACCAGGACTGTGTGAAGACGATCAACGACTGGTGACCAGGCGCGCGAAGGACGCAGAAGAAGGTGCCGAAGAGCCTCCCCGCACTGGTGATCGCGCCCACCGACAACGCGCCGCTGGCGAATGGTGCTTTCCAGTGCAACGTCTCACCGACGAGCTCGACTCGATACTCAACACGGAACAGCCACCAATAGACGTTCCACCCGAGGACGACGAACCAGATCGCGAGGAACCACAGCGGTGGCCCCGCGTGACCGGTCATGGTCAGCACCAGGATGGACACGCCGACGATGACGAGGACCGACATGACGAACAACTGGAACCCCACCCAAACGACCAGCAGCGACCAGCTCTCGTTGCCAGTCGCGTCGTCCGGTTCGTCGCGCGTCAAGGATTCCCTCCGAAGTGTTGTCGGCCGAGAATACCAACGTGCGGCGGGCGTGACACAGCGCGTCGCGGGCATCAAACGACAACGACGCAAGGCCGGATCGATCGGCGAGCGGACGCACGGCTTCTCATCAGCTACTTTTCGCGGCGGCGCCGGACGCCTTGACGCGTACGCCAGACATCGCGAAGACCCGGCGGCACACAGGCAGCGCTTGCTGTTATCGGGTTCCTTCCTTGCTTGAAGCCCCGCGCGATTCCGTTCGTGTCAGAGGTGATGCCTAGTCTCTGCACATGGCCACGCTCGATGATCTGCGTAGTATCGCCGCCCGTCTGCCCGGCAGCGAGGAGCGCACGATGACCAGCGGTGCCGCCTGGTTCGTCCGCAACAAGCTCTTCGCGTGGGAGTGCTCGCCGTGGCCGAGCGTCCCGGAAGATCTCCGTGAGGTCATAGCGTCGGAGCTTGTTGTCGGCGTGAAGGTCGCCGACGAGCTCGATGCGCTCGCGTTGCGCGAAATGGCGCCAGACGTGTTCCTCCGCCAGACGACACGGTGGGGCGAGCCGAAGATCGCGTTCCGGATGCGGGCGATTGACGACGATCATTTCGCCGAGCTCGTGACGGAGGCATGGCGGGTGCAGGCACCCAAGTACCTGCGTCGCGATTTCGACTAACGCAGTCATCACAGCCAGCAGTCAAAGCGTGGGAGAGAATTGCGTAAGCAGACCGCGCGCAAAGCAACTCATCGATCGGCCTGAAAGTGCGTCTGATCAGGAATTCTGTGGCGGAGACGGAGGGATTTGAACCCTCGGTCCCCTTAAAGAGGACTCCACCTTAGCAGGGTGGTGCACTAGGCCACTATGCGACGTCTCCAGATGCCCGACGAGCCGGACACCAGCATCCATCCTAACGGGTCCGCAGACACCGCGCGAACCAGGCGGGTCGGTGAACCCGGGGAGCGCCCGCCGGATCCGCCGACGCCCCCTCAGCGCACCGAAGCCCCCTCGCAGATGCGCTACCACGAGGGGGTGTCGGTGCTGCGAGGGGGCGTCGAGGCAGAAGCAGGGAGCAGCGCCAGCGCGCCGCGCAGGCGTCAGCCGCTGAAGCCGTTGCCGTTGGAGCAGGTCTGCTGCGCCGCCGACTGGCCGGAGACGTTCTTCGGCAGCTGGACCGGGCCCGCCGTCGCGCCGGGCGTCGGCGCCGCAGACGGATCCGTCGTGGCGGGATCGGTCGTGGCCGGGTCGGTCGTCGCGGGATCGGTCGGTGCGGGCGTCGCCGAGACGACCGCGTCGTCGCGCTGGCCGGCGACCTGGATCGCCTGGTTCGCGGCGAGCGCCGCCCAGAGCTGGTCGGCGCTGTCGGTGTCGGGGACGACCTTGTTCGGGTTGTCGGGGTCCTGGAGCACCGGGTAGTTCACGAAGTTGATCTGATCCAGCGGCACGTCCTTCATCGCCAGGGCGATCTGCACGAGCAGGGTCGGACTGGTCAGCGTCGTGCTGGGCGTGACGTTCGACATCACGGTGTTCGCGAGCTTGAGCAGCGTGCCGGGGTTGCCGAGCACCTCGTTCGAGACCATCTTGCGCGCCAGCGAGGACATGTACACCTGCTGGTTGCTGCCGCGGCCGAGGTCGCTGCCGTCGCCGACGCCGTGCCGGGTGCGCAGGAACTGCAGCGCCCAGTAGCCCTGCAGGGTGTGCGTGCCCGCGGGCAGCTCGAGCCCGGTGTCGGGGTCGCTCATGCCGTTCGCGATGCAGACGTCGACGCCGCCGATCGCGTCCGTGATCTTCATCACGCCGCCCCAGGTGACCTTGGCGGCGAACTGGATGTCGAGGCCGGAGACCTTGCTGATCGTGCGGGCGACGCAGTTCAGCCCGCCCGTCTCGAGGGTGATGTTGATCGGCTGCTTGGACATCTCACTGGTCGCGTTCCCCTGCGCGTCGGTGCACGACGGGATCGGGACCATGAGGTCGCGCGGGAACGTGATGACCGTCACCCGGCGGGGGCTGTCGGAGATGTGCAGCAGGAGGTTCGTGTCGTTGCGCTCGCCCGCGTTCTCGGGGTCGGAGCAGCGGTCGCCGAACTCGGCCGAGAATTCCGGCTCGCAGGCATCGCTGCCCACGAGCAGCATGTTCACACCGCCCTTGATCGCACCGATGTCCGGCGGCACCGACTTCTCGCCGTCCAGGGCGACCGCGTTCGCGCTGAACGTGGTGCCGAGGTCGTAGGCGACGTACGATGCGACGGCGACACCGGAGACCAGCACCACGATCGCCGTGATGCCGAGCATCTTCATCAGCTGGCTCCAGGCGGACGGCCTGCGCAGCTGGCCGTGCCCGGCGACGGGGCGTCGGGATCGGGTCATCGCGCTCACACGGTGCCTTTCAGGAATCAGCGGGTGAACCGCGCCACCCTGCGCTCACTCAGCGGAGAGTGTGGGATTCGAACCCACGGGACATTGCTGCCCACTGGTTTTCAAGACCAGGTCCTTCGGCCGCTCGGACAACTCTCCTCGGCGCGCATGCGCACACCGAACAGGCGTCGAGTCTAACGGAGAACCGGGTAGCGCCCTGTGAGCGCTGCTCCATTGTGCCGCGGTCCCCCTGGGCGGCCGCTGAGTGAAGGCCTGATGAAGGCGCAGAAGAGGATCAGGGAATCACGGGAACGGTCAGCACGATCCGCTCGATCGCGGTGGCCAGCCCGCCGTCCTCGACGTCATCCGTGACCTCCCCGGCCGCGGCCTTGACCTCGTCCGGGGCCTGGCCCATCGCCACGGCGTGCCCGCCGAGTCCGCGCGCCCAGGCGAACATGCCGAGGTCGTTGCGGCCGTCACCGGCGACCAGCACGCGGTCGTCGAGCTGTCCTCGCGACGCCCGCACGCGCGCGAGCGCCGTGCCCTTGTCGACGCCGCGCGGCGCGATGTCCAGCCACGCGGTCCAGCCGATGGCATACGAGACCTCGTTGAGCCCGGCATCCTGCACGAGGCGGTGGAAGTCGTCCTCGTCGTGGCCGGGCGAGACCACGACCACGCGCGAGACCTCCTGGGCGCTCAGCTCGGCGAAGCCGACCTGACGTCCGCCGTCGAGCGTCCAGTCATCCAGCTCTGCCGTGTACAGACGCTGGCCGGAGCCGAGCTCGACCATGTACCGGGCGTCGGGCAGGCGGTCGTGCAGCAGCCCGAGCACGGCGGACGGATCGAACGTCTCCACGTTCCAGCGCTCGTAGCCGTCCGTCGCGGGGCCGTCGTCCGTCGCCGCATCTTCCGCCGCGGATCCGATCCGGCGCATCGTGACCGCGCCGTTCGAGCACACCACGAACTCGGGACGGATCCCGAGCTGGTCGAGGAAGCGATGCGTGCCCATCCAGCTGCGCCCGGTCGCGAGCATGACCTCGTTCCCGGCGTCGCGGGCCCGTCCGACGGCGTCCACCACGCCAGGGCTCATCGTCTCGTCCTGCAGCAGGATGGTGCCGTCGATGTCGAGGGCGACGAGCCAGGCGTTCGTCATGCGCCCGCGCCCTCGGCCCCTGCCGTGCGCTCCGAGTCGAGCGGACGGAGCACCTCGAGTCCGCCGAGGTAGGGGCGCAGGACCTCGGGCACCCGGACGGATCCGTCCTCCTGCTGATGCGTCTCCAGGATCGCGACGATCCAGCGCGTGGTCGCGAGCGTGCCGTTCAGCGTCGCCACGTGCTGCGTCTTCGCCGTGCCCTCGACGGCTTCCGGACGGTGCCGGATGTCGAGGCGGCGCGCCTGGAACGTGGTGCAGTTCGAGGTGGAGGTGAGCTCGCGGAACGCGCCCTGCGTGGGCACCCATGCCTCGATGTCGTACTTGCGCGCGGCGCTGGATCCGAGGTCCCCTGCCGCCACGTCGATCACCCGGTAGGACAGGCCGAGCGCGGTGAGCATCTCCTCCTGCAGCGCGACGAGGCGCAGGTGCTCGGCCTCGGCGTCCTCGGGGGTCGTGTAGACGAACATCTCCAGCTTGTTGAACTGGTGCACGCGGATGATCCCGCGGGTGTCCTTGCCGTAGGAGCCGGCCTCGCGCCGGTAGCAGGTGGACCAGCCGGCGTAGCGCAGCGCACCGCGGCTCAGATCCACGATCTCCCCGGAGTGATAGCCGGCCAGGGCCACCTCGCTCGTGCCGACGAGGTACAGATCGTCGTCCTTGTCGAGGTGGTAGACCTCGTCGGCATGCTTGCCGAGGAAGCCGGTGCCCTGCATGATCTCGGGCCGCACGAGGGTGGGCACGATCATCGGGGTGAACCCGGCGCCGAGCGCCTTGTCCAGCGCGAGGTTCATGAGCGCGATCTCGAGACGCGCGCCGATTCCGGTGAGGAAGTAGAACCGGGCGCCGGAGACCTTCGCGCCGCGCTCCATGTCGATCGCACCGAGCAGTTCGCCGATCGCGAGGTGATCGCGCGGCTCGAAGTCGAACGTCGGCGTCTCACCCACGCGGCGCAGTTCGACGAAATCGTCCTCGCCACCCGCGGGCACCCCGTCGACGACGACGTTCTCGATCGCGGAGAGCGCGTCGGCGGCGACCTCTGCGGCCTCGTTCGAGGCGGCCTGCGCCTGCTTCACGCGCTCGGCGAGATCCTTCGCCTGCGCGACGAGGGCGGCCTTCTCGTCCTTCGGCGCCTTCGCCACCTGCTTGCCGAACGCGTTCTGCTCGGCGCGCAGCTCTTCGAACGCCGCGAGCGCCGCGCGGCGCGATCGGTCGGCCTCGATCGCCGCGTCGACGGTCTCCGGCGCGTTGCCGCGCGCGGCCTGGGACTGACGGACGAGCTCTGGCTCGTCGCGGAGAAGGGCGAGGTCGATCACCCGTCAAGTCTAGCCAGGCGACGCGACGCGGTTCTCCGGCTCCGGAGCGCCCTTCCTACCGTGCCCCATGGCCCGCTCCTCGGCTCCGACGCCGCCATTCCCGCGCCGCGGAACCGGGATGCAGTCCTCCGGAATAGGCTGAGCGCATGACTGAGGATGCCGGACGCCCGCGCGCCGCACTCATCGTCAACCCGGTCAAGGCGGATGCGCCCAAGCTCATCGCGCTGCTGCGCACGCTCTCGGAGGGGGCGAGCTGGGACGCTCCGCTCATCATCGAGACCTCCGTCGAGGATCCGGGCCAGGAGGCCACCCGCATCGCACTGGCCGACGGCGCCGCGGCCGTGCTGGTCGCCGGTGGCGACGGCACCGTCCGCGCCGTGTCCGAGACGATGGCAGGAACCGGCGTGCCGCTGGCGATCGTGCCGAGCGGCACGGGCAATCTGCTCGCGCGCAACCTGGGCCTCGCGCTGGCCGCGCCCTCGGCCGCGATCGACGCCGTCTTCCACGGAGACCGCCACCCCGTCGACATCGGCTGGGCCGAGCTGACGCGAACGGACGGCGCGGTGCAGAAGCACGGCTTCGTGGTACTCGCCGGCATCGGACTGGACGCGCACATGATCGCGAACACCCGGCCCGGGCTGAAGAAGTCGGTGGGCTGGGTCGCCTACGTCGACGGCGCCGCACGCTCCCTGCCCGGCGCGAAGCCGTTCCGCATCATGTACGCGGTTGACGACCTCAAGCTGCACTCGGTCAAGGTGCACAGCATGCTGTTCGCGAACTGCGGGGCGCTGCCCGCGGGCATCGCCCTGATCCCCGACGCCTCGATCACGGACGGCAGCCTCGACGTCGCCGTGATCCAGGCCCGCGGCCCGTTCGGCTGGCTCGCCGTCTGGCGCACCGTGTGGTGGCAGAACTCGGTGCTGCGACGGAGCAAGGCCGGCCGGCGCATGATCGAGCTCACCGGCTCCGGCGGTTCGATCCGCTACCTCCAGGGCGTCGATGCGGATGCCGCGACCACCGAGCCCGCTCCCGTCGAGCTCGACGGCGACGAGTTCGGCGAGGCCGTGCGGATCCGCTGCCGCATCGATCCGGGGGCACTGCTGATCGCCGTGCCGGCCGGGCATGTGATCAGCCCGGCCTGATCCGGCGTCAGCCGATGACCGTGACCTGTCCGTCCAGGTTGTCGCCCTTGAGCGTGAGGGAGTAGCCGGCCGGATCCGCGGGCGCCTCGACGCCGAGCACGGTGATCCGGGGCACGAAGTCCCTGGTGCAGACCTGGGCGGCGTCGGTCTGGAACGTGACCGTCGCCCCCCTCTTGTCCTGGCTCTCGACCAGATCGCTCACGACTGGACGGCAGGTCGAGGATCCCCAGGTGAGCAGCAGGATGCCGTTGTCGGAGAACCAGCCGGCGCTGGGCCTGCCGTCGCTGCTCCCGCCGGCGCCGAGCGCGCTGTTGCCCGCGAGCGGCAGACGCCCCTGGAAGCCGCCGCCGTCGAACGACACGGTCACGTCCTTGGTGGGGTCCACGCCTTCCGGGACGCCGACGAACGTCGCTCGCGGCGCGAAGTCCGCCGTGCAGGCGACGTTCGGATCCGGTTCCGCGAGCGTCACCGCGATCGTCTGCCCGTCGGCGTTGACGTCCTGCACGACCGGGGTGCAGGCGAGCGATGAGGAGCCGTAGGTGACGAGACCGATCCCGCGGCCGCCGTCGAGCCAGGCCGCCGCCGGATCCGTGGACGGCTCGGGAGACGAGGTCGACTCGGCCGTGGGGACGGGCGGACCGACCGGCTCGAGCTGGGCGCAACCCGCCAGGGCGATCGTCGCGGAGGCGGCGAGCGCCGCGATGGCCAGGGCGGTGCGGATCCTCATGCGCTCATGCTATCCAGCGCCGAGGGTCGTCACCATGCCTCGTTCGACGCGTCGCGGCGGCCGAGGCCGCGCCCTCGCACGGCTACTGTACCGACGAGGTGAGCCGCGCCAGATTGTCCAGCACGGTGGAGCGCAGCGGCTGCTGCATCCACTCCTCGAGCGTCAGCTCGCGGCTGAGGGAGCGGTATCGGTCCTCGACCTCGCGCAGCTCCCGCACGAACTCCTCACCGCGCACGAGCATCGAGATCTCGAGGTTCAGACCGAAGGAGCGCATGTCCATGTTGCTGGATCCGATGACCGCGATGTCGTCGTCGACCGTCAGGCTCTTGGTGTGCAGGATGTACGGCTTGCGATACATCCAGATCCGCACGCCCGCGCGCAGCAGTGCCTCGTAGTAGCTGCGCTGCGCGTGGTAGACGATCGCCTGGTCGCCCTCCTCCGACACGAACAGCTCGACCTGCAGCCCCCGGTCGCACGCGGTGGAGACGGCGAGCAGCAGCGCCTCGTCCGGCACGAAGTAGGGGCTCACGATCATGATCTTGCGTTTGGCGGCATACAGCAGGCCGAGGAACAGCCGCAGGTTGTTCTCGGCCTCGAAACCGGGCCCCGACGGCACGATCTGGCAGTCCAGGTCGCCGCTGCCGCTCTCGGTCGGCGCGAACGCGACCGACTCCGGCACGTCGTCGGTCTCGCTGTACCAGTCGGAGAGGAACACCGCGTTGACGCTCCCGACGACCGGCCCGTCGACGCGCACCATGAGGTCGACCCAGTGCAGGCCGCGCTTGATGTTCTTCGGCAGGTTGTAGGTCGAGTCGGTGACGTTCTGGGATCCGAGGAACGCCACCTCGTTGTCGACGACGAGCAGCTTGCGGTGGTTGCGCAGGTCGGGGCGCTGGGTGCGCCCCTTGAGCGGCTGCACCGGCAGCATCAGATGCCAGTCGGCTCCCATCGCGTCCAGGCGCGCAATGGTCTGCTTGTAGCGCGGCTTCCAGCGGTTGGCCCAGTGGTCCAGCAGCACGCGCACGGGCACGCCGCGGGCGGCGACCTCCTCCAGAGCGCGGAAGAAGTTGTCGGTCGAGTCGTCCGACTGCAGGATGTAGAACTCCACGTGCACGAACTCGGTGGCCTCGCGGATCGCGTCGGCCATGGCGTCGAGCGACTCCTGGTACTCGGAGATCAGATGCGCGCCGTTGTCGCCGAACAGGGGCAGGGCCCCGAGGCGCTGGTTCATGCGCACCAGAGAGGCGAGGCTCTCCGGCATCTGGATATCGGAGACGCCGAGGTGCAGGTCCTTCGTGACCTCGGCGATGGTCTCGTTGATGAGGTCCTGCTTCTTGCGCCGCGCCCGGGGCAGCCTCGGGTTCCCGATCAGCAGGAACAGCAGCACCCCGATGTACGGGATGAAGTAGATGGCGAGGAGCCAGGCCGTGGCGGCCGTGGGGCGGCGGTTGCGCGGCACGACGATGATGGCGATCACGCGGATCGTGAGGTCGACGGCGACGGCGAAGGCGATGGCCCACCAGGGCCACGACTCAGACCACATGCCGCCTCTTCCGCGCGGGAGTCCGCCGCCGGACGGCGACTTCGTCCACAGTAGCGGCTGGGCAGGACAACGCCCGGCCACGGCTCGAGACCGGGCCGTGCGGCGTGCTCAGGCCAGAGGGTCGCGTGCGCCGATCAGGAGGAGCGGGGCGGCAGGCCGCGCGCAGCGCGCTCCTCGGCCTCGATGCGCGCGTGCGTCCGCCGTTCGGTGCGATCGAAGCGCAGGATCCCGCGCAGCACGAACCAGAAGACGATGCAGACGACGATCGTGGGGATCACCGACCACGCGGCGGCCACCCAGAATTCGTCCATGCTCCGATCCTACCCACCGGTCCGGTGCACGGGCTGAGAGGGGTGCCGGGGGCTCGGGCTGCGGGGTCGGGCTGCGTCGCGTTTTGCAGGACGTTCGCAACTCTGCAGGACGGATCCGCGGATCCTGTCCTGCAGAGTTGCCGATGCCCTGCGGAGTTGAGGCCCTTGCGCCCGCGCCCGGGTTTCGCCCCCCTCCGCGCGATCGGTCCGCACAACCGGGATCCGCGAGGTTCTTCTGCACTGTTCCGTTCCTGACGCGGAGCGCGTTCCGCGGCGCTGCGCAGGGTGGACCCATGACGACCATCGTTCACGCCGCGGGCGCCGCAGAGCTGCTCGCCGCCATCCCCGTGCTCACCGGTTTCACCCCGCGCGACTCCGTCGTGCTGCTGCCGTTCCGCGGCACGCGCACCGCGGGCGCGCTCCGCTTCGATCTGCCCGCCGCCTCCGGGCCCACGGCGGCGGAGTTCGCCGCGACCGCGATCGGGCTGGCCTGCCGCGTGCCGGATACGGATGCGCTCGCCATCGCGGTCTACGCCGACAGGGCTCCGATCGAGAGCGGGGCGCTCCCGGCCGCCACCCTCGTGGAGGAGCTGGTCGGGCGCGCCAAGGCATGCGAACTGCGCGTGGTCGAGGCGCTGTTCGTCGGAGGCGGCTCCTGGGCCGACTACCGGGAACCGATATCCGCCCCGCGCCCCATGACGGAGGTTCCGCCGCCGCCCTCGGTGCCCGGATTCGCGGGCCCCGCTCCGGATCAGTTCAGCGGCACCGAGCTGCCCTCACCCGGTCTGTTCGCGGCGGAATCGGTCGGCCGCGCGCTGCTCGCCGTCGAACGCGTGCTCGGTCCCGCCGGGCCGAAGCGCCGGCCGTCTCCGACCACGGAGCGGGCGGATCCGAGAGCCCAGGAAGCCGCGCAGCTGCTGGACGACCTGCCGTCGTTCCTGGAGGAGGTGCTGGACTCACCGGAGGCGCTCTCCCCGTTCGCCACGGCCGCGCTGGTGTGGGTGCTGAACCGCCCGGCGCTGCGCGACGTCGCGCTGGTGCAGTGGGCGAGCAGCATCGACCGCGGCGATCGGGCACTGGCCGCCCAGCTGGGCCACGGGCTCAGGGGATCCGCCGTGCCGTCGGACATCGGCGGCATCCTGATCGGGGACGGACCTCGGCCGGACAGCGACCGCCTGGGCGTCGCGCTGACGCTCGTGCGCCGCACGATCGCGCTCGCGCCGCGGGAGACACGAGGAGGACCGTTCGCGGCCGCCGCCTGGTTGTCCTGGGCCTGCGGACGATCGACGCATGCCGCCCGATATCTGGATCAGGCGCAGGCGGTCGACCCGCAGCTCACGTTCGCGCAGCTGCTGCGCGCGGTCGTCGATGCCGGCATGCTGCCGCGCTGGTCCTTCCGCGCGGCGGCGTGAGGACTCGCGAAATGCGTCACTTCACGAGCGGGAACAGGATCGTCTCGCGGATGCCGAGACCGGTGATCGCCATGAGCAGACGGTCGATCCCCATGCCCATGCCCCCGGTCGGCGGCATGCCGTGCTCGAGCGCACGCAGGAACTCCTCGTCCACGCGCATGGCCTCGAGGTCCCCGCCCGCGGCGAGCTTCGCCTGCTCGACGAAGCGCTCGCGCTGGATGACGGGGTCGATGAGCTCCGAGTAGCCCGTGGCGAGCTCGAAGCCGCGCACGTAGAGGTCCCACTTCTCCACGACGCCCGGGATCGAGCGGTGCTCGCGCACGAGCGGGGAGGTGTCGACGGGGAAGTCCATCACGAAGGTCGGCCGCTCCAGGCCGCCCTTGACGAAGTGCTCCCACAGCTCCTCGATGAGCTTGCCGTGGGTGGCGTGCGGCGGGATGTCGACGCCGTGGGCCTCCGCGAACGCGATGAGGTCCGCGACCGGGTCGGAGGGGGTGAAGGTGCGCCCCGCGGCCTCGGACAGCGAGTCGTACATCGAGATGCGCGCCCAGTCTCCGCCGAGGTCGTACTCGGTGCCGTCCGCCCAGGTGACCAGGGTGGATCCGGAAACCGCGATCGCAGCGTTCTGGATGAGTTCCTGGGTGAGGTCGGCGATGCCGTTGTAGTCGGAGTAGGCCTGGTAGGCCTCGAGCATCGCAAACTCGGGGCTGTGCGTGGAGTCGGCGCCCTCGTTGCGGAAGTTGCGGTTGATCTCGTACACCCGCTCGATGCCGCCGACCACGGCGCGCTTCAGGTACAGCTCGGGCGCGATGCGCAGGTAGAGCTCGGTGTCGAACGCGTTCGAGTGCGTGATGAAGGGCCGGGCGGAGGCGCCGCCGTGCTGCACCTGCAGCATCGGGGTCTCCACCTCGAGGAAGTCGTGGCTCGTGAAGGTCTGGCGCAGGCTCGCGTTGACCGCGGCGCGGGCGCGCACGGTGCTGCGGGCCTGGTCGCGCAGGATCAGGTCGAGGAAGCGGCTGCGCACGCGGCCCTCCTCGCTGAGCTCGCCGTAGGCGTTGGGCAGCGGCAGGATGGCCTTGGACGCGATCGTCCAGGAGTCGGCCATGATCGACAGCTCGCCGCGGCGGCTGGAGATCACCTCGCCGTGCACGAACACGTGGTCGCCGAGATCGACGAGCTCCTTCCACTGCGCGAGGGACTCCTCCCCTACGTTGGCGAGCGAGATCATGGCCTGGATCCGGGATCCGTCGCCCGCCTGCAGCGAGGCGAAGCAGAGCTTGCCGGTGTTGCGGCTGAACACCACGCGGCCCGCGACGCCGACGAGCACTCCGGTCTCGGCGCCCGGCTCGAGTTCGCCGTACTCGGCGCGCAACTGCGGGATGGTGTGCGTGACCGGCACGGCGACGGGGAAGGCGCCGCCGGCGGCGTCCGCGCGATCGGCGATCAGCCGCTCTCGCTTGGCCAGACGCACCGCCCGCTGCTCGAAGGTGTCCTCCCCGGCCCCGATCCCTGAGCTGGTCGAGGGGTCCGCCGAGGGGTCGCTGCTGTCGGGGGTCGGCGCGGGCGCGTCAGTCATGAGTGGGGCTCCTCGGAAGTCGCCGATCAGTCTACCGGCGCGCGCCTTCGCGCCCGCCCGGGGCGGGCCCCGCCGGCCGGAGCGCACCGCGGCGCGATCAGAGGATGTCGGAAGGGGAGAGCGGATCGGGCGGGGACGCGTCGCGCAGGGCACGATCGAAGGTCGACGAGACGAGCGCCGAGAGGAAACCGCCCGGGTTCTCCACGCCGATCCCCCGCAGGATCCCGGTCGCCTGCCCGACGATCGAGCGCGCGAACTCCGAGGCCGTCGAGATGGCCTCGGCGTATGCGGTCCGGTCTGCCTCCTCGATCACCACGGGCTCGCATCCGAGCTCCACCGCGAGGGCCTGGGCGATCGGCAGCACCATGGCCGGCGCCGTCACGGCCGCATACGAGGCCCGCAGCTGGCGCAGGTCGAGCGTGGTTCCGGTGAAGGAGATCGCAGGGTGCACGGCGAGGGGGATCGCTCCGCTGCGCACGGCCGGCTCCAGCACGTCGGCGCCGTAGGCGGGATCCGTGTGCAGCACGAGCTGGCCCGGCTGCCACGCCCCGAGTTCCGCGAGGCCGGACACGAGTCCCGGCAGCTGGTCGTGCGGCACGGCGATCACGACGAGCTGCGAGGCGCGAACGAGCTCGGGCGCGTCCATCACGGCGACGCCCGGCAGCACCGCCGCCGCGCGATCCGGGTCGGATCCGGCAGTGATGCCGACGAGAGCGTGGCCGGCGCCGCCGAGTGCGGCACCGATCACGGGGCCCACGTGGCCGGCGCCGACGATGCCCACCTCGAGTCGCCCTGCGCGCGTCATGAGGTGCGCTCCGCAGATCCGCCGAGCCCCGCCGGAAGGCCGTGGCCCGCGGGCAGTCCCTGGCCTGCGAGCGGCCCCTGCCCCGCAAGTCCGCCGAGCCCCGCGGGAAGGCCGTGCCCCGCGGACAGCCCCTGGTCCGCCGCCGGGGCCGCCCCCGTCCCCGCCAGCTCGTGCCCCTCGGCCCAGCGGTGCGCGCGGTCGGCCGCAGCCGCGCGGGCGGCCGACACCGACAGCGTGTCGAGCATCGCGAGCAGTACCTGGCTGTCCAGGCCGGAGACCTCGCCGCGCACCGGGCCGACGGCGGAGTGCGCCTGCGCCTTGGCGACGCCCTGCGCCCGGTCGATCGGCCCCTGATGCAGCGAGAAGCCCTGCAGCCGGGCGAGCGGGAACACGGCGAGCTGCCGCCAGATGCGGCCGCGGCGCAGAAGCAGCGCGAAGTCGGTGAGCGCGGCGCCATGCCGGCGCCAGGACAGCGGACGCCGCCACCAGCCGCGCGGCGGGATCGTCGTGTACGGATCCCCGGCGACCGGCCCGAGCACTCCCTGCTCCCAGATCAGCGGCAGCACCTCCGCGGGCACATCGGGCAGGATCAGCGCCAGCACGCGCTCGACATCCGCGCGTGCGCCCACCGGCAGCACGATGTTGAACTGCTGCGCCTGGCTGGACTGCTGCTGGGAGGCGGCCTTGCCGCTCATCCGGTTGATCCGCACCGACCACCAGCCGAACGGCCGCCAGAGCAGCGGCTGCATGACCTCGACGGCGAAGATGCGCCCAGGCGGAATGGTCTCCGTCACGGTCGTGAACAGGCCGAACGTGATCCGCACCCCGTCGGGGGTGGGCGCGATCGAGTAGCGCAGCGCCCGCGCGATCCTGCTCCAGGTCACCGCGATCGAGGCGAGCAGCAGCGGGATGCCCATCGCGAGGGCGATGCCGATCGCGAGGGCGCCTCCGGCGGGCCCCGCATCGGCCAGCACCGAGGGGAGCGTGCCGATCATGCCGCCCACGAAGATCACCGCGAAAAGCGCGAGCCAGGTCAGCCCGGACAGCACATGCGAGCCCACGAGGCGCCCCGTGGGGATCCGCAGCACGTGCTCCGGCGCGATGTCGTCCAGGTCCACCCCGGCGATCAGCCCGGTGACGCCGGCGTCCATCGAGGCCGCGAGCTGCGCGCGCATCGTGCGGGCGGCCGCCGCGTCGGTGCTGCCGCGCGTGGCCTCACGGGCGTGCCGCGCACCGGAGGCGAGGCGGAGGATGTCCGCGCGCACCGACTCGGCCTTCGCCGTGGAGAGGTACTCGAGAGGCACGTTGGCATCATTGCCCGCCCCGTCGACCTCGAGCTTCGCGAGCCCGATGAGCCGCGCGGGGAACGGGCGGGTGAGGTTCACGCCCTGCACCCGGTCGAGCGGCGCCCTGCGGTGCGAGCGGAAGACCACGCCCTTGCGGACCTCGACGTGCGCCTCGGTGATGCGGAAGTCGTGGAAGCGCCACATCAGCCAGAACATCCCCACGAGCAGCACCGCCAGGGCGAGCACGCCCAGCAGCACCAGGAGCACGAGGTTGTTGTTCACGACCCAGTCGACGGGGTCTCCCCCGAACTCCGGCACGCGCGTCGGGGTGAACAGCGAGATCAACCAGTACACGATCTTCTCGCGCAGGTTGGCGATCAGGTAGCCGATCACGATCACCAGCACCAGGCCGCCCTTCATGAGCGGCGTGAGCGGGTGCATCCGGTGCCATTCGCCGTCGGCGAGCGAGGCCGCGCCCGGCGCCCCGTGGGGCTGCTGCCCTGGCGTGCTCACAGGCCGGTCCGGCGCATCTCGGCGACGTCGATGAGGGTGTCCCGCAGCGACTCCGCGGCATCCTCGGTCATGCCGGGGATCTCGACGCCGGTGGTCGCGGCGGCCGTCACGAGCTTGAGCTTGGCGATCCCGAAGGCCCGGTCGACCGGCCCTCGGGTGATGTCGACCAGCTGCATGCGGCCGTACGGCACCGCGATCATGCGCTGCCACAGGATCCCGCGGCGGAAGACGATGTCGTCGGCGCGCAGCATGTAGCCGATCGCCCTCGCCTGGCGCGGCAGGATCACGAGCTCGAACAGGATGACGACCGCGATCGCGCCCGCCACCGTCCAGGCCCACGGCCAGGGCTGGGCGAGGAGGGTGGTGGCGGCGTAGGCGGCGACGGCGATCACGGCGAGGAGGATGATGCGCAGCAGCACCTCGGCGATCACGTACTTCGGCGAGATCTGGTGCCACGTGCCGTCCAGCGCGAGTGCTCCGCGCGCCGTGGGCGTGCGGAGCACGGGGTAGGTGCCGTCGTCGAGCACCGGTGCGGACGCGGGCGCCGCGTGAGCGGGCGGGACGGCGTTCGCGGACTGCGCGCGCGCCTGGGCGCGGGTCGGCGGCGTGACGGGATCAGTGCCCGGGATCTGCGGCGGTTCGGGAATGGTCGTCATCGTCGTCCTCCAGGCGCGGCCCGCTGAGGCCGTCGGGGTCGTGGGGCCCGTTTCCGGGCAGCAGGCAGAAGCTCTCCGCGATCACCGCCGCGATCGTGAGCACGAGTGCGGCGACGGCGGTCGCGATGATCGAGCCTAGCGGCGGCGTGATCGGGCGGGAGAGCAGATAGGCCATGAGCCCGATCCCGAAGCCGGTGATCACGGCGCCGACCAGGCTCGAGGCTCGCGCGAGCATCGCGATCCGCAGCGCGCGGAACGGATTGACCGGCGGCCGCGCGGCCGACCGCGTGCTGCGCCGGATCGGCCAGGCCAGGGCCAGCACCGCGACCGCCAGGAGCACGAGGAAGATCGACAGCAGGATGGACGGCGCGAACGTGGCCCTGCCCGCGGTCGTCATCGCGTGGTCCAGCAGGAAGCCCGCCGCCGCCCCGGCGAGGGCCAGCACGGACAGCAGTACCGGGGAGATCCGCCTCATGAGCCGTCCTCGAGCGCGGCCAGCAGGTCGGCGACCCTGCCGCGTCCCGGCAGCACGGCGTCAGGGTCGACGTCGAGCCACGGCGCCAGTACGAAGGCGCGCTCGGCGGCGCGGGGGTGCGGCAGCAGCAGGTGCTCGTCGTCGCTGCGCAGGTCGTCGTACGCGATCAGGTCGAGGTCGAGGGTGCGGTCGCCCCAGCGCTCGGCGCGGATGCGTCCGTGCTCCTCCTCGATCGCGTGCAGCATGCCGAGCAGTACCTGCGGGGCGAGGCGCGTGGTGACGATCGCGACGGCGTTCGCGAACTCCGGAGCCTCCGGATCCGGCCCGTCCAGCCGCTCCGCGACCGTGCGGAAGATCGTCGAGACGCGCACGTCGTCGACGAGGGGTAGGCGTCGGATCGCCTGGACGGCCTCCTCGATCGTGGCCGTGGTGTCGCCGAGATTGGAGCCGAGCGCGACGACCGCTTCGACCGGCTCCTCCTCGGGACGCGGATCGATCGCGGGCAGGCGCCGTCCGCGCGGGACGGGCGGGATCGGGTGCGTCGGCGTCATCCCTCGCTCCATTCGCGCTGCACGTGGCTCACGCGCTGCACCGTGACCGACACATCGGCGAAGGTGAGCGGGATCGGCGCGTGCGGCTTGTGCACGGTGACCTCGACGCCGTGGATCCGCTCGTCCTCGAGCACCATGTCGGCGATGCGGGTGGCGAGCGTCTCCAGCAGGTTCACGGGCTCACCGGCGACGACCGCCGCGACCCGCTCGGCGAGCTCGCCGTAGTGCACGGTGTCGGCGACGTCGTCGCTGGCGGCGGCCTGGCGCACGGAGAGGTGCAGGCGCAGGTCGACGATGAAGTCCTGGCCGTTCTCGCGCTCGTGCGCGAACACGCCGTGCCGCCCGAACACCGTCAAGCCGGTCAGCGTGATCGCGTCGAGGAAGTCCATGCCCCCAGCCTACGGCGAGGGACCGACGCGGATCGCGGCTGTCCGCGAAAGGCGAAGCCCGGTGCAGGACGGCGGCCGGCACCGTCGAGCCAGGCGTCCGGCGGTCAGTCGTCCCAGGCGCCGAGCACGGCGAGGGCGTCGCGCGTCGCGGCGACGTCGTGGACACGTACGGCCCACGCCCCGGCGCGCGCCGCGAGCACACTCGTCACGGCGGTCGCCAGGTCCTTGCGCCGCTCATCGGCTTCCGCGCCGAGGGCATCGGCGAGGAAGCGCTTGCGCGAGGTCCCCACGAGCACGCGCGGTCCGAGGGCGACGACGTCGGCGAGCTCGCGCAGCAGATCCCAGTTCTGCCCCGCGGTCTTCGCGAAGCCCACGCCGGGGTCGACGATGACACGCGAGGGGGCGATGCCGGCGGCGGCCGCGGCAGCCACGCGCTCGCGCAGCTCGCCGGCCACCTCCCGGCCGACCCGCGCGTACTCGGCGCGCGCGTACATGTCCGAGGACGGCCCGCGCCAGTGCCCGAGCGCGATGTCGGCGCCCGTCTCCGCCACCGCCGCGAGCATCTCCGGATCCGCGAGACCGCCCGAGACGTCGTTCACGATCCGCGCGCCCGCGCGGATCGCGGCGACCGCGGTGCCGGCGTTCAGGGTGTCCACGCTCACAGGGATCCCCTCGGCGGCGAGGCGCTCGATGACCGGCAGCACACGGCGCTGCTCCTCGGCGACCGGCACCCGCTCGGCGCCGGGCCGGGTGGATTCCCCGCCGATGTCGAGCACGTCGGCGCCCTGCGCGCGCAGCAGCCGGCCGTGCGCGACCGCGTGGTCGGCGTCGGCATAGCGCCCGCCGTCGCTGAACGAGTCGGGGGTGGCGTTGACGATCCCCCAGATCGCGGTCATGCGGTGGTACCGGGTGCGTCGGCGGATGGAGCGAACGGGTCGGCGACCGATCGCGCACCCGCCCCGATCAGCGCGATCAGCTCGGCGCGCGCGACCGGATCCGTGTAGACGCCCCGTGCGGCGATCGTGAGCGTCGACGCCTCGGTCTGCCTGCCGCCGCGCATGGTCACGCAGCCGTGCACCGCATCCATCACCACGAGCACGCCCCGCGCGTCGAGGTGGGAGGCGATCGCGTCGGCGACCTGCTCGCCGAGCCGCTCCTGCACCTGAGGACGCGAGGCGAGGATCTCGACCACCTTCACCAGCGCGCCGAGGCCCACCACGTGCTCGCCCGGCAGATACGCGATGTGCGCATACCCGGCGAACGGCAGCAGGTGGTGCTCGCAGACCGAGCGGAACCGGATGCCGCGCAGCAGCACCGCCCCCGAGGGCAGGGTGTCGGGCGCGGGACCGTGCGAGACGCTGATCGTGTGCGCGAGCGGTGCGCCGGGATCCTCGCCGAGGCCGGCGAAGAACTCGGCGTACAGGTCGGCCATCCGCGCCGGGGTCTGCTTCAGCCCGGGACGCTCCGGATCCTCGCCGATCGCGAGGAGCAGCTCACGGGTCAGGCTCGCGACGCGGTCCCGATCGACGGCCATCGCTCAGGCCGTCGCGGGGCGCGGCTTCCCGCCACCCGCGGTGCCCGGCCGGCGCTCCGTCGACGGCTGCGCCGCCTCGGTCGCCGCGGTGCCGACCTCGACGCCGCGCTGCGGCATCTCGATCGGCGGCAGCAGCGATACCGGGCGGTCCTCGCTCGAGAGCCACTGCGGACGCTCGGGGAGCTTGCGGATCTCGGTGAAGATCTCCGCGATCTGGTTGTGATCCAGGGTCTCCTTCTCGAGCAGCTCGCGGGCGAGCTTGTCGAGGATGTCGCGGTTGGCGCTCAGCACCTCGTACGCCTCGTTGTGGGCCTGCTCGATGAGGGCGCGCACCTGCGTGTCCACCCGCTCGGCGATCGTCTCGGAGTACTCGCGTCCACGGCCCATGTCACGGCCGGCGAAGGGCTCGCCGCCCTCGGTGCCGAGCTTGACCGGTCCGAGCTCGGTCGTCATGCCGTACTCGAGCACCATCTTGCGCGCGATCGACGTCGCCTTCTCGATGTCGTTCGAGGCGCCCGTGGTCGGGTCGTGGAACACGATCTCCTCGGCCACGCGGCCGCCCATCGCGTAGGTGAGCTGGTCCTGCAGTTCGTTGCGGGTGACCGAGTACTTGTCGTCCAGCGGGAGCACCATCGTGTAGCCGAGGGCCTTGCCGCGGGGCAGGATCGTGATCTTGGTGACCGGGTCGGTGTAGTTCATCGCCGCCGCCGCGAGCGCGTGTCCGCCCTCGTGGTACGCCGTGATGAGCTTCTCCTTGTCCTTCATCACGCGGGTGCGGCGCTGCGGGCCGGCGATGACGCGGTCGATCGCCTCGTCCAGAGCCCGGTTGTCGATGAGCTGCGCGTTCGAGCGCGCCGTCAGCAGCGCGGCCTCGTTGAGCACGTTCGCCAGGTCGGCGCCGGTGAAGCCCGGAGTCTTGCGGGCGACGACCTCGAGGTCGACGCCGTTCGCGAGCGGCTTGCCCTTCGCGTGCACCTCGAGGATGTGCTGGCGGCCCTTGAGGTCGGGCGCGTCCACGCCGATCTGCCGGTCGAAGCGGCCGGGGCGCAGGAGCGCGGGGTCGAGGATGTCGGGGCGGTTCGTCGCCGCGATCACGATCACGTTCGCGTTCGGGTCGAAGCCGTCCATCTCGACGAGCATCTGGTTCAGCGTCTGCTCGCGCTCGTCGTTGCCGCCGCCGAGACCCGCGCCGCGGTGACGGCCGACGGCGTCGATCTCGTCGATGAAGATGATCGCGGGGGCGTTCTCCTTGGCCTGCGTGAAGAGGTCGCGCACGCGGGAGGCGCCGACGCCGACGAACATCTCGACGAAGTCGGATCCGGAGATCGAGTAGAAGGGGGCGCCGGCCTCACCGGCGACGGCGCGGGCGAGCAGGGTCTTTCCGGTTCCGGGAGGGCCGTATAGCAGGACGCCCTTGGGGATCCGCGCGCCGATCGCCTGGAACTTGCCCGGATCCTGCAGGAACTCCTTGATCTCGTGGAGCTCCTCGATGGCCTCGTCGGCACCTGCCACGTCGGCGAAGGTGACCGTCGGGTTCTCCTTGCTCACGAGCTTCGCGCGGGACTTGCCGAACTGCATGATCTTGCTGTTGCCGCCCTGGGCGCTGGAGAGCAGCCACCAGAAGAGCAGGCCGAGCAGCACCATGGGGATGAGGATCGACAGGAAGCCGTCGAACCAGCTCGCCTTCGGCACGGCGTCGTTGTAGCCGTCCTTGGGCGCGGCGTCGTCGATCGCCTTGACCACTTCCGCCGCGCGGGCCTGGACGTAGTAGAACTGCACGCTGTCCGCGCCCTTGTACGGCTTGGACAGCGTCATGTCCACGCGCTGGTCGCCATCGGTGTTGACCACCTTGGTGACCGTCCCGCCCTTGAGCAGGTCCAGCCCGTCCTTGGTCGACACCTGCGAGGAGGATCCGAGGTTCGAGATCAGCAGGAACCCGCCGACCAGGAAGAGACCGATCAGCACCACATAAGTGAGCCAGCTGCGCGTGATCTTCTTGACATCCATGATCCGATCAGCGTAGCGCGAGACCCTTAGCGCCCCCCTGGGGATTCGCCCACGGCGTACGCTTCGTCTCGCTCCGCTCGCTCAGGGCGCCGCGCCCCTCTCCGCCGTCCCTCAGGCGTACACGTGCGGCGCCAGCACCGCGACGTCGCGCAGGTTGCGGTAGCGCTCGGCGTAGTCGAGGCCGTAGCCGACCACGAACTCCGGCGGGATGTCGAAGCCGACGTACTTGCAGTCGATCACGACCTTGGCCGCCTCCGGCTTGCGTAGCAGCGCGAGCACCTCGATCGACTCGGCGCCGCGCGAGGCGAAGTTCTCCAGCAGCCAGCTCAGGGTCAGGCCGGAGTCGATGACGTCCTCGACGATGAGCACGTGCTTGCCGTGCAGGTCGGTGTCGAGGTCCTTGCGGATCTGCACGACGCCGCTCGACTTGGTGCTCGCGCCGTAGCTCGAGACCGCCATCCAGTCCATCGGCACCGAGAACGGCAGCGCCCTGGCGAAGTCGGCCATGACCATGACGGCGCCCTTGAGCACGCCGACCAGGAGCAGATCCTTGCCCGCGTAGTCTTCGGCGACCCGCGCCGCGAGTTCGTCGAGCTTGGTGCGGATCTCCTCCTCTGTGACGAGGATGTCGGTCAGGTCGTCGGGGATGTCCGCTGCGCGCATGGATCGATTTTACGTGACCGGATCCGTTCACCCGTTGGAGTGCCGCGCGCACTACTGTGAGCGGAGAGGTGGGGTGGCGCTTGGGGGAACCGAGCCCCCGCCGCGGACGGAAGGAGTCCCATGGACATCGACGAGATCCTCACGCAGGTGCCGATCGGCGACATCGCCCAGAAGCTCGGCGTCAGCGAGGACGTGGCGCGGCAGGCGGTGCAGGAGGGCGGTGCTGCGCTGCTCGGCGGCCTCGCCAAGAACGCCGAGACCGAGGAGGGGTCCTCCGCGATCGAGGCGGCGCTGGCCAAGCACGGCGGTTTCTCCGGCGCGGCATCGATCGACGACATCGACGAGGCCGACGGCCAGAAGATCGTGTCGCACGTGTTCGGCGACAACGCCGAACAGGTCGCGCAGACCCTGACGAGCGAACAGAAGACGGCCGGCATCGACTTCGGCAAGCTGCTCCCGATCCTCGCCCCGATCGTGATGGGCCTCATCGCGAACAGCCAGAAGGGCTCGGCCGGCGGCAGCGGCGGCGGGCTCGGCGATATCCTGGGCGGCCTCTTCGGCGGCGGTCAGCAGCAGGGCTCGGGCTCGGCGGCGGGCGGGGGCGGACTCGGCGACATCCTGGGCGGGCTGGGTGGCCTCTTCGGCGGCGGCCAGCAGGGATCCTCGGCCGGCGGTGCGGGCGGCATCGACATCGGCGGCCTGCTGGGCGGCCTCCTCGGCGGCAAGAAGTAGCACGACCACGAGACGCGGCTTCACTCGGGGAGCCGCGTCTCGTGCTGTCCCGGGGCGGATCCGCTGATCCCGCGATCCGCTGATCCGCCGAGTGCACGGGATCCTGCCGAACGCACGACTTGTTCACGCCGCGAAGCCGTGCACTCGACAACAGCCCGTGCACTCGCGGAATCCCACCCAGCGCACGGCTCGTTCACACCAAGACACGGTGCGCTCAGCAACAACCCGTGCACTCGCGGGCAGGGATCCAGGGATCCACGTCCCGGCGCTAGCGTGCCGCGAACACGATCCGGCCGCCGACGCGGGCCGCCGTGCAGCCCGGCAGATCGAGCGGCCCCTGGCCCGACCAGTCCGTCACCAGGCGCGCGACCTCGACGGTCTGCGCACGGGTCAGGCCGACGCCGAACTCGCTCTGCACGACGAGGCGGATCACGCGGTTGCGCAGGGCCGCGGGGTTCGCCGCGAGGGCCGCGACGCTCACGGAGATCCCCGCTTCCGCGTGCTCCACGATGTCCTCGATGGTCTCGTGGATCATCTCGTCGAACGCCTCCGCGTCCTCGCGCAGCTGCTCGGCTGTACGCGCGAGCGCCTCGGCGATGCCAGGCCCGAGCTCAGCCTCGAGCACTGGCAGCACGCGCTCACGGGCACGCACGCGCAGGTAGCGGGGATCGGCGTTGTGCGGATCGTTCCAGGGCTCGAGCCCCTCCGCCGTGCATGCCGCCCGCGTCGTCTCGCGCCGGACGGCGAGGAGCGGACGGATCCACGTCGTGCCGTCCTCGTCGGTCCGCACGGGCGCCATGCCCTGCAGGCTGCCGGCGCCGGATCCGCGGGACAGCCCCAGCAGTACCGTCTCGGCCTGGTCGTCGAGCGTATGCCCGAGCAGCACCGGCGCGCTCTCTCGTTGCGCGACCCGGCGCAGCGCGGAGTAGCGGGCGGCACGCGCGTCGCCCTCGGGCCCCTCGCCCGACTCGGCGACGACGACCCGTTCCACGAGCGCCTCGATGCCGAGCGCCGCTGCCTTCGCGGCGGCCTCGGCGGCGACAAGCTCTGAGCCGTCCTGCAACCCGTGATCGACCGTCACGCTCCGCACGGCGATGCCCGCGGCGCGCGCCTCGAACGCGGTGGCGGCGGCCAGCGCCAGGGAGTCGGCGCCCCCGGAGAGCGCCACGATCACCGCGGTCGGCTGTTCGGGCAGAGCGGCCAGCGCGGCGCGCACGGCACGGCGCATCTCGGCGACGGCGGGAGAGAGGGACGGCACGCTCTCACGCTACCCGGATCGAGCTCCCGCCCCGCCGGCCCTGATGCCGGCAGGCGCTCATCGGCATGCGCAAGTAGGCTGGTGCGCGGCATCCAACCGTCTTTCCTGAGGAGCACACGCATGGGCGCACACGACGCCGTCATCGAGATCCCGCGCGGCAGCCGCGTGAAGTACGAGGTCGACCACGAGACCGGACGAGTGCACCTCGACCGCGTGCTCTACACGACCTTCGGGTACCCGGCCGACTACGGCTACTTCGACAACACCCTCGGCGAGGACGGCGACCCGCTCGACGTGCTGGTGCTGCTCGACCAGGCGATCTTCCCCGGCGTCGTCGTGAACGTGCGCCCTGTCGCAGTGCTGAAGATGAGCGACGAGGCCGGCGGGGACGACAAGCTCGTCGCCGTGCTGAGCAAGGATCCGCGCTGGTCGCACATCCAGGACCTGGGCGACCTGGCCGAGTACACGAAGAAGGAGATCACGCACTTCTTCGAGCACTACAAGGACCTCGAGCCCAACAAGTGGGTCAAGGTCGACGCGTGGGGCGACGCCGCCGAGGCGCAGCGGATCCTCGACGAGGCCATCGAGCGCTTCAAGAACGACGGTCACTGAGCCTTCGGACGCAGACGAAAAGACCCCCGGTGCCGCTCAGCGGCCCGGGGGTCTTCTATGTGGAGGATCCGAGGATCAGCCCATGTAGACGCCCTGGTTCTCCATGAAGTTGATGGGGTTGATGGTGCTGCCCCACTGGTAGACCTCGAAGTGCAGGTGGCAGCCGAAGGAACCGCCGGTGTTGCCCGCGTAGGCGATCACCTGACCGGCATTGACCCAGTCTCCTCCGCTGACGTTGTAGCCGCCGTTGAGGATGTGGCCGTAGCCGGTGGCGAGCCCGGTGCCATCGCTGTTGTCGATCCTGATGTAGTTGCCGTAGCCGCCGTTCCAGCCGGCGTACGAGACGGTGCCGGAGTGCGCGGCGAAGATGGGCGAGCCGCAGCTGCCGTCGGCGAGGTCGACGCCCGCGTGGAAGCTGGAAGAGCAGCCCCAGACGTCGCAGTCGGGCACGCGGTAGCCGTAGCCGGAGGACTGATAGCCGCCGAACGGGCGGACCCAGCCGCCGCTTCCGACCGAGCCGCCTCCGCTGTCGCCGCCTCCGCCGCCGCCACCACCACCACCACCGCCGCCGTTCTGGCGTGCGGCTTCTTCAGCGGCCTGACGCTCGGCGGCGAGCTGCGCCTGACGCGCGGCTTCCGCGGCGGCGCGAGCCGCCTCTCCGGCCTGGTACTGGGCGACGGTCTTGGCCGTGGTGTCCTGCAAGGCGGCGAGCTGCGCCTGCAGCTGGCCGAGGTGCGTCTGCTGGTCCGCGAGAGCCTTGGCAGCGGCATCGGCCGCGGCCTGGGCCTTCTGCATCTTCTCTTCGGCGATCTTCGCGAGGCGGTCGCGCTCGGCCTTGGCCGCAGTGGCCTGGTCGGTCAGCGACTGCGCCGTGTTCTTCGCCTCGAGGGCCTTGTCGTAGATCGCCTGGGTGCCCGAGAGCACACGGTCCATCTGCCCGAGGCGCTGCAGGAGCTCATCGGTGTTGGCCGTCGACTTCGAGAAGAAGAGCTGCAGGGCCGTCGTGTCGCCGCCGTCGCGCGAGAGCTGCGCGGCGATCTGGCCGGCCTTGCTGGCGGTGTCGTCCGCGACCTTCTTCTGGGTGTCGGCCTGCCCCTGCAGATCCGCCAGCCGGCGCGCCTGCGCGTCGAGCGCCTGCTGCGCGGCGAAGTACTCGTTGCCTGCAGCCTCGGCCGCGGCCTTGGTGTCGGCGACGTTCTGCGTCAGCGAAGCGATGAGCCCCTGGATGACGCTGACCTGGTTCGCGGCGGCGTCCTCGTTGGCCTTGGCCGCCTGCACGTCGTCCCAGCTGGGGTAGTCGTCGGCGTAGGCGGCAGGAGCGCCGAGGAAGAGGCCCAGGATCAGCGCACCCACGGTGGCGATACTGAGCACGACGCCACTGCGACGGCGTCCCTGGCGCGCCGCGCGGGCACGCCGAACGAGCGACGCCTGTCCGGGTCGGCGGGCGTCTTCGATGTTCGGATGGTTCACGCGGCTCCCTTTCGCCGGTTTCACTCATGTCACACTAACAACATCAGCATCTTTCGCAACCCTCGGATCCCGCTCGGGATCGGGAATTCTTCGGGTCGTCATCTGCTGGTCGTGCGTTCGGGGACGGGACGGGACCAACCTTCATTCTGCTCCCGGACACGCCCGGGATCCAGAGCGACGCGCTCTCGATTGGTGTTTTGCCTCGAGAACCCCTTATGCTTGAGCGTCGGCAAGGGAACCCCCGAGGTTCGCCTCCGGCCCCATCGTTTAGCGGCCTAGGACGCCGCCCTTTCACGGCGGTAGCACGGGTTCGAATCCCGTTGGGGTCACTCTTTCCGATACAATTTCATAGTTCTGGCCCTGTAGCGCAGTTGGTTAGCGTGCCGCCCTGTCACGGCGGAGGTCGCGGGTTCAAGTCCCGTCAGGGTCGCTCCAAGCGACAGGCCTTTCCTCGGAAAGGCCTGTCGTCTAGGACGCAGGTCAGAAGCTTCCACCTTCCGGTCTGTGCGGCTCTGTAGCTCAGTTGGTAGAGCGTTCGACTGAAAATCGAAAGGTCACCGGATCGATGCCGGTCGGAGCCACACGGGTGATCGTTACAATCACCCCAGGAACCCTCGCGTAGCTTCTACATCGCGGGGGTTTCGCCTTTTCCCGGTCACGCGCGGTTCCACCGCTCCCCTGCTCCGACTCCAGTCGTCGAGCGAGCGCAGCTCCCGGTCGTTGAGCGAGCGCAGCGAGACGAAACGCGCCACCCACGAGGCTTGTGCCGGTTTTGTGCCGGTAGCGCCCCCGCGTGAAACCCAGGCGACGCGGCAAGGTCCGTGACTGGACAGCATATCCAGGAGCTCAAGCCCGTCACGCAGACCTCTAGACGATCATTCACGCGGCTCATCAGAACGACGCAGCGAGCCTGTTCAGGTGATGCTGACGGTGACAACCGAGTCCGGGAAGTCGAGGCGAACCAGAAGGTGAAAACCGTGCTCGAAGTAAATACGCGGCCAACTACTGGGCTCGTTGGGGTGCTCGAACTGCTGCGACCTCTCGGCACCGGCAAGCACACCGGTTACGCAACGCCGAACGACCTTATTCCCGTTGGCACTCTGATCCTCGACCGTGATGAAGACCTTGGTACCGATGAGATACGTCAAAACGGCAGGGTCAAACTCCCCCGCGCTGAAACGGATCGTGTGCTTGACAGTGGTGACCATGTGGCGCTCTTCTAACTGTGGTGAACGAGACACACAGTGTGCCTACAGATCCGCGAGGAATGCATGAGCCATGCCGCGAACGATGAAGATGCGGCTCGCGGTGCCGTGCTGGTGCGACCGGTCATAGAGCGCGCCCGTTTGGCAGACGAAGGGGATCGCTCGCTTGGCTTGTGCCAGTTTGTGCCGGTCGCTCGTCCTCGCCGCTCCAAATCTAGGGATCTATAGGGCCGTATAGCGATCTCCTATACATCGCTATAACTTGCTAGATCTGGAGGTGCCGACTCGGAGCCCGACCTTCGTCCGCGAGCTGCCTCGTGCCGGGTCCCATACACCTTCTCACCCGCTCCGGACTTCGACGCGATACGAGCCGGCATTCGCGCGCTCGGCTTCGAGGATCTACGCGACATCACGCCCAGATCGAGCGCGCCGAGTCCGACCCGAAGTTCATTTCCGTGGTTAGCCGTGCCTGGGACGTTCCCGCGTCGCGCCTCGCTGCGCGATGCCAAGGGCCTCGGCGACCTCAGCTTCGACCTCTCGCGCAGGGTCGGGTCGCCCCAGTCGACACCCGAGCTGTGAGAACTTTCTTTACTCGTTCAAGGCCGGCCTAGCGGCCGGCTGCGCCGCCTACGGTGCGGCCGGTCCTCGCTCCGCAGCGGTCCGGGCGCTCCTCAACGGCGCAGAGGGTGCGCTATTTTCGGAGTGTGAAGACACTGGTTCTCGACTCCACCGAGCTGCATCGGGACTGGTTGTTTCGGGGTGCGATCGCCCAGCTTCTTGAGCACGCGATCTCGAAGACCATTGAGGGAGTCGCGATTCCCGGGCCAGTCGTTGAGGAACTGGTCGCGAATCACGAGCGCCAAAGCGACGAAGCCCTAGCGCGACTGAACAAGGCAGCAGTCGACTGCCAGCGGCTCGGAATTCTTGATGCTCTGCCGCGCCCGGTGCCCTTGAACTACCGCGAGTACGTAACAGAGGCGTGGGATGAGCGCTTGGGCTTCACCATCTTGAGATGGCCTTCGATCTCGCATCAAGAACTAGTCAATCGCGCGACAACTAGGACTCCACCTTTTGACCACAAAGGCGGGGGCTATCGTGACGCTTTGGTCTGGCACAGCGTGCTCGAGCTTGCTAAGGCAGGCAAGGAGGTGGTGCTCGTCTCAGCGGACCGTGCATTCACCGATGGAGGACAGAGCCTCGCACAATCACTCCATGAGGAGACGACTTCGCTAGCTGGTTCAGTCGAACTCGTTCGAGAGCTCGCCCCTTGGCTCTTGGGGCATTTGCCCTGGGAGAGCGTTTCGACAGATGATGCCCTGCTTAACGCTAGGGATGATGTGTTTCGCACCTATTTCCTGGAATCCGACTTCCAGGAGCAACTTACTCCGGATGCCGAGGCGATCGGCTTCGACCGCGCGCCATACCGCTTCGAGGTCGATGGCGTCGAGTGGAGCGGAAGGCTGGATCGTGTCTCCGCACGCCGCACAGACGGCGGAGCGAACTTCATTCAGTACGACATCGGCGAGATGGTCGAGTTCACAGCGCTTCTTCCCGAAGGCTCAAGAATCGAGTCAACCTGGGGGATCTCGCCAGCTCCGTATCCGGCTCAAGTACGGGTCCAGGGATCAGCTGACTTAACGCTTCGCGTTGGTGTGCTGTTTGATGCCGACGCCTCGTTCGCCTTGGACGACTTGTCTTGGCGTCGCACAGATGGCAGCGCGACTGGACCCGCAGTTCAGTCCCACGATCCTGGCCCTGCACTGTTTGACCTCTAACGAGCAGGCAGCGACACATCGCTTTCCGAATTTACCGTCGAGAGCGACCTCGCCGCTGGCCCCTTGCCCTCGCCAGCATGCGCATCCTTGGCGCCTACCAAACCGGCATACCGCAGAGGCACGGCCGTCTCAGTCTCGCGAGGCGCCGGTACCTTACCGGCGGGCACACGAATCAGTGAAGGTTTCTCCCCCGGCTTTCGTGTCAGGCATCGCTTGATGGCCTGTCCGAGAATCTCAGCTAGCAGGGGCGGCGTCGCATTACCGATTTGCAAGGTTTGTTCTCGATAGTTTCCAGCGACGCTCCAGCCATCCGGAAAAGACTGAAGGCGAAGTTGCTCCTCCACAGCCAGCGGCCTGTTCTCCCAATGAAAAGGTCCAGTTGACGGCCCCGGCGAAGCAGGCAGGGTCCAAGATGGTCGATCTCGAGCGAGTTTGAGAAGGAAGTTCCAGTACTTAGTTCGATATCCGAACAGCTCCGGACCCTGGCCCCTGCTTGTAAGCCACAGGTAGTTGCTACCTTCTGGAATCAACGGCAAGAGTTCAGCCCATTTCCCTCGATTCTGAGGGCGCGTCTCGATATCGACATCCCACAATGCATCCCAGGCGGTGAGCGGGCGCTCGGCGTGCGTGGGAGCAGGCCAAGCGAACTCCACTCCGTCGCGGATCGCAACAACTATTGCGCGTTGCCGGTTCTGCGGTACACCGAAGTCAGCGGCGTTGATCATCTGAACGTAGAGCTGGTAGCGGACACCCGTTTCAGCGTTGATGTTGGCAAACTCGTTCTTCAGGTAGCCGATGGCTGCGCGCGGTCCCTGCACGAAGCCCTTGACGTTCTCGAACAGCACCGCTCGAGGCAGGAACTTGCGGACTAGCGACAGGGTGCTAACGACCGTCTCAGCTCTCGGGTCGAGCATGCCTTGTCGCCCTCTAGCCGCCCACTGGGCAGCCATGGAGAAGGGCTGACACGGAGGGCCGCCCGCCATAAGGTCCAGCTCGCCAGGAGCTAAGCCCAGTGCTCGCGGTTCCAAAACCTTCGCCAGCCCGTTTACGTCTCCGTCGCCAAGAAGTTGACCAACGTTGTTCAGCTCGAGAGTCTGCCGCTGCCGCTGCCCGATCTCGATGAGTCCTACGTGGTGGAAACCTGCCCTCTCAAGACCGACATCCATGCCGCCAGCACCAGAGAACAAGGACAAGACGCTCAGCACATGTACCATCCTCCCTCAGCTTCCGAGCTCAACAGAAATCCTGGAGGATGTCAACTTCTCCAGGCGGCGCGAGCCAGTAGTCTGACGGCGAACGCTACGAACCAGGAGTCTCCATGGCCGACCACAACGAGATCATCACGGAAGCACTCGGTGAGCTGACCAAACGAACTCTCGAGTACCTTCCGGTAGCGGAGTTGCTGCTCGACACGCGCAACCCCCGGCTTGTAACGTCGGGCACCCCGACCCAAGACAAGCTCATGCGCCTCTTGTATGAAACTGAATCGCTAGACGAACTCGCCGCATCGTTCGCGGACAACGGCTACTTCGCGGAAGAGCCACTCGTCGTGGTTCCCAGCGACTCCGGCTGGGTCGTCGTCGAAGGGAATCGACGCCTGACGACGCTCAAGATCCTGCTTTCTTCGACCTCACGAGCTGATCTCGGCATCAAGGACTGGCCGGAGCTTACCCCTGCCCAGCGCTCGTCGCTCGAGCTCGTTCCATGCGTTAAGTATGAGAAGCGCGAAGACGTATTCCCCTTTCTTGGCTTTCGGCACATCACCGGACCCAAAAAATGGGCACCCTTCCAGCGCGCAAGGTTTATTGCCCAGTTGATCGACGATGGAAAGGATCTCAACGAGATTGAGGACCTCGTCGGCGACACTGGCCAAACAGTCAAAAAGCTCTATCAGGACTACGTGGTTTTCGAGCAAGTCAAGAAGGACCTCGATCTCCCAGAACGCCCAATCCGTGAACGCTTTTCGCTACTCGAAGTCACGCTCGGACAACGTTCGATCAAGGCTTTCCTCAACATCCCGCGGCGACTCCCCGTCGAACGAGTTGACGCTCTAGTCCCTGACGATCATCTAGATCAGCTCGAAGAAGTCGTCACTTGGGTGTTCGGATCTGATGAAAAACCACCGGTGATCTCCGATTCGCGCGCGATTACGAATCGGCTTGCGCCGGTGTTGTCCAGCGAAACCGCGACCTCCTATCTTCGGAAGACTGGCGATCTCGAAGCTGCCTACGAGTTCAGCGACGGCGAGAAAGCATACCTGCTCAAGCGTATTCAAAGCGCGGAACGCGCCCTCCGTGACGTCGCAAGTCTGATCAGCATCTATCGTTCCGACGGTGACGTTGTTGCGGGCGTCGCCCGTCTTACTCAAGTCGTCGAGGGCCTCAGCGCGGTGGTAGATGCCGAGTGAACATCAGCCCGCCTTTCCCCGTGGGAACCGCGCCAAGCGCTTCGGAGGTCGCCGACTGGTGCGAATGTGTCGCGCTACTACAAGGCCGAGACCTGAAGCGTGGTGACCTTAAGTCGGTAATATCACGCGAAGACATCGGAAATCCTGATCTCCTCGAGCAGCAGGCATGGCAAGAGCTTCGAGATCGACAGATCCTATACGGCGACGGCTGGCCGCTCTCGATCACTGAAACACGCCTGGTCCCAAAGGAGGACGCCGACGACGACGCGGTCACGCTTCACACCTACTTGTGCCTCTTGGCGCTCGGCGAGATCGACCCTGAAGACCGAGCGCTATTCGAGGAACTCGTCCGCCACCTTTTCTCCCTCCGCCTAGGCGGCAGCGTAGTGCGGGTCGGACATCCTGCACGCGAGGGAATGCCCAAGTCTTTTCGCAAGCGGATCAAGGACTACGCGAAAGCGTCAAGCCTCACCAACCTCGAAGTGTTCAACGAACCGCTGCCCAAGGACAAAGACCTTGGCATGGACGTCGTCGCATGGCTTCCGTCCGTTGATAACAGAGGTGGATATTTACACTTCCTTGTGCAGTGCGCCACAGGAAAGAACTGGGACGAAAAGCTGTCGGACATAAATCTTGACGTGATTGCATCCCATGTAAAGTGGGCTGTTCACCCCGTTCGAGTGTTCTGCGTGCCCAGCGTAATCTCAGTTCCACAACCTCAGTGGATTCGCTACTCCCAACGCGCAGGGTGGATCATGGATCGCCCGCGACTGTTGAACCTGTCCGCTGGTTTCAAACTCTCCGATGAACTGCGAAGCGAGGTCAGCGCACGACTCATCGACCTCTGCGCTTAGACAAATCGTGCCGGTTCCGTGCCGGTACCGCCGCTGAAACCACCCCAAATCAGCCGCGACTATCCATGACGACTTCGGCGGAATCACGCGGAGGACGGCGATTAACGAGTACCCACTACCCCGCCGCATCCAACTGAAAGTCGAAAGGTCACCGGATCGATGCCGGTCGGAGCCACACGGGTGATCGTTACAATCATCCCAGAAACCCTCGCGTAGCTTCTACATCGCGGGGGTTTCGCCTTTTCCCTGGTTAGGTGTTCCTCCGCCGCTCCCCTGCTCCGACTCCAGTCGTTGAGCGAGCGCAACTCCCGGTCGTCGAACGAGCGAAGCTCCCGGTCGTTGAGCGAGCGCAGCGAGACGAAACGCCCTCCCCCATCGGACGGGTCAGCCCATCGCCTCCTTGGGCTTCATGAACGCCCGCCCGGTGAGGCACATGATCACGAGAGCGACCGCGGTCAGCGCCGCGGCGATCCATACCGGCGCGGACGACCCGAGGCCCGTCGTGAGCCCGAACGCACCGAGCACCGGCCCTGCGGCGGCGCCGGCGTTCAGCGCCGCGGTCGCATACGATCCGCCCATGGTCGGCGCCCCCGACGCCGCGTACAGCACACGCGTGATCACGGTGCTGCCGACGCCGAACGACAAGAGCCCCTGGATGAGGAGCAGCACGAAAAGCATGACGGGATGCGATGCGACCGCTGCCAGGGAGATCCAGCCGGTGAGCAGCAGCGGCCCGCCGACGGCGAGCACGAGACCGGGTCGTCGATCCGACAGTCGCCCCGCGATCGTGACGCCGAAGAAGGATCCGATGCCGAACATCACCAACGCGACGGAAACCCACCCTTCGGCCAGCCCGGCCGTCTCTGTCACGACGGGAGCGAAGAAGGTGAAGGCCGCGAAGGTCCCGGCATTGATCAGCGCGCCCAACGTCATGGCCAGGACGAGCCGCGGATTCGCCAATTGTTCGAGCTCGGCCCGGAGCTGAGGCGCGGCTCCGGGGGTTGTGGACTTGCTCGCGATGCCTCGGATGACCCCGAAGACCGCCGGGATGCACAGGACGACGATCGACCAGAACGTCGCTCGCCAGCCGAGCACGGTGCCGAGCAGCGCCCCTGCAGGGACGCCGGCGACGGTCGCGATCGTCGTGCCGGACAGCAGGATCGACAGGGCGCGTCCCTTCTGGTCCCCCGGCACGAGCGTGGTCGCGGTGCTCAGCGCGACGGCGAGGAAGCCCGCGTTCCCGAGAGCGCTGAGCACCCGGGTGATGAGGAGAAGCGAGAACACGGGTGTCAACGCACCGATGACGTGGCTTCCGGCGAACACGAGAAGGCAGCTGACCAACGTGAGCCGTGGCGGCCAGCGGCGAGCGAAGGCCGCCATGACGGGCGCGCCCACGGCCATGCCCACCGCGAATGCAGAGTTCAGCAGGCCCGCGGTGCCGACCGAGACGTCGAGTTCGGTTGCGATCGCGGGAAGCAGTCCCGCAAGCATGAATTCCGAAGTTCCCATGACGAAGACCGCCAGGGCAAGCAGATAGAGAGCAAAAGGCATCGAGTATTCCGAGGTGAGTGATCAAGAAGGGGTTCTTTCTTGTCACCACGGCCGGCGCCCCGGACATGCCCGGACATCCGCCCACGCAGATCGTGGGCGTCGTGATCAGTGGCTCAGGGGGCTGGCGGTGGGACCGTCAACCCCTGACCTGTTTGACTCGGGACTCGACATGCCTCAAACCTATCGCGTGTGCTGTGCGCGGATGCGGACGCGCGGTCCCCCGGCCTCAGGCGCTCCGGACCGCTTCATCGCCGGCTGTCCTCGCTGATCCGAGCCACGGGGCTCTCCTTCGTCGCGGGTCCCGGGGCCACATCGGGGTGCGTCGTCTCGCGGAGGTAGGGGATCGAGACCACCGCGGCCACGAGCAGCGTGCACGCGACGATGAACACCGCCGGCTCCGCGGCGCCCAGGAAGCCGTTGCCCGGCACGCGCGTGAGCAGCGCCGTAAGACGGCTCGCCCCGATGATCCCGAAGCCCGCAGCGGCGATCAGCCCGCCGATCAACCGGAGCCTTCTCAGAGCGGTCATCATGCCGCGGGACTCGCCGCCGGCCACATCAGTTTCAGGAAGACGGCGCCCACGCCGATGACGACGCCGGCCATGAGGAACACCTGCGCCCACAGAAGGGTCGCGGTGAAGAGAGTGGAGCCGCGCTCCATGCCGATGAGCGCATATGCGGTCATGGCCGTCCCCGCGAGGACGAGCACGGCCGTGAGACCGATCGCGGCGAACGTCGCGGTCTTCAGTTGATGGCGAGAGTCGGGCATCTGTCATCTCCTCATGGCGTCACACCCGCCGCGGAACCGGATCCAAGAACCGGCCCGTCGAGGCGTGCAGACATGGCGCGAAGGGGAACGCGCCTGCATCCATCGTCGCGAACGTGCGGTTCTGGGTGATAGGACGAAGGTGCAGACATCGCTGGACGAAGGTCTAACTCGGCGCGGCGGATGGCCGAGCGCTCAGGTGAACGAGACGAGCCCCGATCGGGCGGCGCGGATCAGCACCTGGACACGATCGCGGACGCCCCACTTCGCGATGATGTTGCCGAGGTGTGCCTTGACGGTCCCCTCTGAGACGTGCATCTCCAGGGCGATCTCGGCGTTGGAGAGGCCTGCAGCGAGAAGGCGGACCACCTCGATCTCCCGGTCTGAGAGCGCCTCGAACTCCTCGAGCGGCTCGATCGCCGGCGTTGCGGCTTCGCGGATCGAGGCGATGAGCCGGGTCGTGACCCGCGGGGACAGGACGCCGTTGCCTGCGAGCACCCCGTGCACGGCCGCGACGATGTCCTCGGGATCGGTGTCCTTGAGCAGGTAACCGGCGGCTCCCGCCCGAAGCATGGGCATGATCGACTCGATCGACCCGAACGTCGTGATCGCCAGCACCTTCGTGTCCGGCGAGTGCTCGATGATCCCTGCGGTGGCCGCGATGCCGTCGACGCCGGGCATCTGCACGTCGACCAGAGCGACGTCGGGACGGAGGCGGCGCGCGGCCGCGATCGCGTGAGCGCCGTCCGGGGATTCCTCCACGACGTCGATGCCCGCGGTGGTCAGGAACACCGCGAGCGCGCGCCGCACCAGCGGGTCGTCATCGGCGATCAACGCGGTCGTCGAGGTCATCCTCCGAGACTACGCGCGCGCGCACTCGCTGAAGGTCAGAAAAGGACTGGACAGAAGTCCTGGCAGCGCTGGCCGATGGTCCAATGTGCGCGCTCCCGCACGGATCCAGCATGCAGACACCCGACCGAGCGACCCGACGCCCGGCTCTATCTGCGAAGGAAGTGCGCCATGTTCATCGTTGCGACCTATTCCGGAATCTGGGACTGGCTCTGCAAGACGTTCGGCATCTGCAGCTAGTGGTGTCGTCGCAGGCGAGGTGGGGCAGCGCCTCACCTGCGGCCTTCACGGCCCGGAGAGGGCGACCCACGATAATGAGGGCCATGTCTTCCGAGCCGTCGCCTCCGGTCAACCGGATGAGGAGATTGCTCCGCACGTGGGCATCGTCGCCGCTGGTGAAGGCCGAACGCCTGACGCTGCTCGCGCTGACGTCTGCGGGGGTCGCCATCAGCGTCGTCCTCGTGATCGTCTCCCCCGCGGACGATCTCGTCTCCTCCGTCTTCCAGCTCGCTCTCACGGCGGTGTTCGCCCTCTTCGTGTGGTCACCGCTCCTGGCCGTCATCATGCTGCTGTCGGCGATGTGCGTCTCCTTCGCCGTCGCCAACGAGGGTGCGACGATCGTCGCGCTCGCCGTCGCCATGGGCTGTGTGGTCCGAACCGGGACCAGGCCGCTGCTGGTGACCTTCGTCGGCGGCTTCCTGCTTTCCGCCGCGGCGGCGGCGACCTTCGCGGTACCAGGGCTCACGCTGACCAACGTCGCCGCAGCCCTCGTGGTCGCCACGGTCTCCGGAGCGGTCGGGTATCTCCTCACCGTGGGATCCGCCCGCGAGCAACGACTCCAGGAGAGTCTCCGGGCGCAGGAACAGGCCGAGCAGGAAGCGGCCTTCGCCGAGCGCCAGAGGATCGCGGACGAACTGCACGACGTCATCGCCCACGATCTCACCGTCATCGCGATGTACACGCGGGTCCTGGAACAGCCCATCGACGAAGAGCTCCGCGAACAGTCCCAGCAGACGATCCGCGACGCTGCGAACAAGGCGCTCGGCGATCTGCGCCGGGTGGTCGAGCAGGCGAAAGGTCCTGCGGTCCTCGCCGACCCGCCTCGCGAGAGCCTGGCCGACGCGCTTGAGAACGCGAGGTCGGAGTTGCACGGCGTAGGGTCCGCGCTCATCCTGGACGGGGACCCTACGGACCCCCGCGTCCCCCGCGTCATCGACGCGGCCCTCGCACGCATCGCCCGCGAGTCGATCACCAACGTGCTCAAGCACGGCGGCCGCGGGGCCGTCGAGATCGCCGTGCGAGTCTCGTCCGGCACGGTGCGGATGTCCGTGCGGAGCCCCCTGGCGACGAAGGGCGCGCGAGAAGCGCTCCCGTCCGGCGGGTACGGCATCATGCGGATGACGGCCCGGGCGCAGCAGCTCGGGGGCGAGCTCACCGTCCGTTCCGAACGCCACGCCTGGATCCTCGAGGTGCAGTTCCCGCTCGTCTGAGAACCGGCGTGGGGGCCGACGGGCTGGGACGGCGCTCCGCGCGACGGCAAGTCTTGGCCAGAAGTAAGGCGATCTCTAGACCTTTGGCCATTCCGGCGGGCGCAGCGCCTTGACATCCTGAGCGGGTCGATGAGCGAAGGGCTTCACGCCAGACTTCCAGGCGGCTTCGGGGGTAACGCAGCCGTCGTCCCAGGTCTCACGCTCATCGAGTCCCCACCCGGACTTCGTGCTCGCCGCCACCCCATTGCGGACGAACCGAAGGACGGCCTGGACCGACTGGAGGACATGCGGGGAGGGGCATTACGCTCCTCCCCGCATCCACGCGCCTCCCCGCTCCCCGCTTCCCCGCTTCCCCGCTTCCCCGCACCATCGCGCGCCCCCGCACGCCCGCTTCCGCGCTGCGTCGGTACCCGAACCCGGGCCCATCCGGCGAGCCGGGTATCGTCGCATCATGACGAAGATGCCCGCGCCGCCGGTCCACGCGCAGGTCGTCGGGGTGGTACGCCTCATCGGGGGCGCCGCGGTGATCGAGGTCCTGTTCCTCACGTTCTTCCTGGGTGGAGCGGTCAGCGGCTTCAATCCCTTCGACTACTTCGGCTTCTTCACGAACCTGACGAGCCTGCTCACCGCGGTCGTCCTGATCCTCGTGGGAGCTCGCGGCCTGACCGGACGGGCCGCGCCGGGCTGGCTGGTCGATGCCCGGGCGGTGGCGACCGCGTGCATGCTGCTGGTCGCCGTGATCTACAACGGGCTGGTTCCGGGAACCGGATCTGCTCCACCCTGGGTGAGCCTCACACTGCACATCGTGTTCCCCGCGCTCCTGGCGCTGGACTGGCTGCTGGTCGGCGACCGGGAGCCGCGGCGGTGGTCCCGCCTGTGGATCCTGACCCCCTACCCCGTCCTCTGGCTCGTGGTGGTCCTCGTGCGCGGGGCCACGGACGGATGGGCGCCCTACGGATTCCTCCTGCCCGAGCGCGGCCCCGGCGCGATCGCCCTGACCGGACTGGGCCTGCTGGCCGTTCTGGGCGTGGCGGGAGCGCTCGTCTGGTGGGCCAGCCGGCTTCCCGGGCTGGTCCGGCCTGAGGTGAACGCGGGCTGACGATCCCCGCCGCGGCTCGCGCCGTCCGCTCCGACGTGCGAGGGTTGAGCAGTGATATTTCGGAACGGCCGCGTGACGGCGCTGATCGGAATCGCGGCCGCCGCCCTCCTGTTGAGCGCGTGCACGGCGAACATGAACGAGGAAAGCCCCCACCATGCCGCAGCACCCAGCGGTGTCACGGCGCAGAAGGCCGAGTCGAGGACGCCCGCGCCGGCGACCACGACGGCTCCCGCGAGACCGGGCGCTGCCGCCGCGTTCCGCGCATGGCTCGACACCTCACGGATCCCCGATGCCGTGGCCTCGTGCGCGGCGCTCTCCCCCGAACTCGCGACGCGGATGATCGCCGAGCTCAATGAGCGCGGTCCGATCCGCGTCTCGAGCTGCGAGGAGATGATCGCCGTCACGGCGGAGCTCTATCGAGCCCTCGAGCAGGACGCGTCGGTCGACATCTCCGTGCAGCAGGAGACGGCGACCGACGCGACGCTCTTCGTCACCTACCTCGCGACGGGTTCCTGCGGCACCGTCGTGATGACACGACCCGCGTCAGACTGGATCATCACCGAGCAGTCTCAGGAGTGCGCGGCCTGAGCCGAAGCCCTCCGAATGCCGCGTCAGTCGCGCGCTTCGAAGTGCGCGAGCCACCCGGCCAGTGTCGCCTCCAGCGCCGCCCGCTCCGACGCCGGCACCATCGCCAGCAGGCGCTGCTCGTTCGCGACATGATCGGCGAAGGCGGTGTCGATCAGCGCCTTGCCTTCCGCTGTCAGGGCGATGACGCGGCCCCGCGCGTCGCCGGATCCGACCCGGCGGGTGACGAGCCCCGCTCCTTCGAGCCGGTCGATGCGCTTGGACATCCCGCCGCTCGTGATCATCGTCGAGGCGGCGAGGTCCGTGGGGCTGGCCTCGTACGGCGCCCCCGAACGGCGCAGCGCCGCCATCACGTCGAAGTCGCCCTCGGACAGCCCGTGGCGGCGGTAGACCCCGACGAGTTCCTCGGTCAGGGCCAGAGCCAGGCGGTGCAGGCGCCCGATCGTACCGATCGGAGTCACGTCGAGGTCAGGACGCTCCTGCCGCCACGCCTGCTGGATCCGTGTCACCTGGTCATCGATGTCCGCCACCCCTTCACTATATCTTCCAAGGAAGCTATAGTGTCTTCCATGGAAACTAATCGGAGATGGCTCGCCGTCGCGATGATCGCGCCGATCGCCTGGGGCAGCACCTACTTCGTCACGCGCGAGTGGCTGCCCGATGCGCCCGTCTGGGGCGCGGCGATCCGCGCCCTTCCCGCCGGACTCGTGCTCCTGGCCCTGGTCCGACGCCTTCCGCGGGGCTCGTGGTGGTGGAAGTCCGCCGTTCTCGGAACCCTCAACGTCGGCGCCTTCTTCGTGCTCGTCTATGCGGCGGCACAGCTGCTGCCGACGAGCATCGCGTCGACGATCATGGCCACCTCCTCGGTCGCGATCGCCGTCGCCGCGTGGGCGATCCTGCGGGAGCGCCCGGGAATCCTGCGACTGCTCGGCGCCTTCGTCGGCATCGGCGGCGTCGCGCTCATGCTGCTGGGCACCGCGACCTCCGTCGACCCGCGGGGCGTGATCGCCTCGATCGCCGCGATGGCCATGTCATCGGTCGGATTCATCCTCGCCAAGCGCTGGAACGGCGAGGTCGGGATCCTGCCCTCCACCGCCTGGCAGCTCGTCTTCGGCGGACTCGCGCTCATCCCGTTCGCGCTCATCGTCGAGGGACCGCCGCCCGTGGTCGACGGCGCGGGCCTGGCCGCCTACGGCTACCTCACCCTCGTCGCCACTGCCCTCGCCAACGTCGCGTGGTTCGCCGCCCTGAAGCACCTGCCGGCAGGCACGGTGGGCCTCATCGGCCTGCTCAACCCGGTGACCGGCGTGCTCCTCGGCGTGCTCGTGGCGGGCGAGATCCTGGAGGGACGACAGCTCGCGGGACTCGCGCTGGTCCTCCTCGGCATCGCCGCGCCGCTCCTGTTCGACGGCCTCCTGGCACATCGCCGACGCTCGCGCGCCGCCGCCCCCGGTCAGCCCGCGAGCGTCGAATCCGGATCCGCCGACGCGACCTCGGAGACGGACCCGGATCCGGATCCGTCCATCCCCAGCAGCCGACGCGGGGTGTTCCAGAGGACATCGGTCAGCCAGCGATCACCCAGCCCCCAGCCGTCGAGCACCTCGAGCTGATGCGCGTAGGGGTACGGGATCGAGGGGAAATCGGTGCCGAGCACGATCTTGGGCCCGAGGTCAGCGAGCATCTCGACATAGCCGGGAGGCAGCGGCGCGATCCGCTCGATGTATGACGTGCCGACCATCGTCGTGTCGAGGTAGACGTTCGGATGCCGCGCGGCCAGCTCGGCGAACCCGAGATAGTCCGGAAGCCCCGCATGCGCGATGACGAGCACGAGCGAGGGATGCCGCTCGACGAGAGCGCGCACGGGTTCGAGCCCCGTGTACCTGCCCTCGTGCGGTCCGTTCCCGCAGTGGATGACGACCGGCGCCCCCGCTGCCGCCGCGCGCTCCCACGCTTCGGTCAGGAGCGGATCCAGGGGCGAGAAGTCGCCGACCTGCACGTGGATCTTGAACACTCTCGCGCCGCGTTCCAGGGCGCGCTCCGCGATCGATCCGGCGCCTGGCTCCGGGTAGAACGTCGCCGAGGGGATCGCGTCGGGATGCGCCGCCGCGAACTCCGCCGCATAGTCGTTGAGCCACTGCGCCATCCCGGGGCGATGCGCGTAGCTCAGCGTCGTGAACCGATTCACTCCGATCGCGCGCAGCTGCGCGACGCGCTCCTCGTCCGTGCCGCGATAGCGGATCGGCCACGCCGGCGCACCGCGCTCGGCCACGCCGTCGAAGAAGCCCCACACCTTCTGCTGCACCCGATCCGGCATGAAGTGCACGTGCAGATCCACGACCCCCGGCACACCCCGCTCCCGCAGCCAGGCGGGGACGGCGGCATCGGCGAGCGGCTCGGGGGAGGCGGACATCAGGGTCAGCCTATGCCGCCGCGGCGAGCGCACGCGGGCGCCCGCGTGCACGAGGGCGGCACCGGTCCAGCGATGTGCATTCCTGCACACTCCGTCCGCCGCATGTGGGCATTGTCGCATCGACGCCGTCGGCTCAGGCTGGAGAACCGACAGACGTCTCCGAGCGTGCAAAGGAGCACACACATGACGTACGAGACAGCATCCCCCTCAGGCCTGCGCCGGGTCGTGGCCGCCTCGATGGCGGGCACGGTCGTGGAGTGGTACGAGTTCTTCCTCTACGCGTCGGCGTCGACCCTCGTGCTGGGCACCGTCTTCTTCCCGCCGTCCGACGATCCCTTCAGCGGCATCATCGCGGCTTTCGTGACCTATGCGATCGGCTTCATCGCCCGGCCGCTCGGCGGGATCGTGTTCGGGCATCTGGGCGACAGGTACGGGCGCAAGAAGCTCCTGCAGGCCAGCATCCTGATTATCGGCGCGGCCACCTTCCTCATCGGCTGCCTGCCCGGCTTCACCCAGGTGGGCTACCTGGCGCCGGTGCTTCTCGTGCTGCTGCGATTCGCGCAGGGCTTCGCGATCGGCGGCGAGTGGGGCGGGGCCGTGCTCCTGGTCGCGGAGCACAGCCCCCGTGAGCGGCGCGGCTTCTGGGCCAGCTGGCCGCAGGCGGCGGTGCCCGTCGGCAACCTGCTCGCCACGCTCGTGCTCTTCGCACTCTCCGCAACCCTGCCGCAGGACGCCTTCCTGGGCTGGGGCTGGCGGATCGCGTTCTGGCTGTCGGCCGTGATCGTGCTCATCGGCTGGTACATCCGCACCAAGGTCACCGAGGCACCCATCTTCCTGGAGATGAAGGCCGCGCAGGATCAGGAGGCGTCGAAGAGCTTCGGACCCCTCGAGGTCGTTCGCCGCTACCCCCGCGGCGTGCTCGTCGCGATGGGCCTGCGCGTCGCCGAGAACATCCTCTACTACGTGGTGGTGACGTTCTCGATCGTGTATCTCACCCAGACCGTCAAGGAGGCGACCTCGGCGACGCTGCTCATCCTGGCCGGCGCCCACGTCGTGCACTTCCTGGTGATCCCGCTGTTCGGACGACTGTCCGACAGCTGGGGCCGCAAGCCCGTGTACGCGGCCGGCGCCGTGCTCGGAGCCGCCTGGGGCTTCTTCGCCTTCCCGATGATGAACACCGGCAACCCCGTCGTGATCTGGGCGGCCATCGCCCTCGGCCTCGTCTTCCACGCCGCGATGTATGCGGGGCAGCCCGCGATCATGGCCGAGATGTTCCCGACCAGGATGCGGTACTCGGGTGTCAGCCTCGGCTACCAGGTCACGTCGATCTTCGCCGGCTCGCTGGCTCCGATCATCGCGACGAGCCTGCTCGCGCAGTACGCGTCGAGCGTTCCGGTCGCGATCTACGTGGCGATCGCCTGCGCGATCACGCTCGTCGCCGTGGCAGCCGCACGCGAGACGAAGGGTGCGGATCTTCGCGCCCTCGACGCCGACGACCGCACCCGGCTGGCGGGCGGGCAGCCGGCGGAGGAGAGCGCGGCACGGCAGCGCTGAGGCGCACTCGCCTCGCAACAGCGGCGTCCCGTTCCGGGACGTCGCTGTCCTTCGCGCCGACGCACCCTTCCCGAGCTCGACCTGGCGACCCCGGGTGAACGCGCCGGGAGCGACGGCTTCGCCACCTGTTCCGCTGTCGATCCAGCCGGCCTGGATCGCGCCGGCGTTCGCCGCGTTGAAGCCGTCGAGGTTGCCGGAGTCCGTCACGATCCCCTGTGGATAACTTTCGAAGCTATCTTCTAAGATTGGTAAACTCGAGGCATGAGCAGCACACTCGATCCCCTCCTGGAGGCGACCCGCGTCCTCCAGGTCGCGTGGGGTGCCGCTCGAACATCTGCGGACCTGAGCCGCGCTCAGATGCTGGCCGTCAACGATGCGCTCGGTCTGGTGAAGCGGCTCACCGAAGGTCTGCACTCCGAGGTCGGCGGCAGGATCTCCTACGAGTCCCGCCCCGAGCTCGGCCCGCAATCACTTGCCAAGCAGCAGGGCTTCCGCACCGCGGCGCAGCTCATCGCCACCACGACCGGCGCGTCCACGGGAGAGGCCGCACGGCTGGTGAAGGTCGGCGAGGCGATCGCCCCGCAGACGAACCTCCTCGGGGAGCCGCGACCCTCGCGCTTCCCGCTGGTGCAGGCCGCGGTGCACGATGGGCGGCTGAGCGCGGCTTCGGCGAGCGCGATCATCACCTTCCTGGAGAAGATCCGGTTCGCGATCGGCGCGGCACGGGTGGCGGACGCCGAGCGGATCCTCATCGAGCGAGCGCCCGCGCTGTCCCTGGACGGCGTCCGCACCATGATCACGCGCCTCGAAGCGCAGCTCGATCCCGAGGGCGTCGCCCCTCGCGAGGACGAACTGCGCGCCAGGGCCTCACTGTCGATGTTCGAGCGTGACGGAATGCTCCACATCGCCGCGACTCTCGACCCTGCGCGCGGCGCCCCGGTCAAGGCCGCGATCCAGGGCTTCGTCTCGGCCGAGTTCGCGGCGAAGCGGGACGGGCGCGATCCATCCGCGCCCGAGGCGGACCGGCGTTCTGTCGCCGCCATCCAGGCCGACGCACTCGTGCACCTCGCCGAGCACGCGCTGACCTGCGAGAGCACCTCGTCCCTCAACGGCGCGAGCGTCGTCGTGCGCATCGGGCTCGACGACCTCAGGAACGGCACCGGTCACGGACTCATCGACGGCATCGAACAGCCGGTCAGCGCCACGACGGTGCGGAGGATGGCCGCAGGCGGCGGAGTCATCCCCTGGGTCTGCGGGGCGAAGGGCGAGATCCTCGACTGGGGACGACGGCAGCGCCTCTTCACTGCGTCCCAGCGACTCGCGCTGGCCGAACGCGACGGCGGGTGCGCGTTCTGCGGGCTCCCGCCCGGGATGACGAAGGCGCACCACATCGAGTGGTGGGCCCGAGATCGCGGCGGCACCGATCTGGACAACGGGGTGCTCCTCTGCGAGACCTGTCATCACCTCATCCACGACAACGGGTGGGACATCCGCATCGAAGGCATCGGCGTGCGGGCGAAGGTCTGGTTCCTCCCGCCTCCCTCGACGGATCCGCTCCGCACACCCCGGCTCGGTGGGAGAGCCCGTACCGAAGTGCTCGTCTGATGCACGACCGGCACGAGGATGGCGGGGTGTCCGGGACGTTGAAACCTGCGCTTCCTGGTCGTTGAGCGAGGACGGCGTACTGCACCCAGGCGGCCCGGGCGCTGCCCCAGCCGGTCTCGGCGTCCCAGCCGGCGCCGACGGATTGGGTCGTGGTGGCGCCGTTGAACGTGCGCACAGAGTAGGCGTAGCCGCCCGAGGCGTCGAGGCCGTTCGAGACTCGGCTCAGGGTGCGGCGACGTCGATCACGAGATCGCTGCTCACCGACCCCACGGCGACCCTGATCGTGATCCGGCCCGCGGCCTCGGCGTGCAGCCCGAGCGAGCTCGCCACCCCGTCGGAATCCGTGGCGGAGGTCTCGAAGCCGCCCGGATACGCCGCCGGCCCTGACAGCACCTCGAACGTCGCGTCCCGAGCCGCGAGGGGTGCGCCGTCGTCGGTCGCACGGATGACGAGCCGCACCTCGTCGCCGAGGCGCACCGCACCCTCCGGCGAGACGATGCGGATCGCCGGACCGTGCTGCGCGGCGTCGGCGGACGACGAGGCCGAGGGCTTCGCTGTTCCTGCTCCGCCCGCGGTGCACCCGGTCAGCAGGGCCGACAGGAGCACCGCCAGCAGGGCCGCCGCCCCGGCCCCCGCCGTCGCCCGGGTCACGCCGGCACCAGGGTGATCATGAAGGTCCGGCTCACCGGCCCCACGTGCACCAGCACCGGAAAGGTACCCGCGGCGAGCGCCACGATCGGAAGGATCAGGGTCCCGTCCGTGTCGATCGGGGCCGAGGCCAGCGCACCCTGCAGCAGGACCGACTCGTCCCACGACGCGATCCCGACGGCGTTCACCAGCTCCGCCGTGCCGTCGGCGGGGATCGGGCCGGCGCCGGCGACCTGGAAGATCAGCGGCGCGGTGTCCCCCGCGACCGAGAACGGATAGGTCTGCGCGTCGTCGACGGCGCCGAGGAGGTCGACCGTGATCGCGACCGAGGCCGACGCCTGCGGCAGCGCGAGCGCCGCCGCGATCACGGGCACCGACCAGACGCCGGCGGCGACGGCGCGTCGCCTGGTCCATCCGCGGTCGCTCCGAAGAGCTCCGTCCTTGTCCATCGGCGTGCCGTGGGTCGTCATGGTGCTGCCTCCTGCGTGGGTGTCTCCGCGGCGTCGGGTGCGCAGCGGGCGGGATCCGGCGTCCGCGCTCATCGCGCAGCCGGGTAGGACATCGGGATCGTGGCCATGCCGGATCCGTTCGTCAGGGTGACGGTGGCGGTCCCTGTCGGGATCGCCGCGAGCATCGTGCGGAATCCATAGGACACGGTCGCCCCCGGCGCGACCGCCGGGTATGTCTTGGTGCCGTACTTCGTGGCGATCTTCACGTCGGTCGCGGCGGATCCGGTGTTGGTCACCGCGACCGTGAGCACGACCTTGCCGGAGACGACGGCGGGGGCGACCTTCACGTCGGCCGTCAGGGTCGGGACGGGGTCGACCACCGTGATGAGAGGCAGCGTCGCGGTGCGATCGCGGAACGCCGCGGTGATCGTCACCGTCCCCGCGGTCGCGGCGGTGGCGCTCGGCGCGACGGCGATGCCGGCGGCGTTGCTGGAGACGGTCGCGGTGCTCGCTCCCCCGGCGAACACGCCGCCCGAGATGGTGAACACCACGTCGGCTCCGGAGACGCCGTTGCCGGCCGCGTCGACCACCTTCGCACCGAGACCGGTGATGGCCTCGCCGCGCAGCACGGTCTTCGCGGTGCCGAGACTCTGCACGTCCTGCCCCGCGTCGGCGCCGGTCGCCGCGAGCGTGAGGCCCGAGATCGGCCCGCTCACGCCCTGGTCCGTGGCACGGTACTCGACGAGCGCGGCGGCCGTGCCAGGCACCGCGAACGGCGCGGCATAGGGCTGCCATGCGTCGCCGTCGACGCGGTACTCGATGCCCGCCGATCCCGCAGGGATCGTGTGCAGCGTGACCGTGCGCGCGTCGGCGCTTGCGACCACCGCGGGCAGCGAGGACGGATCCGGAGCGCCCTGGCCGAGCGCGAACGAGGCCACCACGGCACGGTGGTTGCTCGCCCAGGCGTTGCGGAGCACCGCGGTCGGCGAGGGCCAGCCCGCGACGACCGTGTTCGCCCCGAGCACGCGCAGCGACGATCCGGCGTAGTGCACGGTGTCGATGCGGTCCTGCGGCTCGTCGGCGCCCGACGGCGTCTTCACGACGAGCGGCGACCAGGTGTTGCCCGGATCGATGGACGGATCCGGGTTCGCGGTGCGGTAGGCGTCCGCGAGGCCGGCCTGCTGCAGGCGGGCGGGCACGGGCCAGTCCACCGCGCCGACGCCGCAGTGCGCGTCGGCCGTGGCGGCGGTCCAGTCCGCGTCCGAGGGCGACTCCAGATCCGAGAGCACGACGACGGGGGTCGCCGCGGACGTCTCCGTCGCGATGGCCGCCGCGAGCGCGTCGACCTGGGCGTAGCGGGTGCTGCCGCGCTCCGCCGCGACGAGCGCGGCGGGGTCGGACAGACCGTCCAGGCACGCGGCCTCGGGACCGTAGCCGGTGCGGTCCAGGCCCATGGTCCACACCCGGACCTTCCGTCCCAGCACGTCCACGGTGGCGCCGAGGCCGGGCTGGTCCCCGACCACAGTGCGTGCGCTGAGCGGGTGGGGCGAGAGCAGCCCGACGCCGCCTGGGCCCTCGAGCGCGTTCCAGCCGAGCGCCTTCGCGAGCGCGGTCGCGGCGGTGCCGCCGTCCTGCTGCACACCGATCACGTCGAAGCCGTTCTCGGCGATCACGGCGAGGTTCTTCAGGGCGGCGTCGTTGACGTGCCCGCCGGCGTCCCAAAGGTTCCAGGTCACCGCGTCGAAGGGCGCGGCGGCATCGGCCCCGACCACGGGGACCTCGACCTCGATCCGCGCGGTGGTCGTGCCGTCCGTGGCCTCGACCACGATGTATCCGGGATCGGCCGGGGCCTGCGCGGGGGCCGTGCCGGTCACGACGCCCTGCGCGTCGACAGTCAGCCAGCCGTCGCCCTCGACCTTCGTGTACGAGGTCGCTGATGCGCCGTTCCAGAGTCCGGCGACGGTCTGCGCGACCGCGCCGCCGGCACGCACGGAGGGCGCGCGCAGCACGCCGGACACGAAGCCGCGGGCGAGCGTGGACCCATCGGTCACGACATCGCCCGAGTGCGTGGCCGTGTAGTCGTTCTGGATCTGCGCGGCAGAGATCGCCCGGTCGTAGAAGTCGAACGTGTCGATCGCCGCGTTCACGAAGCCGTCGCCGTCGTCGAGCAGCGATCCCTCCGCACCGACGCGGAACGGATAGCCGCTGACCAGGGAGAAGCCGGAGCCGAGGCTCGTGCTCTGCGCGGTCTGCTCGCCGTCGACGAACGTGGTCATCGTGTTCGCCGAGCGATCGACGACGACCGCGACGTGGTGCCAGGAGCCGATGACCGAGGTGCGGCTCGCATCCGCGAGGTAGTTCTGCGTCGTGGACGTCCCGTTCTGACCGAAGCAGCCGCGCAGGATCCCGGGGCTGCCTGCGGTGTTGTAGAGCGTCGCGCCGCGGTTGTAGCAGTGCCGGAAGTCCTGGTTCGAGACGATCGGCGAGTCGGAGCTCGACGAGGCCTCCTTGAGCCAGAACGCGTAGGAGAAGCTGCCGGACCCGTCGGTGTGGCCCGGGACGAGCGGCAGCGAGAAGAAGTTCACGCCGCGCGTGCTGCCCTCCGGCGCGTTGACGTAGGCCGCCTTGCCGGTGGTGCCTGCGACGTACGAGGGGGATCCGGACCAGGTCGCGTCGTTGCCGCGGCCGGAGGAGTCGGGGATCGCGGCGCCGTCGCCGGTCTCGAAGTCGTAGGAGGCGAACGGGGCGACCGCGTCGCCCGGCGCCCGCAGCCGGCTCCAGATCGCGGAGAGCGTCACCGTGGTGTTCGCGCGGACGGTGAGATCCGCCACCGTCTGGCCGTCGGAGTAGACGACCTGACCCTTCGCGCTCAGCGCCCACCCCTGGAACTGGTAGCCGGGCCGGACGAAGCCGTTGGCCGCGAGCGTCGACGTCGTGCCGATCGTGAAGGTCTGCGCCGCCATGGCACCCGAGGTCGCGCCGTTCCCGTCGAAGGCGACCGTGTAGGTGCCGGAGTCTGGTTTGAGCGCCGCGTAGTCTTCGGCGACCTGCGCCGACGGCAGCACGGCGTCGTAGAACCGGAGGTCGTCGATCGCGGCATCCACGTAGCCGTCGCTGACGTCCTTCTCGCTGCCGCTGAACCCGCCGATGTTGAACGCGAACCCGCTCTTCAGGTTCGTGGACGCGGTCACCTCACCGGCGGCGGAGCGCTTGGTCTCGACCCCATCGGTGTAGACGATGATGACGTTCGCCGTGCGGTCGACCGTGACGGCGACGTGGTGCCAGGATCCGGCGATGTTCGGCGACGCCCCGTTGAGGTAGCGCTTCGTGCCGCCGGCCGTGGTGCCCCAGCACGCCTGCAGGACCCCCTGCGTGGTCTGGTTGTAGAGCGTGAGCCCCGCGTTGTTGCACGACGCGAAGTCCTGGTTGCTCATGAGGGTGCCGTAGGAGGTGCGGTTCTGCTCCGACATCCAGAACTCGTAGGAGAAGCTCGCAGCCCCGTCCGTCTTCCCGGCGACCAGAGGCAGCTTCACGTAGTTCGTGCCGAGGCCGATCGTCGCCGCGGATCCCGAGACGCCGGGACGGTAGCCCGGGGATCCGACCCAGCGCGCATCGTTGCCGTTGCCCGAGACGTCCTTCACCGTCGACCCGCCGTCGGCGTCGAAGGTGTACGCCGCGACGGGTGAGATCGCGCCGGGCACCGCGGCGCGCGGAGCCGGCGCCACAGGAGCGGGTGCCGCCGTGGTCGGTGCGGTGGGTTCCGGCGTCGTGGTCGGCGCGGGATCCGCGGTCGGCGACGACGGCTCCGGGGCGGGAACGGGCGTCGGGGCGGCCGTGGACGACGGCGCGGGGGTCGGGTCCGCGACCGCCGCGGGCGTCGCCGCGAACGTCGAGACGACGACGGCGGCGCCCGCGAGGGCGGCGAGGGCGAGGCGGCGCAGACGCCGGCGCGGAAGGGGCATGCGGGACTCCATCGGATCGGGTGCGGGCGTGATCGGGTGCTCGGCGGGGTGGATGCGTGTCAGGCGGGCAGCTGCGCGATGCGACCGGCGTAGCGGTGCCGCCAGCCGCTGTTGGTGTCGGCGGTGACGACGACGTCGTAGTAGCCCTCGGACGTGGGCCAGGTCACGGTCTCGGTCGCGCCGGGTTTGACCCAGATGCGCTGCGCGGTGCCGGCGTGATCGTTCGGCGTGAGCGCGTAGTGCACGCTCTGGCGGCCGTCGTTGTGCAGCGCGATCGTGACGGTCGGCGTCTCCCCCGCGACGAGGTCGACGTCGATGCGGGGGACGGCGCCGCCGTTCTGGCCAGCGGGCAGGATCGTGCCGGCGTGCGCGCGGACGAATCCGTCCGGCCCGTACACCGAGAACGCATAGCGGCCGTCCTGCGCCGTGGCATCCCAGACGTGCGTCGCGGGCTTCGCGCCGGAGACCGTGTACGGGGTGTTCGCGAAGGGCAGGTACTTGTCGGGGAACGCCTGCAGGCTCAGCGCCTTGCCTGCAGGGCCTCCGACGACGCTGAGCCGCACGCTGACCCTCCCCGTCTTGCGGTCCTCCGCGAAGACGCCGTGCGGGTGGTACGACAGCGGCCGGTGCTTGAGCGGGGTGCTCGACCACTTGTCGGCCGGCGGCACCTGAGTGCCGATCGTGCCGCCCGCGCGGGCGATCTGCACGAGCGCGTCGGTGTCGGGCAGCGACGGGATGTCGATCACGGGGTGCGCGAAGTCCATCGCGCTCGTGAGGTCCCCGCTGATCCCTCGGCGCCAGGCGCTGATCGTGGTCGACATCGCCGGCGTGCCGATCGCGGTGGTCCACGTCTCGAGGAACCGGATCAGCGAAGTGTGGTCGAAGGTCTCGGTGCCGACCCAGCCGCCGCGCGTCCACGGCGAGACGAGGATCGTGGGGATGCGGGCCCCGTATCCGATCGGGGTGGATCCGTTGTACTCGCCCGGGGTGCCGGGCTCGGCGAACGGCGGCAGCACGTGGTCGAAGTAGCCGTCGTTCTCGTCGAACGTCATGATGAGCAGCGTGCTCTTCCAGATGTCCGGGTTGCTCTGCAGCGTCTGGATCACGCGATTCGAGAAGTGCGCGCCGTGCTCGGGGTTCGCCGACGGGTGCTCCGACCAGCTGTACGGCGCGACGATCCAGGAGACCTGCGGCAGCGGGTACTGAGCGCCCGGCGTGCACGCCGCGATGAAGTCCTTCAGCACGCCGTTCAGGTTGGCGTCGCTGTCGTTGTTGACGACGCCGGTCGACGCGTAGGGCGCGGACCCCGCCCGCCACACCAGGCCCGTGCCGGCCGCGTTCTTGGTCGCGTCGGCACGGTTCGCGAAGTCCTGCGCGGACCAGCCCGAGGTCGTGAAGGTGTTGAAGCCGCGGATCGGGTTGTCGGTGTAGTCGCCGACCCAGCTGGATCCGTTGTCCGTGTTGTCGACGTAGATCCGCCACGAGACGCCCGCGGCCTGCAGCGCCTCGGGGTAGGTCTGCCAAGTGCGGTTGCCGTCGGACTCGCCGCCGTTGTCGACGACGCCGCCTGAGGTGCCCGTCCACGCGTAGAGCCGGTTCGGCGTGGTCGGCCCCATGACCGAGCAGTGCCAGTTGTCGCAGATCGTGTAGGCGCTCGCGAGCGAGTACTGCCAGGGGATCTCCTCGCCGGAGACGTAGTCCATGGTGTGGGCGCCCTTGGCGCCGATCCAGTTGTTGTAGCGTCCGCCGGCCCAGGCCGACGTGCCACCCGAGTACGAGTGGTCCAGGCCCGTCGTGGTACCCGCCACGGTGGTGACCCGTCTGGGCTTGACGAAGGAGGATCCCTGCGGCTGGGAGAACACGTCGGTGCCGTTCTGGAACCGGAGGGCCTGCTTGTCGTCGAAGCCGCGCACACCCGGCAGAGCGCCGTAGTAGTGGTCGAACGAGCGGTTCTCCTGCATGAGGACCACGACGTGCTTGATGTCGGTGATGTCGCCGGAGAAGCCCTCCGGCAGCGCGTAGGCCCGGGGTGCGCCGGCGGCGGCCGCCCCCGCGCCCGCTCCCCCGGCGGCCGAGGCCGAGGAGGTCGCCGCCCCCGCGCCGAAGCCGGCACCCACGGCGGCAGCGCCGCCCATCAGACCGAGGGCGCGCAGCATGCCGCGGCGGGTCATGCCGCTGTGCAGCACCTCATCGGGGACCGTTCGCGGACGCTCATAGGGATCCGGGCGGAACGGGACGGGCTCGCTGGACATGGACGCTCCTCGGGACGACGGGGCACCCGGGGTCGGGCGCCGAGATCGAGGAGAGCAAGCCGAGGGGAACAGTCGGTGAACGCCGGAGGACGAGCCGGTGGCATCAGCCCGGTAGACCGCGGATCCGGCCGCCGAGCGTGCACACTGGGCTGTTTCCGGGTGCTCAACCCCGTCGCCGTACCGGACGCCTTGCCGGTCGCTCTGCCGGACGCCTTGCCGGACGCCTTGCCGGACGCCTTGCCGGTCGCCTTGCCGGTCGTTGAGCGAGCCGAAGGCGAGACGAAACGCAGAGCCGAAGGCGAGTCGAAACGCAGAGACGGAACGCGGTGTCTCGCGGAACAGCGTTCCTGCTCGCTCCTCGCTGTGCTCCCGGTTCAGAGCGCGGTGCGGACCGTCTGCCCCGCCTCGATCTCGAACGCGATCGCCCCGGCGCGGTAGCGGTCGACGCCGAGCTCCACGAGTCTGCCTTCGCGGGTCGTCGTGGTGCGGCCGACCTGCAGCAGCGGGCTCGAGCGGCGCACACCGAGCAGCGCCGCGTCCTCGGTGGTCGCAGCGGCGGCCTCGATCCGGTGGTTCGTCGACGCGACGCGGATCCCGGCCTCGGCGAGCGCGACCGTGGTCGAGCGCACGTCGTCCGGCAGCCGCGTGATGACCTCCGCCACCCAGGGCGCCCAGACCGAGCGCTCGATCATGACGGGCAGCCCGTCCAGCGTGCGCAGCCGCACGAACCGGAGCAGGGGCTCGCCGAGCCGGATCCGGAACTGCTGCGCCTCGCGCGCGTCCGCAGGTCCCATTGTGCGGGAGGTGATCGCGCCGCCGGGGACGCGCCCTCCCTCGCTCGCCCACTCCGTGAACGACTGCATCCGCGCGAAGCCCTGGGTCTGATGCGCGGCCTGGACGATCCATCCGCCCCGCGGCCGGGAGACGACGAGCGAGAGGCGGGCGAGACGGGCGAGCGCCCCGCGGATCACGCTGCGCGTCGTGCCGTACTCAGCGCTCAGCATCTCCTCGCTCGGCAGGCGGGTGCCGGCGGCGAAACCGCCCTCGGCGATCCGCCGGCGCAGATCCGCGGAGATCTGCGCCGTGCGCGAGCTCTCGCGGGATCCCTCGGTCACGTCCCGCTCCCGCACGCGGGACAGGGGATCGGCGGCCGGAGCATGCCCCCATTCTCGCGCACACGCACCGGCGGCCCGCCATGCCGAGGCATGACGGGCCGACCGGTCGGGCCTCCGGGTGGGCGGTTCAGGCCTCCGGGCGGTTCGCGCGGAGCACCTCGAGCCGGGCGCGGTACTCGGTCTCGTCCACGTCGCCCTTGGCGAAGCGGTCGGCGAGGATCTGCTCCGCAGTGCGGCTCTGCGCCGCGCCGCCCTGTTGAGCCGGGCCGGCCCAGGGCCCCTGCACTCCGGGAGCAGCTCCCGGGGCGCCGTGCCAGGCCCACGGACCGGGGCCGCCCCAGCGACGACGCCGCACGAGGAGGGCGATGAGCAGGCCCACGATGACGAGGAACATCAGCGGGCCGATGATGAAGAAGGGCCAGAACGGGGCCATGCCCATGCCCCAGTGCCCGGGATGCGCGGCGATGGCCGCGGCGGTTGCGATCATGAGTGACCATCCTTGGATCGGTTCGGTCGCATCTCGACCGATGGATCCAGCCTCGCGATCCCCGCCGCCCACCGAATCCGGCCCCGGGAGTGATTCCCCCTGCTCCCCCGGGAGTACGCCCCGCCCCACGCCCCCCGCTTCCGGTCGTCCCCACTTCCGAGTCGTCCCCGCTTCCGAGTCGTCCCCACTTCCGAGTCGTCCCTGCGAGCGGATCCCATAGCGGCCGCTGGTGGGGACGACTCCAAAGGAGGACCACCCCTTTTCCGAGTCGTCCCCATGAGCGGAGCTCCTAGCGTGCGCTGATAGGGACGACTCCAAATGGGGAAGTGCGCTTCCTCCCTATCCGAGTCGTCCCCGTCAGCGGGGCCCATAGCGTGCGCTCGCAGGGACGACTCAGAAAGCGGACCGCTCTCCCTCCGGGTCGTCCCCGTGAGCGGAGGCCATAGCGTGCGCTGGTGGGGACGACTCGGAGGGAGGGAGGGAGGGAGGGAGGGAGGAGGAGGAGGGAGAGCAGAGGCGGGGGCTACTGCCAGCCGGGGGCGACGAGGCCCGTTTCGTAGGCAGTGACCACGAGATGCACGCGATCGCGGGCGTGCAGCTTGGCCATGATCCGCGACACATGCGTCTTCGCGGTGAGCGGACTCAGGAACAGCCGTTCCGCGATCTCGTCATTGGTCAGCCCCAGGCCGACGAGGCGCAGCACCTCGCGCTCGCGCTCGGTGATGCCGTCCAGCACCGTCGCCTCCGGCGCATCGCGCAGCCCCACCGTGAGCCGCTCCAGCAGCCGCTTGGTAACGCCGGGCGAGAGCAGCGCGTCACCGGCCGCCACGACCCGCACCGCGCGCACCAGATCAGCGGGCTCCGTGTCCTTCACGAGGAACCCCGCCGCCCCGGCGCGCACCGCACGCACCACGTACTCGTCGAGCTCGAACGTCGTCACGATCACGACGTGCACATCCGCCAGGGCCGAGTCCGCCGCGATCTGCTCGGTGGCCCACAGCCCGTCGCCGTCTGGCATGCGGATGTCCATGAGCACCACGTCCACGGGCGTCTCACGGATCCGATCCAGCAGCTCGCGTCCGCCCGCCGCCTCCACGACGACCTCGATGCCGTCCTCCGCGTCGAGCAGCGCGCGGAACCCCGCTCGCACGAGCAGCTGATCATCCGCCAGCGCGACCCTGATCACGACGCCCTCCCCCACGGCAGCCTCGCCACGACCCGCGCCCCGCCCGCCCCGTCGTCGCCGATCGCGATCGTGCCGCCGAGCAGCGCCGCCCGCTCGCGCATCCCGAGCACTCCGCCGTGTCCGGAGACCTCCGGATCCGCTCCGCCGAAGCCTCGCCCGTCGTCGGACACCGTCACGACGAGCACCGGATCCGGCTCGTCCTGACGCTCCAGCACGACGCGCACGTGGTGGGCCTGCGCATGCCGGACGGCGTTCGTGAGCGCTTCCTGCACGATGCGGTAGGCGGCGAACTGCGCTGCACGACTGGGCGCGCGGCCGGCGAGCCGGTCGTCCAGCGCGATGTCCAGATCAGGTGCGGTGAGGCCCGCGATGAGCCGGGGGAGCTCCGCGAGCTCTGCCTGGGGCACGAGCGGCACCTCCCCGTCGCGGAGCACGCCGAGCACCCCGCGCACCTCCTCCAGCGCCAGCTTCGAGGTATCCTTCACGTTCTGCAGCGCGGTACGGGCCTGCTCTGGGTCGCGATCGAACAGGTGCAGTCCGACGCTCGCCTGCACGTTCATCTGCGACAGCGCATGCCCCAGCACGTCGTGCAGCTCGCGGGCGATGCGCACGCGCTCGCGCTCCTCGGCGCTGCGGCGGTGACGCTGCGCATCCGCGCGCATCGCCGCCATCCGCGCCCCGCGCGTGCGCACGAAGGCGCCGACCGCGAAGCTCGCCGCCAGGCCGAGCGTCGCCGCGACGATGAGCCCCGGATGCCAGATCCGGTCGACGGCGACGCCGATGAGGATTGCGGCGACCCACGCTGTCACGACGGAGACGGCCGCCCAGACCGCGGCTCCGCGGATCACGGCGATCGCGATCGCGAACGCCAGGGCGAGGTACGGCGGTCCGTAGACGGGCGTGGTGAGGACGTCGATCAGCGCGAGCGCTGAGACGAGGACGACCGTCGGCCCGGGGAATCGCCGGGCCGCGAGCAGGCCCAGCGGACCCGCGACGGCGAGTGCGAGGTGCAGCAGCACTCGCCAGTGCAGGCCGGGCCCGGCGTGCGCGGCGACCCAGATCGAGGCAGGAACCTGCACGAGCAGGCACAGCACGACCGGCGCGATCAGGCGGAAGCGCGGGGGCGGACCGACCGGGACCCGTCCGGTGTCGGGCCCGAACGCCGCCGCCCTGCCCCACACGGCGTGTTCGAGCGGCTGATCCGGCATCCTCCGATGCTAATCGCGCCGCGCGGGGGGCGGATCCGCCGAGGGCGTGCCCTCGGCGTACTCCCGGGGGAGTACGCGGTACGGAGGCTCAGTTCTCCCAGGAGCGGGAGCGCTTGGTGGCGCCACCGGGCTCGCGCATCATGTACGCGAGGGCGAGGCTGATCGCAAGGATGCCCGCGACGAAGACGGGACCCTGCCATGCGGGCAGGCCGGGGGCGATGCCCAGCAGCACGAATCCGCCGAGGAACAGAATTCCGAACACGATGTAGTGAAGGATCACCGGGCAACCTCCTGTTGAGCCTCTCGAGTCTATCGCGCCGCACCGCACCGCCTCGACCTGCCCCGGCCGCACCGCACTGCACTGCACTGCACTGCACCGCCACCGACGCATCGCCGCGATGTCGGAGCCCGTGGCTACGCTCGCGGCCATGAGCATCTCCTACCCGCACGTTCCGGGGCTCGTGGACAGCCCCGCGTTCAGTCATGTCGCCGCGATCCCGCCCGGATCCACGATGATCCACGTGGGCGGTCAGAACGGCGTCGACGAGACCGGCGCTGTCGTCTCCGACGATGTCGCCGCGCAGGCCGCCCGCGCCGTCGACAACGCGGCGGCCGCTCTGGCCGCCGCCGGCGCCACCCTTGCCGACGTCGTCAGCTGGACCGTGCTGCTCCATCAGGACGCGGATCTGCGCGCGGCCTATGGCGCGGTCGGCCCGAAGCTCGCGCGCGAGGGCGCGCCGCCGCTCGTCACCGCGGCACTCGTGGCGGGCCTCGGCGTTCCCGGCGCGCTCGTCGAGATCGGCGCCGTCGCCGCACTCGCCCCCTGACCCGCGACCCGCGACCCGCGACCCGCGACCCGCGACCCGCGACCCGCGACCCGCGACGGATATCATAGCGGATCCATAACATCGTTCATCGTGCGCCTCGCGCGGCGAGGAGCAGACTGGATGACATGAACGAGGCGACTTCATGAGCGAAACCCAGACGACGCGGACCGTCATCCAGGCCCCCGCCGCGCCGCATCCCGCGATCACCGCGACCGGGCTCACCAAGCACTTCCGCAGCTTCACGGCCGTCGACGGCGTGGACATCTCCGTCAAGCAGGGCGAGGTCGTCGCCTTCCTCGGGCCGAACGGCGCGGGCAAGACCACCACGATCGACATGCTGCTGGGCCTCTCCCAGCCCGACTCCGGGCAGGTGTCGCTGTTCGGGCTGACCCCGCGCCAGGCGATCGGCCGCGGCCTGGTCTCCGCGGTCATGCAGACCGGGGGTCTGCTCAGCGACGTCACGGTGCGCGACACCATGAAGCTCACCGCGTCGTTGTTCACACACACCACCAGCATCGACGCCGCGCTCGAGCGGGCCGGCATCGCCGACATCGCCGACCGCAAGGTGCAGAAGTGCTCGGGCGGCCAGCAGCAGCGGCTCCGCTTCGCGATGGCGCTGGTGTCGGATCCGGGCCTCATCGTGCTCGACGAGCCGACCACCGGCATGGACGTGGAGGGCCGGCACTCGTTCTGGCAGGCGATCCACGCCGACGCCCAGCGCGGGCGCACCGTGCTGTTCGCGACGCACTACCTCGAAGAGGCCGACCAGTACGCCGACCGGATCGTGCTGATCCGCAAGGGCCGCATCGTCGCGGACGGCACCACCGCCGAGATCAAGGCGATGGCCTCCGGCCGCACGGTCGAGGCGGAGTGGGACGACGCGAGCGGATCCGGCCAGGCCGAGATCGCGGCGCTGGAGGGCGTCGACTCCGTGGAGGTGCGCGGCCCGCGCATCATCATCCGCGCGAACGACTCCGATGCGGTCGCCCGCCACCTGCTCACGCGCACGTCCGCGCACGACGTGACGATCACCAGCCAGAACCTGGAGCAGGCGTTCCTGCAGCTCACGGGCGACGACACGGAAGGGGAATGACATGACCACCGCCACCGAGCGCCTGGACCGGATCGACCCGTCCTCCCGCCGCGTACCGCCCCTGGGCGGCTTCAGCCTCACCTTCCTCGGCGTCGAGCTCAAGCGCCTGTTCCGCAACTCCAGCGTGGTCGTGTTCACGCTGATCTTCCCGATCGCGATGCTGGTCATGATCGGGCTGCCGAACAAGAACACGTCCCTCTCGAACGTCCCGGTCAGCCAGGGCGGCATGTCCGCCGCCGTGCCGATCATGATCTCGATGGCCGTGTACGGCGCCATGGTCGCGAGCACCATGACCGGCGTCTCCGTCGCCGCCGAACGGGCCCAGGGCTGGAGCCGGCAGCTGCGCCTCACGCCGCTGAACCCCGTCGTCTACATCCTGGTCAAGGTCATCTGCGGCCTGGTCCTCGGCGGCATCGCCGTGCTCGTGACCCTGATCGTGGGCGCCGCGCTCGGCATCTCCGCCCCGCTCGGCAACCTGATCCCGGCCGGCGTGCTCGCCTGGCTGAGCTCGCTCATGCTGACCAGTCTCGGTCTCGCGGTCGGCTACGCCTTCCCCGCGCAGAACGCGATGCGCTACCTCGGCCCGATCCTCCCGATCCTGAGCTTCATGGGCGGACTGTTCGTCCCGCTCGCGATCATGCCGGAGGCGGTGCAGGTCGGAGCCAGGTTCACCCCGCTGTGGGGCATCGCCGAGCTCTCCCAATCGGCCGTCGTCGGGGTCGTCCCGAACGGCTGGGCCGTGCCCAACCTCATCGCCTGGTTCCTCATCTTCACGGCCCTGGCGGTGCTGATGTTCCGCCGCGACACCACGCGCGTCTGACGTGACGGACGACGCCTGCGACGAGCAGGACGTGGCCCTGCACCTCTCCGAGGGGACCACCCGGAACCATCTGTCCTCGGCGATGCAGAAGCGGGAGGCCCGGACGAGGGCGGATACCGCACGGATCGCCCAGGAGCGCGGCTGGCTGCTCTGAGCGCCGCCCCCATGATCGCGTCAGGATCCGGTCTCTCCGATCCCCTACACTCAGCACCATGACCGGAGGATCACCCGCTTCGTCGCGCCGTTCGCGCCCCTCACGTGCGGTGATCCGCCGTCGCCGCCTCGTCGTCGGGCTGATCTCCGTGCTCGCCGTCGCCCTGCTCGCCGTCGTGGGCACCATCGCGGCGCACGCCCTGCTCGGCGGAGGTCAGGACAAGGCGACCGCGACGGGTACGACCAGCACGCCGACGCCGAAGCCCACGCCGCTCACGCCTGCGCAGGCGCTGCTGAAGACCGCGGCCGACCCCGCCACCGCGTGCGCCGTGTCGTTCGCCGGCGACGGCGTCGAGAACCCGCCGATGCTGCAGACCGTGGGAGTGCTGTTTACGGGCCTGCCCATCCCCGAGCGCGCCGGATCCGTGTTCGCCGGGTGGTATCCGACTCCGGAGGCCGCTCAGGCGCAGGTGCAGACGGACCGGGTGAACGGATCGCAGCTGACCACCTGCACCGACAACCAGCGCACGCTCTACGCCGCCTGGACGACGCCGGAGCAGAACACCGCGACCGCGTCGAAGATCCCGATCCTGATGTACCACCAGTTCACGACCAAGCCCGAGGGCGAGGACAACTGGCTGCGCAACAACTACGTGTACATCGAGGACTTCAAGGCGCAGATGGACTACGTCGCCTCCCAGAAGTTCTACATGCCGACCTGGGACGAGCTGAACGCCTTCATCGACGGCAAGCTGTTCCTGCCGCAGCACTCGCTCATCATCACGGATGACGACGCGGATCCGACCTGGCTCCAGCTCGCGGTGCCGGTGGTGACGGAGCGGAAGCTGCTGACCACGTCGTTCGTGATCACGGGCGAGCGCAAGGACGGATCGCCCTCGCCCTACGTCCTGCAGCGCTCGCACACCAACGACATGCACCGCGCCGGCGACAACGGCAAGGGCCGCATGGTGAACCTGTCGGCCGATGAGGTCGCCGCCGACCTCGAGGCGTCTGCGAACGTGCTCGGCGCGAAAGAGGTGATCGCCTACCCCTACGGTCACTACAACGCGACCGCCGAGGAGGGCGTGTCCAAGGCCGGGTTCCTGCTCGCGCGCACGATCGATTTCGGCTACGTGAAGATCGGCACGAACAAGCTCCAGCTGCCGGTGGTCCGGATCAACTACGGCGACACGGTCAACGGCCTGAAGAACAACATCGGCTGACGCCGGCGCGTTCGGCTACGGGGATCCCCGTAGTTCCCCGTGGGGCGACCGAGGTCACTCCGCGGCTGCGGTCTCCGCCTCGAGCCGCACGCGACGCTCCTCGGCCTTGCGCACCTGGCGCACCGACCGGCGCGGTGCGTAGACGACGAGCGAGTGGAACAGGAAGCGCACGAAGAATGCCGCGACCAGCGAGATCGCCGCGGCCAGGATGCTCGAGATGTGCCAGCTCTCGACCATGAGCGCGAGGATCGGGATCCGCACGGCGGCCTCGACGTTGTTGAACGTGAACGACTGCGCGAAGCGCACGGCGAGCGCGGACGCATCGCCGCGCATGTCGTTGAAGACGTAGCGCTCCTGCAGGATGAAGTTGCCGACGATCGTCACCTCGGCGGCGATGATGGCGGCCCAGACGTACTCGACGCCGAAGTGCGTGAGCGCCCACATGATGACGAGGTTCGCGAGGGCTCCGACGGCCCCGATGATCGCGAACAGCGACATCTTGCCGAAGCGCAGCCGCGCCAGGTGCTTGAGGAATTGCATGCCCTGCACGAACGATGCCTTGGACTGTCCGTGCAGACGCTCGCCGAACTCCATCGGGACCTCGGCGATGCGCACGTCGGAGCGCACCAGGATCTCCAGCAGGATCTTGAAGCCGTTGGGCCGCAGGGCGTCCGGATCCACGCGGGTCCGGTCGACGAGGAAGTAGCCCGTCATCGGATCCGAGGCTCCCGAGAGCCGGATCGGGAACATCGCCTTGGTGAGGAGGGTCGCGCCCCGCGAGACGCCCACCCGCATGGCGCCGGCCAGCCCGCCGTTGTCGCCGCCGCCGATGTAGCGCGATGCGACGACGACGTCGGCATCGCCGTCCTCGTAGAGGTCGATCATGTCGGGCAGCAGCTCCGGCGGGTGCTGCAGGTCGCCGTCCATCACGATGCAGACGTCGTAGAACGCGGAACGGATCCCTTCGACCACCGCACCGCCGAGTCCGCCCTCGGGCTTGTCGCGATGCAGGAGACGCACGGGCATCGGCGCAGAGGCGGCGAGCGTGCGGATCACGTCGGGGGTGTCGTCCGAGCTGTCGTCGACGAAGAGGATCTCGCCGTCGCGATCGCTCAGCGCGGCGGAGACGCGCGAGATGAGGGCGGCGATGTTGTCCCGCTCGTTGAAGGTCGGAATGATGACCGTGGCCCCGGGGATCCTCTCCCCTGCCGACATGTCTCCCATGCCCCCTCCTCCGTTCGCATGACTCGACATGGTCCCATGCGAAACCATGCGGAACCTGCGCGTTTCCCGTCAGACACCCTGTCCCCTCCAGGCTAACGGGCGGTGAACACCGGGCAAGGCCCGCGCCTCCTCGCCGATCCCACCCCCTCGGATCCGCCGTACCCTGGATTCATGACCACCCCTGCCTCTGACACGATCACCATGTTCGGCGCCGACTGGTGCCGGGACTGCATCCGCACCAAGAAGCAGCTCGACGAGCTCGGCATCGCCTACACCTACGTCGATCTGGTCGAGGATCCCGCTGCCGCCGATGTCGCCAAGGAGATCTCCGGCCGCATGAACATCCCTGTCGTGGTGTACCCCGACTCCTCGCACCACGTCGAGCCGTCCAACGCCGACGTCGAGGCCAAGCTGCGCGAGCTGTCCCTGATCTGACCACGGGTCCGGGGCGCGGACGGGCAGCTCCTTGCCCGCCGATACACTGGCGCGCATGAGCACCGCCGCTCGCGCCGAACGAGCCCCCACGCGCCTTCCCGCCCGCACGGTCGCCCGTTACGCCACGGGATCCCTCGGCACCGGAGGCTTCGCCACGCTGCCGGGCCTGGTGCTCGCCTACTTCCTCACCGACAACCTGGGCGTCGCCGCGATCCTCGCGGGAACCATCGTCACCCTCGCGAAGATCTGGGACGTGGTGATCGACCCGGTGATCGGCGCCTGGTCGGACCGCAGCCTCATCCGCACGGGCAGCCGGAAGCGCTTCATGCTCATCGGGGCATTCACGCTGCCGGTGTTCTTCGCCCTCACCTTCGCCGTGCCGCCGGCGTTCGGTCCGGTCGCGGGCGTGATCTGCGTGCTGCTCGCGTTCCTCGCGACCGCCACCTCGTTCAGCCTGTTCCAGGTGCCCTACATCGCGCTGCCGGCCGAGCTCACCTCGAGCTACGACGAGCGCACGAGGCTGCTCAGCTGGCGGGTGATCGCGCTCACCGTGACGATCCTCCTGTTCGGAGGCGGAGGGCCGGAGCTGCGCCGCATCACCGGGGATCCGGTCATCGGCTACCTCGTGATGGGTGTGGTCGCGGGCATCGTGATCGGGGCGGGCATGCTCATCGCCGCGCGCACGGCCGACGACGCCGTGGCCGCCCCGGCATCCGTCGAGCACGTCGGGATCCGCGCGCAGTACGCGGCGGGCTTCGCCGCCGTGCGCCGGTCGCAGCCGTTCCGCGCGCTGCTCGGCACGTATCTGCTGCAGGCGCTCGCCACCGGCACGATGCTCGCGGGGGCGCAGTACGTCGCGACCTGGGTCATGCACTCCGAGAGCGCGGTCACGCTGCTGTTCGTCGCCCTCGTCGCCCCGGCCGTGATCGCGACCCCCGGCTGGGAGCGGCTGTCGCGCCGGATCGGCAAGGAGCGCGCCTTCCGGATCGCCTCGACGATCTTCCTGGTCGCCTCCGCCTCGATCGGGCTGGCGCTGTGGATGCCCGGATCCTGGATCTACGCCTCCGTGGCCGCCGCAGGGGTCGCCTATGCCGGCATGCAGGCGCTGCCGATGGCGATGCTGCCGGACGTGATCTCGCACGACGAGCGCGACAGCGGGCCGGGCAACGCCGGCACGTTCACGGGGATGTGGACGGCGTCGGAGACCGTGGGCTTCGCGCTGGGCACCACGATCGTCGCGGTCGTGCTGGCGATCACCGGCTACGTCTCGCGCACGGCGAGCGACGCGGGCGCGGTCGTGCAGCCGGGCAGCGCCGTGACCGGGATCGTGCTGATCTTCAGCGTCGTACCGGCCGCGCTCATGCTGGCGAGCCTCACCACGCTGGCCCGCTACCGGCTGCGCCGCAGCGACATCGACGGCGCCGATCGCTGAGACTCGGTCCCGCGCCGAGCGCGTACGCTGAACGAAGACCGCGCCGAAGGAGATCCCGATGCCAGACACCCTCGCCGATGACGTCCGCGCACCGATCGAGAGCGCGATCGATGATCTCCAGAAGGGATCCGCGGCCTGGTCCGCTCTCACGGTCGGCCAGCGCGTGACGCTGCTGCGCGGCGTACGGCGCACCGTCTCCGCGAACGCACGAGCCTGGGCGCGCGCCGCCGTGCGCTCGAAGCAGCTGAGCGACGACCACCCGCTCCGCGGCGAGGAGTGGCTGAGCGGCCCCTACGCGACGCTCGGCGCGCTGGACGCCTACATCGAGACGCTCGACCGCATCGCGTACGGCCGCAACCCGCTCGACGGCCTCACGATCGACCGCACCGCGAGCGGGCAGACCCGCGTGCGTGCGTTCCCGCTCGAGGGCATCGACAAACTGCTGCTCTCGGGTTTCACGGGCGAGGTGTGGCTCACCCCCGGCGTCACGCCCGGCGACGCCAGGGCCCGTGCGGGGCTCGCGCAGCGCACTCCAGCACCCGACGACGGGGGCATCGGCCTCGTGCTCGGCGCCGGCAACATCACCTCGATCCCCGTGCTCGACGTGCTCTACGAACTGCTCGCGCACGACCGCGTGGCGCTGCTCAAGGTCAACCCCACGCAGGACGCCCTCGTGCCGGTGTTCGAGAAGGCCCTCGCGCCGCTCATCGCCCCCGGCTTCCTGCGGATCGTCCGCGGCGCGGGCGACGTCGGCGCCTACCTCACCGCGCACGACGCCTTCGCGCACGTGCACATCACCGGATCCTCCCCGACCTTCGACGCGATCGTGTGGGGCACGGGACCGCAGGCCAAGCGCCGCAAGCGCGAGGACCGGCCGCGACTGAAGAAGCCGATCACGGCCGAGCTCGGCGGTGTCTCGCCGATCATCGTCGTACCGGGGCATTGGAGCGACGAGGATCTGCGCTTCCAGGCCGAGCACGTCGCCACGATGCGCCTGCAGAACGGCGGGCACAACTGCATCGCGGGCCAGGTCGTGCTCCTGTCCCGCGACTGGGCGCAGAAGGACCAGTTCCTGATCGAGCTGCGCCGCGCTTACGCGCTCGCGCCGGAGCGCCCCATCTGGTACCCGCGTTCGGACGAGCGCATGGCGCAGGCTGCCGACGCCTATCCCGACGCGCTCGTGCTGGCGGACCGGCTGCTCGTCGAGATCGGCGAGGCCGACGACCCGTCCGCTCTGGAGCAGACCGAGTACTTCGCCCCCGTGCTGGGCGTGGAGCAGCTGTCCGGCACGGGCCAGGCGTTCCTGGATGCCGCCGTCGCGCACGCGAACGAGAAGCTGCAGGGCACCCTCGGCGCGAACGTCCTGATCGACCCGGCCACGGAGGCGTCGCTCGGCGCGGGCTTCGAGCGGGCGATCACCGCGCTGCACTATGGATCCATCGCGATCAACACCTGGACCGCGTTCGGCTTCATCACCCCCACGGTGACCTGGGGCGCCTTCCCCGGCAACACGCTCGCCGATGTGGGCAGCGGGCTCGGCGTCGTGCACAACGCGCTGCTGCTGGCCGACGTCGAGCGTTCGGTCGTGCGCGGACCGTTCCGGCCGTTCCCGCGGTCGGCGTCGATCGTGCGCGACGGCGGACGGTTCACGATCCTGCCCAAGCCGCCGTGGTTCGCCTCGTCGCGCACGGCCGCCGAGGTCAGCGAGGGCCTGACCCGATTCCGCGCCCAGGGCGGCGTGCTCGCGCTGGTGCGCACGCTCGTGCAGGCGATGCGCGCGTAGCGCGGGGACGCCGCGTTTCGTCTCGCTGCGCTCGCTCAACGACCCCTACGGCGTGGCCACCGAGAACGTGTCGCACTGGCCCAGGCCGTTCTTGTAGCCGTTCGCGAACCAGTAGTCGCGCTGCTTGCTGGATCCGTGGGTCCAGCTCTCCGGGTTCGTGTAGCCCGCGGACTGCTGCTGGATGTGATCGTCGCCGACGGCCGCGGCGGCGTTCAGGGCGTCATTGATCTGCGCCTCGGTCGGTTTCTTGAAATAGGCGACGCCGTTCTTGTCCTTCTGGTCGGTCAAGTCGGCGATGAAGGCGCCCGCGTAGCAGTCGGCCTGCAGCTCGGTGCGCACGCCATTGCTGGTGGGGCCGGTCCCGTTGTTCGGATACTTCTCCATCGTGCCGGTGATGTTCTGGATGTGGTGCCCGTACTCGTGCGCCACGACGTACACCTGGGCGAGATCCCCGGCCTCTGCACCGAACTGCTGCTTGAGCAGCTGGAAGAACGTGGGGTCGATGTAGACCGTCTGATCCGAGGGGCAGTAGAACGGGCCCACGTCGTTCGATGCGGTGCCGCACGGCGTCGCGGTCGCCACGTCGACGCTGACCTGGCCCGGCTCGACGTACCCCTTCACGTGCTTGGCCCAGTACTGGTTCAGCGCGAGCTTGGTCGAGGCGACGCGGCAGTCGACGTTGCTGTTCGCGTCGGCCCCGGTGTTGCAGTTCTGCACGTAGCCTTCCGAGGAGGCCGTCGCCTGCGGCTGCCCCTGCGCGCCGGTCCCTCCGCCGAGAAGGCCGGAGAGGTCGACACCGGTGAAGGCGCTGATCAGCAGCACGACGACGGCGCCGAGACCGACCACGCCACCGCCGGCGATCGCGGCGGTGCGGCCGCCGCCACGCCGCTGGACCTTGTTGTCTGAGACATCGGCATCCGGGTTGAACGTCATGAGCACAGTTTTCCACGGTCCGCGCCCCGACGGGGAGGCATAGGCTCGCATTGAGCGTCGCGCCAGCGACCGAAGGGAGCCGAAGTGACCACCACGGTGACTCTGACCGGTGCGGGCGGGCAGATCGGCTACGCGCTGCTGTTCCGGATCGCGGCTGGCGACATGCTGGGCCCCGACGAGAAGGTGCGACTGCGGCTGCTCGAGATCCCGGCCGGGATCGCGGCTGCGGAGGGCGCTGCTCTCGAGCTCCAGGACGGCGCCTTCGGGCTGCTCGAGCACGTGGAGGTGACCGACGATCCGGCCGTGGGCTTCGACGGCGCCGACCACGCGCTGCTCGTCGGTGCGCGCCCGCGCGGCCCCGGCATGGAGCGCGGCGACCTGCTCGCCGCGAACGGCTCGATCTTCGGACCGCAGGGATCCGCGATCGCCGCGCACGCCGCGGCGGGCGTGCGCGTGACGGTGGTCGGCAATCCGGCGAACACGAATGCGCTCATCGCCGCGGCCTCCGCCGACGGCGTCCCGGCGGAGCGGTTCAGCGCGCTCACCCGGCTCGACGAGAACCGCGCCCGCGGCCAGCTCTCCGCGGCGCTCGACGCTCCGGTGGCCGACATCGCAGGCGTCACGATCTGGGGCAACCACTCCGCGACGCAGTTCCCCGACGTCGCCTACGCGACCGTCGCCGGGCGTCCCGTGCCGGAGGCTCTCGCCGCGCAGACCGGCGAGGTGCGCGCGTGGCTCGAGAGCACCTTCATCCCGCGGGTCGCCAAGCGCGGCGCCGAGATCATCCAGGTGCGCGGATCCTCCTCCGTGGCGTCCGCGGCGAGCGCGGCGATCGACCACGTGCGCGACTGGGCACTCGGCACCGGCGAACGGCGCACCAGCGCCGCCGTCGTCTCGCACGGCGAGTACGGCGTGCCGGAGGGCCTGATCAGCTCGTTCCCGGTGCGCGCGGTCGACGGCGAGTGGCGGATCGTCGAGGGGCTGGATCCCGACGCCTGGGCGCGCGAGCACATCGACCGCTCGGTCGCCGAGCTCGTCGAGGAACGCGACGCCGTCCGCGCCCTCGGGCTGATCTGACTCGGCGAGCGGTGGCCCGCCCCGGTCCCTGAGCGAGGAGCGGCAGGGTGCTCGCTGGGTGTCCGGGCACAACCGGTCCCTGAGCGAGGAGCGGAGCGACGAACTGCACAGGGGCGTCCTTCGTCTCGCTGCGCTCGCTCAGGAACCGAGGAGCGCACGGTCCCCGAGCGAGGAGCGGAGCGACGAACCGCGCAAGGGCGTCCTTCGTCTCGCTGCGCTCGCTCAGGAACCGAGGAGCGCACGGTCCCCGAGCGAGGAGCGAAGCGACGAACCGCACAGGGGCGTCCTTCGTCTCGCTGCGCTCGCTCAGGAACCGTGGAGCGCACGGTCCCTGAGCGAGGAGCGAAGCGACGAACCGCGCAAGGGCGTCCTTCGTCTCGCTGCGCTCGCTCAGGAACCGAGGAGCGCACGGTCCCCGAGCGAGGAGCGGAGCGACGAGACGATGGGCGCCGGTGGGAACGGGATCAGCGGCCGCGCGAACGCTTGCTCCACCCCTGCAGGTCGTCGTATCGCCCCTCGATCAGCGCAAGCTTCTTGGCCCGGTTCCAGCGATGGATCCTGCGCTCCCACGCGAACGCCTCATCGATGCGCTCGAACTCCGCGGTCCAGGCGAGCTCCACGGGAAGCCGGCGACGCGTGTAGTCGCCACCGAACCCTGCCTGATGCTGTTCCACCCTCCAGGCAAGATCCGTGGTGCTGCCCGTGTAGAAACTGCCGTCGACGCAACGGAGGATGTAGACGTGCGGCATGGTCGCACGGTACCGAATCGACCGCCGCACTCGCCGCGGTTATCCACAGGCGCCCTTCGTCTCGCGTAGCGGTCCCTGAGCGAGGAGCGCAGCGACGAGACGAAGGGCGCTCAGGAACCGGGAGGCGCAGGTCCGTCGTCTCGCGTAGCGGTCCCTGAGCGAGGAGCGCAGCGACGAGACGAAGGGCGCTCAGGAACCGGAGGAACGCTGCGACCGTCAGATCGTCGCGACGTCGATCACGAAACGGAACTTCACGTCGCTTGCGAGCACGCGCGCGTAGGCGTCGTTGATGCCCGCGGCGTCGATGAGCTCGATCTCGGCGGCGATCCCGTGCTCGGCGCAGAAGTCGAGCATCTCCTGGGTCTCCCTGATCCCGCCGATCGACGATCCGGCGAGCGAGCGGCGACCGCCCAGCAGCAGGCCCGCGCGGAACGACATGGGCTCCGGCGGCGCGCCGACGCTGACCATGGTGCCGTTCGTGTCGAGCAGGCTCAGGTACGCGTCCAGGGGCAGCGGGGCGCTGACGGTGTTCAGGGTCAGGTCGAACGAGCGCTTGTTCGCGGAGAACGTCTCCGGATCCGAGGTGGCGAGGTAGCGGTCGGCGCCGAGCCGGATCCCCTCGTCCTTCTTGCGCAGCGACTGCGACAGCACGGTGACCTCTGCGCCCAGGGCGTGCGCGATCTGGACGGCCATGTGTCCGAGCCCGCCGAGCCCGACGACCGCGACGCGCGTGCCGGAGCCGACGTTCCAGTGCCGCAGCGGCGAGTACGTGGTGATGCCGGCGCAGAGCAGCGGGGCCGCGCGATCGAGCGGGATCGCGTCGGGGATCCGCAGCACGAACGCCTCTGTGACGACGACCTGCCGGGAGTAGCCGCCCTGGGTGATCGTTCCGTCGCGGTCGGTCGCGCCGTAGGTGCCGGTCGCCCCGACCCTGCAGTACTGCTCCTCGCCGCGCAGGCACGCGTCGCAGGCGCCGCAGGAGTTCACCAGGCAGCCGACGCCCACCCGGTCACCCATGGCGAAGCGCGTGACGTCGGATCCTACCGCGGCGACCGTCCCGGCGATCTCGTGACCCGGGGCGAGCGGATAGTGCTGCGGACCCCAGTCGCCCTGCACCGTGTGGATGTCGGAGTGGCAGATGCCGGCGTAGGCGATGTCGATCACGACGTCGAGCGGGCCGGGCTCACGGCGCTCGATCGTGGTCGGGACGAGGGGCGCACCCTCGCTCGGTGCGGCGTAGGCGGCGACGACGGGCATGGCGCTCCTCAGGGCTCCGGGGGTGGGACAGTGCGAGCGTACTCCGCTCGGCGATGGGGCAGCTCCATCCGCACATCCCCGGACGCCGATGTCCGTGGGAGAAGGCACAATAGAGGCGGAGGCGGATGACATGGAAGCGACCACGCACGCGCACGGCGATGCGGACGGCACCACGGGTGCGCCGCTCGACGCCGCCCTCACCAGTCCGCTGCATCTCCCGCACGCGGCCGCGGAGTGCCCCAAGTGCTTCACCGAGCTGCAGCGGAACCGGGACTGGTGGTCGGCCAGGCCCGACGGATCCCGCCTGGTCGGCCTCGTCGTCGCCCGCGACGGCATGCCCTCGGTGGTGCAGCAGCGCGACGACCTCACCCGGTTCGGCGTGCCGATCGAGGGCTTCCGCCACCCCGCGCCGGACATCCTGGAGAGCTGGAACGACCGCATCGGCCGCCTCATCGACACGCTGCGTCCCGGTGACGTGCTGGTCGTCGCCAACATCCACGCCCTCGGACGCGACATCGACGAAGAGACGCGCACGGTCGCGGCCCTGCGCCGTCTCGGCGTGATGGTGAAGGTGCTCAGCCACGACGCACGCCACCTCGCCGACGCCGGGCGCTGACGCGCGCCACCCTCGCGCACGCCGGAGGCCGACGCCGTCACCGGCCCCGGACACCGAGGCCGGCTCAGGCGGAGGCGGCGCCCCCCGCAGGAAGCCACGCCAGGGTCGACACGCACAGGTCGAACAGCGTGCGCATCGCCACCATCGGCGGATCGTCCGCAGGCACGTCGACCGGACGCATGATCACGAGCACGAGCCGCAGCGCCCTGCGCCGCTGCGATCCCGGGATCGGCGTCAGGTACATCACGGTCGTGACCGCGACCCGCTCCCCCTCCAGGGTCTGCACCTCGTCGGTCTCCATGCGCAGGAAGCGCTTGTCCTCGAGCAGCGCGGTCGCGCCGCGCTCCGCGATCGCCTCTCGCACCACATCGTCGAGGTTCTCCCCGGCCGGGGCGCGCTGGATGCTGGCGGTCAGTGAGGCCGGCAGGTAGAGGGCCTCGGAGGCGTCGGCGGACGGCACGAACATCGCCACGGCCTCGACCCGGCGCATCTGCGTGAACGCATCACGCAGCAACCGGTCCATCTGCGCGTACAGGTCGGGGCGATGCGCCTGCATCAGGCGGCTGCGCATCGCGCCGAGCATGTCCTTCTCCACGGCCCCGTCCACGCTCCTGCGGGCCCACCCCGGGGGCAGCACAAGCGTGAAGTCCGGGTCGGGGGCGGCGCCCAGCTCCGCACGGAGGCTGACCCGCTCCGTCGATCCCTCGGGGGAGTTCATACGGTCTCCTTCCCGGCCCGTGCCGGCATCGTTCATGACGACATCCTCTGCGCGAGGAAGCCGGGCTCGGCCTCCAGCGCGCGCTGCGCGTCTGCGGGCGAGGCGATCCCGCGCCGGCGCAGGATCCCGATCGCCTCGGCGAGCTCGGAGCGGATCCGCTCCCGCTCCGCCGCGGGGATCGCGGCGATCGCGGCGCTGCGTCGCGCGATCGCGTCGGAGTCGGGCAGCGTCTCGGTCGCGGAATGACCGCGGCGCTCGTCTCCCTGCGTGCCGGGACGGCTCCGTCGGGCCAGCACCGCGACTGCCGCGCCGAGCAGGGCCGCCAGCACGGCGACCGCCGCCCACACCGGCCAGCCCGGCACCTGGTCGGCCGTTCCCCTGGCACTGATCATCACGGCCACGACGACGCCGACGACCGCCGCGATCCAGCCGCTCACCTCCGATTCCACGATGCTGCCGCCGAGCAGCCCGCGGATCAGCGTCACGGCCTGCCACACGGCGGAGGCGACCATCAGCCAGCCGGCGACGGAGATCGCGACGGCGGAGTCGGCGAGGACCAGCCCGAAGTCGCTCCCGCCGAGCGCGGTGAAGGCGAGCACCGGCAGCAGGACGAGCGCCAGCACGGGCAGCACCGCGAGGGTCAGCGCCAGCAGGAACCACGGGCTGCGCGCCTGTTGGCCGCGCCGCTCGAACGCCCCGGCCCCGCCGAGTTCGGCGAGCACTCTGGGACGCCCGCGGTACGCCCTCGCCTCAAGCTCCGCCCACGGCGCTCTGGCGCCGGTGGGCAGGTCGTTCGCCCACGCGGTCGCGCTGCGGTCGCGCTTCATCGGCTCTCCCCCGGCCACTCCTCGTCGGCCATCACGAGGCCGCGGTTCAGGTCGCCGCCCCGCCACGGCTCGCCGTCCACGAGGATGCGCAGATCATCCACAAGAGCCGCGACATGCGGTGTCGCGAGCAGGAAGGCGTCGGCGAGCACCGGCTCCAGCGTCACCACCGCCATGACGGCGTCATCGGCGAACACCGCCTGCCAGCCTCGTGTCGCGATCTGTTCGGATCCGGGCACCTCGCCGTCGAAGATCCACTGGCATCCGCTGCCGAGATGCTCCGAGGCCGAGACCGCACGCCAGGATGCGGCGCCCTCGCGGATGCGGCGACGGACCTCCTCCAGCCCCGGGGACTCCTGCACGGAGACCCGGACGACGAAGGGGAATCCGTCCCGCGGCCAGAGCTGCAGCGCCAGAACGTCGTGCGGCGTCACGGCCGTGGCGGCATGCGCGATGAACTCGGCGCGCAGCTCGACCGGCATCGGCGCGATGCCGGCGGCCTCGCCGAGACGCCCGGCTGCCGCAGCCACCCAGTCCGTGCCGCTGCGTCCGGTGAGCACGACGACGCGCTCCTCGTCGATCCCGACCTCGGCAACCGCTCTCATCCGCACCCCTCCGTCACCAGCATGTCATCCCCGCCGCAGCGCGGCGGACGGACGCCCTGCGGCGTCACTTGTCGCCGGCGATGGCGTGCACGATCGCGGAGTTGATCGATCCGCCGGATCCCGGGATGTTCCCGACGATCGTGTTGGCGCGGGAGTACATGGTCCACCCGACGCTGATCAGGATGTCGGGAGCGCTGGACATGTTGTTCAGCGCCGTCGCCCCCTTGCCGGTGAAGAACCGCGCGATCGAGTCGACGGCGCGGCCGTCCGCGCCGTGGTTCTGCAGCAGCGTGCCGAAGAAGTTGCGGGCTCCGGTGCCGAAGGACCCCGTGAATTTGAAGGCGGCGGTGCCGCTGCCGAAGACCCTGGCGAGTTCCTGGCGGATGGGCGCGCGGCCGGCCCCGGTGAGCAGTCCGCCGAGCGCGCTGTCGGCGAAGCCCCGCAGCCCCTTCATCCCTCCGAACAGCTTGCCCATGCTGCCGAACGGTATGACGCCGATCGCCGCGATGATGACGTCGGTGAGCCCGGCGTCGTCGCGGCTCCACTGGTAGAGCGTGAGCGCCAGGGTCGCGATCGCGACGATCGCGGCGAGGGCGGCGATGATCGGCCCGCCGATGATGATCGCGGCGACGGTGAGGATGAGTCCGACGACCTTCAGCACCTCGAGTGCTCCCGCGACGAAGCCGTCGACGTCGTCCCAGAAGCCGTCCTTGATCTTGCCGCTGGTGGCCTTGCTGATGCCGTCGACGGCGGTGTCGAACGCGGTCTCCCAGGTGTCGTACTCGGAATCGAAGATGCGCGCCTCGGCGACGAACTCCTCGTGCTTCTGCTTCTTCGACGCGTCGTCCGCTGCGTTCTCGGTCGCCTCGTCCGAGCCCTCCTTGGGCGGCACGACCCACGTCGGGCGGTCTCCGGGCAGATACCCCGGCAGCCCGGCGAAGGTCGTCCACAGCTCCTCGCAGCTCTTCACGGCCGCGTTGAGCCGGGGCTGGACCTCGGAGAGCGTCGTCGCGTAGGAGACCAGCACCGGGCCGGTCGGGCGGTACAGCTCGCCGGCGAGCCTGAGCTGCTCGTGGGTGTCGCCCACGATCTCCTGCAGCTTCTCGATCGCCTCACCCTTCTGCCCCGAGCTCTTGTCGTGCAGCGACTTCAGGAACGAGGCGCTCTCGCCCATCGCATCGCCGAGAGCCGTGATCTCCGCACCGCGCTTCGAGATCGTGTCAGCGTTGCCCTTGAGGCGCTCGATGTGGCGCCCCTTGGGCGAACGTTCCATGTACATCAGGGCGTTCCGATCTTCCGCGGCGGGTTCTGTCCGGTGGCGTCGACTTCCATGCTCTTCGCCGTGTCCTCGTCCCACTTCTTGCAACCGTCGAGCACGCCCTGGACGTGCTCCTGGACCTTCCCGATGTCCCGGGCCAGATCGTGGCGCTTGTCGTCCCAGCGCGACTCGAAGTCGCCGACCTCATCCTTGAGCTTCGACTTCCCGAAGGGCGAGTCGATGGCGTCCTGCACCGCGTCGGTGCGAGAGGACGCCCCCTCCAGCTCCGTCACGATGTCCTTGAGCTTGAGACTCACCGCGCTCAGCTCCTCGTACTTGATCCAGATGGCCTCGGCCATGCGTTCCTCCCTCCGGTCCGACAACACCAACCTATGGAACCGCGTCGCGCGCGTCGATGGGGAGGACTCCCCATCGGATCCACGACGCGCACTCACGACGGAGGGACCGGGGCCGAAGCCGCCGGTCCCTCAACGTCGTGCAGCGGTGTCAGCCGCCGGCGAGCTGCGTGTCCAGATCCTGGATCGCACGCATCATCCCCAAAAGCGACTCCGACATGTCATTGATACCGTCCACCGCCTGCTTCAGACCCGTGGTCAGCTCCCCATACCCCTCACCGAACTTCCCCGACGCATGCTGCGTCTTGAAATCCTCACCCAACAGGTTGTCCACCTGCCCCTTCAGAGTGTCCAACTGACCCTGAATATCATCACGAGCCTGCGACAACGACGACGCCACCTGCTCCATCTCCGCATAAGACGCACCGAAATCAGCCACGCCACACCTCCGATAATCACTGGACCGGACCCGAACCGGCCCGACACCAAAAACCTAACAACCCCCACCCCACCCGTCGATGGGCAGCACTACCCATACCCCCGGGGCGGCTGACCGGCCGTTTCAGGCCAGCGTCTCCCCCTCGACCAGCGGCAGCTGCATGATCACCTGGCGACCCGCCTGCACGAAGATGCCCCGCCCTTCGGGGAAGTCGGTGCGCTTCACCTTCGGGAACGGCACCTTGAACACCGCGTCCCCGTCGAAGGCGTCCGGCTTGAGCACGATGCCCTTGCGGCCCGCCTTGAAGTCGCCGATGTAGCCGAACCCGCTCGTGGCCTGCGTCACGTCGAGGTCGCCGATCAGCAGGTGGTCGCTGCGGTTGATCGCCTGGAACAGCGCCTTCATGTCGCGCTCGGCCGGGGTGTCCGCGAACTGCGGCACGTCCTCGACGACGATGAGCAGCCGCACCGGCATCGACTCGTCACCCGCGAGCTCCGCGAGTTCCGCGGCGAGCTCCTTGGCGGCCTCCGGCGTGGTCGCGCTGCGCGTCCAGTCGGCGTAGTCCTTGAGGACGGATCGGCGGCCGCCGAAGTGGAACAGCTTGACCGCGGGGTCGAAGCGGCGCATGGACGTGATGATGCCCTTGAGCGCCGTGGTCTTGCCGGACAGCGGCGGTCCCGCCACGAGGAACGTGCCGATCGGGTCGAAGTCGCGCGCGGCGAGCGTGTCCTCCGCGACTCCCAGCACCGGGAACTCCCCGATGCGGTCGGGGAGCGCCGAGACCGGCAGGCGCGTCGGCAGCGATCCGATCTCGGCGACCTCGCGTGCTCCTGCGGAGCGCAGCGCTGCGGCCATGGCCTCGAGCAGCTTCGTCTGCTCCGCCACGTTCGGGGTGCCGCCGAGGGTCGCGATCTGCGTCTCGAGTCCGTCCACGATCGCGCGGCCCGGCGCGGACCGCTCGTCGAGCACATCCTTCGGGGCGTTCAGCATCGCGTACCCCGACTCGTCCGAGAGGCGCAGCACGACCTTGCGCGACACGTTCGCGCTGACCGCGGTGGGCACGGAACCGGAGCGGTCGGCGGTCGCGATCACGTGCACGCCGAGCGGGCGCCCCTCGCCGAGGATGCGCATGAAGGTCTGGTAGAACGGCATCCGCGCCGTGGTCGACTCCCACTCGCTGCGGAACTGCGGGAACCCGTCGAGCAGGAACAGGATGCGCGGCTCGTCGATCCCGGTGAGCTCGCGGTACTCGGTGAGGCTCGCGGCGTTCGCGGCGCTGAACCGCTTGCCGCGGTCGTCGAGCACGCGCGCGAGCGAGCGCAGGATGCGCTGCACGCGCTCCGCGTCGTCGCCGGAGATGACGGATCCGACCTGCGGCAGGATCTCGAGGCTCTTCAGCGCCCCGGATCCGAAGTCCAGCGCGTACACCTCGACGTTCGTGGACGCATCCGATCCCGCGGCGATCGCGAGGGTGCGCAGCACGGTCGACTTTCCCGCCCCGCTCGTGCCGTACACGAGCAGGGAGCCGTCGCGGTCCGGGACGAAGTAGGTGGGCTCCTGCAGCTGGCGGGCCGGCACGTCGGTCTTGCCGAGCAGGATCTGCCCGTCGCCGAGCGTGGGAAGATCGCGGATGTCGACCGCGTGCTCGAGGTCGTCGAGCCACGGACGGCGCGGCGCGGGGATGCCGGCCTGCCTCGCCGCGGCGACGAGGGTCGCGACGATCCGCTTCTGGTCGTTGGGCCCGAGGTCCCCGTCGTGACTGTCGGATTCGGGCTCCTGGTCGGGTTCCCAGAGCTGGGTGGATCCGAACCGCAGCTCGGCCACGCGCACGTCGGCGACCTGCTCCTCGTCCGTGGACCAGCCGCCGGCGTAGGCGGACTGGAAGGGCACGAGGCGGCCTGGACCGGTCTTCGCGATGCCGCGGCCGGGGATCGACGGCGGGAAGGACGCGGCGACGGCGTCGTCCACGACGTCCTTGGAGTCCGACTCGTCCGCCATGCGCAGCGCCACGCGCAGGTTGGTGTTGGCGCGGAGGTTGTCCTTGATCACGCCGGCGGGGCGCTGCGTGGCCATGATCAGGTGGATGCCGAGGGAGCGACCACGCTGGGCGATGTCGACGACGCCGTCGACGAACTCCGGCACCTCGCCGGCGAGGGCGGCGAACTCGTCGATCACCAGCACGAGCGCGGGCGGGGTGTCCGGGTCGCGGCGCTTCTCGAGCTCGAGCAGGTCCTTCGCCTTCTTGCGGTTGAAGAGGTGCTCGCGGTGGTGCAGCTCGGCGCGGAGGCTCGTGAGCGCGCGGCGCACGAGGTGCGGGCTGAGGTCGGTGACCAGGCCCACGGTGTGCGGCAGGTCGACGCAGTCGGCGAACGCGGATCCGCCCTTGTAGTCGACGAAGAGGAACGTGACCCGGTCGGGGCTGTGCGCGGCGGCCATGCCGAGCACCCACGCCTGCAGGAACTCGCTCTTTCCCGCGCCGGTGGTGCCGCCGACGAGGGCGTGCGGGCCCTGGGTGCGCAGGTCGAGGGTCATCGCGTCCGTCTGCGACTGACCGATGATGGCACGAAGGTTGCCCGCCTTCTTGAGCCGCGACTGCGGCGCACCGGAGCGGTCGATGATCGTGTTGTTCTGCCGCCAGCGGTCGATCACGCTGGTGGGATCCGACGCCGTCTCGGATCCGACCAGCGAGAGGAACATGACCGAGTTCGGGATGTCGGAGGAGTCCTCCACGACGGTCGAGGCGTCCACGACCGGGGCGAGGCGCTTGGCGAACATGGTCATATAGGCGTGCGAGACGCCCTCGACCTTCACGTCGGGGTAGGCGACACCGCTGCGGACCGTGCCGACCCTCGCGTGCTCGAGACCGGCCGTCACATCGATGAAGCTGCGGCAGGCGGCCGGCAGCGCCTCCACCACGGGGGCGACGAACAGGGCGTAGACGCCGACGTCGGCGCCGCGCTCGAGGATCTGGGTGAGCCGGGCGCGATCGACGGGGGCGTCGTTGGTGACGATGACGAGCACCGCCGCCTGCCCCGCGAACGTGGATTCCTCGGCGGCGCGCTTGACGTCGGTGCCGTAGCGCATCGGATCCCAGTCGTCCCCGTAGGGCAGGCGCTGGGCCGCTGCCGCCTTGGAGCGGCGCATCACGATCTCCTCGAGCCCGTTCAGCAGCGCGGTGCCCGTGGACGCGGAGTCGGCCAGCGCCATCTCCTTGAACGGATTGCGCTCGCTCGAGGTGTGCGGCAGCCAGGTGAGCCAGTCCAGCTCGTTCGCCCAGCCGGGCTCGGTGAGCGCGACCGCGACGAGCTCGTTCGACGAGTGCATGCCGAACAGCTGCACGGCCAGTCCCCGCAGCGCATCGCCCGCGGCCGAGGTGGGACCGGCGACGCCGAGGGATCCCACGCTCTGCAGCGACTCGAGGATCGGCACGTCGTCGATCACGCGGTAGCGCTCCTCGAGGCGATCGACCCGTTCCACGAACTCGGGCAGCGCCTCGGCGGCCTCGGTGCGGGTGATCGTGGTGCGGGACAGGTCGGAGCAGGTGCCCAGTCGCACCGCGAGGAAGTTCCAGTGCTCCGGACGCCGGGTCCACAGCAGCGGCCCGAGCCGCATCGCCTCGTCGAACACGACCGCGACGGCGGGCACCTCGTTGTTGCGCACCGCGTGCTCGCGGGGGCGCGCGTGGTAGAGCTTCTCCTCGAGGCGCTCGAACTGGTCCTCGAACAGCTCGGCCTCCTTGCGCAGGCGCTGGCCGAGGTTGGTCTTCTGCGAGATGAAGTTGCCGAACATCATCATCGGGCTCGCCGCCGCCATGAGCAGCGAAAGCGGACGCTGAGTCACGGCGTACATCGTCACCGCGAGCAGGATCGGCGCGACGAGCATGGGCCAGGGGAACAGCCGCTGCACCTGGTCCCTGGGGTAGCGCGGCTCATCCACCTCCTCGCCGGCGAAGCGCTCCTCGACCCGCGGGCTGCGGTTGAACAGCAGCGCACCGCCGCGTTCGAGCACCGGATCCTGATCCGCGGCGCTGCCGTCGAAGTCGCCGACCAGGCGCACCACGATCTCGCTGTCGCCGAGCGTGAAGGGCTGCCCCGGGATCACCCGCAGGCGCTGCACCAGGCCGCCGTCGATGAGGATCCCGTTCGCCGAGTTCAGATCGACGAGTTCGACGAACGTTCCGGCGACCTCGATCCGGGCGTGCTTCTTCGAGACGAGCGGATCGGCGAGGTGCACGTCGGCGGTGGCCTCGCGGCCGATCACGAAGTGGCCGATCGGCAGGGAGAACTCCTGCCCGGCGGCGGGACCGGAGAGCACTCGCAGATGCGCCGCGGGGCGAGCGCCCGCCGTGCCGGTCGCGATCCGGTCGGCGCCGAGGTTCACGATCTCGGCGAGGAATCCGGATCCGACCGGGGCGTCGCCGATCGCGAGGTCGGGGTTCAGCGTCACCAGGCGTTCGCTCGTGGGCGGCGCGACCGAGAGCGTGAGCGTCTCGCCGTGCCCGACGCGGATCGCGCGCAGCGGATCCGTCGTCGCGATGTGGTGCGCGACATCGGCCACCGTGGCCGTGGAGTCGGCGGTGACGACGACGTCGGTGAGCGGTGCGCCCGGGCGGCGCAGGGTGAGCTTGACCTTCATCGGTGATCCTCCGGGCGGCGCTCGCGCGCTGTCGTTTCTGCGGCGGCCGCGCGGGCGCCGGGGGTCATGCCTGCTCCACGCGCAGGCTGCGATCGCCGAAGCGCAGCACATCGCCCGCGCGCAGCTCTGCGGGGTGCCCCGGGGTCAGCGGGTGCTCCGCGCCGTCGCGCACGATCGAGCTGCCGTTGGTGGAGCCGCGGTCGACGGCGACCACGCCGCGACGCGAGAGCAGGATCGCGACGTGGGTCTTGGAGACCGAGCGCGTCTCGTCGGGAACCCGCACGAGCTGGGCGTCGCCGTCTCCGTCGCCCGTCGCCGGCGCGCGCCCGATGAGCGTGGCGGTGCGCACCTCGATCCGCTCGCCGTTGTCGATCACGAGGATCGCGCGGGGGGCGTCTGGCCCGGAGGCCGTTCCCGGTGCCGGTGCGGGTGCGGGCGCGGGTGCCGGTGCGGGTGCGGGCGCGGGTGCCGGTGCGGGTGCGGGTGCGGCGGGAGTCTCCACCGGCGCGATCGTCGGAGGCTGCCAGGCAGCAGCGGCGGGCGTCGCGGGCGGGGCGAAGCCGGCGGCGGGAGCGCCGGTCGGCGCGGGTACCGGGGCCGCGGGTACCGGGGTCTCGGGTACCGGCGCAGGAGCGCCGGCCGGCGTGGCCAGGGACGGCACGCCCGCGACAGGCGCGCCGACACCGGCACCGGAGGCGGCGACCGGGGCACCGGACGCCACGGCGACCGGGGCCGCGGCGCGGTGCGCGCCCACGACCCCGCCGGAGAAGCGTCCTGTCGGCACGTACATCGCCGGGGCGTCGCGGTCGACCGGCGTGGCCAGCGAGGGCAGCTCGGGCGCGGCCTCGTGCACCTCGGCGGTGATCTGCTTGCGGGCGATGCGCATGCGCTTGCCGTCATAGGGGTTCAGCCCCCGGCGCACGTCGACGAGCCAGGTGGCCGCGGCCCGGTCGGGCCATCCGCACCCGCGCCGCTCGGGGTCGAACAGGGGAGACAGCGCGATCACGAGCAGCGGTCCCACCGCCGGCACCAGGAACGACGCCGCGAGGATCAGGTAGCGCACCACGGCGCCGCGCCAGAAGCCCGGCTTCTCCAGCGTGCGGACGTTGACGGTGCGGATCCCGCACGCGGCCTTGCCGAGCGTCACTCCCTTGAGGCCGTGCAGGATGAGCTGCACGAGCGTGTAGACGAACATGAGCGCGTAAGAGACGATCAGCGGGAGCAGGATCCAGATCAGGTCCGTGCGGGCCAGCAGCCCCGACGGATCCGCAGCGCCCTGCAGCACCAGGTTCGTGCCGGCGATCGCTCCGGGGGTGGCGATGACCAGTGCCACGACCAGCTCGAGGAGGGTCGACAACACCCGCGCACCCGCGCGGGCCGGGACGAGCCCGATCGCCTGCGCATACGCCGGATCGGGACGCCCCTGCGCATCCAGACCCTCGATGTCGGTGGTCTGGGCCGGAATCTCCCAGATGTCGTTCGACAGGCTCATATCCCCTCACGTTATCAAGGCGGCGGGCCGGAGCCCGGTACGCCGCTGCTCGCCCGCGAAACGCGGAAACGGGGGCCGGTGGACGCGCCACCCGCCCCCGCAGCACAGAGCGCGGTGTCAGCCGCCGGCGAGCTGCGTGTCCAGATCCTGGATCGCACGCATCATCCCCAGAAGCGACTCCGACATGTCATTGATACCGTCCACCGCCTGCTTCAGACCCGTGGTCAGCTCCCCATACCCCTCACCGAACTTCCCCGACGCATGCTGCGTCTTGAAATCCTCACCCAACAGGTTGTCCACCTGCCCCTTCAGAGTGTCCAACTGACCCTGAATATCATCACGAGCCTGCGACAACGACGACGCCACCTGCTCCATCTCCGCATAAGACGCACCGAAATCAGCCACGCCACACCTCCGATAATCACTGGAACCAGACCCGAACCGGCCCGACACCAAAAACCTAACAACCCCCACACAACCCCGTCGATGGGCAGCACTACCCATCGCGACGCGATCAGCGCCGGGGCGTGTGCGTCAGTCGCCGTACGGCGCCTTCGGCGGTGCCGTCACCACGGGCTGCGGCTCGACGGGGGATCCGTCCTCGTTGAAGTAGACGGGGCTGCCGACCGGGAAGTAGAAGAGCGGCACGGAGTCCGGCCCCTCGGTCGCAGGGAGCGAGCGCCAGGTCAGCGTGTCGCTCCCCCGCGCCTCGTCGTCGGTGACCATCCGCGACAGCTCGCCGGCGTTCCCCGGCGCGCACGGGGTGTCCGCCGAGACCTCCACCCGTGACGCCCCCGGAACGACCGTGACCACCACGCGGCCCAGGGCCTCGTCCTCGGCGACGAGGTTCCATTCGGCGGCGTCACCCTTCCCGTATCCCTCGGCCTCGCCCTTGAGCCCCGCATTGCGGAAAGCCGCGATCGCGGCTGCGCTCATCGTCTCTCCGTCCACGCCGGGCAGGGTGACCTCGCGTCGATAGCTGAACCGGTACCCGAGATCGCCGCCGCCTTCCAGGGAGCAGCCGATCGGCACGGCCCCGTACCCGCCGGTCGGGACGGTCCAGTCGCCCTCGTGCACGCCCATGAGCACCGTATGCATCGTCGTCGCCATCGCGAGATAGCGCTGTTCGCCGTCGCGGTAGAGCGCATCACGCTGCGGAACCTGCGCAGGCACACCGCATCCTGTCATCGTCAGCACCAATCCGGCGGCGGCTGCCGCCCACATGTGTCGCACAGCCGACACCCTAGTAGCCATACCCGTACGCCCCTGACGAGGAGAGGCCGCGAGCGAACCTGTCCCAGAAACCCTCGGCGCTGCCCTCGCCCCCGGACTCCGTCCCCGGCTCTCCTGTGGTGACGATGCTCTTCACGTTGTAGAAGGACTCGCTGCCCTTCTCCAGATACCCTCCGGACTCGTGCTCCCACGGGAAGTTCGCCCCGCCGTGCGCGCTGTGCCCCGGCGTGGACAGCAGCGGCTTCCCGGAGGAGTCGACGCCGCCATCGCTGTCGAAGTTCGTGACGCCGTCGAGGGACGACGGATCGGTGTGGTGCCCCCATCCGGTGAGCTTGCCGATCGGTGCCCAGAAGTCGTTCTCCGAGGTCGTGGCGTAGACACGCGGTCCGCCCTCCCCCTGGAGATTCGCGAGCACCTTGTCGTCGTCCGGGAGCCCCGCCGACCCGACGGTGATGAACCGGTCGACGCCGAGCCCGTCGGGAGACGAGCCGATCGCGAGAGCGGCCGTGGTACTGCCGTAGGAATGCGCGATCACGTTGATCGTCCTGGTGCCCGGCTGGGCGTCCAGCCCGAGCAGGAAGGAGCGCAGGGCCGGGGCTCCGTCCTGCGCCCTCGACATCGCCGGCTCTTCGGCGAAGTTCGGAGAGTCGTAGCCGAACCAGGCGATGGCCGCATCTCCGGTTCCGCTGATCAGGTCCCGCGCCGACGTGCCGAACTCGCCGATCCCGCCGACCTCCGACATCATTCCGGGCACCAGTGTCGACACGTTCTTCGCGTCGAACGGGCCGTACCAGAGAGCAGCCGTCGTCTGCTCCGAGCCGTTCGGATCGAAGGAGACGAGCTGCCCCTTGTTGAGCATGACCTCGTTCCAGAGCGCCGTCACCTCGTTCTTCAGCGGCTCCTCCAGGGAGCTCAGCCGGTCGTGGAGCGCGGTGAGCCTGCGCAGGTTCGCGGCCGCGCGCACATCGAACGGGATGCCGTCGAGATTGCCCACGATGTCGGGGTACTGCTGGGCGAGCGCATCGCGCAGGGCCGGATTCTCGTCCCAGAGCTTGCGCACGGCCGCCGGATCCTTCGCCGCAAGGAGGGCGTCGAGCAGAGCCTTCTCGTCGTTGGTCAGCAGCACGGAGGCGCCGGAGACCAGAGACGAGAGCGCCTTGTCGTAGGCCTCGTCCCAGGCGGTGTACAGGCCTTCCCAGGTGGCCCAGAGCGCGTCGAGGGAGGACTTCGCGGTGTCGGCGGCCGCCATGGCGTCGCGCGCGTCCTGGTTTGCCGTCGCTGCTTCGTCCTCAGGGCCGGAGCGCGACGACCACAGCGCCTTGAGCCCTGCCTGCTCTGCCTCGCCCGCTGCCCGTTTCCAGGCGGCGTGCGCGTTCTCGATCTCCTCGATCATGCGGTTCGCAGGCACGGCGGACGTGGAGTACGCGTCCGCGTACCCGGCCAGCACGCGCGAGAGCAGCTCGGCATCCGTGATGCCGGAGCGCGTCGGACCGAGGAGGGTCTGCGCGTCGCCGCGTGTCGTGGTGATGGCCTTGCCGATGCCCGGGAGCTCCGTGACGCGCTGCGCGCGGTCGCGCAGGTGACCGAGTTCTTCCGCCACCTCGTCGAAGGTGCGTACCCACGACGCCATGGAACCCGCGTTGCCGTCGATCTTCTCCAGCACGTAGCCGCGGTTCGGCGAGGACAGGCTCATGGCTGCTCCTTGCCGGTGAGCTCGACGTCGAGCTCGGAGTAGCGCTCGCTGATCGCGCGCATCCGCTCGGCGATCGCGCTCGCGTCCGTCGTGCAGGCCTCCACGACGCTCCGCAGGTCGGTGAAGCGGCGGTGCATCTCCAATCGGAGCGATGGCCGATGCGCGGGATTCTCCACCCCCACATCGCTGCCCTGCAGGGATCCCGAGCGCGCCAGAAGCGCCGTCGTCGAATCGTTCATCAATCCGGTCTCGACGATCAGGTGGTTGTAGAACACCTGTACTTCATCAGCCATGCAGCCCCCCACACGCAGTCGCGATGACGACGTCAGCTTACAGATCCTCCGAACAACCCCGCGGGATCAGTCGACGGAGTCGTCGCCCACGGGGTCCGGCGGCAGCACGGGTTCCTCGAGCTCCCGCTCCCAGGTGAACGTGGAGATCATCGCGTCGCTGAGCAGCTCCAGGGAGTCGACGACCTCGCCCGGCACGACGTCGCCGTCGGGGATCACGATCGTGGTCGTGAAGACGAGGGCCTTGCGCCGCTGCGTGCCCGGCGCGGGGATCACGTAGGTGAGGGTGCGTCCGCTCACCCCCTCGATCCGGCGTGCGTTCGCCGGTCGCTGCGGCTCCGACCGCCACCGCACGATGTGCTTCGCGTCCTCGTCGAGGAACTGCGCGCCCTTGGTGCGGAACGCCTCGGACACCCAGCCGTCGAGGTTCTCGCCGTCCGCGGCACTGAGCGCGGACGCGGTGATGGACATGGGCAGCAGCTCGTCCATCTCGACGTGCTCCTGGCGGTAGATCGCGAACACCTTCGTGCGCGCCATCGCCTGGTTGGTCTGCGCCATCAGCCCGCGGAACTCCGCGTCCAGATCCGGGCGGTTCGCCTGCCGGAAGATCGCGCTGGCCCGCTTGACGTCGTCCTCCTGCGCGGCGTTGGTCGGCACATGCTGAACCCAGCCGGGCGGCAGCACGAACCGGAAGGCGGGGATGCCGAACCTCAGCTCGACCCCGAGGTCGTTCATCGTTCCCATGTCAATTCCTCCGCCGTCGATCCATCATCCGGGTCATCCTCTGCCGCGCAGGGCGAGGCGGGAGAGCTGCGCCATGCCGAGGCGCCGTCGCGCACGACGCGCTTCCGCGGCCATCGTCGGCATCGACGCGCGCTTCACGAGGTCCCCGAGCTCGCGCCACCGGCTCAGATCGAGCCGTGACACCTCATCGCGGTGCCGCCGGTTCGCGCGCGTCAGTGCGCGCCGCGTGGTGGAGAGCACCGCCTCCTCCGTACTGTACGCATCATCCGTCCCGATCGCGCGCGCCGCGGCGATCGCCGACGTCGCCTCGTCGAGGATGCGCTCGGTCTCGTCACGGAGTCCGGTCGCGCGCTGGAGGAGCCTCTGCTCCTCGGCGACCCAGGCCGCTCCGACGGCGCTCGCACAGGGCTGACACAGGTGCTTCGGCATGATCCTGGTCTTGGCGTACCCGCAGACGCACCTGCGAGCCACGGCCGCGAGTCCGCGGTCCAACGAGTCGGATGGCGCAGCGCCGCCGCGCACGGACTCCACCGCCGCCAGCAGCCTCGCCGCTCCCGGCGCTCCGTGCACCCGTATCAGATCGTTCGTGCGCAGCAGATCGAATCGGGAGTCCGAAGGCAGCGCGGATGCGAGGTCGTGCCAGGCCCGGGTCTCCTGCTCGGAGATGAGAGCGGCTGCGCCGGACGCGTAGTCGTCCAGCAGTTCCGCACACAGCGGACCCAGGCGGGCCTCGACCTCATCGACATCGATGCTACTGTCCTCCTGCAGCGCGATTACCGCGGCTCGTGCCCGCCTCACCGCGTCCGCGTGCAGGCGGCGCAGCTGCGGGGAGCCTGCGAGGAGGGATTCCTCCTGGGCGATGAGGTCCTGCAAGGACGTCATCGGACCACCGCATCGGGAACGCTGATCCCCATGATCAGCAGAGGCAGCTGCTGCTCGAACAGCAGGAAAGCGGGGAGCGTCGTACCGAGCACATCCATCAGGATCGTCCACGTGCCGTCGTTCAGCAACACGGTCCACTGCGCGACGAGCGTCCCGCCCTGCTCCGCCTCCTCGTCGACGAGCGCGCCCCAGCGCACGACGTAGCCGACGCCGTGGGTCTCGGTGCGCAGAGGTGTGACGTCGACCGCTGTCGAGGACGTCACCCCAGCGAACAGCTCTTCCGTGCCGGGCCGATCCGCCGACGACTCGACCGCGATGCTGACCAGAAGATCGCTGTAGATGCCGGGAGGGGCGAACCACAGCCGAGCGGCGCCGGGGCGCGCAGTGCCGAGCATCATCCGAGCGGTCGCCGAGATCTGCTCGGCGGCCTCCGGAGCGTTCTCGGTCTGGATCCCGTACCGCCCAAGGGCCTCCCCGGCCCAGGCGTCGGCACCCTCGGCGTCGGCCGGGTCCAGGAAGGGGATCGCGACGAACTGGGCCGCATCGTACTGAAGATCCCAGGGCAGCTCGCCCGGATGCGGCATCAGAACAGCCCTCGGATGACCCCGACGGGCGAGAGCGTACCCGAGGGCTTGCCGTCGGCACCGACGGAGACACCGCGGTCGGTCCACTTGTAGGTGTTCCACATCGCCTCGAACGTGGAGAAGGACGGCGCGTCGGCGATGCCCTGGAAGCCCTTCGGCAGCGACTGGGTCAGCACGTTCTGGAAGAAGGTGCTGCCCGAGCTGACGCTCTCATGAAAGGCCACCGAGAACGAACGGCCGGGGCCGAAGAGCATGCGCTCGGTGACACCGTCCACGAAGCCGGTGACGGGATTGACGCCGAGCCGGCGCAGTCCCTTCACGCCCGCGTAGTACTCCTTGAAGCCTCGAGACCCGTACTCGATCCCCGCGTCCGCGAAGCTCTTCAGACCGCGCATCTGCTGAACCGGATTGCGGAACTGTCCCACGAACTCCGACCCGAACTTGCTGAGCATGTTGCCCTTGCCGGCGCCGAAGATCTTGCCGAGCTTGCCTATCGGCAGGATGCCGACGACCGCCCAGGCCAGATCCCATCCGTCCTTCCTGCCGTCGAACATGAGCGCGACCGTGAGCGCGAGCGCGATGACGCCGACGACCAGGGCCGCGATCGCGAAGAACGGGCCGCCGATGATGAGGCCCAGCACGGCGATCGCAAGGCCGATCCAGCCGACCCACTCCGAGATCACCGCGAGCACCCCCGCGATGTCCTCCCAGGTGCTGTCCTTGCCGATCTTATTGGCGTCGCCGAGCCCGTTCACCGCGTGCTCGTAGGCCTCGTCCCAGGTGTCGTACGCGGTGTCGAAGCGGCCGAGGTTGTGGTCGTGCGTCTCGTTCGCCGTCGTCAGCGTGGTGTGCGCGGACGACGCAGCGCCGGAGAGCCTCTCGCCGGCCGACTTCGACGCGTCGGCCTGGTCGGGCGCCGGCGGGTGGTCGGCGATCGAGTTGTTGTGCTGGGAGAGCGCGCTGTCCGCCGCAGTGGCGTCGGACTGCGCGGTGGCGAGAGCCTTCTCGCTCGTCTCGCAGTCGCTGACGATGGTCTTCATCTGTGCCTGGACCGTGGCGAGCACCGTCGCGTAGTCGGTGAGGGTCTTGCCCGCGGGCTTGTAGCGACGGCCCGCTTCGTCGAGGTCGCCGTGGACATCGCCGATGACGTCCTTGATCTTGTCCATCGCGTAGCCCTCGCCGACGAGCTTGCCGCTCTTGATGTCCTGCAGGGTCTGCGCCGCGGTGGTCATCTGCGTCGCGAGCGTCGTGATGGTCGTGCCGCGCTCGCTGATCGCGGCGGAGTCGCCCTCGATGACGGCGACCTCGTGCCCCTTATGCGTCTTCATCCCGCTCCCCCTCAGTTCGCCACGGCACTGCCACGGCCGCCGCCGGCGCCCTGGCCGGACTGCTGCATCGAGCCGGCCATGTCGGTGTCGGTCTTGGTGACCTCCTCGACGGTGCCCTTCACGCGATCGGAGATCTCCTTGAGCTTGGACAGCAGCTTGTCGCGGCTGTCGTTCCAGCTGCCTTCGAAGTCGTGGACGCGCGATTTCAGGCGGTCGTCGCCGTCCGGCCGTCCCACCGCCTGCTCGAGGTCGTCTCGCCGATTCGACGCCGCCTCGAACTCGTCGACGATCGCGATCAACTGCGCGCTGGTCGTCTTCAGATCGTCGATCGGGTACAGAACCCGGTCCCCCGCCATCTCATGCCCTCCGTGTCATCGCCCTGCGGGCGCCTGCTGCTTCTGCGGTTGCGTTCATCGGAGGCGCCATGCGGAACGATCCGGCACGACGCCTCCGATTGCGCGGTGCGGTGTCAGCCGCCGGCGAGCTGCGTGTCCAGATCCTGGATCGCACGCATCATGCCCAGAAGCGACTCCGACATGTCATTGATGCCGTCCACCGCCTGCTTCAGACCCGTGGTCAGCTCCCCATACCCCTCACCGAACTTCCCCGACGCATGCTGCGTCTTGAAATCCTCACCCAACAGGTTGTCCACCTGCCCCTTCAGAGTGTCCAACTGACCCTGAATATCATCACGAGCCTGCGACAACGACGACGCCACCTGCTCCATCTCCGCATAAGACGCACCGAAATCAGCCACGCCACACCTCCGATAATCACTGGACCGGACCCGAACCGGCCCGACACCAAAAACCTAACAACCCCCACACAACCCCGTCGATGGGCAGCACTACCCATCCCCCCGGGGCGTTCACTCCGCGTCGGCGGGATCCGTCTCCCCGACGTCGAGCAGCGCGAGGTCCGCCTTCGCGACCAGACGCGACGCGATCACGTGCTCGACGAGGCGCGCGCGCCGGTTCGTGGCGGATCCTCCCACGCCGCCGCGCATCCCCGGCACGCCGATCCGGTCGAACTTGTCGCAGACATTGTCGAGCTTGCGGTTGAACCGCGTCACGGTCCACCCCAGGCGTGCTGCGGCGTCGGCACTGGACGGGATGGCGCTCATGCCGGTGCCATCGCGGCGCAGCAGCGGCTCGGCGAGCGCGAGCAGCAGCTGCTTCTGGCTGAGCGTGAGCGGCACCTCGCCGATCGTGGAGTCGCCCTCGACCTCACGCTCGCGCCGGGTCTCCCGGAACGTGGGCTCGGAGGAGTGGATCGTGAACTCGTAGGTCGTCGGTCCCGCCGAGAACACGACGCTCGTGGTCGCGAACACCAGCGGGAGGCGCGCGCCGGGGGCGAGCCAGGCCTGCACACCGCCAGTAGCGTCCGTCACCGTCGCCTGCAGCCGCGCCCCGATATTGGCCAGCCACCAGAGGCTGCCGGATTCCGCGATCTCCAGGAAGTGCCGGTGCAGGAACAGGTTGTCGTCGATGGAGAGGTCGCCCTCGCGTCCCACGACGAACCGGCCGCCGGGCCGGATCGGGAAGTACTCGCCCGCGAACTCGACCGTCACGCGCGCACGCGACGGATCCTGCGTGATCTCCGGATCCAGTGTCATGGCGTCGTGCACCCCCGGACGGGTGCCGAACCGGAACCGTTCTCGCGGCGCAGCACCACGTCGACGCAGGTCTGCCCGCCCACCTGCGCCGGGATGGTGATCTCGGTCTTGTCGACCTTTGTCGTCTCCCCGTCCCCGGCGAGAGTGATGACCGTGACGAGGTAGGAGTCGCGATCCTGCGGCTTCGGGTTGGTCCAGGTGAAGTGCACGCTTCCGGCGCCGTCCGGCGTGCCCACGACGTCCTTCGGCGCCGCAGCCATGTCTCCGAGCGGATCCACGGGGTTCACGTCGGTCGAGGGGCTGGGCTTCGGCAGCGCCCGGTTCGCGTTGAGGAGGTTCACGGCCACGACCGATCCACCGATCAGGACGACGGCGACGACCGCGGCGACCAGCCCCCACAGCAGCCCCTTGCGGGATCCGCGTGCGGCAGGGGCTTCCGGCGCAGGGCCTCCTGCCGTGCCGGGAGATGCCGGCGCGAGCGCCGGGCCCAGATCGTTCGCGGCGGGGACGCCGGCGATCGGGCTGACCGTGCGCGGAGCCCGCAGCATGGTCGGATCCTCGTCCCCGTGCTCCGGGGCCGGAGCGGGGACCGGCGCGCCCGGGGCAGGGGCGGCCGCCGCCGTGGTGTCCTGCGGCACCCGGATCACGGTCTCCTCCGTGAGGGACGGATCCCCGACCGGAACGGGAGGCAGGGCGGCGTCGAAGCGCGGGCCGGGAGCATGCGGACCCGCCGGCGGCGGCATCGGGCTCGTCGTCGCCGACGGCCGGGTGGCGGTGTGGCCGGGGTCGATGCTGACGACCTCGCGCACCCTGGTCAGGCCGTCATCGTCGTCGTCGTGACCGGGCTCTGGCTGGTGGTCGTCGACGATGTCGATCGGGGTGACCGAATGGCTCAGCTCGATCTGGATCTTCTGCAGCGCCCGCGCGAACGCCACCGCGCTGCCGAAGCGGTCGTCGGGGTTCTTCGCCATGCCCCGCTCGAGCAGGCGGCCGAGGCTCTCCGGAACATCCGCGCGGCCGAGCGGCGGCAGCGGCTCGGACTCGATGCGCGCGATGAGGTCGGCGCCGCTGTTGCGCTGGCCCGGCTTCTCGAACGGGCTGCGCCCGGTGAGCAGCGTGTAGAGCGTCGCAGCGAGCGCGTACACGTCGGAGCGGACACCGCCCTGGGGCGGGTCGCCGAACGACTCCGGCGGCGACCACGGGATCGACATGCCGGCGGCCTCGCTCGCGGCACCCGTGGTCGAAGCGATGCCGAAATCGGTCAGCGCCGGCCTGTTGTAGGCCGTGACCAGGATGTTCGCGGGCTTGATGTCGCGGTGCAGCACGCCGGCGCGGTGCGCGGTCTCCACGGCTCCCGCCACCTGCACCCCGACGCGCAGCGCCTCCGCCACGCTGAACGGCTCCTTGCGGGCGCGCTGCTGCAGGTTCGGCCGCGGGCAGTACTCCATGACCAGGTACGGCCGCCCGTCGGCGGCGACGCCGGTCTGGTAGATCGTGACGATGGCCGGATGCGTCGACAGCATCGCCATGACGTTGGCCTCGTCGGCGAACTCCTGCGCGGCGCCCGACGCCAGCCGGTCTGCCAGCAGCACCTTCACGGCGACGCGGCGACGCGGCTGCTGCTGCTCGTACAGGAAGACGTCGGCGAAGCCGCCCGTGCCGAGCGGCTCGACGTAGTCGAACCCGTCCAGCTGCGGCGGCGGAGACGGCGGCCGGCTCACGGCAGCTCCTCGAAGGCGACGGTGATCCCGTCGCCGAGATCGATCAGGTCGCCGGTGACCACGATGGTCTGCTCGCCGGGGTGCAGCCGCACCGGGTCGCTTCCTGGGCGCAACAGGGTGGATCCGTTCGTAGTGTGCAGGTCGAGCACGACGACTGCATCGGTCTCGGGCCGGATCTCGAGGTGGCTGCGCGAGATGTCCTGCTGCGGGCTGTCGACGGCCACCAGGTGCGGCAGCGTGGCCCCGCTCGAGCGGGTCGCACGCGGCCGGCGGCCGATCACGACCGTGCGGTCGAGGGCGACGACCTGTCCAGAGGACAGCCGGATCCGAGGTCCCGCCGTGTGCGCCGCGGCCGCCGCGGGTTCCTCGGCGATCCCCGGCGCCGACGACACCGGCACGGCCGAGATCGGGGCCGGGACATCCGTTCCCGCGATCGGGGACGACGGATCGGAGGACAGGTCGGCCGCAAGGTCGCCGCGCATCGCGCGGGCCTGGGCGAGGGAGATCGTGGCGCCGTCGTGGTCGCCGTCGTCGACCAGCTGTGCGACCGGAGCCGCAGTCGACGCCGGGGAGAGATCGAGCGTGTGCCCGCCGAGCGGGGCGGCGATCGTGTCGGCCGGCGGGAGGATGGTCTCGACCGGCGCCGGCATGCTGAGCACGGTGTCGCCGATGTCGTCGAGGTCATCGGAGGACGGCACGGGGTCCTGCGTCGTGGTGCCCGCGAGGGTCTCGAGGACCGGAGGAGCCGGCTCGGGCTCGCCCGCCGGCTCCGCGGCGCCCGCCGGATCCGTTTCGGGCTCGGGTTCGGGCGCGAGGCCGGACACGGGCTGGGACACGGACACCGGCTCCGGAGCGGGCTCGGGCTCGGGCTCAGACGCCGGCGCGGGCGCGGACGCGACCTCGGGCTCGACCTCGGAGAGCGACTCCTCGACAGCGGGAGCGGAGGCGGCCGCACCGACCGCGATGCTCGCGGCGCGGACGATGCCGGCGACGATCGGCAGGCTCGGATCCTCGCCGCCGTCCTCGACCCTGATCTCGACGCCTGTCATCCCCGGCACGAACCGCTCGCTCCAGGTGGTGACCTCGGCGCCGGTGATCTCGCGCTCGCCGTCGGCGGTGAGCACCCGCGCGAGCACCCGTCCGCGCACGGCGACGCGCGCGTTCTCGCCCTCCCGCACGACGGCGGCGAACGGCGGGATGGCCGAGAAGGACCCGCCTCCCGCCGCGGTGAGCGCGTCGACCACGTCGGAGAACGCGACCTCGGATGCTCCGACCCGTTCCCACAGCCGCTCCACGAGAGCGGCGCCGGCGTCCGGCGGCAGCGCCACCACGGCCTCCGGACCGATCAGAGCGAACCAGGACCCTGCGCGGTAGACGGTGTTCATCAGCGCATCCCTCCCATGGCCTCGGCACGCGGTCGCGTGTCGGAGTCGATGTCCTCGTCGTCGATGCCGGTCGTGCCGTCGCTCCCCGGGCGGGTGCTGACGTGGATCGCGTCCACGACGACGGCGGTGACGTTGTCGCGCCCGCCGTGCTCGAGCGCGCGGTCGATCAGGCGGTCCGCGGCGGTCTGCGGATCCTCGTGCACGGCGAGCAGGGCCCGGATCTCGTCGTCCTCAACCTCGCTGCTCAGTCCGTCCGAGCAGACCAGGATCCGGTCTCCGACGCGGGCGGGGATCATCCAGTAGTCCGCCTCCCCTGTGCTGCCGGCGCCGATCGCACGGGTGATGATGTTGCGCCGGCGGTCCTTCACGGCGTCCGCGGCGTGCAGCTCGCCCGAGTCGACGAGCTCCTGCACGACGGAGTGGTCGACGGAGATCTGCTCCAGCACACCGCCCGAGAGCCGGTACGTGCGCGAATCCCCGATGTTCATCGCGAGCCAGTAGCCGACCCCGTCCACCGCCGCGATCGCGACGCCGCTGAGCGTTGTGCCCGCCTTCGCGACCCCGCCGTTCGCGAGCGATGCGCCGGCGATCGCGTCGACCGCCGCGCGCACGCGGGCCAGCGTGAAGCTGACGTCGTCGATCGTGAGCGCCGGGCGCCCGCGGAGGGCGGCGAAGCCTTCGATCACCGTGCCACTGGCGATGTCGCCGGCCTGATGCCCGCCCATGCCGTCGGCGACGAGGAACAGCGGCGCCTGCGCGAGGTGCGCGTCCTCGTTGAGCGCGCGGCGCAGCCCGGTGTGCGTGGAGGCGCCCGCGCGGGCGACGATGGGTCCGATCACGCGTAGCCTCCGACGGTCACGATCCGGTCGCCGATCTCGATGGCGTCGCCCAGGCGGATCCGCACCCGCTCGCCGGGAGGGCAGGCGATCCGCACGCCGTCGCGCACGATCGTCATGCCGTTGGTGGAGTGCCGGTCCATGACCCAGCCCCCTGCCGCCTCGGCGGCGGCCTCGAAGTGCGTCTTGGACAGGGAGAGCGTCTCGTCCCGGACGACCACCACCGTCGCCCCGGCCTCCGGTGCGGGGTTGCGGCCGAACAGCGTGCGTCCGGAGACCGTGGCCCGGGCGCCGTCGTCCCAGACGAACTGCAGGCGGTGCCCCGGGATCGAGATCCGAGTCTCCTCGAGGTCCTCGTCCTCGACGGGCTGGGCCACCGACGGGAGTGCCATCGCGGCCTCGACCGAGACGGGAGGAGCTGCCGGCACCGGGGGCCGCGCCGGCGCCACGGTCTCGGGCCCGGTCACCGGGACGGGCGCCGGGGCCGGCACCGACGGGCTGACCCCCGGCACCACGGTGATCATGGCGCCCTCGTGCGCGGCGTCGGCCGCAGCCTGCGCGACGGGCGAGAGCACGGTCTCATCATGCGGGTCGGCCTCAGCGGCGGCGACCGCTCCGGCCGGGACGGATCCGTCGGCACCCGGCGCCGGCGGGAGGGTGAAGCCGGTGTGCCCGTCCTGCGGGCCGACGGGCGCCGCCGACGGCGGGAACAGGGGGTCGGGCTCTGATGGCGGGAACGGCCCGCTCTGCGGTGACGGCTCGAAGGAGGCGGCCGGCCCGTCCGCAGGGACCGCAGCCGCCGGTGGCGTCGCGGCAGCGGGCGCCGGGGCCGTCGCACCGCGCGCGTCGCGCATGAGCGCTCCGGCCGCGCGGTCGTGCCAGCCCTGGAACCGGCCGGATCCGTCGAACAGCGGCGTGAAGTAGCCGACGACGATCGCGGCGCTCAGCCCGAACACGATGTTGCGCAGCAGCGCGCGGCCGAAGCCCAGCGGCACCTCGCTGCCCTCGCGCACGAGCCGGAGCTTCATGATGCGCATGCCGATCGATCCACCGGATCCCTGCAGGAAGCAGAACACGACGAACCAGGCCAGCGCGATCGTGAACGTCAGCCCCACGCCCACGACCAGTCCTGCGGCCTTGGACGCCGCGTTCTCCGCCGTGAGCCCGGACAGCGTCGTCGCCGCGGTCACGCCGTAGCCGACGAGGAGGATGAGCGCCATGATGGCGAGGTCGATCGCGCAGGCGATCGCGCGGCGCGCGAGGGGAGCGATGGGCCCGGCCTGGCTCATGGTCATGGGGTCTCGCTCTCGGATCCGGGGCGTGCGGTTCGGGTGCCGCCCGTCTTGGCTGCGGTGCTCTCGATCGTGCCAGTACTGCCGGTCGCGGCGCCAGAGCCCGCCCCGGGGCGCCGGATGCGCTCCGCCGCCGCGTCGCGCAGGCCCTGCACGCCCGCGGACAGGCGCGACCCGCCCAGCAGCGAGCGCACGCTGAGGCGTGCAAGCGTGCGTCGCCGCCAGCTCGCCTGGCTGCCGAGGCCCGCGACGATGCCGTCGACCTCGCGCCAGAACGCGTCCACGTCCTCCGTGGTCGGCTCGGTGGGGCCGAACACCTGTGCATCGGCGTGGTCGGCCAGCACCGTGACAGCCGGCACGGTGAGCGCGGTCGCGACGGTCTGCGCCTCCTCGGCCCTGGTGCCGCCCGCGGGGATCCGCGCTCCGTAGTCCACGGCCCGATCGGTGAGCTCGTCCCATCCGCCGCTGATGCGGTCGGCGGCGAGCGCCGCCGCACGACGCTTGCGCCGGCGGGCGGCCTTCCACGCGCCGATCACGATGAAGGGGGCGGCGAGGATCGCGAGCACGAGCAGCACGCCGCCGCCGATCGCGAGGATCGTGCCGATGATGTTCAGCAGGTTGTCCGGACCGTCCTGGTTGCCTCGCTGATCCGGCACGCTCGGCGGCAGGTCCACCGGTTCCTGCGGCGGGGGCGGGGGCTGCAGCACCTGCGGCTTGGGCACGACCTTGGGCTTGGTGATCTGGTCCTGCGGGACCTTGTCCTTCGGCGGGGTCGGGTCGAAGGCCACCCAGCCCGCCTTCTCGAAGTTCACCTCGACCCAGGCGTGCAGGTTGTCGCCATTGGCGGAGAACGTGCCCTTCTGGCCCTTGTCGGGGTAGAAGCCCATCACGACGCGGACCGGGATCCCCAGCGAGCGCGCCGCGAGCGCCATCGCGACGGCGTACTGCTCGTCGTCGCCGATCATCTGCTCTCCGCCGATCAGCGTGGAGATGCGCTCCTCGGTGTGCCCGGCGCGGCTCAGCGCCTCGCCGTCGAGGCCGTGGCTGAAGAACCCCTCCTCGGAGAACTTCTTCACCAGCGCCCGCACCTGGGCGATCGGGGTCTTCGCGTCGGCCACGGTGTCCGAGGCGAGCGCGGAGAGCCTCTCCGGCGCCTCTGCCTGCTTCGGCATGGCGACGGTGCCGAAGTCCAGGTCTTCGAGCTGCTTGTCGGTCCAGGTCTTCGGGATCGTGGTGTCCACGGTGTACGAGTCGCCCTTGCGCAGCTTCGAGGTGGCGACGGCCGTGCTCGTGGACTCGTTGTAGTAGGTGCCGCGGCGGAGCGCGTCGGCCCCGGATCCGTCGAACGTGATCTTGCTCACCCGGCCGGCGTCGGGCAGCCAGACGCCCGCGTACTGGTCCATCGTGAAGTCCAGCGTCGCCGGGGATCCCGTCGCATCGGCGGACATGTTGTCGCGGATCGGGCTGAACGCGCCGGACGATCCGATGCCCTTGTCCGACACGTCGTACACGACGCCGTTGTACGCGTCCATGGTTCCGACCCGGATCCTGGCGCCCTCGGGCAGCCCCTTCACCGTGAACAGGGTGTCCTTGCGGTGGTCCTTCACGTACCCGCGGTACGACTGCAAAGGGCTCGCGTACTGGTGCACGTCGAACGGCGGCAGCACCACGTCGCGGAACACGTGCCGCGGTTCGGCGAGCGTGGTCGCGGCGGCGACACCGGTGCCCGCGAGGCCGGCCACGACGAGCACGGCGGTGCCGGCCAGGATGCGCCGGCGGCGCAGGGCGGAGGAGCGGGATCCGTCGGCCGCGACGGACACGGCCGCATCGGCGTTCTCGCCGAGGCCACGGAGCGCGAGCCACGCCACCGAGACGAGGGCGAACACGACGCCCTGGGCGATCGGGGCGGCGGGATCCGGCACGCCCATCGCGATCACGAGCATGAGGTGCGCGGCCGCCGGGATGAGCGCCCAGGCGACGCGGCGCAGACGCAGCGCCAGCGCGGCGGCGACCACGCTCGACACCAGGGCGGACAGGAACGGCACCAGGGCGTAGCCGTCGCCGATCGCGACCGGGGCGACCGTGGTGAGCATGGCCTTCCAGCTCGTGACCGCTCCGGCGGACAGCGCGCCCAGGGTCTCGCCGGTGGGCACGACGCCGAAGAGCGTGGTCTGCGGCAGGGCGAGTGCTCCGCCGAAGAGGAAGTACGCGAGCAGCGTGAGCCCCGCCGTGGCCAGGATGCCCCACCCGCGCCAGGCGCAGAGGAGGGCGATGCCCGCGCCGAGGAGCATCCCGCCGATCGCGGCGGGCAGGTAGGAGCCCCCGGCGAACGAGGGCCACCAGCCCACGATGCCGACGCCGATGAGCAGGACGACCGCGAAGAGGTCGATGAGCACGCGCCGCGGGGAGAGCGGGGTGCGGGCGGCCTTCGGCGCGCGGGGCGCTTTCGGGGCCTGGGGAGAGCGGCCGGAGCCGGCCTGCGCTGGCGCGGTCATGCGAGCACCTTCCCGAGGGCGAGCGGCAGCTGCTCGAGTGCCCCCACTGTGATCACGTCGGCCTCGCCGATGCGGCGCAGCGACGGCGCCTCACCCAGGTCCGCGACGATCGCGAGCACCCGGGAGCCGAACGGGAGCCGGGCGCAGGCGGCGCGCAGCTCCTCCGGCGTGGTGCGGCTGCCGCCGACGAGGACGACGACGCTCGACAGCGGCATGTGCGCGGCGACCGTGCCGGCGAGCGTCGCCAGGCCGCCCTCCTTGGCGCGGCCCTCCTCGACCCCGGCGAGCGAGTCCAGGAGCTGCTTGCCTGTGCCGGAGGGCAGCGCTCTGCCCTGCACGCGCAGATCCACGTGCTGCGAGTCGCGGATCGCACGCAGGCCCACGGATCCGGCCAGCGAGATCGCCAGCTCGAACTCTTCCGGCTCCGCGTACTCGTTCGCCGCACGGCTCAGGCCGATCACGAAGTGGGAGCGGCGGGTCTCCTCGTACTGGCGCACCATGAGCACGCCGGTGCGCGCGGACGAGCGCCAGTGCACCCGGCGCAGATCATCGCCGGGCTGGTACTCGTTCAGCGCGTGGAACGAGACGTCGTCGCGGGACAGATCCGACGCCGGAAGGCCCTCGAGGTCGCGCAGGAACCCGAGCGACTGGCCGTCGAACACGATCGTTCGCGGGTGCACGAACAGGTCGATCGGGTCGTCCCGGCGGTGCGCCCGCTCGAAGAGCCCGAGCGGATCTCCGCGCACGACGCTGACCGGTCCGACCGAGACGACGCCGCGGCGGTGGGTGGGGATCGCGAAGAGCTCCTCCGCCTCCTCGCCCGGAGCGAGCCGTTTGATGCCGAACTCGCCGCGGCCGGCGCCGACCGGCAGCACCACGCGGGAGGGCAGGATCGCCCTGGAGCCGCGGTTGGCGAGGGTGAGCGCACCCACGGCGCGCTCCCCCACGACGACCCTGGTGCGGGCGAGGTCCAGGCTGACGTCGTAGGCGGTGCGTCCGATCAGGAACAGCGCGCACAGGACCAGCACCACGGCGATCACCAGCGCGATCACGGCGACCTCGAGCCACCCGAGCAGCAGGGCGATCACGAGGCACCCCAGGGCGATCGCGCCGAGCACCCAGGCCAGGGGCCGCACGGCGGACGCGATCAGGCGCAGCCGCGCGCCGACGCGCGCGAGCACCAGCGCGGCGATGTCGCGCCAGCCGGCCGGACGGTCGGCGCCTCGCACCTGGGCGGTCGTGGTCATTCTCGTGCTCTCTGTCTTCCAGCGATCCAGGCCCCTTCGACGAGCTCGGGGACCAGCGGGGCGGTTCAGGCCGCGGCGCGCGCCTGCGGGGCGGCGATCTTCTCGACCACGCGCGCGATGACGGTCTCAGGGGTCGTGCCGGCGAACTCGGCCTCGGGGTCGAGCAGCAGACGGTGCAGCCACACGGGTCGGGCGAGGGCCTTCACGTCGTCGGGCAGCACGTAGTGCCGCCCGTGCGCGGCCGCCCACACCTTCGCGATGCGGACCATCGCCAAGGCGCCGCGCACCGAGACGCCGAGGCGGATCGCGGAGTCGGCGCGGGTCGCCTCGACGAGCTCGGCGATGTAGCGCAGCACGGCCGGCTCCACGTGCACGGCCGCGGCGAGGTCGGCCATGTCGGCGACGGCGCTCGTGGTGATGACCGGCGTGAGCTTGGCGGAGGGGTTGCGGTCGGCCGCGCCCGCGAGGATCGCCGCGGTGACGTCGAGGTCGGGGTAGCCGATCGAGGTCTTGATCAGGAAGCGGTCGAGCTGCGCCTCGGGCAGCTTGTACGTGCCCGCCTGCTCGATCGGGTTCTGGGTGGCGATCACGAGGAAGGGGCGCCCCGCCTCGTGCGCGACGCCGTCGACCGTGACCCGCGACTCCTCCATCACCTCGAGCAGCGCCGACTGCGTCTTGGGCGAGGCGCGGTTGATCTCGTCGGCGAGCACGATCGAGGCGAACACCGGTCCGCGGTGGAACTCGAACGTGTGCGCGTTCTGGTCGTAGATCGTCACGCCGGTCACGTCGGACGGAAGCAGGTCGGGCGTGAACTGGATCCGCGAGCTGGTGCCCTGCACGGTCGCCGCGAGCGCCTTCGCGAGGCTCGTCTTGCCGGTGCCGGGGGCGTCCTCGAGGAGCACGTGGCCCTCGGCGAGCATCGAGGCGAGCACCAGGCTCACCACGTCGCGCTTGCCCTGCAGCGCACGGTCGACGTTATCGGTGAGGCGGGTGAAGGTGCCCTGGAACCAGGCCGCCTGTTCGGGGGTCATCGTCATCTCTTGTCGTTCCTCTGATCTGTGTTCGTCTGTTGTGCCGCGGGGCCGGGACGGCGCCCGGCTACGGTCTTGGCCAGAAGTGCTTCTCGGTGTCCACGGAACCCCCCCAGCCGGCGATGTCGACCCACACGTTGAGGCCGTCACGCCCCTGCCAGCAGGAGATCTGCACCGAGCCGTCACCGTTGAAGTTCACCGAGCTCCCCGAGCTGAACCCGCCCGGCCTCGCGTCCGACGCACACGTCACCTGATGAGTGCCGATGTTGAGGTTCTGGAAGTTCACGACGAAGAACCGGCAACCGTTCACGCAGCTCTCGGGAGCGGCGACGCCCTGGGTGACCCAGACGCGCGGGGCAGGCGGGCTGTTCGTCCTGGCCTGAGCGGACTCCACGCCCGACTGCTGCGGGATGTTCGTGAACGCTTGCGCGCTGATCGAGTGGGTCTGGTCGTAGCCGTTGCCGACCACCACCGATCCGCTGTCGGCGACGGACTGCCAGCCGCCGCCGTCCACGCTGATCTTCATGGTGACGTCGCGCCCGTTCTCAGCGGGGGCGTCCCACCGCAGGGTGACGCTCTGGCCGTTGTTCGTGGCGCTGACGCCGGGGCTGCCGATCGGCCCGTACGGCTGCAGCCCGCTCCTGGAGCCCGCTGCTCCCGGCTGAGACTCCTGGCCGCCGACCACGGAGTACGCCCGCACCGACACCGTGTAGGTGCCGTTGTTCGCTGCCGGGATGTTGTGACCGTCCCAGTTGCGGCTCCAGCCACCACCGGTGGAGTACTCGTACTGGATCTCGGAGCCGCTCGCACCGTTGGCATCGGCGAGCGAGTACTCCACGTAGATGTTGTTGTTGCCCTCGTCGGCACGGGTGATCGTCACGGCCCCCGGCTGCCCGAAGGCACGCTGCGCGTTCGACGTCGCCGACCACGCACCGGAACCGGCCTTGTTCTTGCCGCGCACCAGGAACGTGTAGTTCGAGGTCGAGTTGTCGACCACCACGGTCTGCGAGTTCTGCGTGCCGGCCACGTTCACGGTGTTCACGAGCTGTCCGCCGCGAAGCACCTGCAGCTCGTAGCTCGACACCGCATCGCCGTTGGGCTCGGACTTGCCCCACGTCACGGTCATCTGCGACTGGCTGCCCACCGACGGCGCGCTCTGCGCCTGCGGAGTTCCGGGCGCGGTCGGCGGGCCTGCGGGGATCTCCGAGGCCGACCAGCCCGACCAGCTGGACGGCTCGGGAGCGCGGTTCACGGCCTGCACGCGCACCTGATAGTTCGCCCCGTTCTCCAGACCGTCCCACTTCAGCGAGTTGCCGGTCACGCCGGTCTTCGTGGCCGCGCCGCTGGGCGGCGCGGGCGAGATCTCCAGGTTGTACGAGGACACCGGGGACCCCGGGGTCGTCGGCGTGGTCCACGACACGTCCAGCGACTTGTCGCCGAACTTCAGGGTCGGCGGGTTCGGGGTGTCAGGACGCGCGTCGGGGCGGGCCACGGCCGAGGTCGGCGACGGCTTGCCCTCGCCCACGCGGTTCGTGGCGGTGACGGCGAACGTGTACTCGACGTTGTTGGTCAGCCCGTCCAGCGTGCACGTCGTCGACGCGCACTGCTTGGTGTAGCTGCCGCCGCTCGTCGCACGCACGGTGTAGCCGGTGATCTCGGCGCCGTTGTTCGAGGGCGGGCTCCAGTTCAGCACCACGGTGCGGTCCTGCACGCTGGTCACCTGCGGAGCACCCGGCGCATCCGGCACGCCCTGCACCGTGACGACGATGCGGCCGTCGACCTCGCGATCCGGATCCTTCGTCGCGTCCTGCACGCGGTAGGTCGCCACGACCTGCCCGACGAACTTGCCGTCCGGCGTGACCACGATCTTGTCCCCCTGCACGGAGGCGTTGGCGTCGCCGGTCTGCACGCTCACGGACCGGATCTTCAGCGGCTTGTCCGGGAACGGGTTGACGTCGTTCTCCAGCACCGGGATCGTCACGGCCTTGCCCTGATCGGCCTGCGGCACCGTGTCCTCGTTCGCGACCGGCATGGGGCGCGTGGAGGCGGCGACCGTCACGGCGACCGTGCCCGTGACCGGCTCCGTCTTGCCGTCGGTGATGCTGAGCTGCACCGTCGACCCGCTGCCCTTCGGCGTCGACGAGTCGGCCTCGACCTTGAGCGTCGAGCCGTCCAGGCTGGCCTTGATGCCGCTGTCGGGCTGTCCGGTGATCTTGTAGCTGATCTTCTTCGCGTCGCCCGGATCCGGATCCTTCGTGAGCGCCGCGAGGTCGACCTTCTGCGCCTCCTCGCCGGGCGCGACCGACACCTGCGCGTTGGTGAACGCCGGCGGCTGGTTGTCCGGCGGGAGCACCGTGATCGGCAGGCTCAGCGTGGCCTTGCGCCCCTTGGGGTCGTCGGGGCCGGTGCCGTCCGTCACCTCGAAGGTGAGCGCGTCGTCGCCGAAGTAGCCCTGCTTGGAGGTGTACACGAGCGTGTGCTCGTCCTTCAGCAGCGGGGCGCCGTTGCTGTTGACGGCGCTGATCTTGCCGGCCTCAGTGATCCGCACCTCTCCGCCGCCGGCGACGGCGACGTACTTCGAGAGCGGGATGTCGATGGTCTCACCGCTCTTGACCTCGACCGGCTTGGTCGAGGTCAGCGTCGGCGCGAGTTCGGAGAGCGCCGGCACGAAGATGAACGCCGAGGCGGCCTGGTCGTCCTGATCGGTGATCGAGTACTGCACGAGCTGGCGCTGCTCGGTCACCGTGACCTGGATCTTGCGGTTGGGCAGCACCTTGGCCGCGGGGTCGGAGACGCCGAGCTTGAGGGCATCGACCGTGCCATCCGGATCCTCGTCGTTGTCCAGCACCGGCACCTCGACCTGCAGGCTCTCGCCCTTCACATCGGATGCCTTGATCCGGTCGTCGCGCGCGATCGGCGCCACGAGCGGCACGTCCTCGGCGACCGTGACCTGCACGGGCGCGGTCGCCGTGGCGCCGCGGGAGTCCGCCACGGTGTACTGCACCGACGTCTGCACGGCCCGGTTGGGCGCCGTGATGAGCACGCGGTCGCCGGAGACCTCCGCCTTCAGGCCGTCGACGCCCGCCGCGGTCTCGATGCCGTTCTTCACCAGGCCGATCGTGTCGCCGTCGGGATCCGAATCGTTCGTCAGCACCGCGACGGCGACCGTGCGTCCTGGCCGCATGACGATCGAGTCCTTGACCGCGTACGGCGCCTGGTTGATGTTGGCCCCGGGAGCGATGCCGACGCGGACGGCCGCCGTCGCCTCCTTGCCGAGCCGGTCGCGCACCTTGTACGTGAAGGTGTCGATGCCGCTGGCCTTGTCGAAGGCCTGGTACGTGAGGAAGTTCGCGCCGACCTCGGTGACCTGGCCCTGCTTCGGCGCGGAGTCCAGCCCGACGAGCTCGACCGAGTCGCCCTCGGAATCCAGCCCGTCCAGCGGCACGGCGATGCGGACGCTCGTGCCGCTCAGCGCGCGCACGGTGAGGTCGTGCGGGCGGGGCGCGGTGTTGGTCTTCTCATCGATCGGCAGGATCTGGATCGTGATGTAACCGGCCGCCTTCTGCCCGTTGGAGTCGACCGCCTCGTAGGTCGCGTAGACCGTGCGCGGGGTGTCGCCGGCGCGGAACCGCACGGTGTCCTGCGAGACGAACGCCTCGCCGTACTTCGGGTCGACCAGCGGCTCGATGAGGTCCGGCGCCACGTGCAGCGTCGTTCCGGGGGCGTGCTTGTCGTTCGCCAGCACGGGGATCGTCACCACGTCACCCGCGCGCACCACGGCCGTGTCGTCGTTCGCGGTCGGCGGATCGAGCTTGCTCGGCGCGGCGATCGGGATCACGATCACGTCGCCGTCGGCGGACTTGGATCCGTTCGAGATGCGGTAGCTGATCCGCACCTCCTTGTCGAGGTTGCCCTGATCGGTGATCCGCAGCGTCTCGTGGTTCAGCACCGACACCGCCACACCGCTGTGCGGCGGCACCGTCACCGACTGCACGACGAGGATTCCGCCGGCCGGGTCGACATCGTTGTTCAGCACGCCCACGAGCACGTCGCCGCCGCTCGGCAGCAGCGCCACGTCGCGCACCGCGATCGGCGGCGCCGACTCGGCGGTCTTGTCCAGCACGTCCACCCGGACGAGCCCCGGCACGGCGTTCGGCCCCGCGCTCACGAGGTACTGCATGTAGTAGGTGCCGGGCATCTCCGCCTGGAACGTGAAGGTGCCCTCGCCGAAGTTCGGCGTGATCACCGCGCCGGGGGTCTCGTCGACCCGGGTGAGGCGCAGCTGCTCCTTGCCGGAGCTGGAGTCATTCAGCAGCGGCGACACGGTGACCTGTTCGCCCGCGCGCGTCACGTAGTGGTCCGCATTGGTCTTCGGCGCCGTGGTGCCAGCCGGGCGGATGTCGAGGCGGATGGTGCCGCTCGTGAGCTCGCCCATCGCGTCGGCGACCTGGATCCGGATCTCCTTGCGGCCGGGCAGGCTGGCGACGGCGCGGTAGGTGAGCTGGCCGTCCGGCGTGAAGTCGACCTCGTCGCCCGGGGCCGCCTCGACGTCCTTCAGGTACACGTCGTCGCCATCCGGATCGATCCAGTCGGGCAGCGCGTTGTAGGTCACCGCGCCGCCCGCCTCGACGAGGAGGCCCGGTGTGCGCTTCTGCTTGGGGGCGGCGTTCGTGCTCCAGTCGTGCACGCTGAGGGCGACGTTCGCCGTGGCCTTGCCGCCGCGGCCGTCGTCGGCCTGGTACTGGAACGAGCCGGATCCGGTGGCGTCCTCCGCGACCGCGACCTGCAGGGCGCCGCCGTTGTTGATCGGCTTGACGTCTCCGAGCGGCGGCTGCTCCTGAGCGAGCGAGGCCACCAGCACGTCGCCGTCGGCGTCGGTGTCGTTGTCGAGCACGGGCAGCATCGTGGTGCGGCCGGGCCGGACACCGAACTCGTCGTCGTGCGCGATCGGCGTCGTGTTCTCCGGGGTGCGCTTGGGCAGAGTCGTCTCGACCTGGTCGTCGCTGGTCTCGTCCTGCTGCTCGGACTCGCCCTCCGGCGGGACGATGTCCTGCCAGTTGTCCACGCGCTGCAGGTTGTCCGTGGCCATCCACGCGGCACCGCTCGCGGTGTCGTTGAGCACGACCACGTCGCGGTTCACCCGGAACACCAGGGTCGTGCTGCTCTCGGCGCCTTCGATCGACGACTTCAGGTCGTTGTCGGACCCGACGCAGTCGCGCAGGAACTTCGCGGATCCGCCCCAGGCCGCGTAGGTGCAGCCGTTCAGGGAGACGGGGGCCGCGGGCGCCCCGGTGCCCCCGGCGTCCTGCACCGACGGCGCGGATCCGTCCAGCGGCACGGACACGAGCGCATCGGCGGTCGCCAGCACGGCGGAGCCGTTCTCCGCGGAGGGCTGCTGCAGCACGGCCGCGTCGAGGTTCTTGACCTCGGATCCGGTGAGCTCGGTGCGGTGCCCGGCCGCGAAGACGGTCTTGGCATCGGCGTCGAGCACGATAGGGGTGGTACCGACGACGGTGATCGTGGGCTTCGCGTTCTCCGCAAGATCGATCGTCTCGGTGGACGGCGGCTGCGGATCGCCCTGGGCGTCCACGTGCACGGTGACGACGCTGCGGTCCTTGGCGGAGACCGCGTAGACCGTGCCGTCCTTGCCCACGACGACGTCGGCCCCGGCGCCGAGGGTGGCGGAGGGCTTCGCGCCCGCGGCCTTGAAGCCGCTCAGCGCCGAGGCGGAGCGCACCCAGAGCTTGCCCTCCTTGGGATCGAGGATCGCGACGGTGGTACCGCCGAGGGCCGACTTCGCGCCGCCGGGGATGAGCACGGCGTCGCTCAGCACGACGCGTGCGGGGTCGACGCTGGTCAGGGTGGAGGCGGAGCGGTCGTCGACGAGCACGGTGCCGCCGGACTGCAGCACGTCGTAGTTCTCGCCGCCGGTGCGCAGCCCGCCGTCCAGCACGCGGGACTCGTTGTTGAAGTGGCCGACGAGCAGGCTCGAGGTCTTGGTGAGCCAGACGCCGCCGTCGTGCAGATCCACCTCGGCGGTGGGGTTGCCCTCGTAGGCGAAGGCCATGCCGGCGACGGCGACGGCCGCAGCGGTGACGCCGGCGGCGGACGCGAGGGTCTTCGGTCGCATCCGCAACCATGCGAACGACTTCACCACGGATTCCCCCCGAACGTTGTCACAGCAGTCCCATGAGGAACTATCAGGGGACCTCAAGAGTGTAAACCGCCCGACTGGGAGCCGCGATGGGGAGGACTACCCATCCATCCTTCGATCGATTTCCCCGCTGAGAGGCATGGATCCGGCTCTTCGCACAGGCCGGGACCGTACGCTCGAAACATGTTCCTCGACCCTGTGCTGCGCCGCGTGGAGCCGCTGCTGCTTCGCGTGGACCGCATCGCCGGCGGCCGCAACGCTCACGAGAAGATCGTCGAGACCGACCGCGATCACCACCGCACCGCCCGTGCCTTCCGTTGGGTGTTCTGGCTGCTCGCGGTCGAACTGCTGATCGGCATCGCCGCAGTCGTGATCGCCGTCGTGATCGCGGTGCAGGCCGGATCGATCTCCGCCGTGCCGTTCGCCGTGTGGATGCGCGCGCTCATCGTGCTCGCGATGACCGTCACGCTCTTCTACTTCGCCTGGCGCGCGGCGCTCGGCTGGCGCTGGGCCTATCAGCGACTGCGCCTGTTCGCGCAGATCTTCCCCGTCATCACGCTCGTGATGGCCGCGATCCCCGGCCTCTATCCGGCGTGGATGGTGACCGAGCAGATCGTCTTCAGCCTGATCATGATCGGCATCGCCGACTTCCTCACGAGCGACCATATGCGTCGCGTGTACCGCAGGCCGGACGCGGCGGCCGATCCCGCTACCTGACCAGCGGAACGGCCGGCCCGCGCTACACCGCGCGCCAGCATCCCTCGAGGTGGTCGTCGACCATGCCGGCCGACTGCATCAGCGCATACATCGTGGTGGGGCCGACGAAGCGGAATCCGCGCTTGCGCAGCGCCTTGCTCATCGCCTCGGACTCCGCAGTCACGGCGGGGACGTCGGACATGGACCGAGGGCGCACGCCGCTCCGCGCGGGGGCGAACGACCACATCAGCACATCGAGCTCGCCCTCCGCCATCTCCCGCACGAGGGCGGCGTTGCCGATCGTCGCCTCGATCTTCGCGCGATTGCGGATGATGCCGGCATCGGCCATGAGCCGGGCGATGTCGTCATCGCCGAACTCCGCGACGACCGCGGGATCGAACCCCGCGAACACCTCGCGGAAACGCGGGCGCTTGCGCAGGATCGTGATCCAGCTGAGCCCCGCCTGGAACCCCTCGAGCGACATCTTCTCGAACAGCGCGCGGTCGCCGTGCAGCGGCCGCCCCCACTCCTCGTCGTGGTAGCGGCGGTATTCGGGGTCGTCACCCGCCCAGGCGCAGCGCGGGAGGTCGTCGGCCGAGGTGGTGATCATGACGACCAGGCTAGGCCAGCGCACCGACGTTCCCGCCCGGCAGCACGTTTCGTCTCGCTCGGCCTGCGGCCGTGCTCGCTCAACGACCCCGGTGCGCTCACTCCGCGGGCAGGTACTCCGAGAGCCCGGCGAGCAGCGGCTGCGACCGCGGATCCGCGACCGCCGCGGCGCCCACCGCGCAGGCCGCCGACAACGCGCGCTGCGGGGCGACGCCGGAAGCGAGGCCGATCGTGAGGGCCGCGCAGAACGCGTCCCCGGCGCCGACGCTGTTCACGACGGTCGTCTTCACGGCCGGAGCGGACGCGACGAGCTCGCCGTGCTCGAAGAGCTTCGCGCCCTCGCCGCCGTAGGTCACGGCGACCCGGCGGGATGTGCGCAGGGCCGGCAGCAGCGCGTACTCCGTCTCGTTCACGATGATGAGATCCGCGCGCTCGACGACCGCCGCGGGCAGCTCGATCGCGGGGGCGGCGTTGACGGCCAGGTACCCGCGCGCGGCCGCGGCGAGCGCGGCGATCACGTCCATCGAGATCTCCAGCTGCGCCAGCACCGCCTCGTCGGATCCGAACGCCACCCCGTCCAGGGTCACCTCGCCGTTGGCGCCCTCGCACACGGCGATCTGGTTCTCGCCCTCGGCGTCCACGACGATGAGCGCGACGCCGGTGGGCTCCGCGCCGCGGCGCACCGCGTGCGTGTCGACGCCCGCGGCGGAGAGCTCCTCGATCATCCAGGATCCGTCGGCGTCGGCGCCGACCGCGCCGACCATCCGCACCGAGGCGCCCAGGCGCGCGGCCGCGGCGGCCTGGTTGGCGCCCTTGCCGCCGGCCTCGCGCGAGAGGCGCCCCCCGCCGATGGTCTCCCCGGGCTCCGGAAGCCGCGCGGTCCGGGCGGTGAGGTCGACGTTGATGCTGCCGACGACGGCGAGCGCGAGCGGTGCGGTCATGAGGACTCCAGTTCCTGAAGGGCGGGGACGAGTCGGCGCGGTCACTGCGCGGTCTGCACGACCGAGAGGACGCCCGCCTTCCCGGAGACGATGCACTTGGCGAGGTAGACGGGGACGCCGCCCGAAGAAGCGGTCTGGGTGAGGATGAGCACGGGGTCGCCCGGCGTGAGGCCGAGCAGCACGCCGCGGGTGCGGCCGACCACGTTGACCGTGATCTCGCACACCCCCGCTCCGAAGACGACGCCGCGGTCCGCGAGGGCCGTCATGAGGCTCGTCGGGTCGCCGGTCGCCTCCTCGAGCACGGCCGCGATCTGCGGGCTCGCGTCGGTCAGGTAGCGCCCCGCGGGAAGGTGCTCCTGCAGGATGGCGATGGGTTCACCGGCCCGCTCGATCACGCTCTCCCGGAACCAGGTGTTCGCCGCGTCGTCGAGGCCCAGGTGGCTCGAGACGTAGTCCGTGGTGGGCTGCACGACGAACTCGAGCTGCCGCACGCCGACATCCTCGCCGCCCTCGGCGAGCGCCGCCTCGAGCGGTCGCAGCTCTTCGAGCCCGACGGTGGGGAGGTCCTCCGCGACGAAGCGCCCGATCCCGCGCCGGGTGAGGATGAGCCCGTCCTCCTCGAGCAGCATGAGCGCCTCGCGGACGACCGTGCGCGAGACCCCCAGCGACACGCCGAGCTCGGTCTCGCGCGGCAGCGCCGATCCGAGGGAGAAGACGCCGGACCGGATCCCCTCGGCCAGGCGGGAGTACACGGCGACGCGCAGGGGCTGGCCCACGGGAGCGGTCAGCGGCCGGGCCAGGAACTGCTCGACGTCCGTCATCGGATCTCCTCCTCCGCCTGCCAGGCCTCCGGATTCGGGCCGTGCTCGCCGTTCATTCAAGCACGGAAGCACGCACTTGCAGATGTTCTACCTCAGAGGTATAACATCATATAGCCCGAGGGGCCCGCCCCCCTCCCCTTGACGAAGGAGTCACTGTGCAGCTCTCCCCCGCACCCGCGGCGCTCGATCGCCCCGCGCCGATCCGCGGCGGCCGTTCGGTCCTGCTCGTGGCGACCCTGATCCTGACGGTCGTCGCCTTCCAGCTGAACTCGAGCATGATCAGCCCCGCCCTCCCCGACATCTCGAAGCAGCTCGGCGCGCCGATGGACGCCGTCTCGCAGGTCTCGTCGCTGTTCTTCCTCGCCGGCGCGGTCGGCGGCATCGTCCTCGCCCGCTGGAGCGACTTCATCGGCCGCAAGCGCGCGCTGCTGGTGGTGCTCGCCCTCATCGTGCTCGGCACCGTGCTCTGCCTCGTCTCGCCCAACCTCCCCGTCCTGCTGCTCGGACGCGTGCTGCAGGGCGCATCGAGCGCCGCGTTCCAGATCTCCTACGTGATCCTCGCCGAGACCCTGCCCGCCGCCGTCTTCCCGACCGTGCTCGGGATCCTCACCGCCATCAACGGTGGTGTGGGCGGCGTGGACGGCTGGATCGGGGGCCTCCTCGCCGACGCCTTCGGGTTCCGCTCCCTCTTCGTCGTGATCCTCGCGGTCGCCGTGATCGCGATCCTGAGCGTGGCGCTCGCCGTGCCGCGCGACGGCGAGCCGTCCTCGACCGGGCGCATGGACTGGTGGGGCGCGGCCGCGCTCTCGCTCGGTCTGATCTGCCTCACCTACTTCGTCTCGACCGGATCCGGCCAGGGCTGGTTCGCCCCGCTGACGCTGCTCTTCCTGGCCGGCACGGCCGTGGCGCTGGTCGCCTTCGTGGCGATCGAGAAGCGCCGCCGTACGCCCCTCGTCGCGGTGCAGCACCTGCGGTCGCGTCAGGTGTGGCCGGTCATCGCCGTCACCGTGCTGACCCTGTCGAGCGTGTTCACCGTGATCAACTTCACGATCGTGATCCTCAGCCAGAACCAGGCCGTCGGCTACGACGTGAACGCGTCGACCTCCGCTCTGCTCTACCTCACGCCGCCGGCGCTGATCGGCCTCGCCGCCGCCCCGCTGTCCGGCTGGCTCGCGGGCCGCTTCGGATGGATCCGGATGCTGCGTCTCGGTCTCGTGCTCTCGATCGCGGCGCTCGTCGTGGTCGCACTGTTCCCGTTCAGCCCGTGGACCGTGTTCGCGATGTTCGCGGTGCTCGGCGTCGCCTACAACGGGGTCGTGCTCACCACCACGAACGGCCTCGGGGTGCTGCAGTCCCCGAGCGAAGCGCCGGCGATCCTGCCGAGCATGAACGGCGCCGCGTTCGGCTTCGGCGCGAGCCTCGGCATCGCGATCGTGGCGCCGTTCGTCATGTCGGGCGACTTCGTCCTGGCACTCTGGATCTCTCTGGGGATCAGCGTGCTCGCCCTCATCGCGAGCCTGTTCCTGATGCCCAAGACCGACTGACCCCGCCCGCCGACCGCCTGGTCCGCCGGTTTCCCGCCCCACGCCCCGTCCCGCATCCCGAGGAGGATCCGATGACCGAAACCCCCGCCCCGCTGTACTTCGACTGCGACACGGGCATCGACGACTCGCTCGCCCTGGCGTATCTGCTGGCGTCGCCCGAGATCGCGCTCCGAGGGATCGGCACGGTCAGCGGCAACACCTCGGCGGCCCAGGCGGCGCGCAACACGTTGGGCCTGCTCTCCCTCGCCGAGCGCGACGACGTGCCCGTGGCCGAGGGGCGGCACGACTTCCTCACCCGCGAGTACGACGGCGGCGCCCCGCACGTGCACGGCGACGACGGCGTGGGAGGGGTGGCGCTGCCGGAGCCCGCCCGCGCGGTCGAGGACGGCACCGCGGCGGACCTGCTCATCCGCCTCTCGCATGAGCACGACGGATCCCTCGAGGTGCTCGCGGTCGGCCCGCTCACGAACCTCGCCGCCGCGCTCGCGCAGGATCCGACGCTCCCCTCCCGCGTCGCGCGGGTGACGCTCATGGGTGGGGCGGCGCTCGTCCCCGGCAACATCACGGCGCTCGCCGAGGCGAACATCGGCAACGACCCCGAGGCCGCCGACGCCGTCTTCGCCGCCGGCTGGCCGGTCGTCGTCGTGCCGCTCGATGTGACCATGGAGAACGTGTTCGAGGAGGCGCACCGCGATCTGCTGGCCGCGTCCGGATCCTCCGTGGCGCGTGCCGTCGCCGCGATGCTCGACTTCTACATGGACTTCTACCGCGCGACCTACGGCCGCCGGTGCAGCGCCCTGCACGACCCGCTCGCCGCGGCGATCGCGGTCGGCCGGGTGCGCCCGACGGTCGCTCCCGCCGTGCCGGCCGTGGTCGACACGACGGACGGCCCTGGCCGCGGGCAGACCGTGTTCGACCTGCGCGGCCAGCGCCAGAGCGCCCGCGACCACGCGGACGCGACCGTGCGCGTGGTGCTCGCCACCGACACTCCGCTCGCAGACCACCTCGCGGAGCGTGTCGCCGGGGCCTGACCCGCCCGCCGGGGTCGTTGAGCGAGGACGCCGCAGGCGACCGAGACGAAACGCGGTGCTCTCGCAAGGGCACCGCGTTTCGTCTCGCTCCTCGCTGCGCTCGGTGCTCGCTCAACGACCCCGAGCGAGAGCACCGGATCCTGCCGATTGCACGGGCTGTTGACGCGCCGTTCCCGTGCACTCGGCAACAAGCCGTGCGCTCGGCGAGGAGCGGGCCCGCGGCGGGAAACCCGCGTTACAGCTGGCGGGCCTTTTTCAGGGCCTTCTCATCGACGGGCGCCTCGCCAGAGGCCTTGAGGTCGGCGTAATACGCGCGGGCCTCGTCCTGGCGGACCTGCTCCGCGCCGGAGGCGAGGGGCGCGCGCACGTGCTCGGGCTCGTAGCCGAACGCGTTCACGAGGTCGAGGGCGTGCGGGCGCAGGCGCGCGCAGAGCCGGTCGATGTAGCGCGAGACCGAGGCCGCGCGCTGCGCCGAAAGGCGGCCGTTGATGAGGTACCACGCGAGGTGCTTCTCGACGAGCTGCAGGCCGAAGAGGTCGCGCAGCCAGGTGAGCACCGCCTTGCTGTCCTCGTCCTGCACGCGGGCGAGGGCGTCGGTGAACGCCTCCCACTGCAGCAGCTCGCCGTGCGCGCGGGCCGCCTCGATGAGCTCGGCCTGGTTCTCGTTGAACAGCTTCTCGCCGAGAACCTTGTCCTTGCCGGCCGCACGCAGCCGGCCGGCGATGTCGGCCACCATCTGCTGCACGCGGTCGGTGAGCAGCTCGTGCTGCTGCTCGGCCCGCAGGCCGTTCTCGACCGAGCGGGCCGTGGATCCGAGATCCGCGACGGCCTGCCCGAACTGGCGCAGCCCCGCGCCGTGGAACACGCGGCCCGCGGTCTGCCCGACGGCGTACTTGGCGAGCGCGGCCGCGTCCTTGCCCTTGAACTGCTGGGCGTAGTCGGTGAGCAGGCGCTTGCCGACGAGCTGCAGCAGGATGTTGTTGTCGCCCTCGAACGTCACGTAGATGTCGAGGTCTGCGCGGAGGCCCACGAAGCGGTTCTCGAACATGAAGCCCGCACCGCCGCAGGCCTCGCGGCACTCCTGCAGGGTGTCGAGGGCGTGCCAGGTCGACAGCGGCTTGAGCGCGGCGGCCAGGGTCTCCAGATCCTCGCGGTCCTGCGGGGTGTCGGTGCGGCCGGAGAAGACGCCGTCGAACTTCTGCAGGAACTCGTCGTGCGCGAACAGCTGCGCGTACGTGGTCGCGAGGCGCGGCAGGAGACGGCGCTGGTGCTTGCCGTAGTCGAGCAGCGTGGTCTCCGAGCCGTCGGCGCCGTTGAACTGCCGGCGCTGCGTGGCGTAGGTGATCGCGATGTAGAGGCCGAGCGCGGAGGCCCAGGACGCGGCGCCGTCGAGCGAGACGCGCCCCTGCACGAGCGTGCCGAGCATCGTGAAGAAGCGACGGCCAGGGCTGTCGATCGCGCTCGAGTAGGTGCCGTCTGCGGCGACGTCGCCGTAGCGGTTCAGCAGGTTGGTGCGCGGGATCCGCACGTGGTCGAAGCTGAGCCGACCGTTGTCGATGCCGTTCAGCCCGCCCTTGAGGCCGTCGTCCTCGCGGCCGATGCCGGGAAGGTCCACGCCGTCCTCACTGCGCAGCGGCACGTAGAAGCAGTGCACGCCGTGGTTCACGCCGTTCGTGATGAGCTGCGCGAACACGGTCGCCGCGATGCCGTGCAGCGCCGCGTTGCCGAGGAACTCCTTGGTCGCCGCCCGGAACGGCGTATTGATCACGAACTCCTCGGTCGCGGGATCGTACGTCGCCGTGGTGCCGATCGAGGCGACGTCGGAGCCGTGCCCGATCTCGGTCATCGCGAAGGCGCCGGGGATCTCCAGGCTCATGATGCCGGGGAGCCAGCGGTCGTGGTGCTCCGCGGTGCCGAGCTGGAGGACGGCGGATCCGAACAGTCCCCACTGCACGCCCGACTTGATCTGCAGGCTGGGGTCGGCGACCACGAGCTCCTCGAACCCGGCGATGTTGCCGCCGTTGTTCTCCTCGCCGCCGAGGCGCTTCGGGAACGCACGGTGCACGGCGCGGTTCTGCACGAGCAGGTGCAGCTGGCTGAGCACGCGCTCGCGGTGCTCGTCCTTGCCGAGCGAGTCATCGCGCCAGAACGCCGGATCCTTGATCATCTCGCGCGCCTCGCGGCGGGTGTCCGCCCAGGTGCCGAGCAGCAGGTCGCCGACCGCGTCGACGTCGATGCGCGTCGCGGTGTCGTCCGGGGTGCTGTTCGCGGTGTTCGTCCGAAGGGCGGCGTCGACCATGAGGATCCTCTCGTGAGGTTTGGGGATGCTTTCATGGTAGATCTGACACAACGCGGAGCGAAGGCGGCTGTGGGGATCCCCCAATGAAGCGACCGCACGAGGATCCGCGCGATTGTCGGCTCTCCACAGGATGCCCGCCGCCGCGACGCGGGAGAGCCGGACGCGGGAGAGCCGTCAGCGGCTCAGCCCGTCAGCCCTCGGCCGCGATGACCTCCAGCACGGCCTCGCCGTAGGCCTCGCGCTTCTTCTCGCCGATGCCGCTGATGCCGACCAGGTCGGATGCCTGTGCGGGGCGGTGCTCGGCGAGGGCGCGCAGCGTCGCATCGCCGAACACGACGTACGCGGGCACCCCCTGCTCGCGCGCGGTCTGCGCCCGCCACGCCCGCAGCGCCTCGAACAGCCCGCGGTCGCCCTCGGCGAGCGCCTCCGCGGCGTTCCTCTTGGCGGAGCGCCCGCCTCCGGAGGAACCGGCGCGGGTGACCACGTCGTGACGCAGCTTCACCGCGGTCGTGCCCGCGAGCACCCCCGCGGCCGCGTCGCTCACCGCGAGCGTGCCGTACTCGCCCTGCGGCTGCATCAGGCCCTGGGCCAGCAGCTGCCGCACGACCGAGCGCCACTGCGCGTCGGTGAGATCGGAGCCGATCCCGTAAGTGGCGAGCTCGTCGTGCCGGAACTTGCGGATCTTCTCCGTCGACGCCCCGCGGAGGATGTCGATGAGATGGCCGGCGCCGAACGACTGGCGACGCTCGCGCTGCAGCCGCACGATCGTGGAGAGCAGCTTCTGTGCGGGGATCAGCCCGTCCCAGCTGTCCGGCGGGGTGAGGCAGGTATCGCAATTCCCACAGGGCGCCGAGGACTGCCCGAAGTAGCCGAGCAGGTTCTGGCGGCGGCAGTCGACGGTCTCGCACAGCGCGAGCATCGCGTCGAGGTGCTGGTTCTGCCGCTGCTTGATCATGCGGTCGCCGTCGCCCTGCTGGATGAAGCGGCGCTGCTGCACGACGTCGCCGAGGCCGTAGGCCATCCACACGACCGAGGGCTCGCCGTCGCGGCCCGCGCGACCGGTCTCCTGGTAGTAGCCCTCGACCGACTTCGGCAGGTCGACGTGCGCGACGAAGCGCACGTCCGGCTTGTCGATGCCCATCCCGAACGCGATCGTGGCGACCACGATGACGCCGTCCTCGCGGAGGAACCGGGACTGATGCGCCGCGCGCGTCCCGGCGTCGAGGCCCGCGTGGTACGGGATCGCGTCGAAGCCCTGTGCGCTGAGGTACTCGGCGGTCTGCTCGACCGAGGCGCGGCTGAGCGCGTAGACGATGCCCGCGGATCCTTCGGGCTGGCTGCGCACGAACGAGACCAGCTGCTTGCGGACGTCGACCTTGGGGTCGATCCGGTACTGGATGTTGGGCCGGTCGAAGCTCGCGACGAAGTGCTTCGCCTGCGGCAGGTGCAGCCGCTCGGTGATCTCGCGGTGCGTCTCGCGGGTCGCCGTGGCGGTGAGCGCGATCCGCGGAACGCCGGGGAAGCGCTCGGCGAGGCCGCCGAGCGCGAGGTAGTCAGGCCGGAAGTCGTGCCCCCACTGCGACACGCAGTGCGCCTCGTCGATCGCGATCACGCTGAGGGATCCGCGCTGCAGGAGTCCGAGGGTCTGCGCGTTCGAGAGGCGCTCCGGCGCGACGTAGATGAGGTCGAGGTCACCGGAGAGATACGCGCGCTCGACCTCGGCGCGGTCGGCCGCGGTCTGCGTCGAGTTCAGGTACGCGGCACGCACGCCGTTGGCGCGCAGGGCGTCGACCTGGTCGTGCATGAGCGCGATGAGCGGGCTGACCACGAGGCCCGTACCCTCACGCACGAGCGCGGGGATCTGGTAGCAGAGGCTCTTGCCGCCGCCGGTGGGCATGAGCACGACGGCGTCGCCGCCGCCCACGACCTGGTCGATGATCGCAGCCTGGTCTCCGCGGAAGGCGTCGTAGCCGTAGACCGCGGTGAGCGCGTCGAGCGGCGTCTGGTACCTGCTCGGCGCGGCGGCTGCCGCGGCGGGCGGCACCGGGAAGCTGCCCTGCGGAACCGCACCAGGGGATCCCGCCCACTCGCCCTCCTCGGGCGGGGGCGCCGCCTCCCAGGGCTCCTCCGCGAACGGCAGGTCGGCGTAGGGGTCGTCGAGGGGCGCATCGGACCACGGCAGATCCGCATAAGGGTCGCGCGGATCGTTCTGGGGCATGCCTCCAGCGTAACGAGAGGAGCCGACACCGGAGGCCGCTCTCCACAGGCCGGGCTTCCCCGTGCCGGCGGGTTCGCACGACCCCTGCACCCTCTCCCGGGCATAGGTTGGATCCGAATCCGCACGACACCGCATGAAGGAGCGCCATGCCCGAGATCGCCGTGACCCTGAACGAGGCGGAGTCCCGCTACGAGATCACCAGCGACGGGGCGCTCGCCGGGTTCGCCGAGTTCCAGCGCCGTCCCGGGACGATCCTGTTCATCCACACCGAGGTGGATCCGGCGTTCCAGGGGCAGGGTCTCGCCTCGAGGCTCGCCGCGGACGCGCTCGCCGACGCCGTCGCGACCGGCGACACGATCGTGCCGTACTGCCCGTACATCAACACGTACCTGCGCACGCACGAGGTGCCGGGCGCGAAGGTGCGCTTCCCCACGGCGCCCGGGGAGCAGGCATGAGCCTGCACGGACCGCGCGCGGTCGTGCTCGAGGCGCGAGAGGTGCCGCTCGGCGGCGTGCGGGCGATGAACGTGCTGCGCGTGCTGCCCAGCAAGGACGTGCCGACGATCGGAGCCTGGTGCTTCCTCGACCGGTTCGGACCCGCCGCGGTGCGCATGCGGGTGGAGCCGCATCCGCACATCGGCCTGCAGACGGTGACCTGGCCGCTCGTCGGCGAGATCCGTCACCGCGACACGATCGACAGCGACGTGGTGCTGCGCCGCGGGCAGCTGAACCTCATGACGGCGGGCAACGGCATCGCGCACTCCGAGTACTCGGTCGGCGAGGAGGCCGGCCCGCTCGACGCCCTGCAGCTCTGGGTGGTGCTGCCCGACGGCGCCGCGACAGGAACCCCCGGCTTCGAGCAGCACCTGTCGCTGCCGGGGCTGGCGCTTCCCGCCACGACCGGATCCGACGCCGACGTCACGGTCGTGATGGGCACGTACGCCGGCGTCGCCTCCCCCGCGACCGCCCACACGCCGATCGTGGGCGCGGAGATCCGCCTCGCACCGGGCACGACCGTCGATCTGCCGTTCGACCCCGCGTGGGAGCACGGACTGCTGCTCGTCACGGGCGACGCGCGCGTGGCGGGATCCGACCTCGCCGAGACCTCGCTCGAGGTCGACGACGTGCTGTTCCTCGGCGACTCCCGCGCGGCCGTCACGGTGACGAGCGAGGGCGGGGCGCTGCTCTTCCTCCTCGGCGGCGAGCCCTTCGAGCAGGACCTCGTGATGTGGTGGAACTTCGCCGCCCGCAGCCACGAGGAGATCGCGCAGGCGCGCGAGGACTGGGAGGCGGGATCCGCCAGGTTCGGCCATGTCGTGGGTCACGGCGACGAACGGATCCCCGCCCCGCCGATCCCTCCCGTGCGCCTCATGCCGCGGCGCCGGAGGATCTGACCTGGGATTACTCCCGGCCGATCCGTCGGACCCCGCCGGTACGCTGGACGGGTGCCCGCCGTCCGCTCCCCGCTGCCCACGCGCGTCCTGCTCGTCTGCGCCGCCATCGGAGTCGCCACGGGGCTGCTCGGCGCCGCCGCCGGCTGGGTGACGATCCCCGTGATCGCGGGCGCGCCGTTCGCCTACGGACTGGTCCTGGGCTCGCACGTGCTGCCCGGCATCATCGCGCAGGAGGTGCTGCGCCGGCCGCTCGTCGCGCTGCTCACGCACGTGCTCGCCGCCCTGGTCGCCAGCGCGTTCAACCCGATCTGGTTCCCCCGGTTCCTCGGGACGGCGCTGCTGTTCGGCCTGATCCAGGAGGGCGTCGCCGCGCTCACCCGGTACCGCTCATGGGGCGCCTGGCGGTTCTTCGTCTCGGCGGCGATCATCGGCGTGATCATCGCGGTCGTGGTGTTCTTCGCCGTCGATCTGGCGCGGCTGCCGCTGTGGGCGCGGATCGTCTACCTCCCGCTGGCCGTGCTCGGACCGATCATCTGGACGGCGATCGGCCTGCGGATCGGCATCTCGCTGCGCCGCGCCGGGGTCGCCCCGCGCTGAGCCGGCGACACGGATCCGAACCCGGCGGAGCCCTAGGTTAGGCTTGCCTAAGCAACCCTCCTCGAACGGATCCCGATGCCCGCCGTCCCGCTCCTCCGCGTGCGCGATCTCACGATCACGCACCGCGGCGCGAGCGACCCCGCCGTGCGCGACGTCTCGTTCGAGGTGCACGCGGGCGAGGTCGTGCTGCTGCTCGGCCCGAGCGGATCCGGCAAGTCCACGCTCGCGCTCGCGCTGAGCGGCCTCATCCCGCATTCGCTCGACGCGACGGTCTCCGGCAGCGTCACGGTGTGCGGGCACGACGCGGCCACGACTCCGGTCGCCACGCTGAGCAGCTCCGTGTCGACGGTGTTCCAGGATCCGGATGCGCAGATCGTCACCGGATCCGTGCTCGACGACGCGGCGTTCGCCCTGGAGAACCTGCGGTTCCCCGTCGCCGAAGTGCTCGCCCGCGCCGAAGCCGCCCTGCGGCGGATGGGGCTGTGGGAGCGCCGCGCCGAGAACCCGGACCGGCTGTCCGGCGGGGGCAAGCAGCGTCTCGCGATCGCTTCGGCGCTCGCCACCGGATCCCCGGTCCTCATCCTCGACGAGCCGACCGCGAACCTCGATCCGCAGGGCACCGCCGACGTCCACGCCGCGCTCGCAGACATCGCCGGATCCGAGGAGCGCGCCCTGATCCTGGTCGAGCACGACCTCGACGCGGCCCTGGAGATCGCGACCAGGGCGATCGTGCTGGACACCTCCGGGCGCATCGCATTCGACGGCCCCGCGCGGCGGATCCTGCGCGAGCATGCGGAGGAGATCCTCGCCCTCGGCGCATGGCTACCCTCCGCCGCACTCGCGGCTCGCGGGCTGAACGCACGGCTGCCGGTGCTCGCAGCAGCCCCGATCACGCCGCTCCCCCTCAGAGCCGAGGAGCTCGCGGTGGCCCTGCAGGGGCTCGAAGCGGAGGCGCCGACGTTCGAAACTCAGTCGACTCCGGCCCTGGCGCCCGATTCCGGCGCCACAGCGACCGGATCGACTGAGTTTCGCGCGTTCGATGCGCCGAACCCGATCATCACCGTGCGCGGCCTCGACATCGCCCGACGTCGCACCATGGTGCTGCGCGGTGTCGACCTCGACATCGAGGCGGCCTCGATCACCGCGATCATCGGCCCGAACGGCGCCGGCAAGACGACGCTCGTGCAGGCGCTCGCGGGTGTCGTGACCCCGCCCCGCGGCCGGATCTCGGTCGACGGGGTCGATCCCGCCGTCGCCTCGCCTCGTACGCTCGCCGCGCACATCGGCTTCGTCTTCCAGAACCCCGAGCACCAGTTCATCGCGCACACCGTGTTCGAAGAGCTCGCGCACGGCCTGCGGCTGCGGCGCACCCCGCCTGCCGAGATCGACGAACGCGTCGGCGCGATGCTCGAGCGGTTCGGACTCCGCAGCAAGGCCGAGGTGCACCCGTTCCTGCTCTCGGGCGGCGAGAAGCGGCGGTTGTCGGTCGGCACCGCGCTGATCACCCGCCCGCGGATCCTCGTGCTCGACGAACCGACGTTCGGGCAGGACAGGGCGCGCACCCAGGAGCTGCTCGCGCTGTTCCGGGAGCTCAGGGCCGAGGGCACGACGATCATGCTCGTGACGCACGACATGGACCTCGTGATCCGGCACGCGTCCCGCACCGTGCTCGTCGAGAACGGCCGGATCGTCGCCGCCGGCGCCACGTCGGCCCTTGTCCGCGATGCCCTGATCCCGCTCCCCGCGGCCCATCTCGCGGTCCCGCCGGAGTTGCGAGCGCTCCTCGGCGACGACGCCGTCGCCGAGGGCCGGCACGGCACGATCGCCGGATCCGGATCATGAGCGACCCGTACGCCGAGCAGGCCGCGGCGCCCGCACGCGCCTGGCTGCACCACCTGAACCCGCTCGCCAAGCTCGGCGCGGTGCTGCCTGCCATGGTGCTGCTGGTGTTCGTGCGGGACCTCGCGACGCCGATCGCGTTCCTCGTGCTCGCCTACGCCGTGCTGCTGACGGGCGCACGACTGACCGCCCGGATCTATGCCGTACTGCTGCTCGCGATTCCCGCGGGGGTCCTCGTCCTGGGGCTGTCCATGGCGCTGTGGACGGATCCGACGCAGGTCGCGTCGACCCCGACGGTGCTCCGGATCGGCACGTGGGAGCTGCACGCAGGAGCCCTCGAGAGCGGGTTCGCGACGGGACTGCGGCTGGGGGCGATCCTCGCGCTCTCACTCATCTCCGGCCTCACCACGACCGGGCCGGACGTCGTGCGCGCGGGCGTGCAGCAGCTGCGCATCCCCTACCGGTTCGGGTACACGGCGCTCGCGGCCTACCGGTTCGTGCCGCGTTTCGGCTACGAGCTGAGCGTGATCCGCGCGGCGCACCGCGTGCGCGGCACACATGGCGGACGCGGGCCGTTCGCCCGGATCGTGCGCGGCTGGGGCTACATCGTGCCATTGCTGGCGAGCGCGATCCGCCATGCCGAGCGCGTGGCGCTGGCGATGGACTCGCGCGCGTTCGGTGCGCATCCCACCCGCACCGAGCGGCACGAGGTCCCGTTCCGCCCCCGCGACGTCGTCTTCCTGTTCCTGATGCTCGCCGCCTCCGCCGCTCTCCTGACCCTGTTCTTCCCCTGGCGGCCATAGCCCCGCCCGAATCCGGACTCGAAAGGCTCCCCATGGCGTACAGCAAGATGGTCAAGCCGGCTTCGGCCGGGCTCGTTCCGCTCACGGTGCTGCGGACCGAGCGCCTCGCCCCGCACTGGGCGCGGGTCACGTTCGGCGGCGGTGAGATCGAGCGGTTCTCGCCCATGGGCTACGACCAGTGGTTCCGGCTGTTCCTGCCGGTGGGCGGCGAGGAGGCGCTGAGCCGGGTTCCCGCCAAAGCCAACCACACGCTCGGCTACCTCAAGTTCCTGCGGATCCCCGACGGCGAGCGCCCGGTGATGCGCAACTACAGCGTGCGGGCCTTCCGCCCGGCCACGGCCGAGGCCGGCGCCGAGCTCGACGTGGACTTCGTGCTGCACGGCTCCGCCGCCGAGGGCACCGCGGGGCCGGCGTCGCGGTGGGCCGAGACGTGCCGTCCGGGCGACCGCGTGCTCGTGATCGACGAGGGGCTCACGTTCAACCCCGAGCGCGGCACGGAGCGGGTCGTGCTCGTCGGCGATGAGACGGCCCTGCCCGCGATCGCCGCGATCTGCGCCTCCCTGCCCGCACATGCGACCGGATCCGTGCTTCTCGAGGCCCCTTCCGCGGAGGACGCGCTGGACTTCCCGTGCCCCGACGGCATCGACGTGCAGTGGTTCGTGCGCGAGCCTTCTGACCGACCAGGGGCGCTCGCCCTGGCGGCCTTGCGCGAGATCGCGCTGCCCGAGGCGCCGTTCCACGCCTATGCGGCGGGAGAACAGGCGCTGGCCTCCGGTGCGCGCAAGCTGCTCGTCGGCGAACGCGGCGTCGACAAGGCCCAGGTCAGCTTCTGCGGTTACTGGCGGATAGGCTCCTCCTCCCCCGCCTCCCGCGCGGCTCGCGAGACCGCGGCCCAGCCGCGGGGCTGAGCCGCCCCGAACCGCCTCGAACCCCGAACCGCCTCGAACCGCCTCCGGGCGCACGGGGCGCCGAAGGCGGTTCGATCCGGTTCGGCCCTTCGACGAGCTCAGGGACCGGGGCGGGTTGCCGAGTCTGTCGATGCACAGACATCGAGCCTGCTCAGCTGATCTTCTTCCGGTAGATGGCGATCGCGAAGCCGTAGGCGACCACGAGGATTCCGACCATCCAGGCGAGGGCGATCCAGATGCTGGATCCCACCGGCTGGCCGTTGAACAGCGCGCGGATCGTGTTCACGATCGACGTCACGGGCTGGTACTCCGCGAACCAGGCCACCGGGCCCGGCATCGACGAGGTGGGAACGAACGCCGAGCTGATGAACGGCAGGAAGATGAGCGGGTAGCTGAACGCGCTCGCGCCGTCGACGGTCTTGGCGCTCAGGCCCGCGATCACGGCGAGCCAGGTGAGCGACAGGGTGAACAGGACCAGGATCCCGACCACGGCCAGCCACGCCCCGACCGATGCCCCGGTGCGGAAACCCATCGCGAACGCGACGCCGACCACGATCGCCACCGAGACGATGTTCGCGACGAGAGAGGTGAGCACGTGCGCCCAGAGCACGCTGGATCGGGCGATCGGCATGGACTGGAACCGCTCGAAGATCCCGCCCTGCAGATCCAGGAACAGGCGGTACGAGGTGTACGCGATGCCCGACGCGATCGTGATGAGCAGGATGCCCGGCAGCATGTAGTCGATGTACGACTGGTCGGATCCGGTGCGGATCGCCCCGCCGAGGACGTAGACGAACAGCAGCATGAGCGCGATCGGGGTCACCGCGGTGGTGATGATCGTGTCGGGGCTGCGCAGGATGTGCTTGAGCGATCGGCCGGTGAGCGTGCCGGTGTCGCTGAGGACGTGGCTGGTCATTTCACTGCCTCCTTCGTGGTGTCGGTGCCGGCCGGTGCCGCGGACGGTCCGACCAGGGCGAGGAAGACCTCCTCGAGGCTGGGCTGCTTCTCGACGTACTCGACCTTCGCCTGCGGCAGGAGCCGCTTGAGCTCGGCGAGCGTGCCGTTCTGGATGATGGTGCCCTCGTGCAGGATCGCGATCCGGTCGGCCAGCTGCTCCGCCTCGTCGAGGTATTGCGTGGTGAGCAGCACGGTGGTGCCGCCGTTCGCGAGCTCCTTGACGGTGTCCCAGACCTCGATCCGCGCCTGCGGGTCGAGACCCGTGGTCGGCTCGTCGAGGAAGATCACCGGCGGATTGCCGATCAGGCTCATCGCGATGTCGAGCCGGCGCCGCATGCCGCCGGAGTAGGTGCCCGCGCGGCGGCCACCCGCGTCGGTGAGCGAGAACCGGGCGAGCAGATCGTCGGCGACGGCGCCCGGATCCTTGAGGTGACGGAGCTTCGCGACGAGCACGAGGTTCTCGCGTCCGGTGAGGATCTCGTCGACCGCGGCGAACTGGCCGGTGAGGCTGATCGCGTCGCGGACGTCGTTCGGCGCCGACGCGACGTCGAAGCCCTGCACGGTCGCGGCGCCGCCGTCGGCCTTCAGCAGCGTCGACAGGATGCGCACGAGCGTGGTCTTGCCCGCGCCGTTCGAGCCGAGCAGGGCGAAGATGCTTCCCCGCTCGACCTCGAAGTCGACGCCGCGCAGAACCTGCAGGTCCTTGAACGCCTTGGTGACGCCCTGCACGCGGATCGCGGGGGCGGTGAGGGTGGCCATGATCAGTTCCCCTTCCGTGCGGCGTCGTCGATCGCCGTCGTGAAGCGCTTGCGCTCCTTGTCGATCCACTCGCGGCCGGCGTACGCCTTGGCGAACGTCTCGGCGAAGTCGACCGGGTCGTCGCCGACGATGTCGCGGACGGGGGTGCGGTCGACGGCGGCGCGCTCCCAGAGGTCGGCCATGTCGGTGTACATCCGGATCATGGTGTCGCCGTCGGTGATGCCGCCGGCGTACATCAGGTAGCGGTGCATCGCCATGGCGGCCTCCGCGTAGGGGGCGGGGAGGCCCTCCATGCGGGCCTTGTCCTGCTTGTACTGCTTCTTCTGCTCGAGGGACCCGGTGAGGGCTTCGATCCACTTGGCGGCCATGTCAGGCTCCTTCAATCGTGTCGATGGTGCTGCTGCTGTCGGTGTGGCGGAGCTGTTCGATGTGCTCTGCGAGGAAGCTCCAGGTCCTCCAGAAGTCGGCGAGCTGATCCCGCCCCTGCGTGTTGAGCGAGTACACCTTGCGCGGCGGACCCTTCTCGGACGGGACCTTCTCCACATCCACGAGGCCCCTCTGCTCGATCCGCACCAGCAGGGCGTAGACGGTGCCCTCCGCGATGTCGGAGAACCCTCCGTCCCGCAGCCGCGTGGTGATCTCGTATCCATAGGCCGATCGCTCGGCCAGGATCGCCAGGACGATCCCCTCGAGAGTGCCCTTGAGCATCTCGGTCATCTGACTCGCCATCGCGATCGCCTCCTTCTTCTACTCAGTGATGTTGACTACCGGTAGACAGTAACACTGAGTACCGGTACATAGCAACACTGAATACCAAACTTTTTCTGTCGGGGGAACCGCCTCTCCCGAGAGGGCACTGCCACGATCGGCGCACGGCACGACGCCCCGGGATCCAGGGATCCCGGGGCGTTCGCGAAGCACGACAGCAGTGCGTGGGCGGCACGGTCAGAGTGCGAGATGGAGGCGGAGCGCCTCGTCGAGCGCGCCCATGAGCTCCGCGGGCACCCCGCCGACGGGACGGGCGATGCGTGCGACGGCGACCGTGCGCACCTGCTCGGCCTGCGCCTTGACGTCGCGCTCGAGCCCGGTCGCCCTCGCCGGCAGCAGCACCGGGAACGGCAGGATCCGTGCCGTGCTCGACGTCAGGGGGACGACCGTGACGGTCGACCGATCGCTCCGCACCGCGACCGCATTGGCCGTGTTGTTGTCACAGCACGTCATCGGCGTGCAGCTGGCGCACGCCGTGGTCGTGCAGCAGGAACTGCGCGCGCAGCGGGATCCCGAGGAGCGCAGCCTGCCGCTTCATCGCACGCGCCCAGATGCGGACATCGTCCTCGACGACCTCACCGCCGACCCGCTCCCATACGAGCACCACCGCCGCGTTGCCGGTGAGCTCGCGGAGCATGCCGATCCGCTGGGACAGCAGGTGCGCGTGCGTCACCTCGCCGAGATCCTCCGTCGTCACCGCCTCGAGCGGATCCTCGGGGTAGTCGGCCATCGGCATCAGCGGTTCGCCGATCCGGCCTCGCCCGTCGATGAAGAGCAGCCAGAGCTGGCGCTGGCTCGCCTGCTGGAGCAGCAGCTCCAGGGCGTCGCGGAGATCGTCGTCGCTTTCGAGCGCGTGCTCGCGCAGTGTTTCGGGGTTCATGACGCCAGCCTGGCGGCGCGGCGGGCGGGCGTGAGGTCCGCTCACGCAATCGGTGCGGAACTCCGCATGCGCCCCGATTGTGGAGGAGGATCCGCCCGTGCGGAAACCGGCCCCGCACGCACGAGCGCCCCCGGATCCAGGATCCGAGGGCGCCCCCGCTCCCCACGCCCCACTCCCGACGACGCTTCGCGTCGCCCGGAGCCTCCGGGGCGTATGGGCCCGGCTCAGGGACCGAAGGTCAGCGCTTGCCGGCGATCTGGCGGCCGACGAGGTCGCGCATGATCTCGTTCGTGCCGCCGTAGATGCGGTGCACCCTGGCGTCGGTGAATGCCTTCGCGATCGGGTACTCCATGATGTAGCCGTAGCCGCCGTGCAGCTGCACGCCGGTGTCGAGCACCTCCCACTCGCGCTCCGTCGTCCAGAACTTCACCTTCGCGGCGTCCTCCGCGGTGAGTTTGCTGTCCTTGTACGCCAGCAGCGCGCGGTCGACGTACGCCCACATCACCTCGGTCGTGGTGACCATGTCCGCCAGGCGGAAGCGGGTGTTCTGGAAGTCGGCGATGCGCTCGCCGAAGGCCTCGCGGTCCTTCGTGTAGGCGATGGTCCAGGCCGTGGCGGCCTGTGCAGCGGCCGCGGCGGCGACGCCGATCGACAGGCGCTCGAGCGGCAGGTTCATCATCAGCTGGATGAAGCCCTGGCCCTCCTTGCCGCTGATCAGATTCTCGTCGGGGATGAACACGTCCGTGAAGCTGAGCTCGGCCGTGTCCCAGCCGTGGAAGCCCATCTTGCTGAGCTTCTTGCCCTGGTCGAAGCCCTCCATGCCCTTCTCGACGATCAGCAGGCTGAAGGCGTCCGGCCGGTTGCCCTCGCCGGTCTTCACGAAGGTCACGACGATGTCGGCCGTGGTTCCCGAGGAGATGAAGGTCTTGGCGCCGTTGAGGATGTACCCGCCGTCGACCTTCTTGGCGTTGGTCTTGATGCCGCGCAGGTCGGAGCCCGCACCCGGATCGGTCATCGCGAGCGCGCCGAGCACTTCGCCCGTCGCCATGCGAGGCAGCCACTTGGCCTTCTGCTCCGGCGTGCCCATGTGCACGAGGTACGGCACGGCCAGATCGTCCTGGATCCCGAAGGCTCCGGCAAGGGACCCGGCGCCCGCCGCGATGACCTCTTCCATCACGATGGTGCGGAAGCGGTAGTCCTGCAGCATCCCGGCGCCGCCGAACTCCTCGGGCACGGAGAGACCGATCAGGCCGGCCTCACCCGCCGCGAGCATGGTGGCGCGATCGATCTCGCCATCCGCCTCCCAGCGCTCGATGGCCTCGTTCGTGACGTGGCGGCCGATGAAGTCCTTGACGAGACCCCGGAAAGCCTCGTGATCCTCGTCGTAGATGTCGCGTTCCATCGCGCTCCTCCAGATCGTGTGTGCGTCTTCGCTCTCGCGATCCTACGCGGAAAACCGCGGATATCGGCGCAGATTGTGGGAATGCATCCCACCGGATGTGAGACTCGGTGTCACGCTTTGTGCGATCGCTCCAGCCGAGCGCGGATCGCCGGCGACGCGACGGCGCGCACGTCCGGCTCGGCGCGACGCCTCGCGTCCGCGATGCCGGTCAGCCCAGGTAGGCGGGGGCCGCCGCCAGCCCGAAGAACTGCTCGAGCGTGGCGAATCCGCCGTCGTGATAGGCCGCCGCGAGCGGAACGCCGACGTAGCGCAGGTGCCAGGGCTCCGGGTCGTAGCCGGTGACCGGGGTCTGCCCCGCGGCATAGCGCACGATGAAGCCGTACTGCCAGCCGTTCTCCGCCACCCAGGCGCCGGCGGCGGTGCCGCCGAAGGCGTCGATGTCGCCGCAGCCACCCGCGCAGGAGACGACGTCGGCGGCGAGGCCGGTCTGATGCTCGCTGTGCCCCGGCCGCGCGGAGAGCGCATCACCTTGAGCCTGCCCGTACGTCGCGATCTGGCCCGAGTAGGTCTGCACCTGGGTGTCGTACGAGCGATAGCCGCTGGCCAGCGCGATCGAACCCGATCCCGCGGCGTCCGAGGCGGCGGAGAGCTGGTCCAGGGCGTGCGCCGCGTCGGAGCGCAGCGCGCCCGCACCGGAGACCGAGAGCGCCGGATCCCCGAAGGACGTCGGCGCGAAGGTCAACGGGTTGAGCGGCCGGGCCTTGTTCACCACGACCCAGTCGCGGTTCGGGTCGGATAGATCGATGCAGGGCGCGTTGCCTGCCGCGACCGCGGCGCGGAACGCCGCTCCCCCGCCGAACGCCGTGACCACGGCGTCGTCGCCGCCGGACGCGAGCGCCTGCTGCACCGGCGCCTGCGCGCACGGGTTCGAGGCCGCCGTCGCGTGCAGCTGCACCGAGGGAAGGCTCGTCGCGGCCTGGGGCATCGTGACCTCGACCCCCTGCGGATCCGCCTCGGCATGCCCCCCGGGACCGGCGCTCGCGGAGCCGTCCGCGAGCGCCCAGAGCGCGCCGATCAGCGCGACCGCCAGACCGATCGTGACGTACAGCCGGAACGTCACACGCGGATCCATGCGGCGAGCGCGAGTCGGGTGCCGCGGGTCTGCCACGGATCCATTCTCACCGCCAGACCTGAACATCGGCGACATTCGAACCTCTCCACGATCTCCGCTTGACTCACTATCGATGTTATGTTCGAATATCGTCATGAGGTGGCAAGGGCAGAGGATCGACGAGACCGACGCGCAGGCGCTGCCTGGCATGGAGAACCGCACCGGATTCCTGCGGACGGTGACGACGCCGGAGTTCGCGGGGATGACCTTCCACGAGGTGCTCGCGAAGTCGGCCCTGAACCATGTTCCCGGGCCCTCGAAGATGCCGTTCAACTGGACGATCAACCCGTACCGCGGATGCAGCCACGCGTGCGTGTACTGCTTCGCCCGGGGGACGCACACGTATCTGGACCTGGACGCGGGGCGGGACTTCGACTCGCAGATCGTCGTCAAGGTGAACGTGGTCGAGACCCTGGAGAAGGAGCTGCGCCGCGGATCCTGGAAGCACGAGACCGTCGCGCTCGGAACGAACACCGATCCGTATCAGCGCGCGGAGGGGCGGTACCGGCTGATGCCGGGGATCATCGGCGCGCTGGCCGATTCCGGGACGCCGTTCTCCGTGCTCACCAAGGGCACGCTGATCCGCCGCGACATCCCGGTCCTCGTCGACGCCGCGGCCAGAGTGCCCGTCGACGTGCAGCTGTCGATCGCGATGTTCGACGAGACCCTGCGCGAGGCGATCGAGCAGGGCGCTCCGTCCACGCAGGCGCGGCTCGACACCGTGCGCGCGCTCAGCGACGCCGGATTCCGGGTCGGTGTGTTCCTGATGCCGATCCTGCCGCACCTCACCGACTCGGTGAACGCGATCGACGGCGCCCTGCGACGGATCAAGGAGGCGGGGGCCGATCATGTCATCTACGGCGCCCTGCACCTGCGGGCGGGCGTGAAACCCTGGTTCCTGCAGTGGCTGTCGCAGCACAGGCCGGATCTGCTGTCGTCCTACCGGGTGCTGTATCCCGGATCCGCGGCGGAGACGCCGAAGGACTACCGGAAGTGGCTCGCGCGACGGGTCAAGCCCCTCATCCGGATGCACGGACTGGAGGCACGGCACTCCGACGACCGTCCGCTGCGGCGCAGCATGAGCGCGCCGACGGAGCCGGTCACGAACGCGATGCCGCTGTGGCTGTTCGAGCAGCCCTCGGCCGAGCCCGCGGCGTCGTCGCGGTTCGGCGCACCACGCGCGCCGGAGCCGGTGCCGACCCTGTTCTGAAGCGGGACGCCGAACGGGGCGGGCGCTCGATGCGCGCCGCCCCGTTCGAGGTTCCGTGGAGGATGAGGTTCCGTAAAGGAGGAGGTTCCTTGGAGGATGAGGTTCCGTGGAGGATTCAGTACCAGTTCGTGGCCTGCGAGTGGGCCCAGGCCGAGCAAGGGGTGCCGTAGACGCTGGAGATGTACCCGAGGCCCCACGTGATCTGCGTGGTCGCATTGGTCTGCCAGTCATCCGCGACGGTCGCCATCTTGTCGCCGGGCAGCGCCTGCGGGATGCCGGTCGCGCCGGACGGGTTGTAGGCCTGGTAGTCCCAGCCGGATTCCTTGTTCCACAGCGAGTTCAGGCACTGGAACTGGTCGTCCCCCCAGCCGTACTGGCTCGCCATGATCTGCTGAGCCGCAGCGCGCGCGCCGTCCGGAGTGTTCGCGGCGGCCTGCGCCTCGGCGGCGGCCTGCGCGGCAGCGGCCGCCTGCGCGGCGGCCGCAGCGGCCGCGGCATCCGCCGCCTGCTTCTGCGCGACGGCGTTGTTCAGGTTGGTGCGGACCTCGGCGACCTGCGACTCCACCTTCTCGGAGTGGTTCGTGATCGCCACCGCGAGCGCGGTGTTCACGGCGCCCTTGTCGGAGACCGACTCCGACAGCACCTCGCGCGCGGAGGTCAGGCCGGTCACGTCCACGAGCTTGCGCCCCTGGCCGAGATCGAGGCCGGACGACTTCACATCGGCGTTCACGGCGGCCGCATCCGCCATCGCGGTCTGGGCGGTGTCGAGCGCCGCGCGCACCTGCACCCGCTGGTTGTAGGCGGTCACGTCATCGACCGCGGCGACGGCCGGAGCGGCCGCGGCGACCGTCGGGGCGATGAGCACGGCGCCACCGACGACGAGCGCGCCGAGCACGGCGGTCGCGCCGACGATGGTGATGGTCTTACGGCGGGCAGAGCGGAAGAACGGGTTTCTCGACATGACGAAGTAACGATCCTTGAAGTCCTCGGTGCCGCTCGGGAAGCGGCGTCACGCCCTCGGGTCGGGCGTACAAGGTAACGATCCTGCATCACTGTTCCTGGGAACCCACCGAGCATCCCGGGATGTAGCAGGATACTTTGCTCGAACTCTCAGGTTTCGAGTTCGGCCGTTTCCGACCCCTCGCCCTGCCCTTCTCATCGCGCCCGCACCTTCGTGTCCGAGGTTCCGGCTAGCGTCTCGCCATGGTCACTCTCCGCCCCTGGCAGCCCGAAGATCGGCCCCTGCTCGACCGCTTCAACACTCCGGAGATGACGGCGCATCTCGTCGGCCCCGAGACCCCGGATGAGCTGGAGAGGCGGCATCGGCGCTATCTGTCGATGGAGGGACCCGGCGGCATGCTCGTCATCTGCGACGGGGACACCGCGGTCGGTTCGATCGGCTACTGGGAGGACGACGAGGATCCCGACGCCGTGGTGTGGGAGACCGGGTGGAGCGTGCTCCCCGAGCATCAGGGCCGCGGCTACGCCGGCAAGGCCCTCCTCCAGCTCCTCGACCTCGTGCGGGCGGACGGACGCCACTCCGAGATCCACGCCTACCCGGCCGTGGACAACGCGCCGTCGAACGCGCTGTGCCGACGCGCGGGCTTCGCGCTGCGCTCCTCCCGCGCATTCCCGTTCCGCGGCGAGGAGCTCCTCAGCAACGATTGGGCGTTCGTGCTCTGACCGCTGCGACGTCGCCGACGCGAAAGGGCCGGGCGGGATCCGTAGTCATTCGGATCCCGCCCGGCCCTGTCGGCGGACGATTCGCGGCGAAGGCCGCGCCGTGATCAGGCGGTGAGGTCGGACGTCGACGGCATGCGGCCGGCGATCTCCTCGATGAGGTCGTCGCCGAGACGCGCCTCCTCGAACGGGGCGTCGATCTCGGCGCGGTTCAGAAGCTCCGTCATGCGGCGACCGCGCGGACGGGTGATCAGGGTCACGACGCGCCCGGCGTTGCCCGCGCGGCCGGTGCGACCGGCCCGGTGCAGGTAGGTCTTGTACTCGTCGGGGGCGTCGGCCTGGACGACCAGGTCGATGTCGTCGACGTGGATGCCGCGGGCGGCGACGTCCGTCGCGACGAGCACGTTCACACGACCCGAGGTGAGCTTCTGCAGGTTGCGGGTGCGCTTGGCCTGGTTCAGGTCGCCGTGCAGCGAGACCGCGGGGATCCCCGCGTCCTCGAAGGCCTCGGTGAGCTGCTCCGCGTAGGCGCGGGTGCGGGAGAAGACCAGCGTGCGTCCGTCGCGATCGACGAGCGACGTGAGGATCTCGGCCTTGTCGCGGTGCTCGATCACGAGCACGCGGTGCTCGATCGTGCCCGAGTCCTGCGTCTCGCCGGCGACCTCGAAGACGGCCGGGTCCACAAGGAACTCGTCCACCAGGGCGGCGACCTCGCGGTCCAGCGTGGCGGAGAACAGCAGCTTCTGGCTGCCCTCTCCGGTGTGCCGGAGGATCCGCTGCACCGGCTCGACGAAGCCGAGCTCGCACATGTGGTCCGCCTCGTCCAGCACGGCGATCCGCACGTCGGAGAGGTCGAGCTTGCCCTGGTTGATCAGGTCCTCGATGCGACCGGGCGTGCCGATCACGATGTCGACGCCCTTCTTCAGCGCGCCGACCTGTCGCGCCTGCGGCACACCGCCGTAGATCTGCGTGGTGAACAGGCCCACGCTGCGGGCGATCGGCTGCACGGTGCGGTCGATCTGCAGCGCGAGCTCGCGCGTCGGAGCGAGGATGATCGCGCGCGGGGTGCGTCCGAACTCGCGCTTCTTGCCCTTCTGCGACTGCAGGATGCTCTCCACGAGCGGGGCGCCGAAGGCGATGGTCTTGCCGGATCCGGTGCGCCCGCGGGCGAGCACGTCGCGGCCCTCAAGCACGGCGGGGATCGACGCCGCCTGGATCGGGAACGGCGTCGCGGCGCCCATGTTGGTCAGGATCTCGACGATGTTGGATCCGAGTCCGAGGTCGCCGAAGGTCACATCCGCGACCTCTTCCGCCTGCACGGTCTGCGCTGCCAGGCGCTCGTGCACGACGTCCTCGAGCTGCTCGTGCTTCGGCGTACGGTCGGCGGTGCGGTTCCAGTCGCTGCGGCTCGGACCGTCGGTGCGGCGAGGGCGGTCGTCCCGACGCGGACGGTCATCCCGACGGGCACGGTCGTCACGGTCGAAACGGGGACGCTCGGTCCGGTCGTCCCGACGCGGACGGTCATCGCGGTCGAAGCGGGGGCGGTCGTTGCGGTCGAAACGCGGACGCTCGGCGCGGTCATCCCGGCGGGGACGGTCGTCACGATCGAAACGCGGACGGTCGCTGCGGTCGAAACGCGGACGCTCGGCACGGTCGTCACGGCGCGGACGGTCGTCACGGTCGAAACGGGGACGGTCAGCCCGGTCATCCCGGCGCGGACGGTCGTCACGGTCGAAACGGGGACGGTCAGCCCGGTCATCCCGGCGGGGACGGTCATCACGATCGAAACGCGGACGCTCGGTCCGGTCATCCCGGCGGGGACGGTCATCACGATCGAAACGCGGACGGTCAGCCCGGTCATCCCGACGCGGACGGTCGCTGCGGTCGAAACGCGGACGCTCGGCACGGTCATCCCGGCGGGGACGGTCATCACGATCGAAACGCGGACGGTCATCGCGACGGTGCGGGGTGTCGATGCGGCCCGACTCGGCACGGTTGCGGATCGAGCGGGACTCGTCGCGTCCGGCCTTCTCCTGCGCGGACCAGCGGCGCTTCGGCTCGCGGTCGGCGGGGGCGGACTCGGCACGGAAGCCGCGGTGGCCGGGCGAACGGCTGCCCGGGCGGGCATCCGCACGGCGGTCGTCGCGGGCCGGACGGGCGTCACGGTCGAAGCGGCCGCCACGATCATCGCGGGCGGGACGGGCATCGGCGCGGCCATACCGATCTGCACGATCCGCGACGCCCCGGCCGGAATCGCCGTCGCGCGCCGGGCGCCCCTGGTTGTGGCGATCGTGGAAGGAGGTCTTCTTCGCGTAGCGCGGCTCGAAGTTCGCCGAGGGGCGTCCGCCCTTGGGCTTGTGGTTCTTGGGCACGGGTATTTCCTTTATCTGGTTCTCGCACGAGAACAGCGCCCCGCCGCCCTCGTAGGGCGCGGGGAAACCCGGGCAGTCGTCGGCCGGGGGCCATTCATGTGATGGATGAAGCGCTCGGCGACGTCCGCCGAACTCACCATCGGCCCCTGGGCTCACACACAATCGCAGCACCGCGTCCGCCGGGGATCCCGGAGGTCGCGGTCGCCCGAAGCCGACCAGGGCAGTCTACCCGAGCCACCTGGGAACCCACCGCGTCACCTCGCCGCTCTACGATGGCGGCATGACCACTCCGACCGGCGTCCAGGTCCACCTCGAGGCAGGCGGCGTCCACGCCCAGATCTCGCAGGTCGGCGCATCCCTCCGGCACCTCGTCGTCGGCGGCACCACGGTCGTCCCGCCCTACCCCGACGACCGCCCTGCGCCCGCCTGCGCCGGCGTCGTTCTCGTGCCGTGGCCGAACCGGATCCGCGACGGCATCTGGGCCGACGGCGAGGAGATCAGGGCGCTGGCGATCACCGAGCCCAAGCTGAACAACGCGATCCACGGGCTGCTGCGGTACACCGCCTACGAGATCGCCGAGCAGGACGATGCGACCGTGCTGCTGCGCGCGAACGTGGTGCCGCAGATCGGCTACCCCTACCTGCTGGAGACGAGCGTGCGCTACACGCTCGACGCGAGCGGCGTCACCGCCGAGCACACCATCGTGAACCGCTCCCAGGGGGCAGCGCCCGTCGCACTCGGCACGCACCCCTTCCTCACGATCTCCGGGGCCGACCCGAAGCAGCTCCTCCTGCGCATCCCCGCCGAGACGTTCTTCGAGACCGATGACCGGCTGCTGCCGATCGGCGAGTCGCCGGTGTCCGGCGGCACGGACCTGCGCACGCCCCGGCGGCTCGCCGACGTGCAGCTCGACACCGGCTTCGCCACGCTCCGCCGCGAGGCCGACGGGCGCGTGCACAGCACCCTTTCCGCCCCCGACGGCCGCACCGTCACGCTGTGGCAGGGGCCGGGGCTCGACTACCTGCAGGCCTACACGAACACGAGTTACCCCGGGCAGGACCTCGTGGTCGCCCTCGAGCCGATGTCGGCGCCCGCCGAAGCCTTCAACTCGGGCCGGGGGTTGCGCCGCCTGGCACCGGGCGAAGCATGGACTGCGCAGTGGGGCGTGACGCTCGCTGTCTGAGAGCGAACATCCGAGAGCGGGCGACGGTCGGGGTGAACACCGTGCTGGTCAGAATCCGAGGGTCTCTGGGTCGGTTTCCGGGGGTGGGTCGGGGTCTTCGATGGTGAAGGTGACGGGTGTGGGTGGCTGGTCGGTGTAGCTGGCGCCGGTGGGGCTGGTCCATTCGAGGATGCCGGCGCCGTGTTGTTTCACTGTCCAGGCGGTCTGGTGTTTGAGGACGTGGTGGCGTCGGCAGAGTCCGCCGAGGTTTCCTTCTTCGGTGGGTCCGCCGTGGGCGGCGTCGATGGTGTGGTCGAGGTCTTGGGTGTGGGGTGGGAGTCCGCAGGTCGGGAACCGGCATCGGGAGTCTCTCGCGTGCAGGAGGCGGCGCAGGTCCGTGTTGGGCCGGTAGTGGTCGACGGCGAGGATCGCCCCGGTGATCGGGTGGGTGAGGACACGTTCCCACGCGGTGACCCGGCCGGCGAGGGTGCGGGCGGTGTGAGTGTCGATGGGTTGCCCGCCGGCGAGTTCGGCGGGTTGTGCGGTGCGGACGCGGAACGAGGGGCGGGATCCCGCCGGCGACCCGCATCCATCGACAGTAGTACCGGCAGTGCCGGCCCCTTCGGTGGCGTCCCCGGCGACGAGGGTGAGCACTGGCACGGTGACTTCGACCCGCGCCTGGATCGCACGGAGCAGTCCGGCGGTGGTGTCGTGCCCGGACGCGGCCCCGGTGAGCAGCGTGTCCGCACACAAGTCGGCGCGCAGCTGATCCATGGTCCGCTCATCGCCGGGATCGCCGAGCCCGTCCGGATCAGGGGCAGCCCCACCGGCCTCGTCCTTCTTGGCCTGCGCGTTCGCGAGAGTGATGGCTCGTGCCTGCTGGGTGAGCCGGTCATAGATCCCGTCGATCACGGCGGCGGAGTGGATCACCCCCAGCGCCTTCTGCCCGTCGCCCAGGTCTTCCCGCCACACCCGACGCAGCTCCTGTGCATCCCGGTGCCTGTCGGTGAGGCTCCGCGGTGCGAGCCGTTCCGCGACCCGCTCCACGATCCGTTTCGCCCGATGCGGGGTCTCCCCGGCACACGCCTCCACCGCAATCCCTTCGAACTCGGCCCGCACCGTCTCGTCGAGTCGGGCGCCGGCGTCTTGGATCACGCGGACGTGGGCGGCGTTGATCCGTGCTTCCCCGAACGCCCGCATGACTTCCGGGAACTTCGTCATCAGATCCGCGGCCCGCGCCATGCGGGCCTGCACGACCCGGTCCGACATCCGCAGCACCCCGGCCAGCTCGGCCGCGACCGACCGTGCCGCCAAATCCACCGACTCACCCCGCACGGAGGCGCTACCGGCGTCCCTGGCGGCGATCTCCTCGGCCACGCGCTGCGCGGCGGCGAGCTGCGCGTCCCGCAACGCCTGGAACCGGATGATCGCCCCCTCGGCCGCCGCCACGCCCTCTCTCAGCATGCGCAGCACCGTGACCGGATCCACCGGGTCAACCCCGGGATCCACCACCGCACCCGCCGAGTTCGTCATGGGTCAAGTCAACACCGGGCCACCGACATTCCCACCCCGAATTCACCAGATCAGCGCAACAAACCTCCTCAACCAGCGTCGTCCCTGTCAGCGCACGCCATAGCGTGCGCTGACAGGGACGACTCGGAGATGGAAAGGCTCCTGGTGAGCCCGACCAACCCACTGAACCCGGCCGCCCCACCGAGCGCTGACCCCGGCCGACCCACTAAGCACGCTGACCCCGGCCGACCCGCGGAGCCGGCTGAACCCCGCCGAGCCCAGTGAGCCCGGCCGTCCGCTGAGCCTGGTGAGCCCCGCCGGCCACTGAGCCGATGAGCGCAGCCGACCCAGCAATCCCAGCCGGCCCAGTGAGCCCGCTGAGCCCGCTGAGCCCGGCGAGCCAGGGCGGGCCCGGCGGGCGCGGTAGGTCCGGTGAACCCGCCGAGGCGGCTCAGCCGTGCGGGGAACCGATGACCTGTGCCGTGCGGAGAGCGGCGTCGGCCGCCTGAGGCCCCTCGTGGGATACTCTGCTCGGGAATCATCCTTCCGGCATGCGGATACTCGCGCCCGGATCAGAGCCGAGAGGATCCGCATGGCCGCTGAGGGCTCTACCGGCGTCAAGTCCGTCTCCCGCGTCTTCGACCTGCTCGAGCTCATCGCGGACGCGGGCGGCGACGCTACGATCAGTCAGCTCGCGGCCGCCGCGGAGCTGCCGCTGCCCACGATCCACCGTCTGCTGCGCACTCTGGTCTCACAGGGGTACGCCCGCCAGCTGGCCAATCGCCGCTACGCGCTCGGCCCGAAGCTCGTGCGCCTGGGCGAGGTCGCTAACCGCCAATTCGGCCAGATGGCGATGCCCCAGCTGAAGTCTCTGGTGGACCGGCTCGGCGAGACGGCGAACCTCGCCACGATCGACGGCGACAACGTCGTCTACGTCTCGCAGGCGCCGTCGCCGCACGCCATGCGCATGTTCACCGAGGTCGGCGGTCGCGCGCACCTGCACTCGACGAGCGTGGGCAAGGCGATCCTCGCGCAACTCAGCGATGACCAGGTGCGCGACATCATCGCCCGCGCCGGGATGCCGCACTCCACCGACCGTTCGCTCGACACCATCGACGAGCTGCTCGCCGATCTCGCCGTCAGCCGTGAGCGCGGCTACGCGGTCGACGACGGCGAGCACGAAGTGGGCGTGCGCTGCTTCGCGATGGCGGTGCCGAACATGCCCGTGCTCACGGCCGTCTCGGTGTCGGGTCCGATGTCGCGCGTCGGCGAGGACTTCGCCGAGCAGGCGATTCCCGTGCTGCGCGACGTCGTCGCCGAGATCTCGGCCGCGACGAACGCCCGCTGAGCCCGAGACAGGCGGATCCCGCTCTCACCAGCGGCGCGCGCTCCGCGGATGCGGTCCTGAGGGTGTGAGCGGGGCTCATCTGCGGAGCTTTCGCGCACGATGACCCGCGGCGCTTGACCTGCACCGACCTGTCGCCTTACGATTTCCATGCTCCAGAACCACTATTCCGAATCTCGGAAACTTCTGGATCGCTGAAGGCGAGGAGAGGCGATGCTGCCGAACCGTGCGAATCGTCGCGCCCCGCGCGATGCCCGACAGGACGTGACCCTCGTCCGCACATGCGCCGATCCGGGCGCACAGAACCTCGGCACCGCACCGCTGCACCGCTCCGCCGCCTTCCCGGCACGCCCCTTGTCCTGACCCTGCCCACGCGGCACGATCGCCTTAGGACAAGCGATCGAACGTGTCGCCGGATCCGAGGAGACCCATGTCTGACATCGCCGTCACCGTCAACGGACAACAGCGCCCGCTCGTGGGAACGCCCGCGCACGCCACCGCCCTGGACTGGCTGCGCGACAGCGGCCTCTCCGGCAGCAAGGAGGGCTGCGCGGAGGGCGAGTGCGGCGCGTGCGCCATGCTGCTCGCCACGCCGACGGCCGACGGCGGCACCACCTGGACCCCGGTGAACGCCTGCCTCGTGCCGGTGTACGCGCTCGACGGCCAGGAGGTCGTCACAGCCGAGGGGCTCGGGTCGGTCGAGGACCTGCACCCGGTGCAGGAGAAGCTCGCGGAGGCGGGCGGATCCCAGTGCGGCTACTGCACCCCCGGCTTCGCCTGCAGCATGGCCGGCGAGTACTACCGGGCCGACCGCACACCGGTCGAGGCCGCTTCGGCCGGCTCGGCGACCGACGCGACCGACCCAGCCGACGAGTCGTGCCCCGTCCACGATCCCGAGCACGGCCCGAACGGCTTCGACCTCCACGCGCTGAGCGGCAACCTGTGCCGCTGCACCGGATACCGTCCGATCCGCGACGCCGCCTACACGCTCGGCTCACCCGAGGCCGACGACCCGCTGCAGCAGCGCCTCGCGCGGCCCGCCCCGGAGCCGGTCGCGACCGACGCGGAGGTCGACGGGGCGCGCTTCGTCCGCCCCGCGACGCTCCCAGAGGCCCTGCGGGTCCTGCGCGACGAGAAGGACGCGCTGCTCGTCGCCGGATCCACCGACTGGGGCGTCGAGGTGAACATCCGCGGCCGTCGCGCGCCGCTCGTCGTCGCGATCGAGCAGCTCCCGGAGCTGCGCACGCTGACGATCGAAGGCGATGTCGCCTCTGGCGCCGAGGGCTACGTCGAGATCGGCGCCGCCCTCCCGCTCTCCGAGGTGGAGAAGCGCCTGGACGGGCGGATCCCCCTGCTCGCCCAGCTCTTCCCGCAGTTCGCCTCCCGCCTCATCCGCAACCGCGGCACGTTCGGCGGCAACCTCGGCACCGGATCCCCGATCGGCGACACCCCGCCGGCCCTGCTCGCCCTGCGTGCGAGCGTCGTCCTGGCCTCACTGGCCGAGGACGGATCCGGCGTCGTGCTGCGCGAGGTCGACCTGGCCGACTACTTCACCGGCTACCGGCAGACCGTCAAGCGCCCCGACGAGCTCATCAAGGCCATCCGGATCCCGCTGCCGCTCGCGACCACGACCGCCTTCCACAAGATCGCCAAGCGCCGCTTCGACGACATCTCCAGCGTCGCCGTCGCCTTCGCGCTCGACATCGACGGCGGCATCGTGACCGGCGCGACCATCGGGCTGGGCGGCGTCGCCGCCACCCCGCTGCGCGCCCGCGCCACCGAGGACGCGCTGATCGGCAAGCCCTGGAACATCGCCACCGTGAAGACGGCCGCCGAGATCCTCCGCGGCGAAGGCACGCCGATGTCCGACCACCGCGCCAGCAGCGAGTACCGCTCGCTCATGCTCAACACCGCGCTGCTCAAGCTCTACAGCGCGACCGTCATCGAGTCGAAGGAGGTGTCGGCATGAGCACACTCGCCGACCGCCCGGAGAACCCCGTCGTCGGCTTGCGGGCCGCGCACGAGAGCGCCGCCCTGCACGTCACGGGTGCGGCGATGTACACCGACGACATCGCGGAGCAGACCGCGGGGGTGCTCACCGCCTGGCCCGTGCAGTCCACGAATGCGCACGCGAAGGTCACGATCGACGCGTCAGGCGCCTACGAGGTGCCCGGCGTCGTGCGCGTGCTCACCGCCGAGGATGTGCCGGGCCTCAACGATGCGGGCATCCGCAACGACGAGCCGCTGTTCCCGAGCGAGGCGATGTTCTACGGCCACGCCCTGGTCTGGGTGCTCGGCGAGACACAGGAGGCCGCGCGCCTCGGCGCGGAGCGCGTCACGGTGGAGTACGAGCCGCTGCCGTCGCTCATCACGGTGCAGGATGCGCTCGACGCCCAGTCCTTCCAGGGCACCCCGCGCACGGTGCAGCGCGGCGACGCCGCCGCGGGTCTCGCCGCCTCGGCGCACGTCTTCGAGGGCGTGACCGAGTTCGGCGGCCAGGAGCACTTCTACCTGGAGACGCACGCGTCGTTCGCGATCCGCGACTCCGAGGGGCAGTACTTCATCCAGTGCTCCACGCAGCACCCCACCGAGACCCAGGATCTGGTCTCGCATGTGCTCGGGATCCCGGCGAACGAGATCACGGTGCAGTGCCTGCGCATGGGCGGCGGGTTCGGCGGCAAGGAGATGCAGCCGCACGGGTTCGCGGCGATCGCCGCCCTGGGCGCCAAGCTCACCGGACGCCCGGTCCGGCTGCGCCTGAACCGCACGCAGGACATCACGATGACCGGCAAGCGGCACCCGTTCCACATCGCGTGGAAGGTCGGCTTCGATGAGAACGGCCTGCTGCAGGCGCTCGACACGACCCTCACCTGCGACGGCGGCTGGTCGATCGATCTGTCCGAGCCGGTGCTGGGCCGTGCACTCTGCCACCTGGACAACTCCTACTGGATCCCCAACGTGCATGCCTACGGGCAGATCGTGAAGACCAACAAGACCTCGAACACCGCCTACCGCGGATTCGGCGGCCCGCAGGGCGTCTTCCTCATCGAGGACATCCTGGGCCGAATCGCCCCGCAGCTCGGGATCGATCCGCTCGAGCTGCGCCGGCGCAACTTCTACAAGCCGGGCCAGACCACGCCGTACGGCCAGCTCGTGAAGGACGCCGATCGGCTCGAGACGATCTGGGGCCAGCTCTCGGACGAGGCGGAGGTGGATGCGCGCCGCGAGGAGATCCGGGCGTTCAACGCCTCCAGCCCGCACGTGAAGCGCGCCCTCTCGATGACGCCGATCAAGTTCGGCATCTCGTTCAACTTCGCCGCGTTCAACCAGGCCGGCGCCCTCGTGCACGTCTACAAGGACGGCTCGATCCTCGTCAACCACGGCGGCACCGAGATGGGCCAGGGCCTGCACACCAAGATGCTGCAGGTTGCCGCGACCGCGCTCGGCGTCGAGCTGCAGCAGGTGCGCCTCGCGCCGACCCGCACCGACAAGGTACCGAACACCTCGGCCACGGCGGCGTCGTCCGGCGCCGACCTCAACGGCGGCGCGGTGAAGAACGCGTGCGAGCAGATCCGGGATCGGCTCGCGAAGGTCGCGGGGCGCATGCTCGGCGTCGACGAGCGCGACGTGCGCTTCGGCGGCGGCTTCGTGACCGCGCTCGGCGCACCGGTGAAGCGCGTCTCCTGGGGCGAGGTCGTCAAGGCGGCCTACTTCCAGCGCGTGCAGCTGTTCGCCGCCGGCTACTACCGCACCGAGGGCCTGCACTGGAATCCGGAGATCATGCAGGGCTCGCCGTTCAAGTACTTCGCGTACGGCGCCGCGGCGACCGAGGTCGAGGTGGACGAGTTCACCGGCGCCTACCGGGTGCGTCGCGTCGACATCGTGCACGACGTGGGCGACTCGCTCTCCCCGATGCTCGACATCGGCCAGATCGAGGGCGCGTACGTGCAGGGCGTGGGCTGGCTGACCCTCGAGGAGCTGCGCTGGGACACCAGCGACGGTCCGCACCGCGGCCGGCTGCAGACCCAGTCGGCGTCGACGTACAAGCTGCCGAGCTTCTCCGAGATGCCGGAGGAGTTCCACGTGCGCCTGTTCGAGAACGCGCGCGAGGAGGGAGCCGTCTACGGATCCAAGGCCGTGGGCGAGCCGCCGTTCATGCTCGCATTCAGCGCCCGCGAGGCGCTCCGCGACGCCGTGGCGGCCTTCGGTCCCGCCGGCCACTCGGTCGACCTGGGCTCCCCCGCGACGCCCGAGGCCGTATTCTGGGCCGTCCGCGCCGCCCAGGAGGCGACGTCCGGAGTTCCCGACGCCCCCGCTTCCGACGCCTTCGCTTCCGGCACCCCCGTTCCCGGCACCCCCGCGTCCGACCGCCCGCTCGTCTCCGCCGCCGGCGACTGACCACCCCACTTCCGAGTCGTCCCTGTCAGCGCACGCTATGGACTCCGCTGACGGGGACGACTCGGAAAGAGAAGAACAACTGAGGAGCATCGTGGACTGGCTGGACGCGCTGCAGGATCTGCGATCACGACGGATCCCCGCCGTGATCGTGACCCTGGCGACCGTCCGCGGCCACGCCCCGCGCAACGGCGGCGCGAAGATGGTGGTCGCCCCGGTCTCGGTGCACGGCACGGTCGGCGGTGGCAACCTCGAGCAGACCGCGATCGAGCAGGCACGGCGGATGCTCGCCGACGGATCCGCCGAACCCGAGCTGCTCACGCTCACGCTGAGCGACAAGGCCGTCACCGAGTACGGCGTGCAGTGCTGCGGAGGAGAGGTCACCATGCTGCTCGAGCCGATCCGGGTCACGCCGGCCGTCGCCGTGTTCGGGCTCGGCCACGTGGGCCTCGAGCTCGCCCGCATCCTCGCCCGGCACGAGCTCGACCTCGTGCTCGTGGACTCGCGCGAGGAGATGCTCGCCGAGGACCGGATCGGGATCCCCGGACAGCGCGGCCCGCTCGGCGACGCCGTGGCGCGCGTGCGCGTCGTGCACACGCCCGTGCCCGAAGCGGCACTCGTGGAGCTGCCCCCTGGCGCGCACGTGCTGGTCATGACGCACGACCATATCGAGGACCTCGCCATCGTCGACCAGGCGCTGCGCACGGCGGATCTCGGATCCATCGGCCTCATCGGATCCGCCTCGAAGTGGGCGCGATTCCGCACCAAGCTGCACGAACTGGGCCAGACCGACGACGACCTCGCCCGCGTCACGACCCCGATCGGGATCCCCGAGGTCGCCGGAAAGCAGCCCGCCGTGATCGCGGTGAGCGTCGCGGCCCGGATCCTGCAGCTCATCGACGAAGCCGCGCCCGCGGAGTAGGCGGCCCACCGGACGGCCGGGCGCTCCGAGAAGCCGGTTCCTCTCCACTCATTTTTATTGAACACGTTCAGTTCATCCGCTATGGTCGACCCATGACCGAGATCTCGCACCGCCCCGCCGTCGCGATCGCATCCCCCGACGCCGCCCCGCCCTACGACGCCGGCGACGTGCGGCGACTGTTCGACCGCATGGCGACCTCGTACGACCGGATGAACGTCGCCCTGTCGCTGGGCTTCGCGACGCTGTGGCGGCGGCAGCTGCTCCGACTGGTCGGCGCGACCGGATCCCCGCGCCGCGTGCTCGATCTGATGAGCGGACGCGGCGAGACCTGGACCGAGATCGAACGCCGCCTCCCGCAGGCCGAGATCACGGCGGTCGATTTCTCCGCGCAGATGATGGCACACGCCGAGACCCGGAGCCGCGCCCGCTTCGGCGGACGGGTGCGACTACGGCAGGAGGACGCGCTGAACGGAACGGCCGAGCGCGCGTCCTTCGATGTCGTCGTCAGTGCCTATGGGCTGAAGACCTTCGACGCCCCACAGCTGGAGCGCCTCGCGTCCGAGGTCGCGCGGGTGCTGCGCCCCGGCGGGTCCTTCGCCTTCATCGACGTCACCGAGCCCGCCTGCCGCGCACTGAGGATCGCCTACCTCGCATACTTGCGCTGGATCGTCCCGCTGGCGGCAGTCCTGCTGCTCTCCGATCCGGCCGAGTACCGGATGCTGCACCGCTATCTCGCGGGCTTCGGCGACGGCTCCCGCGCCGTCGAGGCCTTCCGGTCGCAGCCCGGCCTGCACGTCGAGGTGCGGCGGCTTTTCTTCGGCTGCGCGACGAGCATCAGCGGACGACGGACCTGATCGCGCGCCGCCGTCCGCAGGTCGGCGACTCGCGCCTCAACCTGCCGCCCTTCGACGACCAGGCCGGGCGCGCGACCCTCCTCGAGGAGATCAGCGCCGAAGCCCCCGATCCGCGGAGGGTGGATCGGGGGCTTCGAACGACTGCTCAACGGCTGAGGATCTGCTCCACGGGGCCGCGAACGAAGTAGAGCGCGAATCCGGCGGCGACGATCCACATCAGCCAATGGACCTTCCTGGCCCGTCCGGACAGGACGTTGATGAGCGCCCAGGAGATGCAGCCGACGCCGATGCCGTTGGCGATCGAGTAGGTCAGCGGCATCGTCACGATCGTGAGGAAGGCCGGGAGGGCGACCGCGAAGTTGGTGAACTTGATCTCGCGGATCTGTCCCATCATCATCGCGCCGACGATCACGAGAGCGGCCGAGCCGACCTCGATCGGAACCACGAGCGTGAGCGGCGTCAAGAACATCGACAGCAGGAACAGTACGCCGACCACCAGCGAGGCGAGACCCGTGCGGGCGCCCTCGCCGATGCCGGAGGCGCTGTCGACGTAGACCGTGTTCGACGAGGTCGAGGTCATGCCGCCGGCGACGGCACCGAAGCCCTCGACGACGAACGCGGAGCGCAGCCGCGGGAACGTGCCGTCCTTGTAGGCCAGACCTGCGTTCTTCGCGAGACCGGTCATCGTGCCCATCGCGTCGAAGAAGTTCGAGAACACCAGGGTGAACACGAGCATCGTCGCCGACAGCGCACCGACGTGTCCGAAGGCGCCGAACAGGTCGAACCGCCCCACCAGGCTGAAGTCCGGAACGGTGACCAGGGAGCTCGGCAGCTCGGGGATCGTCATGTGCCAGCCGTTCGGATCCTTGAATGAGGGCCCGAGCTGCAGCACCGCCTGGGCGATGAGCGCGACGATCGTGGTCGCGACGATGCCGATCAGGATGCCGCCAGGAACCTTCCGTGCGACGAGGATGCCGATGACGACGAGCCCCAGCAGGAAGATGAGCGTCGGGACCGAGGTGATGGATCCGTCGCTTCCGAGCTGCACCGGCGGGCCACCGGGGCCCGTGGTGCGGTTGACGAAGCCCGAGTCGACGAATCCGATGAAGGCGATGAACAGACCGATGCCCACGGTGATCGCGGCCTTGAGCGGCTGCGGCACGGCGTGGAAGATCGCGGTCCGGATGCCGGTGGCTCCGAACAGCACGATCAGGATGCCGTTGATGACCACGAGCCCCATGGCCTCGGCCCAGGTCACCTGGCCGACGACCGCGACCGCGAGGAAGGAGTTGATGCCGAGACCGGCGGCGAGTGCGAAGGGCAGCCGCGCGATCACGCCGAACAGGATCGTCATGACGCCGGCGGTGAGGCCGGTCGCGGCGCCGATCTGCGCCGCATCCAGGGCGTGGCCCGCGACGTCCTTCGTGCCGCCGAGGATCAGCGGGTTGAGGATGACGATGTACGCCATCGTGACGAAGGTCACGATGCCGCCCCGGATCTCACGACCGACGGTCGAACCGCGGCGGGTGATGCTGAAGAACCGGTCGAGACCGTTCTTGGGCTCGACCGCGACGGTCGAGGTGGCGCCGGTCTTCAGGGGAGGAAGTGTTTCCTCCTGGCGAGAGAACAGCGCGGTGGCCTCATTCTCGGGTGTTCCCTCGGCTTCGGGGGCGGGAGTGGGTGACGTCATTGTCTTCTCCTGGATTCTTCGGGTCGGGTCAGTACTCGATACGGGTGGCGTTGAGGTTCCACTCGGTGAAGGGCGCGACGCGCTCCTCAGCGGGCAGGGCGATGTCGGAGACGGGCATGAGCGCCTTGTCCTCCGGCCCTCCCTCGAAATAGCGGTAGAACACCGCGTCGTCGAAGCCGGCGTCGGCGGCGTCGTCACGGTTGGCCGCGAAGTACACGCGGTCGACGCGCGCCCACAGCGACGTGGCGAGGCACATCGGGCACGGCTCGCAGCTCGTGTAGAGGGTGGCGCCGGAGAGGTCGAACGTGCCCAGCTGCTGGCATGCGTTGCGGATCGCGGTCACTTCGGCGTGCGCCGACGGATCGAGGTTCGCGGTCACCCGGTTGACGCCTTCGAACACCCGGCCGTCGGCCGAGACGATGAGGGCGCCGAACGGACCTCCGGCGTTTCGGACGTTGTCCGTGGCGAGGGCGACAGCCTGAGCGAGATACTCGGCGGGCGTCGCAGCAGCGGACGAAGGCACACTGGTGCTGTTCATGGAGAGCTTCCTTGCTGTCGTCGCAGTGATACGGCTTCCGGTCGAGCCCTTCGTCGGGCCCTTCCTCGAGATAAGTACGTCGAACCGCTAGGTTGTCATCCCGCCTCCGGCTGTCGGTACGGCCTCGGGCTGGAATGACACTAACAGCGTTCCCCTGTCGCGTCCATCGTTTTTTGGAACCTGGCTTCCACATTGCGATATTCCATGTTGCTTCTCCGCATTCGCGGCGCTATGGTCATCGCCATGACGCATTTTCGGATCCGCGAGGCTGCCAGCCTTCTGGGGGTCAGCGATGACACCGTGCGCCGCTGGGCCGCGGACGGCATCCTGACCCTGTCCACCGATGCGACGGGCCACCAGGTCGTGCCCGGCGCCGAGCTCGCCGAACGAGCCCAGGCGCTTGCGAACGAACCGGATCCGGGCGACAACCTGCTGCGCAGCGCACGCAATCGCTTCGTGGGCCTCGTCACGGCCGTGCGCGTCGAGGGACTGATGGCGCAGATCGAGCTGCAGAGCGGCCCGCACCGCATCGTGTCGCTCATGAGCGCCGAGGCCGCCGCCGAACTCGGTCTCGAGGTCGGGAGCAAGGCCGTCGCCGTCACCAAGGCCACCATGATGATCATCGAGACCGAAAAGACCGAGTCCCGATGACCCGATCCACCCGTCTGTCTGCGATCGCCGCGACGGCTCTCGCCGCAGCACTCGCCCTGACCGCGTGCTCCGGCTCGGCACCGGCCGCGACGCCGACGCCCGCGAGCACCGCCGCGGCCTCGACCGTGAGCGGCGAGCTCACCGTGTTCGCCGCGGCGTCGCTGAGCCAGGCGTTCGACCGGATCACCACGGCGTTCGAAGCGGAGAACCCGAAGGTCCACGTCAACCCGATCACGTACGACGGATCCTCGACCCTCGCGACGCAGATCATCGAGGGCGCGCCGGTCGACGTGTTCGCCTCGGCCGACCAGAAGAACATGGACAAGGTGACTCAGGCAGGCCTCGCCGGCGACGCCCCCGTATTCACGACGAACGTCCTGCAGATCGCGGTCGCCCCCGGGAACCCGCTCGAGGTCAAGGATCTCGCCTCGCTCGCGGATCCGGGGCTGAAGGTCGTGCTGTGCGCCCCCGCCGTGCCGTGCGGCAATGCCGCGAAGACCCTGCTCGATGCGGCGGGCGTGACCGCGACGCCGGCCAGCGAGGAGCAGAACGTGACGGCGGTGCTCGCCAAGGTCAAGGCCGGAGAGGCCGACGCCGGGCTGGTGTACGCGACCGACGTCAAGGCCGCGGGATCCGCCGTGACCGGGATCGCGATCGCGGGCGCCGACAAGGCGACCAACACGTATCCGATCGCGGTGCTCAAAGCCTCGAAGAACGCCGAGGCCGCCGCCGCGTTCCAGACCTTCGTGCTGTCGGACAAGGGCCAGAAGATCCTCGAGGATCTGGGGTTCGGCGGCGCATGAGCACCGCGGACCGGAGAACGCCGCGCGGGGAGGGGCTGCCGGCCTGGCTGCTGATCCCGGCGATCCTCGCGGTGCTGCTGCTGGTGCTGCCCTTCGTCGCGCTGCTGGTGCGGCTGGACTGGGCGACGGTTCCGGCGGCGATCACGTCTCCCGCAGCGCTGCAGGCGCTCGGGCTCTCCCTGAGCACCGCCGCGATCGCGACCGTGATCTGCACGATCCTCGGGGTGCCGCTCGCGGTCGCGATGGCGCGCAGTCCCGGCTGGCTGGCCTCGGTCCTGCGCACGCTGACCACCCTGCCGCTCGTGCTGCCCCCTCTCGTCGGGGGCATCGCGCTGCTCGCCCTGCTCGGGCGCAACGGCCTGCTCGGCGGAGCACTGGCCGTCGCGGGCATCAGGATCCCGTTCACGACCGCGGCCGTGGTCATCGCGCAGGCGTTCGTCGCACTGCCGTTCCTGGTGATCTCGATCGAGGGCGCGCTGCGGGCGATCGGCACCGAGCACGAGCGGGTCGCGGCGGGTCTCGGCGCGAGCAGGTTCACCGTCTTCCGCAGGGTGACGCTGCCGCTCGCCGCTCCTGGGCTCATCGCGGGCACCGTGCTGTGCTTCGCACGGGCGCTCGGCGAGTTCGGCGCGACTGCGCTGTTCGCGGGCAACGCCGCCGGGGTCACCCGCACGATGCCGCTCGCGATCTACACGGCCTTCAACGGCGCCGGCGTCGAGGAGGACACGGCGATCGCCCTGTCGCTCCTGCTGATCCTCGTCGCCCTCGCGGTGCTCGTGCTGGTGCGCGGCTGGCGGGCGGGGGCCGTGCGATGAGAGTCGATCTGAGCGCTCAGCGCGGCGGATTCGCGATGTCTGCCGCGTTCGAGGCGCAGCCGGGCGAGATCCTCGCGGTGATCGGACCGAATGGATCCGGCAAGTCGACGCTGCTGAACGCGATCGCGGGCCTCATCCCCGCCGCCGGATCCGTTGCGGTCGGCGAGCGTGTGCTCGATGCCCCCGCCGGCCCCGGCGCGCTGCGCGGGATCCACGTGCCGTCGGCGCGGCGCCGCATCGCGCTGCTCGGTCAGCGCCCGCTGCTGTTCCCGCACCTGTCCGTGCGCGAGAACGTGGCGTTCGGGCCGCGCGCACAGGGCGTTCCGCGCGCCGAGGCCAGGCGTCGCGCCGAGCGGCGACTGGAGGAGGTGGGGCTCGGCGGCCTCGCCGCGCGCCGTCCCGCCGAGCTCTCCGGCGGGCAGCAGCAGCGCGCCGCGATCGCGCGCGCTCTCGCCTCCGAGCCCGATGCGCTGCTGCTGGACGAGCCGTTCGCCGCGCTCGACGTGCCCTCCGCCGCGCAGGCCCGCCGCCTCATCGCCGCGCAGCAGGGCGAGAGTCCCGCGATCCCGATCGTGCTCGTCACGCACGATCCGATGGACGCGCTGATCCTCGCCGCTCGCACGCTCGTGATGCACGACGGATCCGTCGTGCAGGGCGGCAGCACCGCCGAGGTGCTGGGGCATCCGCGTTCGGAGTTCGTGGCCGCACTCGCCGGCGTGAACCGCCTCGAGGCGGTTGGCGCGGGCGACGGCGCCGTCGCCGTCGCCGCGGAAGCGCTCCTGTTCCGCGGGCAGGGCGATGCGCTGCAGGCCGGCGAGGCCGGCAGCGTCGTGTTCGCCCCGGGTTCCGTGCGGATGGATCCGCTCGGCGACTCCGGGAGCCCCGGACTCTCCGCGACCCCGGATTCCGCCTCGGCGCCGAACCGCTGGACGGGCCGCGTCGCACAGCTCGATCCGGTCCCCGGCGGGATCCGCCTGCACACCGCGGAGCATCCCGGGGTCGCCGTGGACTGCCCCTCGACGCATGCCGTGGGCCTCGGCCTGCACCCCGGACAGCGCCTGTCGTTCCGCATCGACGAGGGCGACGTCTCGATCCGCGCCGGCCTCCGCTGAGCCTCGAGCCGGTCCCTGAGCGAGCGGAGCGAGACGAAGGGCGTCCCGCGGCCCCGGTTGAGCCCGCACCGGTCCCTGAGCGCGCGGAGCGAGACGAAGGGCGTCCCGCGGCCCCGTGTTGCGCTGCGCGGATCCCGCTCCCTCTCAGCGGTGCTACGGTTGCCCATCGAAAGGGGGCCGACCGATGACGATCTCGCCGCGATCACTCGAGACCGATGCCGCTCCGGCGCGCACCGGCTCCTCCCCCGACGTCCCTCGAAGCGCTCGGCGACTGCCCTCGACCGGCGTCCTCGACGCCCGCGACCGTCCTCTGCGCGACCTCCGGATCTCCGTCACGGACCGGTGCAACTTCCGGTGCGTCTATTGCATGCCGCGCGAGGTCTTCGGCCGCGACTATGCATTCCTGGAACGGCATGAACTGCTCACCTTCGAGGAGATCGAGCGGATCGCGCGGGCCGCTCTCGCGAACGGCGTCCGCAAGCTGCGCCTCACCGGAGGCGAGCCGCTGCTGCGTCGCGGGATCGAAGATCTGGTCGCACGGCTCGCCGCTCTCCGCACCCTCGACGGCGCCAAGCCCGAGATCGCGTTGACGACGAACGGATCCGCTCTCGCCGTCAAGGCCGCAGCCCTCAAAGAGGCGGGCGTCGACCGCGTCACGGTGTCGATCGATTCCCTCGACGATCAGCTATTCCGCCGCATGAACGACGTCGAGTTCCCCGTCGCGCGCGTGCTGCAGGGCATCGACGCGGCACAGGCCGCCGGCATGCCGGTGAAGCTCAACACCGTCGTCAAGCGAGGACTCAACGACGGCGAGATCCTGAGCCTCGCGGAGTACTTCCGCGGCACGGGTCATGTGCTCCGCTTCATCGAATACATGGACGTCGGCGCGACCAACGGCTGGAGCCTGGACGAGGTGGTCCCCTCGGCGGAGATCGTCGAGACGATCGACGCGCGCTTCCCGCTCGAGCCCGTCTCCCCGGCCGCGACCGGCGAGACCGCGAAGCGCTGGCGCTACGCCGACAGGTCCGGGGAGATCGGTGTGATCTCGTCCGTCACGAACGCGTTCTGCGGCACCTGCAATCGCGCGCGACTCTCCACCGAAGGGCGCCTGTTCACGTGCCTGTTCGCGACCGAGGGCCACGACCTGCGCGCGCTGCTGCGCGGCGGCGCGGACGATGCGGAGCTCACCGCGACGCTCGCTCGGATCTGGGGCATCCGCGACGACCGCTACTCCGAGATCCGCTCGAGTCTCACTCCCGAGCTGCGCGCCGCCCGCGACCGCATCGAGATGAGCTACATCGGCGGCTGAGTGGGGCTGCACCTTTGCGGCATGTCTCACCCGTCCCGCTCGCCCATCGTCGACGCCCCCTCTCAGGATCCGCGCCCCCTCTGAGAAGCGCGCCTGCGAGGGGGCGTCGGTCGCCAGAGGGGGCGCCGACGCCGGACGCCGCGCCCGAATCGGGGTCACCCCGCCGGGCGCCGCCCGGTCAGAGGCCGACCCACTCCGAGACGCCGTCGGCGTAGTGCTGGCGCTTCCAGATCGGGACGCCGCGCTTGATCTCCTCGACCAGGCGCTCGCACGCCTCGAACGCCTCCTTGCGGTGTCCCGCCGACGCGGCCGCGAACAGGGCGACGTCGCCGATCCGGAGGTCGCCCACGCGATGCGCGGCCGCGACGAGCAGCCCCGTCTCCGCCGTCACGCGCGCCACGATCTCCTCGAGGAAGCGCTCCGCATCGGGGTGCGCGCGGTAGTCCAGCGAGCGCACCCGCTGCCCGCCGTCGTGGTCGCGCACGACGCCGCAGAACATCACGGTCGCACCGTGCGCCGCGTCGCCGACCGCCGCCCGGATGACCGCCTCGTCCAGAGGCTCGTCACTGATGATCGCACGCTCGCTCATTCCGGCTCCGTCCGCTCGCTCGGCGCATCCGCAGCGCCCACGCCCTCGGTCCTGCCGCCGACGGCGGCGAAGGCCCTGATCCCTCCGGCGAGGTAGTGCGCGTCGATGCCGCGCTCGCGCAGCACGCGCACCGCCCGCTGCGAGCGCGGGTCCTTCTCGCAGAACACGACGACCGGGCCCTCGCCGAGCGCCCCGGGGATCGGAGCTCCGCCTTCGAGCGCACCGAGCGGCAGCGCCGCCGCCCCGGGGATGCCCCGCAGCAGGGTCTCGTGCGGCTCGCGCACGTCGAGGAGCCGCACGTCGCCCTCGCGCCGCAGACGCAGCACCTCGGCGGCCGACAGCGCGGAGGCGTCCTCGACGGCGGCCGTGCCGCAGAACAGCTCGTAGTCGACGAGCTCCGTCACAGCGGGCGCGTCGACGGCACGCTCGTACCCGATCTCGCGAGTGCGCGCCGTGAGCGCGTCGTAGAACAGCACCCGGCCGACGAGCGGTTCGCCGATACCGGTGAGGAGCTTGACGACCTCGGTCGCCATGAAGGATCCGATCGCGGTGCACAGGCTCGCCAGCACGCCGCCGAGCTCGCACGACAGCACCTCGTCCGCGGCCGGCGGCACGGGGAAGAGATCGCGGAAGCCGACCTCGGGCACCGCGACGCCGACCTGCCCCTGGAAGCGCAGGATGGAACCCCAGACCAGGGGCTTGCCGGCGAGGCGCGCGGCGTCGTCGGCGAGGTAGCGGGTGGGGAAGTTGTCGCTGCCGTCGACGAGGACGTCGTATTCGGCCAGGATCCCGGGCAGCGTCTCGGCCGTCGCGCGCTCGCGATACGGACGCACCAGGATCCCCGGATCGATGTCGCGCACGGTGTCGACGAGGGATCCGACCTTGGACCGTCCGATGTCGTCCATGCCGTGGCTGAGCTGGCGGTGCAGATTGGACAGCTCCACCACGTCGTCGTCGATGACGCCGATCGTGCCGACGCCGCTCCCGGCGAGCGCGGGCACGAGGGCGCTGCCCAGGCCGCCCGCCCCGATCACGAGCACGCGGGCCGCACGAAGGCGCCGCTGCGCGGTCTCGCCGAAGCCGGGCAGCATGAGCTGACGGCTGTAGCGGGCGATGTGTTCGGGCGACAGTTCCGGCCCCGGCTCGACGAGCGCGATCATAGGATCGAGTGTACGCGGGGAAAGCCTCGCGAGACCGTTTGATTTCCATGATGCGGATGCTGAATTCCGTCATACGGGCTAGATTGAGGACATGTCCACCATCACCGTGCGGTACTTCGCCGCGGCCGCCGAGGCCGCGGGGCGCGATCAGGAGCAGCTGACCCTCAACGGTCCGGATGCCGTCTCGACGGTCGGAGCACTGCGCGCGGAGCTGCTCGCGCGCTACGGTGAGCCGATGGCGAAGGTGCTGAGATCCGGATCCTTCCTCGTCGACGGCACGGTCAGCCGCGACGACGCCCGCCCGCTGGGAACGACCGTCGACATCCTGCCGCCCTTCGCCGGCGGCTGAGTTCCGAAGAGAAGCACGAGCACGAGTCAGGAGACGTGATGAGCGAGCTGACGCACCTGCGGGCCGACGGATCCGCGCACATGGTGGACGTGACCGACAAGGCCGTGACCCGTCGCGAGGCGCAAGCGCAGGCCGTGCTGCAGACCACCGCCGCGGTGGTCGCCAAGATCGCCGACGGATCCCTGCCCAAGGGAGAGGCACTCGGCACCGCACGCATCGCCGGGATCATGGGCGCGAAGCAGACCTCGACTCTCATCCCGCTCTGCCACCCGCTGCCGCTGAGCCGGGTCGAGATCGACCTCGTGCCGGAGGGCGACCGCGTGCGAATCCTCGCCACCGCCGTCACGAAGGGCGTCACCGGCGTCGAGATGGAGGCGCTCACGGCCGCGAGCGTCGCGGCGCTCACGCTCTACGACATGATCAAGGCCGTCGACAAGCACGCCGTGATCGGCGACATCCGGGTGCTCGCGAAGTCCGGCGGCAAGAGCGGCGACTGGACCGCGGAGTGACCGCGGACCCGTCCTTCGCCCGTTCCGCGACCGTGCTCGTGGTGTCGACCCGCGCCTCCGCGGGCGTGTACGCCGACGAGACGGGGCCGATCATCCGCGCATGGCTCGCCGAGCGCGGGTTCGACGTCAGGGATCCGGTCGTCGTCGCCGACGCCTCCGTGGCGGACGCCCTCGCCGCCGCGCTCAAGGGCGCCCCGGATCTGCTGCTGACGACGGGAGGCACCGGGCTCTCCCCCGACGACCGCACCCCCGAGGCGACCGCGGCCCTTCTCGACCGCGAGATCCCCGGGCTCATGGAGGAGCTGCGCCGCCGCGGCCTCGCCGCAACCCCGATGGCGCTGCTCACGCGCGGTGTGGCCGGAGTCGCCGGCCGCACGGTCGTGATGAACCTGCCCGGCTCGCGGGGCGGAGTGCGCGACGGGCTCGCCGTGCTGGATCCGGTCCTCGATCACCTGCTCGCCCAGCTCCGCGGCGCCGGCGACCACGGACGCACCCCGTAGGCTGAGACGCCTATGGCTATCGGGGCGACGATCCACACCTTCGACGTGCAGCTGGCGGACACTGATCGCGGCGTCTACGAGGACTACTCGCTGCGCGTGGCGCGGCACCCCTCTGAGACCGACGCGTACATGCTGACCCGGCTGCTCGCCTACGGACTGGAGTTCACCGAGGGCGTGACCTTCAGCGAGGGGCTCTCCTCCACCGAGGAGCCCGCCGTCGTCGTGCGCGATCTCACCGGGCGCACCACCGGATGGATCGAGGTCGGCGCCCCCGACGCCGAGCGCCTGCACTACGGCAGCCGCCTGGCCGATCGCACCGTCGTCTACACGCATCGCGATCCGGCCAAGGTCATGGCGCCATGGGAGGGCAAGCGGATCCACCGCGCCGAGGATATCCGCGTCTACAGCTTCGACCCCGGCTTCATCGAGTCCGCCGTGCCGCTGCTCGAGCGTCGCAACACCATCACGATGACCGTCACCGAGCGGGTCCTCTACCTCGACCTCAACGGCACGACCCTGACGACGACGATCCACGAGCACGAACTCGGCTGACCCTCCAGGGTCGTCGGGCGAGCGCAGCGAGACGAGACGCGGCGCCGTCCCGGAACTTCTCCCGCAAGGGCGCCGCGTTTCGTCTCAGTCGCCTGCGGCGTCTTCGCTCAACGACCCCGTGGGGGCATCGGGCTGCTCCTCGGCGGACCGGCCGTTGTCGCGCAGTTCGCGGCGGGTCGGGTGATGCGGAGGCGTCGGAGCGTCGTCCGCGGACACCGCCTCGGTTGCCGCAACCCCGGCGGGCGCCACCGCCGCACCCGAGCCGGCACCCGCGAGCGCCGCATCCGCACTGTCCCCGGCCTTCGCCGAGCGCCGGGCCGCCCGACGCTCCCTGGCTCCCTCGACGAGGTTGTAGAGCGTGGGCAGCACGAGCAGCGTCAGCACGGTCGACGACACCAGTCCGCCGATCACGACGATCGCGAGCGGCTGCGAGATGAACCCGCCGTGGCCGGTGATGCCGAGGGCCATCGGGGTGAGCGCGAAGATCGTGGCGAGCGCGGTCATCAGGATCGGCCGGAGGCGCCGGGATCCACCGGCGATCGTGGCGTCGTGCGTGTTCATGCCCTTCTCGCGGTACTGGTTCACCAGGTCCACGAGCACGATCGCGTTGGTCACCACGATGCCGATGAGCATGAGCACGCCGATCAGGGAGGCGACGCCGAGCGGCACGCCGGTCGCGATCTGCAGCAGGATGGCACCGGTCGCCGCGAACGGCACCGAGCTCAGCAGCAGGATCGGCTGGCGCAGCGACTTGAACGTCGCCACCATCACGATGTACACGATGAGGATCGCCGCGAGCATCGCGAGCCCGAGCTGGCCGAACGCGTCCTGCTGCTGCGTGACCACACCCCCGAGCGACGCATCGGCCCCCGAGGGGAGCTTGGCGCTCGCGATCGCCTTCGACACCGAGGCCGAGGCGCTCGCGAGGTCGTTGCCCTTCGGTGTGACGGAGACGGTCGACGTGCGCTGCCCGCGCTGGGTCGTGACCGACGCCGGGCTCTCGCTCTGCTGCACGGTCGCGATCTGGTCCAGGCGGATGAGCCCTGCCCTGCTCGGGATCGTCAGGGCCTTCAGCTCGTCGACGGTCGCGGGCGGGTTCGCGCTCTGCAGGTAGACGGTGAGCGAGGATCCGTCGAGCTCCACGGTTCCGATCTGCTGCGGGCGCATCGCCTGCGAGACGATGCCGCCGACCGCGACCTCGCTGAGACCGTGCTGCGCGGCGGCCGCACGGTCGACCTGCACGGAGATGTACGGCAGCGAGGCGGAGAGATTGCTGGAGACCTGGTTGACACCGGCGGAGCCCTTGAGCTCTTTCACGAGCGCGTCGGTCGCACCGTTCAGCGTCTTCTCGTCCGGCGCGGTGATCTTGACCTGGATGTCGCTGGATCCGAAGCCTTCGGAGGCGGCGATCGTGATGTCGCCGACGCCGTCGAGCTTCTTCACGGCCGCGCGCACGTCGGCCTGCACCGTCTCCTGATTCGCCGACGGATCCGTCGTGATCGAGTAGGTGATGCCGGATCCACCGCCGGAGAAGGCGTCCCTCAGGGCGGATCCGCTCGAGCCGATCGAGACCTGCACGGTCTTGATGCCGGAGATGCCCTTGATCGCCTCCTCGACCTTCTGCGCGGCCTTGTCCTCGGCGTCGAGGCTGGGCGCCTGGCCCAGCGACTGCGTCATCGTGAAGGTGTTCTGCCCGCTGGATCCGAGGAAGTTCACCTTCATCAGCGGGGCGACGGCGATCGTGCCGATGAGCACGACGACCGCGAGCACGAGCGTGGTCCAGGAGTGCCGCAGCGTCCAGCGCAGGATCGGCAGGTACGCCTTCTGCAGCCGGTTCGGCGGAGCGTCCTCGTGCTCGGGATCGATCGCGTGGCCGTCCGGGCCGAGCAGAGGCTTGCCCGGGCGCAGGAACCAGTATGCGAGCACCGGCACGATCGTGAGCGCGACGAGCAGCGACGCGGTCATCGCGATCGTCACGGTGAGCGCGAACGGGCGGAAGAGCTCCCCGGTCATGTCGCCGACGAACGCGATCGGCAGGAACACCGCGACGGTCGTGATGGTCGATGCGGTGACCGCCATCGCGACCTCGCGTACGGCGCTGAGGATCGCGGTCTTCTTGTCGGCGCCCTGCACGTAGTGCCGCTTGATGTTCTCGATCACGACGATCGAGTCGTCGACGACGCGGCCGATCGCGATCGTGAGCGCGCCGAGCGTGAGGATGTTCAGCGAGTATCCGAAGGCCTGTATCCCGATGAACGTGATGAGCACGCTGGTCGGGATCGAGATCGCCGTCACGAGGGTCGAGCGCACCGACAGCAGGAAGATCAGGATCACGATCACCGCGAAGACGAGGCCGAGCAGGCCCTCCTGCGCGAGCGACTCGATCGACTGCTGGATGAACGGCGCCTGGTCGAACACCGTCGTGAAGGTCGCGCCGGGCAGATCCTTCTTGAGCTGCGGGATGAGCGCGGTCACGGCCTTCGACACGTCCACCGTGTTCGCCGACGGCAGCTTGGTCACCGCGATCGTGAGGGCGGTCTTCCCGTCCACGCGCGAGAGCGAGGTGACCGGATTCCCGTCGATCTCGACCTTCGCGACGGATCCGACCGTGGTGCCGGGAACGGTCGCGCCGACCAGTGGGATCGCCTGGACCTGCTCGACGCTCGTGAGCTTCTCGCCGGTCTGCACCGTGAGCGTGTTGTCGTCCTCGGTGATGGATCCGCCGGGAAACAGGGTGCCGTTCTGCTGCAGCGCGTCCTTGATCGCGCTCGACGAGAGCCCCGCGGCGAACAGCGCGGTGTTGTCGGGCGTGATGGTGAGGCGCTTGCCCTGCCCGCCGACGAGAGAGGCAGCGTTCACTCCCTTGAGCCGCTCGATCTTCGGGATGATCGTGTTCGTGAGGCGCTGCTGCGCCGTCTCCGCGTCGGAGAAGCCGGTGACCGCGAGCTGGATCACGGGGAAGTCGTCGATCGAGGCGGTGATGACCTGGGGATCCACGCCGTCGGGCAGCTGCGACTTGATCCGCCCGATCGCCTGGTTGATCTTCTGCTCGGCGGTTGCGAGGTTGGTGCCGTACGCGAAGGACGCCTGGATCACGGACGAGTTGGTGGTGCTCGTCGCGGTGGAGGTGTCGAGACCGGGTACGCCCTGGATCGCGGTCTCGATCGGGGTGGACACGTCGTGCTCGACGACCTCGGGCGAGGCGCCGGGGTAGCTGGCGACGATCGCGAGCTGCGGGAACTCGATCGAGGGGATCAGCTCCTGCTTCAGGTTCGTGAGCGCGAGGCCGCCGAACACCGCGGCCACGATGGTGATGAGCGCGATCAGGGCGCGATTGCGCAGGCTCAGAACAGCGAGCTTCGACACGGGTCCCCCTTCATACCCCGGTGCGGAAGATCGGGTGTACAGGCCAGAGTCTAGATCGCCCGGGTATCCCGTTCGTCACAGGATCCCGGTGCGGCGATCGGCACAGCATGCGCCGATGCGCACGCGTGGTGACGTGGATCCGTGTGCTGATCGTCACGCCGTGTGCGGATCGTCGCGCCCTGTTGCGGGCGACCCAGGCTCAGCCGGTGAGCGCCATGCCGAGCGCGAGCCCGGCCATGGCCGCAAGCACGCCGAGGATCAGCATGCCCACGGCGTTGAAGGCAGCGGCTCTGGCGGATCCGTCCCGCCACAGCGCGACCGTGTCGAGCATGGCCGTGCTGAAGGTGGTGTAGCCGCCGAGCAGACCGGCCCCGACGATGAACGCCGCTGCCGGGAAACCGCCGGTGATCACGCCGAGAGCGAAGGATCCGGTGAGGTTGATCACGAGCACGCCCCAGGGGTACCGAGCGCCGACCAGCCGGGCGACACCGAGGTCGACGAGGTACCGCAGGCCCGCGCCGGCGCCTCCGGCGAGCGCGGCGAAAAGGAGGATCAACGGGCTCATCCGTGCGCCTGCGTGTGCGAGGAGCGGGGCCGGGCGAGGTCGAGCCCGAGCGCCGCGGCTCCGAGGCCGAGCACGAGGCTGCCGATCGCGTAGGCCGCGGCGAGCCAGGGCTGCGCGTGCCACAGCGTGACGCTGCCGACCGCGAACGCGCTGTAGGTGGTGAAGCCGCCGAGCACCCCGGTGCCCAGCAGGATCCGGATGCCGCTCGACGACGGCAGCCGGGCGGCGAGCACCCCGATGAGGAACGCCCCCGCGACGTTGGCGATGAGCGTGGCCCACGGGACGGCGCCGAGGCCGGTCCCGCCCGGAGTCGGAAGTGCGAGTCCCAGTCCGAGCCGCGCGGCGGAGCCGATCACGCCCCCCGCCACGACGAGCGCGAGACGGAGCGGCACGGGCGAAGTCACGCCCGTCAGCCTAGACCCGGGTGCTTCCGAGGGAGTCGGGGCGCACCCCGAACCCGGCTCCGCACGCACGCAATCCCCCGGGATCCGGGCCCGGCACATCGGGGTTCCGTAGACTCGGCCGGGTGGCGGGCGACCCGGCCCGAGGGGCCGTCGAACAGCCCCGGCCGAGGAGGACGACGCGCGAGTGACCATGAGGATGGCCTTCGGCTGGTCGCGTCTGCTCACCGCGGGCGTGTGCGCGGTCGCCCTCGTGGACCGTCTGTTCTGGGGCCTCGGCTCGCAGACCATCGCCGGCCAGAACTACCTCGCCTACCTCACGATCGAGTCGAACATCGTGTTCGCGATCCTCGCCCTGATCGCGGGGATCATCGCGCTGCGCACGCCGGAGGACCCGGCCTGGCTCACCACGGCCAGGGCCGTCGTGCTCAGCTGGACCATCACGGCCGGCCTCGCGTTCGCCCTGATCGTGTGGCAGGCGGGCCTGCACGGCATCCCGATCTGGGTGCCGTGGTCGGACGTCGTGCTGCACTTCGCGCTTCCCGCCTGGACCATCGTCGCCTGGGTCTTCGGCCCCGGCCGGCGTGCCGCATCCTGGCGGATCGTGCCGTACGTCCTGCTGTACCCGGCCGCCTGGGGCATCTTCACGATCTGGCGGGGCGGCGTGGTCGGCTGGTATCCGTACTACTTCCTGGATCCGCGACAGGTCTCGGGGACGCCCGAGATGATCGTGACGTGCGCGATCGCGCTGGCGATCTTCGCGCTCGTCGCCAGCGGCCTGGTCGCGCTCAGCCGACTGCACACTATGGCAAGGACGGATCTCCGCCGCTCGCCGGAGGCGGACGGCGAGGCGGACGGGGACGAGCCGGATCCGACCTGAGCTCAGGGCGTGGGCGTCGCCGAGACGAAGAACCGGAGGGACTCGCGCACGGCCGCCTCCGCGTCGCCGTCCCCGAGCTTCGCGAAGGCCTCGGCCTCGGGCCCTCCGACCAGGCCGACGAGCACGGGCCTGCCGGTCACGGGCTGCAGGTTCAGCCAGGTGCGGATGGGGCCGTCGCCGCCGACGACGTGCCAGAGGTCGGCGTCGACCTTCCAGAACGCCTCGTCGAACTGCGCCCACACGGTCTCGACGTACCCCGAGGCGAGCGCGGCGATCGCGCCCCGGTGGCCGAACGGCAGCGGGGGCGCGAACTCGATCGCCTGATGCTGCAGCACGCCGAGCGGAGCGGTCACGACGACGCGGTCGAAGGACAGCGACTCGCCCGTGCCCAGGCGCAGGCTCACCCCTGAGTCGTCGTACGCGATGCGCGTCACGGGCGAGGCGAGCGTGACCTTGATGCCGTCGAGCGGCGAATTCACGAGCACGCCGACATCGCCGTCCGCGCCGACGAGCGCGTCAGGGACGAATGCCGGCGGGAACCAGCTCGATGCCTTCCCGGCGTCTGCGCCCGTGGTCGCCTGCACCCAGGCGAGGGCGGCGGCGAGCGCGGGATCGGCGGGATCTGCTCCGGCGGCGGCGAGCGCGGCGTCGACCGGCACGTCGGAGGGCGCGTTCGCCGCCTTGTCGACGGCGTTCCGCAGCGGTCCCGCATCGATCTCGGGGGCGGCGCCGTCCTTCGACCAGCCGGTCGGACGATCGAACGTGACCCGGTGGACCCCCTGCGCGGCGAGCTCGCCCCCCAGGGTTCCCGCGCCGTCGCCCGCCGAGAGCCACGCGCCGAGCTGCACCGGGATCGGCCAGGCCTTGTCGGCGACCGAGCGGATCCGGCCGCCGGTGCGCTCGCGCGCCTCGAGCACGGTCACCGTGCGCCCCGCGTCGGTGAGAGCGCGAGCGGCGGCGGCCCCGGCGGCGCCCGCGCCGACCACGGCGATGCGCTCGCCGCTGGTCGAGGCCGCGATGAGCTGGGCGGCGGCGCGCTGGCCGGAGTCGATCGCGCCGGGGACCGTTCCGGGGCGATCCGGATCCGTGGCCTCTCCGGCGAGGAACACGCGTCCGCCGATCGGCGCGGCGAGGTCCTTGCGCAGCTGGGGCGTCGTCCCGGCGGGCAGATAGCTCATCGCACCGCGGGAGTATGCATCCGTCGACCAGGTGCTGCGCATCCAGGCGGTCGGTTCCGGAGCTGCGCCCGGCGGAACCGTCGGCGTCGGCGAGGGCGGGGCGGACGTCGGCGTCTTCGTCGGCTGCGGCTCCGGCGTGCAGGCCGCGAGCAGCACCGCGACGGCACCGGCTCCGGCGCCGACGCCGACGAGCAGGGTTCGCCGCGAGATGCCCATCGTGGTGCCAGCCTATCCCGGCGCCGCGCGACGGCGCCGGGACAGGGATCAGAGGTTGTCCTCCGCGTAGATCCGCAGGGCGTCGCGGACGAACGCGGCGCCTGCGGTGCCGGCCGCTCCCGACGCCGCAGCCGCGGCCCGGTCCGCGTCGGTGGCGTAGTTCGCGCCGAAGCGCGGATCAGCCACGTACATCTCGCCGAGGCCGATGACGTACGCCTTGCGGTCGCCGGCCGCGCCGTAGGCCGGAGTGCCGGGGATGCCCGTGAGCCAGTCGACGTGACGGCGCGCCACGTCCTGCGCCTCGGGCGATGCCGGATCCGCTCCCGCTTCGGCGAGCGCGATCCAGCTCCGGTTGAGGTCGGCGACGAGCGCCTTCCACGCGTCCTGCCCCTCGGTGCCGAGCCCGCGCCACCAGCGGTCGCTGTCGGCGTAGGCCTTGGCGCCCCAGCGGGTCTCGACCTCGTCCTTGTACCGGGTGTGATCGAAGCCGTCGAACATGTCGTCAGGCATGAGTGCTCCTCCTTCTCTGAGTGCGGTGATGGTGTTCTCGACCGACGCGATCTGCCGCGCCAGCCTGGTCTGCTCCGCGCGCAGCAGCGCGAGGTGCTTCTCGAGGGCCGCCGCCTCGATCTCGGCGCCCGCCTTCCAGTCCGACGCCGGCCCTGCGGCTGCTCCTGGCCTCCCGGCGCCAGAAGCAGGTGATCGGCCGGCTCCCGGTGCTCCGACCACCTCGGCGATCGCCGGCAGACCCAGCCCCAGCTCGCGCAGCAGCAGGATGCGCTGCAGGCGCAGGAGCGCGCCCTGGTCGTAGTGCCGGTAACCGTTCGAGGCGACCCGCGTCGGCGGCAGCAGACCGATGTCGTCGTAGTGCCGCAGGGTGCGGCTCGTGGTGCCGGTCAGCCGTGCGATCTCCTGGATCGACCAGTCCCGATGCGTCATAGGATCCTCCTTCCGTCGTCCACATGACCACCGTAGAAGTTGACGTTGCGTCAAGGTCAAGCGGATCGGGAGGATGCGACGGATCCCTGCGGTACGTTCGTCGCGTGACCTCCTCCGGTGCCACCGCCCCGCACCCGCCCGTTCCCGCGCTCGAGCTTCCGCCGACCGCGGACGGCTTCGCCGCGCAGTTCCTGCGCAACCTGAACTTCGACGGCGGGGTGACGCTCGCCGACGCCAGCACGAACGACCGCTATCTCGCCCTCGCCCGCACGGTGCGCGACTACCTGATGCTGCATGCCCTGGCCGATCAGCACCGCCAGGCCGAGGTGCAGGCCAAGGCCGTCTGCTACCTGTCCGCGGAGTACCTGCTCGGCAACCAGCTCGACAACGACCTGCTCGCGGGCGACCTCGCCGGGGTCGCGGCGGACGCTATGGCCGCCTGCGGGATCGATCTGGACGAACTGCGCCGGCACGAGATCGAACCGGGCCTCGGCAACGGCGGTCTCGGACGCCTCGCCGCGTGCTTCATCGACTCGCTCGCCACGCTCGGGGTGCCGAGCATCGGCTACGGGATCCGGTACGAGTACGGCATCTTCCGCCAGACGTTCGAGGACGGCCAGCAGGTCGAGCAGCCCGACGCGTGGCTCACGCTCGGCGCCCCGTGGGAGCAGCCCCGTCCCGAGGCGGCGCAGACCGTGTCTTTCGGCGGCCGCACCGAGACCTTCGACGACGCCGGAACCGTGCGGTCGCGATGGATCCCGGGGTGGAACGTCAGCGCCGTGCCCTACGACTACCTCGTGCCGGGGTTCAGGAACGACCGTGTGAACACGCTGCGGCTGTGGCGGGCGAAGGCGACGGACGCCTTCGATCTGCGCATCTTCAACTCCGGCGACTACGAGCAGGCCGTGCGCGCGCAGACCTTCGCCGAGAACATCTCCAAGGTGCTCTACCCGGAGGACTCCACGCCGCAGGGCAAGGAGCTGCGGCTGCAGCAGCAGTACTTCTTCGTCGCCGCATCGATCCGCGACTTCCTCGACCGGCTGCCCGAGGACTTCGATCTCGCGCGGCTGCCGGAGCGCGTGATCTTCCAGCTCAACGACACCCACCCCGTGATCGCCGTTCCGGAGCTCATGCGCGTGCTCGTGGATGAGAACGGCATGGACTGGGACGCGGCCTGGACGGTGACGCAGCAGTGCTTCGCGTACACCTGCCACACGCTGCTGCCGGAGGCGCTCGAGGTGTGGCCGGTCGAGCTGCTCGGCCGCCTGCTGCCGCGGCATCTGGAGATCGTCTACCGGATCAACGAGGAGTTCCTCGCCGCGGTGCGCGCGCGATTCGGGGACGACGAGATGCGGATCCGCGACATGTCGATCATCGCCGAGTTCCCGGTGCGCGCCGTGCGGATGGCGTACCTCGCGACCGTCGCCGGCAGCAGGGTCAACGGCGTGGCCGAGCTGCACTCGCAGCTGCTGCGCGACAAGGTGCTGCCCGCGTTCGCGGAGTTCTTCCCGGAGAAGTTCACCAATGTGACCAATGGCGTCACCCCGCGCCGTTTCCTGCGGCTCGCGAATCCCGGCTTGTCCACCCTCATCACCGACGCGATCGGCGAGGGCTGGGTCACCGATCTGGAGCGGCTGCGCGAGCTCGAGCCGTTCGCCGAGGACGCCGCGTTCCGCGCGTCGTTCGCCGCGGTCAAGGCCGGCAACAAGCGCCGTCTGAACGACGTGCTGCAGGCACGCGACGGGATGCGGGTCGGCGACGGCCACCTCGTGGACGTGATGGTCAAGCGCCTGCACGAGTACAAGAGGCAGCTGCTCAAGGTGCTGCACGTGGTGAGCGAGTACGAGGGCGTCGTGTCGGGCCGCATCCCGCTCGCGGACCTGCAGCCGCGCACCGTGCTCTTCGGCGCGAAGGCGGCCCCCGGATACGCGATGGCGAAGCGGATCATCCATCTCATCAACGCGGTCGGATCCGTCGTCAACACGGATCCGCGCCTCGACGGGCGCCTGCAGGTGCTGTTCCCGCCGAACTACAACGTGACGCTCGCGGAGAGCGTGATCCCCGCGGCGGACCTCAGTGAGCAGATCTCACTGGCCGGCAAAGAGGCGTCGGGCACCGGCAACATGAAGTTCGCCCTCAACGGCGCGCTCACGATCGGCACGGACGATGGCGCGAACGTCGAGATCCGCGAGCTCGTCGGCGACGACAACTTCTTCCTGTTCGGGATGACCGAGCCCGAGGTCTCCGAGCTCGCCCACGCCGGCTACCACCCTGCCGCGTTCTACCAGGAGGATGCGGGCCTCCGCCGTGCGATCGACCTCATCGCGTCCGGGGCCTTCTCCGGCGGCGACCGCTCTGTGTTCGAGCCCGTGGTCTCGAATCTGCTCTACGAGGACCGGTTCATGGTGCTCGCCGACTACTCCGCCTACATGGCGGCGCAGCAGCGCGTGGACGCGGCCTATGCCGACCAGGACGGGTGGGTCCGCGCAGCGATCCTCAACGTCGCCCGCTGCGGCTTCTTCTCCTCCGACCGCTCGATCCGCGACTACATCGACCGGATCTGGCACACCCCGCCCACGGCCTGAGGACGCGGCTCTCACCGGCCGGCGGTTTCGCGTGCCACTCAGCTGACGCATAGGCTTGCGACACGCACGTTCCACCGGAGGGAACCCCATGACCGACGAGACCACGATCGCCGCGCGCAGATTCCCGCGACGCACCGTCCTGAAGACCACCGCGTGGTCGATCCCGGTGGTGGCCGCCGCCGCCGCCATGCCGCTCGCTGCGGCGAGCACGGCCACCGACCTCGTGCTGACGCCGCAGCCGGTGGGCGAAGGCATCACGGGCACGAGTCCGGACGGTCAGAGCAGCTATCAGCTCAGCTGGACCTCGCGTTACTCCGCGTCCACCTCCGGCGCCGTTGCGACCCCCGCCGGGGCGACTATCGCGATCAGCTTCGACTCACGCGTCTTCGCGACGTCCAACGCGAGCAGCGGGCCCGTGAGCCTGGCCCTGGCGAGCACTTCGACCACCGGCAACGTCACGACGGCGATGTTCACCGTTCCCGACCCGATCCCGGCATCCGGCGGCTCGATCGTGATCACCATCGGCTTCGACGCGGGAGGTGCACCCACTCCGCCGTGGTACACCGATGTGCAGCCGATCACGGTATCGCTGCTGCCCCCTTCGGGTTACACGGACGCGATCCCGGCGAACAACACGCACACCTTCAGCCCCGTCTATTCCTGAGCCCGGAGTCCGACGCGCACGCCGGCCCCTGAGAAACCACATCCTGCATGAGACACCACGTCTGTGGTGGTGTCTCATGCAGGATGTGGTTTCTCGTCGACGCCTCTTGACACACTCGAGATATATCGTGTTACAGTGATCGGACACGATATATCTCGATCTGACGGTCGGGATCACTGGACCAGGAGAACAGACATGACCGAGAAGTGGCTCATCGCCCCCGGGCAGGAGCGCGTGATCGACATCGAGCGCGCGTCGAAGCTCAAGATCGGGCTCGTCGGCGGGCAGGTCGACGTCATCGCCCACGACGAACCGGGCATCAGGATCGAGGTGCACAACGTCACCATCAAGGACCTGCGGATCGAATCCGACGGCACTCAGATCGAGATCGATCACCCGCAGATCGGCTGGGACAACTTCCTCGAGGTGTTCCGCAACTTCGGCGCCGGCGGCCCCAAGGCCGAGATCAGCGTCGCCGTCCCGCGCGACATCGCCCTCAACCTGGGCGTGGTGAGCGCGGGAGCCCTCGTCTCCGGACTCACCGAGGACGCCCGCCTGAACACGGTCTCCGGCGACCTCATCGTCGACACCCACACGGGCGACCTCAACGTGAACACCGTCTCGGGCGACGTGCAGGTGCGCGGCCTGTCCGGATCCGCCACCGCGAACACCGTCTCCGGCAGCGTCGCGCTGACCGGCGAGGTGCGCAAGGCGACGGTCGACAGCGTCTCCGGCGCGATGCTCATCGACGCGACCGGCCCCGTCAACACCGTGTCGCTGAACAGCGTCTCGGGCGACGCGACCGTGCGCCTGGACGAGAGCCTGCCCGCGAACTACGTGGCCCGCGCGCTGAGCGGCCGCATCACGATCGACGGCGTGCCGCGCGGATCCTCCGGGCCCTCGACCTTCACGGGATCGCGCGGCGAGCTGTCCGGATCCTTCGCGGACGTACGGGCGAACACCGTCTCCGGCGACATCACGGTGCTGCGCCGCGACGCCGCAGAGGCCCCGGTGTCGTTCACCTCCGACGGCGAGGACCTGCTGTGAGCCCCGCAGTCTTCTCCCACGGCGATCTCCGCCTGTACCTGCTCGCGCTCCTGGCCGAATCTCCGCAGCACGGGTACGGCATCATCCAGGCGCTGACCGACCGCACGGGGGGCACGTACACGCCGAGCGCCGGCACGATCTACCCCCGTCTCGCGAAGCTCGAGGAGGAGGGCCTCGTCACGAAGACCGTCGATGGCCGCACCACGATCTACGCGATCACCGAGGCCGGCCGCACCGAGCTCTCCTCCCGCGAGGGCGACCTGCAGGGCATCGAGGCGGGGCTGAACGATTCGGTGCGCCTCATCGCGAACGAGGTGCGCCAGAGCGTGCAGGAGGCCATGAAGAGCCTTCGTGCGGATCTGGCCGCCGCCGCCCGCGAGGAGCAGAAGGGCGCCTCGTCCTCGTCCTATCGGGAGGCCTCGGCGCGCGCCGACGAGCGGATCGCCAGCCGCGAGGAGCTGCGCCGCGCGGACGCCTCGATCAACGAGTTCCGCGCCAGGGTGCGCGCCGACCTGCGCACGCACGTCGCGAAGGGAGGCCTGCTGCCCGCTCAGGTCGTGAGCGAGCTCGACGCCACCCTCGACACGGCCGCGCGCGCCGTCACCGCCGCGCTCGCCGCCGCAGGACCCGCCGGCGGTCGTTGAGGGAGGGCCCGGGTCTACTCGGCCCAGGGATCCTTCTTGTCATCGGCGATCGGCTCCTCGAGCGGGACGACGAGGATGGGCCGGGACTGGCGGTGCGAGAGGCGGGCGGCGACGGATCCGGTGAAGAACTCGCGGATCGACTCGCCGAGGCCGCGGCTGCGGGTGCCGACCACGATCAGCTGCGCGTCCAGCGCGCCGGCGAGGTGCTTGATCGCGAGCGCCGGGTCGCCGACGAGCTGGCGCGCGGTCCAGGTGAGCCCGGATCCGGCCAGCACCTCCTCGACCTCGCGGCGCAGTTCCGCGAACTCCTCCGCGCCGGTGTCGATGTTGAGGTCGATGGGCGCGGAATGCACCATCCCGTCCGGATCCTCGAAGGTCACGAACCGGGTGACGTCCACGTGCACGACCACCAGCGCAGCCGTGAGCAGGCCCGCATAACGGATGGCCTCGGCGAGCACGCGCGGGGGCTGCCCCGGCCGCAGCGCCACGATCACGGCCTTCTGCAGCTGCGGATCCTGCAGCTCCTGGTCCTCGGGGGTGGAGGCGGTGTCGCTCATCTCGTCATTCCCTTCGGTGCGGCGGTATCGGGGACCCGTCACGGCGAGGTGAGGGGGCCCGCGTGCTATCCTGGATGCTACTCTTACCGGCCGCGAGCCGGTGCCGGAAATAGACAGCGAGCCCGTTTCGCACGCTGCTTACAGTAAGGGGGTCTCGCGCATGGGCCGTGGCCGTCAGAAGGCAAAGCACACCAAGATTGCCCGCGAACTGAAGTCGTACAGTCCGTCGGTGAACTACTCGGCGCTGGAGCGCGAGCTTGGTCATCCGGAGAACGAGGACCAGTACGTCGACAAGTGGGCGGATCAGTACGCCGACGAAGACGAGGACGAGCTCGAAAAGGCCTGAGCCTCATCGTTCGGAACCCCGCCCGAGTCCGCTCGCGGCGGGGTTCGTCGTTCGTTCTGCGCAGCGCGGTCCTTCCCGCAGGGACCGGATCCGATCCGGTCCTGAGCGTCCGCACGGCCCTGCGAGGATGGATCCATGCCTCACGTCGTCGCGCTCTACCGCCACCCGGTCAAGGGATTCACACCCGAGAAGCTGCCCGCGCTCACCGTGCAGGCGGATGGGCGGATCGCCGGCGACCGCGTGCTCGCGTTCCGCTTCGGCGATGCGGCGACCCCCGAGGAGCGCGACGGGCTGGACCACTGGCCGAAGTCGAAGGGGCTCGCGCTCGAGACCTTCCCCGGACTCGCCGCGCTGCGGCTGGAGTACGACGAGGCCGCGCGGCGCATGCGCATCGACCACGCCGGGGCGACGCTCGTCGAGGCGGGGCTGGACGACGACGGCCGCGCCGCGCTCGTCGAGGCGGTGACGGACTTCGTGCTCGGCTCCCCCGACGGCAAGCGCCTGCAGCGCCCGGGGCGCCTGCCTCTGGCCCTCGTCGGCGACGGCGAGAACTCGCGTTTCCAGGACCGCGGGCGGGGATACGTCTCGGTGCACAGCGAGGCCAGCGTCGCAGCACTCGGCACGGCGCTCGAGCAGGACGTCGATGACCGCCGGTTCCGCTCGAACGTCGTGATCGGCGGGGTCGACGCCTGGGACGAACTGGACTGGCAGGGCGAGGTCACGATCGGAGACGTCCGCCTCGCCACGGCCGGTCCGATCGTGCGCTGCCTCGCGACCCACGCGAACCCTGACACCGGCGAGCGCGACGCGAGCGTGCTGAAGACGCTCACCGGATCCCTCGGCCAGGACGAGCCGACGCTCGGCCGCCTGCTGATCCTCCCGGGAGTGAGCGGCGCCGTGGGCGACGATGCGGGCGTCGGCGGAACGATCCGGGTAGGCGACGAGGTCGTCCTCGGCTGAGGTCCGGTCTGCGGGCTTCTCGCGCGTCAAGAAGGACGACCGGGTCCGCTCACCTCGCGCACCTCGATCAGCACGGCATGCTCCGGACGCAGCGAGGGCATCACCAGCCCCACGTGCCCGAGCACGTCACCCGGAAGCACCGCCCGCTCCCGCTCCTGCCATGGCGCCTGATGGCCGGGCGCGGTCTCGCCGCCCGGATCCGCCACCGTGACCGCGTACCGGCGCTGCGGATCGAGCCCGGGGAGCACGACCCGCCCCGCGGTCGACGTGTCGAGGATCGCGGTCTGCGCGAAGAGGTACACGGCGCGCCCGCGGTTCTCGGAGACCACGCCCTGCACCGCGATGCGCGGATCTGCGGTGTCGGAGCGGACCAGGCGCCCCGAGCGGATCAGCTCCCGGAGATCCTTGTGGAGCCGGATCCAGTCGGCGAGCGCCGCCCGCTCCTGCGGGCTGCAGGAGCGGATGTCCCATTCGACGCCGAGATGGCCGAAGAGCGCGACCGACGCGCGGAAGGCCAGGGAGTGAGTGCGACCGGTCGTGTGCGACCACGGGGACGCGATGTGCGTGCCCATCATCTCCGGCGGCACGAGCTGCGCGGTCCAGCGGTTGATGCGCAGACGCTCGAGCGGATCGTTGTCGTCCGAGACCCAGACGCGATCCGTGATGTCGAGGATGCCGTGATCGATGCGCCCGCCGCCCGACGAGCAGGACTCGATCTCGAGCCCCGGATGATCGCGCTTGAGCCCCGCCATGAGCCGGTAGACCGCCTCGGTCTGCGCATGCACCCCCGGGCGCCGCGCGGGTCCTGCCCCCTCACCGGCGCCGGCATCGACGAGATCACGGTTGTGGTCCCACTTCAGATAACGGATCGGATACTCCGCGAGCAGCGCGCGCAGCGCCGCATCGATGTGCGCGAAACACGCCGGATTCGACAGGTCGAGCACCTGCTGGTGCCGGGCGGGGAGCGGCATCCGGTCCCGCGCCCGGAGGATCCACTCCGGATGCGCACGGGCGAGATCCGAATCCGGATTCACCATCTCGGGCTCCACCCAGAGACCGAACTCCATCCCACGCGCCTGCACGTGCGCGATCAGCGGATGCAGCCCGGCCGGCCAGACCTCTGGCGACACGGTCCAGTCGCCCAGCCCCGCCCGCTCGTCGCGCCGCGCTCCGAACCACCCGTCATCCACGACGAACCGCTCGATGCCGACCTCGGCGGCCGCATCCGCGAGCTCGGTCAAGGAGGCGAGGTCCTGCGCGAAGTACACGGCCTCCCACACGTTCAGGGTGACCGGTCGCGGTCGCCGCGGATACGTCGGACGGGAGCGCAGCAGCGCGTGGGACTGCGCGGCGAGGGCGTCCAGCCCGACGCCGTGGAAGCCCAGCACCCAGGGCGTCCGGTACGACGCCCCCGGCGCGAGCGTGATCTCCCCCGGCAGCAGGAGCTCTCCTCCGCGCAGCAGCTGGATCCCGTCCGTCGTCCGCTCCAGTTCGTGCACGTGGTTCCCCGACCAGCCCGTGTGGATCCCCCAGACCCGCCCGCGGTCGAAGCCGAACCCTGCGATGCCCGCGCAGAGGAGGTAGGCGGAACCCAGCCCGGTGCGCCCCCGGCGGTTCTCCCGACGGTACTGGCCGATCACGGCGCGGTGGCGCTGCGGGGTGCGCTCCGCCCCCCAGCGGCCGGCGAAGTCGAGCACTTCGTCGGCATCCAGCGGCACCGGCAGCGCCAGAGACAGCTCGTCCAGCTGGTAGTCGTCGCCACCGATGTTCTGCACCTCGGCGCGCGCGCGGACCACCCCGGCCGGCGTCAGCTCGATCGTGAGCGCGAGGGCGAGGGCGGTCTCCTCGTCCCGCGCCCGGACCTCCAGGACCCCGGCCCCTGCGGCATGCAGACCGGGCGTCACGAGCGCGGCGCCGTCGAGGGTCACGTGCGTGGTCGTGAACTCCGGCGACCAGGCCGCTCCGGCGCGGGATCCGCTGAGCCCAGGGCGGCCCGCCCAGCCATCGGTGCCGGCGGGGAGCATCGTCACCGGCTCCGACGCGTCCACCACGGACTCCGCGGCGGACGGCAGTCGGATCGCGGCTGCCATCATCGCGAAGGAGTCGGCGTCGAGCGGGCCGAGCTCCGCCCCCCAATGCAGCACGACGGGCAGCCGCCCTGCGCGGAGATCGAGGACGAGTGTGACGCCCCCGCTCGTGAGGGCCACGCCGAGATCGGGTGTCGCCGGTGCGGACGCGGCAGGGCCCTGGGATCCGGTGGTGTCGGTGATCATCTTTCCTCCTGATGACGGGGTGAGCTATTGTTTACGTTGCCATGCAAGGGATCAACATGCGACGGAACAGGGACGGCGCACCGCGCGCATCGATCAAGGACGTCGCCGAGCGCGCGGGAGTGTCGCCGCAGACCGTGTCGCGTGTCGCGAACGGCTACGAGCACGTGCGACCGGAGAAGCGCGAGAAGGTGCTCGCGGCGATGAAGGAGCTCGGCTACCGCCCCAATCGCGCCGCGCGCAACTTGAAGTCCGGACGCTTCCGGTCGATCGGCTTCGTGACCTTCAACCTCTCGACCTTCGGCAACGACCGCACGCTCGATGCGGTGGCCGAGGCGTCCGAGAAGGCGGGCTACACCACGACGCTGCTGCCCCTCAGCAACCCGGCGGCGACCGATGTCGCCGGAGCGGTCGGGCGCTTGGAGGAACAGGCCGTCGACGGGATCATCCTCATCATGTCGGCGGAGGTCGGCTCGCTCGACGAGCTCCCGGTGGCGGCGGGACTCCCCGTGGTCATCGTCGACTCCGACGCCCACCTCCCCTACACGGTGGTCGACAGCGATCAGGAACAGGGAGCGCGGATCGCCATGCAGCATCTGATCGACCTCGGACACCGCGACATCGTGCACATCGCGGGTCCGGCGAACTCCTTCTCGGCACAGCGCCGCGCCGAGACCTATCGCCGGATCGCCTCCGAGGCGGGCCTCGTCGAGCGTCCGATCCGGTACGGGGACTGGTCCGCCGCCTCGGGGCTCGCGCACGGCGAGCAGATCCTCCGCGAGCACCCGAGACCGACGGCCATCTTCGCGGGGAACGATCAGATGGCGCTGGGCGCGATGCACGCGTTCCATGAACACGGGCTCCGCATCCCCGGAGACTTCAGCGTCGTCGGCTTCGACGACGCGGAAGGCGCTGCGACGTTCTGGCCGGCCCTGACCACGGTGCACCAGAACCTCGACCGCGTCGGACACACCGCGGCGACGCTGCTGCTGTCGCTCATCGAGGGAGAGCCGGACGCCCACAGCCGAACCCTGATCCCGACCCGCCTGGTCGTGCGTGACAGCACGGGGCCCGCTTCCGCAGTGCACTGAACTCACCTCAGAACTCGGTCGGGCCGAGCCGCGGCTCCGCGGCGAACCGCACGGTGGTGCGCTCCACCCCGCGCAGCTCGACCATCAGGATCTCGTTGCCCTCCCCGCGCAGCAGCGGAGCCGGCACATACAGGGTCTCCTGCGGGCCGCGGGCCGAGTAACGGCCCAGCGCGAAGCCGTTGATCCACACGGTGCCAGAGCCCCACCCCCGCACATCGAGGTGCAGGTCGCCGGATCCGTCCGCATCGAAGCTGCCCGCGAGCAGCACCGGCCCGCCGAGCGGGAGTCCCGGCGGCACAGCCGTCCCGTGCGCGCCGAGCGCCGCACGGACCCCGTCCGCCTCCAGCTCCAGGGACGAGGCGAGCCAGCCGCGCAACTCCTCCCCGTCCAGGCGCACCGGGCCGATGAGGCCCTTGGCCTCGCCGATCCGGGGCCCGTAGTTCACGCCGCCCAGGTGCTCGACGAGGATGGACAGCTCCCCGCCCGAGGGCAGCGCGAGAACGCGGTCGTGCGCCTCGCGGTCGAGGATGCCGACCGGGCGGCCGTCGAGCAGCACGTGGGCGCGGTCGCGGACCTCCGTCACGGTGAGCGCGCCGCCGCGCGGGATCTCGATCGCGTAGCGGGAGTATCCGCGTGGCGACCCGAAGGCGGTGGCCGCGGGGGTCGCGTCGTGCGCGGTCCAGCGCTCCAGTCCGGCGTCGGCGAGCGGAACGGCACGGGTGAGCGGCGCTTCGAGGACGCGGCACGGCGTTCTCATCGCCGGGCGTTCATCGGGCACCGGCGCGTGCGCGGCGATCACGTCGCGGAACCGCCAGTACTTCTCGGTGGGTGTGCCGTCCTCGGCGATCGGCGCGTCGTAGTCGTACGAGGTCGTGATCGGCCGGTAGACGCCCTTGTCGTTGGCGCCGGCCAGGTAGCCGAAGTTGGTGCCGCCGTGCACCATGTAGATGTTCACGCTCGCCCCCGCGGCGAGGATCGCCTCGAGCTCGGCCGCGCTGTCCGCCGCCGATGTCGTGTGATGCGGCTCCCCCCAGCTGTCGAACCAGCCGCACCAGAACTCGGCGCACATGAGCGGGCCGCGGGGCTGATGACGGCGCAACGCTGCGAGCCGCTCCGTCGCACGGGATCCGAAGGAGGCCGTGCTGAGCAGCCCGGGCAGCGTGCCGTCGTCGAGCATCGCGTCGGTCGGCTGATCGACCGTCGTCAGCGGCAGGTCGATGCCTCCGGCCCTGGTCATGTCGGTGAGCGCACGCAGATAGGCCTTGTCGGATCCGTAGGCGCCATACTCGTTCTCGATCTGCACCAGGATCACGCCGCCGCCGTGCGTCAGCTGGCGCGGACGGACGATGTCGTAGACCGCGCTCAGATACCGCTCGACCTCGGCGAGGTAGCGCGGATCCCGCGAGCGCACCGCGATCGTTCGGTCTTCGATGAGCCACTCGGGCAGTCCGCCGTTGTGCCACTCGGCGCAGATGTAGGGTCCCGGCCGCACGATTGCGAACATGCCGTGGGCCTGGACGAGGTCGAGGAAGCGTCCGAGGTCGAGGCCACCCGCAGCGGCGAACTCTCCGCGCCGTGGTTCGTGCGCGTTCCACGGCACGTAGGTCTCGATGGTGTTGAGACCCATCTGCCGCGCGGTGCGCAGCCGGTCCTCCCACTGGTCCGGGTGGATGCGGAAGTAGTGCATCGCCCCGGAGATCACCTGGAACGGTGCTCCGTCGAGGAGGAAGTCGGTCTCGCCGATGGCGAACGTGGGCATGAGGACTCCGGGAGGGATTCGAGGGGCCTGTCGTTGAGGGGAGGAAGGCGTATCGGTCGTTGAGCGAGGACGCGCGCAGCGCGACCGAGGCGAAGCGCGGGCCGTTAACCCCCGCCGCCCCAAGCCAACCCCCCGCCAACCCGGTGGACCCTAAAACACCCCAACGGGTCGGTCTAATTTTTGTCCAGGT